>JAGBBA010000011.1 GCA_017938695.1 Clostridia bacterium | reverse complement strand
TGCCCTTGGGGAACCCGCTTAAGGGTCTTCGACCCTTAAGACTCCCATTCGGGATAGGCGTTGGGTACGCATATATGTTGGGGTCACGGCGCGAATACGGTCGCGCCGCGACGCGGAGCAAGCTGCTTTTTGTATTTGACAAGCGTTGGCATTTGTGCTACAATGGCGGCACTTTGATATGAAGGAGCTGACCCTGCTGATGCGCATCTGATTTTCTGCCGATTTCCCAAAGCATGAAGGGAGAGGTATGCCCATTGGGCGTATCCGTGGCAGGAAATATGGCTGTGCCAGCAATGGAGGCTCTATTTTTGTGCGTTCTTCCGCCTTTCTCCTTCAGCCGGTGACCCATCTTTGGAGGTGCTGCGCCCATGCAGCTGAATGTACGCGATCTTTCTTTTACCTATGAGGGCAGCTATACGCCCGTATTTGAACACGTTTCCTTTCATGTGGATACCGCCTGGCGGCTGGGGCTGCTGGGGCGCAACGGCCGGGGCAAGACCACCCTGCTGCGCCTGATGCAGGGCCTGCACGCCTACACCGGGCATATCGACATGCCGCTGACGCCGGTGTACTTCCCCTTTGAGGTGGACGACCCGGAGCAGCTCACCCTGTTTGTGATGCAAGCCGCCGCGCCCGAGGCTGAGGACTGGCAGCTGATCCGAGAGTGCAACCTGCTGCAATTGACGGAGGATGCTCTCTACCGGCCCTTCTGTACCCTTAGCCGCGGCGAGCAGACCAAGGCCCTGCTGGCCGCGCTGTTCTCCCGGGAGGATGTGTATCCCCTCATCGATGAGCCCACCAACCACCTGGACGTGCATGGCCGCGAGCTGGTGGCGGATTATCTCCGCCGCAAGGATGGCTTTCTGCTGGTGAGTCACGACCGCGCCTTCCTCAACCGCTGCATCGACCATGTGCTGAGCCTGAACAAGTCGGACATCTGGGTGATGCAGGGCAACTACGACACCTGGGAGGAACGCCTGAACCAGCAGAATGAATATGAGCAGACCCGGAATGAAGGTTTGAAAAAAGATATCCGACGCATGGAAGAAGCCGCCCGCCGCACCGCTGAGTGGAGCGACCGGGTGGAAGCTACCAAGATCGGCCTTGGCCCCTGTGATCGCGGTGCCATCGGACACAAGGCAGCCAAAATGATGGCGCGCTCCCTTGCAACACGTTCACGCCAGGAGCGCGCCATCGAAGAAAAGCAATCCCTGCTCCACAACCTGGAAAAGGTGGGCGACCTGAAGCTCACCAACCTGCGCCACCCCAAGAGCGTGCTGATCTCCGTGCAGGAGGGCCAGGTGCGCTACGACGACCGCATCGTGGCCGATGGCATCACCTTCGAGCTGCGCCAGGGCGACCGCGTGGCCCTCACCGGGCACAACGGCGCGGGCAAGAGCAGTATTCTCAAGGCACTGTGCGGCCAGGGCGGTGCACTCACCGGCCAGGTGAACATCGCCACCAACATGGTCATCTCCTATGTGCCCCAGGAGACGGATTTCCTCCACGGCGACCTGCGTACCTTCATCCAGGAAAGCCAGGTGGACGAGACGCTTTTCAAGGCCATCCTGCGCAACATGGACTTTGGCCGCGAGCTTTTCGACCAGCCCATTCATGCCATGAGTCAGGGACAAAAAAAGAAGCTGCTCCTGGCCCGCAGCCTGTGTATCCCGGCCCATTTGTACGTGTGGGACGAGCCGCTGAACTACATCGACGTGTACAGCCGCAAGCAGATCGAAGCCCTGATTTCAGCAAGCCAGCCCACCCTGCTGCTGGTGGAGCACGATGCGGTTTTTCTGCAGCATGTGTGCACCCGCCCGGCCATATCCCTGGGCACCTGACGCCCTTCTCCCCATGCCTTGCCAACTTATGGCATGATTTTGTCAAAGAATTTACAAACCTCTTTTCATCCAGGACGAGTTGTGCTATAATGAAGTAGAATTCGCAAAGGAGGGTTATTCCAATGGCGATTGTTACTACCAAGGAAATGTTCAAGAAGGCTTACGAAGGCGGCTATGCCGTCGGCGCTTTCAACGTCAACAACATGGAAATCATCCAGGGCATCACCGAGGCTGCTGGCGAGCTGAAGGCTCCCGTCATCCTGCAGGTGTCCAAGGGTGCCCGTTCCTATGCCAACCACACCTACCTGGTGAAGCTGGTGGAGGCTGCTGCTCAGGAGAACGACATCCCGATCGCTCTGCACCTGGACCACGGCGACAGCTTTGAGCTGTGCAAGTCCTGCATCGACGGCGGCTTCACCTCCGTCATGATCGACGCTTCCTCCAAGCCCTTTGCCGAGAACATCGAGCTGACCCGCAAGGTCGTCGAGTATGCCCACGACCACGGCGTTGTGGTTGAGGCTGAGCTGGGCACCCTGGCTGGCGTGGAAGACGAAGTGGTCGTCGAAGCTGGCAAGGAAATGTTCACCCGTCCCGAAGAGGTGGAAGAGTTCGTGTCTAAGACTGGCTGCGACTCCCTGGCCATCGCCATCGGCACCTCTCACGGTGCTTACAAGTTCAAGCCCGGCACCAAGCCCCAGCTCCGCTTCGACGTGCTGGAAGAGTGCGCCAAGCGTCTGCCCGGCTTCCCCATCGTGCTGCACGGTGCTTCCTCTGTGCCCCAGAACTTCGTTGAGGAAATCAACAAGTACGGCGGCAACATGCCCGGTGCCATCGGCATTCCCGAGGAGCAGCTGGCCCAGGCTGCCAAGCTGGCCGTGTGCAAGATCAACATCGACTCCGACATCCGTCTGGCCATGACCGCTTCCGTCCGCAAGTACCTGGCGGAGCATCCGGATCACTTCGATCCCCGTCAGTGGCTGAAGCCCGCCCGTCAGGCTGTGAAGGACATGGTCACTCACAAGATCGTGAACGTTCTGGGCTGCAACGGAAAAGCCTAACGGCTTTCAAAAAGATGGATCCTTACGGATCCATCTTTTTGAGTTTTGGCACTCCGTCGCTGTGGGCTAACGCCCACGGTCGCTCCTTCGTGTAAGGTATGTTTTCCGCAAGCGGAAAACGCCCCGCGAACCCGGCAAAGCCGGGTTACACGATTACAGTCAGAGGGCCTGCGGGCCCTCCGACGCCTCCCGGGGAATGTGCGTAGCCGTAGGGGGACTTTTGTCTTTATACGATCCCGCATCTTTCGCAGTGTTTCAGTACAATATCCCGGTATTTCTCGTGCTGAAAGCCGTTCTTCACGTCCGTCAGGTCGATGTACTTACCTTCGTTCAGGCTGGCGATGATCGCCTCTGCCACGAAGCATTCGAAGATCCGCTCGTCGCTGAACGCATCCTGGATGGTGGTGTTCATCTGGGCATTGATGCCTTCGATGGCAAACCGGTAGAAGGGGTGCCCCTGGCCGAGATGCTCCCCCATGCTTTTGAGGGCAAGAAGGCCCCGACGCATGTCCTCCACCGTGAACTTGCCCTTATAGGAAATGGCCTGTTCGCCGCCGCGCAGGATGTTGTCCACCGTGGTTTCCAGCACGTCTGCCAGGTCGACCAGGATGCCCGTATCCGGCATAGTTTCGCCGCGCTCCCACTTGCTTACCGCCTGGAACGATATGTTCAGCCGCTCCCCCATTTCACTTTGCGTCAGGCCCTTCATTTTCCGCAGGGCAGCAATCTGCCGCCCGATCTTCTTTGCATCCATGCTGATTCTCCCCTTCGTTTTGGTGCTTTCAGTATAGTCCCGGCAAGCCAGGCAAGCAATAACCGGTTGTTTGAGCCGGGCTTGCATCTTTTCAACCCATGTAAAAAGAGGACTGTGGTACAGTCCTCTTTTTTGTGTGAGTTATTCTTCTCTTTCCTTGATGCCCACATACACGGTTTCCTGCTTGGGCTCGTAGCGGTCGGTGTACAGGTGGGTGCGTTCCACCTCGGCACCGTCCACATACTTCACGCAGAAGCTGTCGATCACGTAGCCTTCTTCGGCCTTCTGCACCAGCTTTTCCTCATCGATGTAGGTCACGTACTCCTGCTTCTTGTCCCGGACGATCTTGGTTTCCGCCGGGGGCTGAAGCACCTCGGTGGTCTGGGCTTCCAGCTTGTAGGTCACATTGCCCAGGTCCAGGCCGTAGATGGACACCTTGGCGATGGAACGCTTGCGGTTATCGGGGTCGGACTGCACGCCCGCCACGATGTAAATGGGGGCTTCGCTGGTGTTCTTGAACGCCAGGTCGATCTTGCGGTTCTTGCTCCAGAACACGGTGGCATCCATACCGAACTCGGTGTAGTTGACCTCCAGGGAGTGCTGCTCGCGCTTGGTGATCTGCATGCCCGCCGCCACCGCAGCCTGATACAGGGTGCTGCTGGCCTGGCACACGCCGCCGCCAACGCCCATCACCTGCTCGTTGTAGGCGTATTCGATGGCCTCAAAGAAGCCGTTCTCGATGCTGCGCTCGCCCACCACGCCGTTGAAGCTGAAGGTTTCGCCGGGCTGCAGCACCGTGCCGTTGATCAGCTGGAAGGCCCGCTTGATGTTGTTGGTGCGGTTTTCCGTGCTGGTGGTGGAGATCTTCGTGTAAGCCGAGGCACGCAGGGTCACCAGCTTTTCCAGCTGCGCCTTGGTCACCTGGGGCTGGATCACCGTGGGGACGATCTCGATGGCACCACTTTCCAGGGTGGATACCATCTGGTAGATCTTTTCCTTGATGGGTTCGGTGTCCAGGTTGTAGCCCACCGCCTCATCCCGGTAGGTGAAGGGATTGGAGGTCTTGTTGGGGTCAAACTCGATGATAGCCGCATCCTGGGGGGCCAGGTAGATCCGGTTGCGGATGTCCGCCAGCACGTTGTCCACCACGGAGGTGTCGCCGTTAGGCAGGGCAGAATAGGCCTGATAGGGCTTCTCGGCCAGGGCTTCCATGGCAGCCAGCCGCTGCTGGGTATCGCCTGCGTGGCCCTGACTCCAGGCCTGGCGCAGCTGCTCGGTCACATCCACGGTCATGCCCAGCTGGTTGGCGCGGAATTCCGTCACCACGCTGCCCTGATAGGTCAGCTTCACCGACCAGGCGTCGTTGCGCTGCTGGGCCTTCTGGGTCACGGCATTGATGGCCTCCTGCTGGGTCATGCCGCCCAGGTGGATGCCATCCACATACACATTGTTGCAGAACACGTTGTCGAAGCTGGCCACGTAGTTTTCCAGCTGCTGCTTTTCGTGGATGCGGCTGCCCACCATGCAGCCCACAGCGATCACGGCAATCACCACCAGGGCCACCACCAGCAGCTTCCAGTTGAATTTCGGCGGCTGCTGACCGTCGCCGCCATCCTGGGGAGGCTGCGGCGGCATCTTCGGGGGCTGGTAGCCCTGCCGGGTCTGCTGTGCACCGCCGTCATACCGGGCCTGGGAATGTCCCCACTGGCTGTTATTCTGCTGGGGATGATACCCCCGGCCGTAATTCTGCTGGGGTGCGCCCTGCCAGGGCTGATTCTGCTGATAGGTCTGCCGGGGCATCTGCTGCGCCTGCTGGGGGATCCCCTGGCGCGGCACGGTTTGCTGGGGCGCAGCCTGCTGCACAGGCTGGTAGCCGCTCCGCTGAGGCATTGAGTTTTGCTGGGGATAGGCCGGCTGCTGCCAGCCCTGGGCGGAGGACACCGGCGGGTTCATTTGCTGCGTGCTGTACCGGTCGCTGCGCCGCCTGCGTTCCTGGGGCTGCTGCGTGGGATAGCCATTGTTAGGATACATCGCCGTTTTCCTCCTTCCTTAAGTATAGACGATCAAACACGGGAATTTTTTCACATCCCAGAAAGTTTTTCTTTTTCAATGGCGGCCAGGAGGCTTTCCACATCCTGCTGAGCCGTTTGCCAGGCGGCTGCCGTGCTGCCGGGCAGGCCGTGGCTGTCGCCATCCTTGTGATAATCGCTGCCGCCGGTCACCAGCAGTCCCAGGCTTCGGGCCATGCGGTCGTAGGCGGCCTCCTTGCCGCGCTGGCAGGGATGATAGGCTTCCACGCCCATCAGGCCTTGCTGCTGCCAGTGCTCCAGCAGGGTGCGCAGGGTGAGTTCATCCTTGCCCAGCTGGGCCGGATGGGCAAGCACCGGCACAAAGCCGCAGCGGCGCATCAGGGGCAGTGCTTCCGCCATGGAGAGCCTCTCCCCTGCCACATAGGCCGGTTTGCCCTCGCCGATGTACTTGGTGAAGGCCTCCTCCATGGTTTTGACGTAGCCCTGGGCCACCAGTGCCCAGGCCACATGGGCGCGGCCCACCGTACCGGAGTAACCGTCGGTCATGGCAGCCCAGTCCAGGGGCATACCCATGTCAGCCAGACGCTGCACCATGGTTTCTGCCCGGTTCAGCCGCTTGGCTGCCAGATCGGCCACGGTTTGGCGCAGCTCCTGCGCATCCGTCATGCCATAGCCCAGCAGATGCAGGCCGTGCATGTCCCTCAGGCTCAGCTCCACCCCCGGGATCACCGGGATCGGCGTTGCCTGCCCTTTCAGGCTGTCCACGCCGTCAAAGGTGTCGTGGTCGGTGATGGCCATCACCGTCACACCCATGGAAACAGCTTTCTCCACCAGCCGCGACGGCGCAAGCACACCGTCGCTGAAGGTGGAGTGCATATGAAGATCAGGCTTCATCTTGATTGGTCAGAATGTCGTCGGGCAGCTCGGGCTTATCGGGGTTGACAGGCTCCGCAGGCTCCTCGGGCTGCTCAGGCGCAGCAGGAATTTCCGCATCGGGCTGGGGCTTGTCGTCGTCCTCGATCACCGGCACCACACCGGTTTCCATCAGGCCCACGAACTCGGCACGGCTGAGGGTATCCTGCTTCAGCAGGGCTTCCACCAGCTGGTCGAAGCGTTCGCGGTTGTCGTCGATGGCCTTCAGGGCCATGGCATAGGCCTCATCCAGCAGGCGGCGGACTTCCTGGTCGATCTTCGCAGCCACCTCTTCAGAGTAGCCGCGGGTCTGGCCAAATTCCATGCCCACGAACACTTCCTGGTCGCTGTCCAGATACACAGGGCCCATCTTTTCGCTCATGCCGAACTGGGTCACCATGCGGCGGCACAGCTCGGTGGCGCGCTGCAGGTCACTGGTGGCACCGGTGGTAAACTCGCCCAGGCCACGCTCTTCAGCGGCATGGCCGCCCAGGGTCATGGCAATGCGTGCCATCAGCTGGCTCTGGGTCATCAGGTCGTTCTCTTCACCAGGCAGGGACAGGGTGTGACCAGCCGCCTGGCCGCGGGGCACGATGGTCACCAGGTGCACATCGTCGCCGCCGGGAATGAAGTGGCCCACGATGGCGTGGCCGGACTCATGGATGGCCACCATGTTGCGGTCGCGTTCGGAAACCTTGTGGCTGCGCTTCTCGGGGCCCATCTGCACGCGGGCGATGGCGTCGATCAGCAGCTGCTGGGTGATTTCCTTCTTGCGGGCACGGGCCGCCAGGATGGCCGCCTCGTTCATTATGTTTTCCAGCTCGGCACCGGTGGCGTAGGGCACGCGCTTGGCTATGGTGCGCAGGTCGATGTCCTTGGCCAGGGGCTTGCCGCGGCTGTGCACCTTCAGGATGGCCACGCGGCCGTCCAGGTCGGGATAATTCACAGTCACCTGGCGGTCGAAGCGGCCAGGACGTAGCAGCGCGGGATCGAGGATATCGCGGCGGTTGGTGGCAGCCATGACGATCACGCCTTCATTGATGGCGAAACCGTCCATTTCCACCAGCAGCTGGTTCTGGGTCTGCTCGCGCTCGTCGTGACCGCCGCCCAGACCGGCACCGCGGTGACGGCCCACAGCGTCGATCTCGTCGATAAACACGATGGCCGGAGCAGCCTTCTTGGCCTGGTCGAACAGGTCGCGGACGCGGCTGGCACCCACGCCCACGAACATCTCCACAAAGTCGGAGCCGGAAATGGAGAAGAAGGGCACACCAGCCTCGCCAGCCACAGCTTTGGCCAGCAGAGTCTTACCGGTACCGGGAGGGCCCACCAGCAGCACACCCTTGGGGATGCGGGCACCCAGCTCGGTATAATTCTTGGGGTTGCGCAGGAAATCCACCATCTCCTGCAGCTCTTCCTTTTCTTCATCGGCACCGGCCACATCGGCAAAGGTGACCTTGTTCTTGGCCGGGTCCTGCACGCGGGCACGGCTGCGGCCAAAGTTCATCACCTTGCTGTTGCCGCCGCCCTGGCTGCGCATCAGGAAGAACCAGAACACCAGGAACAGCGCGGTGATCACCAAGAAGGGCAGGAAGTCATACCACCACGGAATGGTCACCGGCGCGCGGTATTCCACGGTGAAGCTCAGGTCGCTCACCGATACCTCGTCCAGGGGCTTGCCCTGCCGGGTGGCCTCCATCTGGCGAACCGTTTCGATAAAATCGTCGCCGATGGTGGTTTCAAAGTCGTAGCTGCGGTCGGGGAAATCCGTAGCAGCCACTTTGGTGGACGTGGTCAGGCCCACCAGGGTATTATTGCGAATGGCGACGCGCGCCACCTCGCCATTGTCGATCATCTGCAAAAGCTTCGGATACTCGATCCGCTTGCTGACAGGGCTGCCCATGCTGCCATTGAGCAGAATGGCGATCAGCAGAAAGGTGCCGATCAGCACGACATAACTCAGCAGTCCCTTGGGAGATTTTTTCAAAGCCGGGGTCCTCCTTCGTTGGAAATAAATAACTTATTGATTATACCACAGTTCACAAATGAATTGCAAACTTCCCATCTTCCACACAAAGCTGATGATGCCCCATGCGCAAACAGCCGCAACAAGGCCGCCGCGCCGCATCGCAAAACGGGATTCTTAAGGGCCTAATGGCCCTTAAGCGGAGTCCAGGGGCAGCGCCCCTGGTGGTCACTCGCCGCCGTAGATACGGGGATGGAGCACGCCGATGTCGGGAATGTTGCGGTACTTCTCGTCGTAGTCCAGGCCGTAGCCGACGACGAATTCGTCGGGGATCTGGAAGCAGAAGTAGTCCGCCTTCAGGTCAACGCGGCGGCGGGCAGGCTTGTCCAGCAGAGTAACGATCTTGATGGACGCTGCGCCGCGGTCGGCAAGCATTTTCTTCAGGTAGGACAGGGTCATGCCGGAGTCCACAATGTCCTCGACGATCAGCACATCCTGGCCAACGATGTCGCGGTCCAGGTCTTTCATCACCTTCACCACGCCGGTGGTCTTGGTGGCACTGCCGTAGCTGGACAGGGCCATGAAGTCGGTGCGCAGGGGCAGGTCGATCTCCCGGATCAGGTCGCTGTAAAACACCACAGCACCCTTCAAAATGCCGATGACCATGGGCTCCTTGCCCTGATAATCAGCGGTGATCTGCTGGCCCAGCTTTTTCACTGCGGCCTTGATCTCTTCTTCCGTCACCAGAATCTTCGCCAGGTCGCCGTACAGCTTCGCATCGCGTTCCATCGTGATGTTTCCTCCTCATCTTTGCGCCCAGGGCATGTCCCCCGTCCAGCGCAGCATGATGTGTTGCTCCTTTTTGCTCATGGGCGGTATGCCGCCCACACCCACACCGGGGATCATCAGCACCTCGCTGCCCCGGCACAAAAGCGGTACGCCGTCCCGGAAGGGCGCGTCCACTTGCTTGGCGATCAGGTATTCCTTCAAGGGCATGCTGCCCTTCAGGCCAAAGGGCGTGATCCAGTCCCCCGGCTGCCGGCTGCGGATCTCACACTGCACATACATGGACAGGGGCATCGCCTGGGTGAACAGGCCGTCGCCGTGGCCTTCAAACGCATGCAGGCCTTCCATCTCATAATCGAACAGCTGCGCCGGTTTGCCCACAAGATGCAGGTGCGTCCAGCCGCGGTAGCCGTGGTGATCGCCGGGCAGGTTGCACTGGCTGCCTGCCGGTGCATCCGTCAGGGCGGCCAAGGCCTCCGTCTGCTGCCGGGAGAGGCTCCTCTCCTGCATGCCGCTGCCGGCATACCGCTGCCACCACAGCCGCAGCACACGATGCATGAGGCCCTTTTCCAGCTGCCGCAGAGGTTCCAGCAGCAGATACCGCTCCTTGCCGTATTGCGCCAGGAAGGTTTCCGCCGCCCGGTCCAGGGCCAACGCGTCTTCCCGCAGAAGCACGGCTGCCGAGGCGATCCGCCCCGTTGCGCCGGGGGCCAGCTGCTCCATCAGGGGCAGCAGGTCGTAGCGCACTGCATTGCGCAGGTAGCGTTTGTCCTGGTTGGAGGCGTCCTCCCGCCAGGGAATGCGGTTTTGCAACAGCAGTGTTTGCAGTTCCTGCCGGGAATACTCCAACAGCGGACGAATCACCCGTACGCCCAGCACGTCGCTTTCCGCCGCCATGCCGCTGAGCCCGGTGAGCCCCGCCCCCCGCAACAGGTGCAGCAGGAAGGTTTCAGCCTGGTCATCCCGGTGATGGGCCAGGGCGATGTGGCTGGCGCGAAACTGCGCCATGGCCTGCCGGTAGAACCCGTACCGCGCCTGCCGCGCCCAGTCCTCGCCGGGGTTTTGCGGCGGCTGCGCCCGGTAGACCAGCAACGGCAGCTGCCACCGCTGGCACCACTCGCGGACAAAGGCTTCGTCTGCATCAGCATCGGCACCGCGTAGGCCGTGGTTCACATGCACGGCGCACAGCGCGGTTTCGCCGCGGTCGTACCTGCTCAGCAGAAGATACGCCAAGGCCATGGAATCCGCTCCGCCGGACAGGCCGATCAGCAGCCGCTCCGGCAGGGGCATGTTAATATACACGCAGGGGTGCGCCGCACTCGGCGCAGGGCTGCAGGCTGGCAGGTTTGCCCACATTGATGTCCTTGAAGAGGAACTGACCCTTGAAAGGCAGGTACTTCTTCTCTGCCGAGGGGCAGTTGGGATCCAAGTGGTAATAAGCACCGCCGTCGGGATTGTAATACAGCACCGTGTCGGGGCTGCCCTCAGCCGCAGGCGGCGGAGGTTCGGGGGTCTCGTTCTGGGTGGCCACCGGGGTGGTTTCCACCACGTTGGATTCCAGGGACGCCGGGTCCACATACCAGAAGCCGTCTTCCTTCTTCATGATGACCTGGAAGCGGTACCGCTGCGGTTCGCGGCCGTTCTGCTTGTCGATCTCTGCCGTCACAGATACGGTGCGGGCGGTGTCGTTATCCGTGCCGGAGATCTTCTCCACCTCGTATTCCAGGGGAATGCGGTTCTGCAGGATGGAGAACAGGGCCTTCTTGGGCTCGGACACGCTGCGCTGCCAGCTGGGGGCGCACAGGGTGATCATGTTGTCCTGGTTGTTCACCGACCAGAAGTAGAAGAAGGACTTCAGCTGCTCCACCGCCTCGCTGTTCAGGCCGGTTTCAGGCACGGGCGTGGGGGTAGCGGCGGGCTTTTCGGTGGTCCAGTTGGCACCCAAAGCGTTGTTGTTCTGGCCGCCGCTTTGGTTGGTCACGCTGTTGTTGGCAGACTGCTGGCTGGTGACCTGGTTGCCCTGGTTGGCAGGGTTATTGGTGCCAGCAGTGCTATCTAAAGGGGGGGTGCCAGTCAGGGCACTGACCAGTGCCACAATGGCCAGCGCGGCATACACGCCGGTAAAGGTGAGCCGCACATTGGAGGCGACCACAGGCTTGATCCACAGGAAGGCCACCGCTGCCACAGCCAGGGCGACGAACACCCACTTGAGCACCGGCAGGCCCGGGAACACCAGGCCCAGGATGAACAGTACCGGCAGCACGCCGCACAGAACGATCATCGCCACGGTTTCCAGGCGGATGGTGGGCTTCTTCTGGCGCGGCACAGGCTGCGCATAACCGTAGCCCTGGGGCTGGCCGCCCTGGGGGTACTGGTAGCCCTGCTGATAGGGCGACTGGCTCTGCTGGGTAAAGGGCTGATAGCCGGGCCGCTGCTGGGGCGGCACCTGCTGGCCGTAGCCATAATTGGTCTGGCCGAAGCCCTGCTGGTAGCCACGCTGCTGCATGGTCTGCTGGGGATAGCCCTGGGGCTGCTGGTAGCCGCCCTGCTGGGGATACCCCTGCTGGTACGGCTGCTGATACCCCTGCTGGGGCTGATAATTCGTGCGCTGGTACCCCGTTTGCTGCTGGGGGTAGCCCTGCTGGTAGCCGGGCTGCTGATAGCCGGGCCGGGGATAACCCTGGGGCTGCTGGGGCTGCTGACCATAGCCAGCCTGCTGCTGGCCCTGCTGATTGCCATTACCCCAGCCAGGCGTATTTCCATAGTTAGGACGGCCGTTATTCATCCGTATACCTTCACCTTTCTGCCGCCAGATGCGGCGGCATGCTTCATCCTTCAAGCGACCCGCGCTGAAAAAAAGCGTCGTCAATAGGAATGGCTCTTCGCCATGTACCCATTAGTATAACACAGTTTCCGGCCTTGTAAACAGTCATTTCGTAAAAATATACCTATTATGCGTCTACGGCCTGCTTCTTTGGCATATCCTCCACCAGCAGCAACAGAAAGGAGCATCCGCCATGACCAACACCACCACCCGGCCGCCCCAGGAAAAGGTGTGCGGCTACGAATACACCGTCAAGCGCGGCGACAGCTTTTACCTCATTGCCCACCGGCTGGGCGTGCCCCTGCGCGATCTGCTGGAGGCCAATCCCGACGTGAACCCTGCCCGGCTGATGGTGGGCGACGTGCTGTGCATCCCCATGGAGGAGGATGACCAGCCCCAGCCTGCGCCCCCTGCCCCGGAGACCCCCGACGTGCCCGATGCCGACGACAGCCTGGATCAGCCTGCCGCCCCGGAGGACGGTATCATCGACGACGATATGGCCGTATGCCCGGAAAGCGACCGCCGCACCGTGGCCGAGGGCGAGAGCATCTCCGACATCCAGCTCAGTGCCGACCTGAACCGCCACACCCTAGAAGTGGCCAACCCCGACACCGACCTGGACACCCTCACCGCCGGGCAGACCTTGTGCGTCCCCCAGCAAAACCTGCCCTGCGACACTGCAACATCCTATACCATCCGGCAGGACGAAACCCTGGAGAGCATCTCCCTGCAATGGAACGTATCCGTGGGGGCACTGCTGCGGGCCAACCCCTGCCTGGCCCCGTCGGATTTCACCGCCGGAGTGTGCATCACCATTCCGCCCAGGGGGTAAATGAAAAGGAAGCGGCCGGGATGGTCGCTTCCTTTGATATAGGGGTTCAGTTTAGTTGGTGCGGCGGCTGCGCTTGTTGCGGTACATGGCACCGTCTGCACGGATGAGGAAATCATCCAGGTTGTCGTCCTTGCGGGGCACGGCGGCAAAGGTGCCGATGCTGGCCGCAATGTCGCAGATCCAGCGGTCGCGGCGGTTGAGGTCCGCAATGGACTGCCGCAGGGCCTCGCCCAGCTGCTGGGCATGGGCTGCGCTCTGCACGATACCCACGGAGATGAACTCATCGCCGCTGATGTGCACGCAGGTCATGCCGTCCTGCTCCAGCACACGCATAGCCTGGCCCATACGGGTAATGGCCTGGTCGCCAGCCATGTGGCCATATTCGTCGTTGATGAACTTCATGCCGTCCATGTCGCAGCTGATCACCGCGAAGCAATGCTGATGCGCCTGGGCGTCCTTGAAAATCTTGGGTGCCAGCTGATTATAGCCGCGGCGGTTGTACAGGCCCGTCAGCGGATCGTGCACGGAGATATCCTCCAGCGCGGTGGCGTAGGCACTGACGGTGCACTTCAGGTTCAGGCTCATTAGAGCACCGCCCAGCAGCGTCAGCACGGAGTACAGCTCCACACCGGTGGCGTGATCCAGGTCGAACACCGCATAGCCGAAGGTCTTATCCAGGTAATACAGGGGGCTGAACGCCAGCACCATGGGCTTTTCCCGCTCCTGGCTCAGGATGGGCACCAGCTCCTTGGTGGCGAAGGTGACCTGCTCCCCTGCCTCGCCCTTATGATAGGAAGAAAGCAGCAGCATGTTATCGGGATAGTTGGTTTCCTGCAGCTTTGCATCGGGGCTGAGGAAATCCGGTGCCACGCAGACGTACATGTCCTGCACGCCCCAGCTGGCAGCAAAATCGTTGATGACGGTACCGGCCTCCACCTGTCCGGACACACCAGCCAGGGAACTGGAGAAACCGGAGGCGCGGGTCAGGCCGCGTTCGATCTGCCGACGCTCGTCGCTCAGGCGGCGGAGGTATTCATCGGCAATGTGCTGATCGACTTCGCAGCCGCAGGTGGAACCCAGGCTCACCTGGGTGGGCATGGTCAGCACCTTATCGGAAGGAATATCGCCTTCCATCCAGCGGACGAGCACGTTCACGGCTTCCTGGCCAGCTTCCATCGAGGGACGGCGGATGGTGGTCATGCCGCGGCTGACAGCTTCCTGACGGGCGTCGAAACCAGTGACGCACACGTCCTGCGGCACACGGATGCCATGGTCGTTGAAATATTCGATCACGCCAAAGGCCATGTCGTCGTTGCCGCAAACCACCACATCCGGCAGACCCTTGGGGTCGGCCAGCATGCCCTTGGCTGCCTTGCGGCCGCCGGCACGGGTCCAGCTGCCGTCAAACACATAATCCAGCTGGCAGCCGTTCTCCACCAGCATTTCCAGGCTGGTGTGGTAGCGGCCCATGGCCACCTCATTGCCCATGGGGCCGGTGACGATGCCGAAGCGGCGGTAACCATGGTGATGGATCAGGTGCTCCATCAGTGCGCGCACGCTGGTCACGTCGTCGAAGGTGATCTCCACGGCAGTATCCATGGGGGCGTCGATGGTCACGGTGGGCTTACCGCTGATGTTTTCCAGCAGCTCCTTGATATGATCCAGGGCCACGCCGGACACCATGGTGTAACACAGGGCCACCACGCCATCGAAATCATTCAGGTCGGGCAGATCGAAAATAGCGTTCTCGCCCTCATCGTTGCGGATCACGTCCACTTCAGCCTGACCCTGGCAGTTAAAAATGCACAGGTCAATATCATGCTTGGCCGTTTCTTCGGCCATGCCGATGGTGAAATCCTGCTGATATTCCCGGTCCAGGCCTGCCATGATCGCTGCAATACGTTTTCTTGCCATCGTCTTATCACCCATAAAGGTTATTTTCAGGTTTCACGAGGTTGCACCTATAATATAACACATCACGCCATTCTATGCAACCTTGCATAAGAGTAAATGTGACGTAATCTCAAAATAATCCGATAAAAACAAATTTTTGTGGGAACAATTTCGGTTTTCTTTCGTCATATAGAATGTAACCACAAACAAGGAGGTACATCCCATGACCAAACTGATCGCCATGATTGTCGCTATTCTGCTTCTTTTCTTCGCTGTAACGGTGCCTGCGGCACCCGTCGCTACCGAACCCGAAGTAACTGTGGAGGAGGAAATCGTAGAAATGACCGGCACCGTGGTAGAAATGACCGATACCTACATCCTTATTGAGAACGCTGACGGCCAGCAGGTTCAGGTCAATTTTTATGCGGATACCGTCTTCGAGGGTGACGCGCCCACGCCTGGTGCACTGATCCACATTCTCTACAACGGTATGATGACCCGTTCCCTGCCCCCGCAGATCAATGCGCTGCGCGTCGGCTGCTACACCGTGACCGGCTCCATTGTCGAGCTGACCGAAACCGGCTTCACCCTGGACCGGGGCGATGAGATCATCGAAGTGCATGCCGCTGGCGACCTGCTCGCCGGCCTGGAAACCGGCACCGCCGTCACCGTTTACTTCAATGGCGCGATGACCATGTCCCTGCCGGCCCAGATCGGCGCAGAGCTGATCGTTCCTGCGGCCCAGTAATTTCCATCACAACTGTATAAAAAACGCTGCCTGCAATCAGGCAGCGTTTTTTCTTCGGTGTGATACGCAAAAAAGGCTGTTTCTTTTCAGACGCAGCCTCTTTTGCAGCTCTCCGTGGGGATTACGCCACCTTGTCCAGAACCAGCATCAGCAGGGAGATCACCACAAACACGGTAGCAGCGATCTTGGTGCCCAGGGCCAGCTTGGCATCGATGGTCTTGGCCTTGTTCTTGCCAAAATAGGTCTCCATCTGGCCAGCCACAGCACCCAGACCCTTCACATTGCTGCTCTGCAGCAGAACGGTCACGATCATGAACAGGCAAGCCAGGATCAAAACGATAGAAAGCAGTACATTTACAACAGCCATGTTAAAACCTCCTTGAGTTTCGCTTAACTATGATACCACACGTTTCCCCAAAACACAAGCACAAATTGGATGCTAATTCACCGTCTTTGCCATGAATTCACCTGTTTTGCACCTTTTCAAATTGAAGTACACCCGTTACAATAGATTTAGAAGAAAAGGAATAGTTTTTGCTTTCTTCCGGTTCCTGATAATGTAAGCGTTTACACATTGCGATAAAAGGAGGGTTACCCCATGGAGCTTCGTACTGCTTCTTCTCCCCGTGACGTAAAAACCTACGATACCGCCCGCCTGCGCGAAGAGTTCCTCATCCAGAATCTTTTCGTGGCCGATGAGGTCAAGATGGTTTACAGCCATATCGACCGCATCATCACCGGCGCGGCTGTGCCTGTGACCAAGGCTCTGTCCATCGATGCCGGTGACGAGCTGCGCGCTGAGTACTTCCTGCAGCGTCGTGAGATGGGCATCATCAACATCGGCGGCGAAGGCACCGTGACCGTGGACGGCACCGTGTACACCCTGCGTCCCCGCGACGGCATCTACATCGGCCGCGGCTGCAAGGACATCGTGCTGAAGAGCACCAACCCCGACCAGCCCGCCCATTTCTACTTCAACTCCTGCCCCGCCCACAAGGAATACCCCACCGTGTACATCCGCCCCGAGGATTGCGTCCGCGTGGAGCTGGGCTCCCTGGAAACCTCCAACCACCGCACCATCTGCAAGTACATCCTGCCCGGCCAGGTGGAAAGCTGCCAGCTGGTGATGGGCATGACCAGCCTGAAGCCCGGCAGCGTGTGGAACACCATGCCCTGCCACACCCACGACCGCCGCATGGAAGTGTACCTCTACTTCGATCTGCCCGAGGATGCCTTCGTCATGCACTTCATGGGCGAGGGCAATGAAACCCGCCACATCATCATGCGCAACGAAGAAGCCGTCATCAGCCCCTCCTGGTCCATTCACTCCGGCGCAGGCTCCCAGAACTACACCTTCATCTGGGGCATGTGCGGCGAGAACCAGGACTTCGACGACATGGACGGCATCGCCACCAAGGACCTGAAGTAATCAACTGACCGAAAGGAGATCACCACCATGAACGTTATGGAATCTTTCTCCCTGGAGGGCAAGATTGCCCTGATCACCGGTGCCAGCTACGGCATCGGCTTCGCCATCGCCTGTGCCCTGCATGATGCAGGTGCCACCATCGTTTTCAACGACATCAAGCAGGAGCTGGTGGACAAGGGCCTGGACGCTTACGAAGAAAAGGGCATCAAGGCCCACGGCTATGTCTGCGACGTGACCGACGAGGCCGCCGTGAACGCCCTGGTCGCCAAGGTGGAAGAAGAAGTCGGCGTCATCGACATTCTGGTGAACAACGCCGGCATCATCAAGCGCATCCCCATGTGCGAAATGACCGCCGAGCAGTTCCGCCAGGTCATCGACGTCGACCTGAACGCCCCCTTCATCTGCGCCAAGGCTGTGATCCCCTCCATGATCAAGAAGGGCCACGGCAAGATCATCAATATCTGCTCCATGATGTCCGAGCTGGGCCGCGAGACCGTGTCCGCCTACGCTGCCGCCAAGGGCGGCCTAAAGATGCTCACCAAGAACATCGCCTCCGAGTACGGCGCCCAGAACATCCAGTGCAACGGCATCGGCCCCGGCTACATCGCCACCCCCCAGACCGCTCCCCTGCGCGAGATCCAGCCCGACGGCAGCCGTCATCCCTTCGACCAGTTCATCCTGGCCAAGACCCCTGCCAACCGCTGGGGCGATCCTGAAGACCTGGCCGCTCCCGCCGTCTTCCTGGCCTCCGACGCCTCCAACTTCGTCAACGGCCACATCCTCTACGTCGACGGCGGCATCCTCGCCTACATCGGCAAGCAGCCCTAAGGGG
>JAGBBA010000074.1 GCA_017938695.1 Clostridia bacterium | reverse complement strand
GAAGATCACCATCACCGCCTCCACCAACATGAGCGAGGATGAGATCAACCAGCGCGTGAAGGAAGCCGAGCAGTACGCCGAGGCCGACAAGAAGCGCAAGGAAGAAGTGGAAACCACCAACCGCGCCGACAGCCTGATCTACGAGCTGGAAAAGCAGCTGCGTGAGAACGGCGACAAGCTGTCTGCCGAGGATAAGGATTCCGTGCAGCGCGAAATCGACGAGTTCAAGAAGGTTCGCGAAGGTGGCGACACCGAAGCCATCAAGAACGCCATGGACGTGATGACCCAGAAGGTCTACGCGGTGTTCGGCAAGCTGTACCAGCAGGAGCAGGCTGCGCAGGGTGCTGAGGGTGGCTTCCAGGGCGCTCAGGAGAACGACGACGGCACCATCGATGCCGACGCTGAGATTCACTAAGCTAAAGAACCTATGGCGCATGGCTGCTTGAACAGTTCTGTGTACCATAGTAGAACATGCGCGGGGTGCAGGGGCATCATGCCCCTGCCGGGGTGTGGGGCAGAGCCCCACAATCCCCACGTCTCCCCCGTAAATATCGCAAATCCCCTTTTCCCGCATTCCGGGCAAGGGGATTGCGATCTGTTTGCACAAAAGCAATTTGACTGAAACATCACTAAGTAGGTGAGCAATTGGCAAAGCGTGACTATTACGAGGTTCTGGGCGTAGACAAGAACGCCACAGAGGCCGATATCAAGAAGGCCTTCCGCAAAAAGGCCAAGGAGTGCCACCCCGACCTGCATCCCAACGACAAGGAAGCAGAGGAGCGCTTCAAGGAGCTCAACGAGGCCAACGAAGTGCTCAGCGATGCGGACAAGCGCGCCCGGTACGACCAGTTTGGCTTCGACGGCCCACAGATGGGCGGCGGCTATGGCGATTTTGGCGGCTTTGGCGGTTTCGGTGGTGGCATGGGCGACCTGTTCGAGACCATTTTCAGCGGCATGGGCGGTATGGGTGGCATGGGCGGCAGCCGTCGCAATGCGCCTGTGCAGGGCGATGACCTGCAGTACCGGCTGACCATCAGCTTTGAGGAAGCCGCCTTTGGCTGCACCAAGGAGATCGACTTCTTCCGCAACGAAACCTGCGATAACTGCTCCGGCAGCGGCGCCAAGCCCGGCACCCAGCCCCAGACCTGTCCCACCTGTAAGGGCAGCGGTCAGGTGCGCAGTGGCGGCGGCTTCATGGTGACGGTTCGCACCTGCCCCACCTGCCACGGCGAGGGCAAAATCGTCAAGGATAAGTGCAACAACTGCAACGGCACAGGCCGTGTACGCCGCAAGCGCACGGTGAAGCTGAACATCCCCGCCGGTATCGAGGACGGCATCAACATGATCAAGCGCGGCGAGGGCGAACCCGGTATGCGGGGCGGCCCTGCCGGTGACCTGTACATCGTGGTGAATGTGAAGCCCCACAAGCTGTTCAAGCGGGATGGCAACAACCTGCTGCTGGATATGCCCATCAGCATGACCCAGGCGGCATTGGGCGCGGAAATCGATGTGCCCACGCTGGAAAAGCCCGTGAAGCACCGCATCCCCGAAGGCACCCAGACCGGCACTTCCTTCCGGCTCAAGGGTCAGGGCATCGTCAGCCGCAAAACCGGCACCAAGGGCGATTTGATCCTGACGGTGAAGGTGGAAACCCCCACCAAGCTCAACGAAAAGCAGAAGGAACTGCTGCGCGAGTTGGATGCCTCCATGACCGGCAAGGAATACGAAGGCCGCAAGAGCTTTGCGGATAAGATCAAGGATCTGTTCAACTAAAGAAAGGCGGATGAAACCATGCAATGGTGTGAAGCAGTCATCCATACCACTACCGAAGGCAGCGATATCGTCAGCGAACTGCTGATGCGCCTTGGTGCCATGGGCACGGAGATCATCGACCGTGCCGATGTGCCCGATCCGGACAAGCCCGGCGTGTACTGGGAACTGTATGATAAAAAGCTTCTGGAAAACATGCCCGAGGATGTGCTGGTGAAGGGCTGGTTTGCCCAGGATGAACATACCCACGATGTGCTCAATACCGTCCGTCAGGAACTGGCACAGCTGGCGCAGGACGGTTTCGGGCTGGATTTCGGCACGCTGGCGCTGGAGTTGCAGAATGTGGCCGACGAGGACTGGTCCGAGAACTGGAAGAAGTATTACAAGCCCTTCCGCATCGGCAGCCACTTGGTGGTGAAGCCCACTTGGGAAGCCTACACCCCTGTGGAGGGCGATCTGGTGATCGAGCTGGATCCCGGCATGGCGTTCGGCACCGGCACCCACGAAACCACCAATATGTGTATGCAACTGCTGGAGAAGCATCTCAGCAGCGGCCTGCGGGTGATGGACGTGGGCACCGGCAGCGGCATTCTGGCTATTGCGGCGGCCCGCCTCGGTGCCAAGGATATTCTGGCCATTGATATCGATCCCGACGCGGTGAAGGTGGCCAAGGAAAACGTAGCCCTCAACGGCGTTGACCAGCAGGTGCGCGTGGTGGTGGGCGACCTTTGCAAGAGCGAAGCCATGCCCTGCGAGCTGGCGGTGGCCAATATTGTGGCTGATGCCATCTGCATGCTGGCTGGCCCGCTGACCCGCCATCTGGTGAAGGATGGCCTGCTGATCTGCTCCGGCATCATCCGGGAGCGGGAAGCCGATGTGCTGGCCGCTGCCAAGGAAGCGGGCTACACTGTGTATGACCGCATCGAAAAGGGCGAATGGGTTGCCCTGTGCCTGAGAAACGAGGCCGCCTGATGCATCGCTGTGTTGTGGACGAGCCCCTGAATGAGGGAGCCGTCATCACATTGAATAAAGAAGAAAGCGCTCACTGCGCCAAGGTGCTGCGCCTGCGCGCGGGAGAAACCGTCCAGCTGCTGGATGGCGAAAACCTGCACATGGGCCAGCTGGAAACGGTCAGCGACAGCGCCTGCACCGTACAGGTGGGGGAGAGATGCCCCTCGCCGGAAGCCCCCTGCAAGGCGGTGCTCTGGCAAGGTCTGCCCAAGGCGGACAAGCTGGAGCTGATCGCCCAGAAGGCCACCGAGCTGGGCATGTGGGAATTGTGGCCCGTGGAGATGACCCGCTCCATCGCCAAAGCCGACAAAGGCGGCAAGGATGAAAAAAAGCGGGAGCGTCTCAGCCGGATTGCGCTGGAAGCGGCCAAGCAAAGCGGCCGCGCCCATGTGCCGGAGATCTCGCTGACCCGCGGCCTGAACGCTGCCATGAAGGATACTGCCAGCGAAGGCTTCGATATGATCCTTGTGGCATGGGAGGAGGAGCACGCCCTGCCCCTGAGCAAAGCTGTGCAGGCCTATGTGGCCGATCATGGCACGCCGGAAAAGGTGCTCATCGTCATCGGCCCGGAGGGTGGCATCACCCCCGAGGAAAAAGCACGTCTGGATGAGATCGGCGCGCAAAGCGTCACGCTGGGCAAGCGCATCCTGCGCACGGAAACTGCAGGCCTGTGCGCCTTGGCGGCATTGTGGACGGCCCTTGGCGAAATGTAATCCCTGCTTTGGCGGGAAGGAATGACACCATGACCAAAACGGTTTCTTTTACCACGCTGGGCTGCAAGGTGAATCAGTACGACACCCAGGCCATGCTGGAATGCTTTGAGCAAAACGGCTACACCGTGGTGCACGGCAACGCCCCGGCGGATGTGTACGTGGTCAACACCTGCACGGTCACCGGCACGGGCGATAAGAAAAGCATGCAGCTGGTGCGCCGGGTGCGCCGCCGGAATCCTCAGGCGGAGGTGGTGGTGGCGGGCTGTCTGGCCCAGCGGCTGGGGGCCCAGCTCCGGGAAAGCGGCGCAAGGCTCATCATCGGCAACCAGCACCGGGCACAGGTGGTGGAGCTGCTGGAGCAAGCCATCCGGGAGGATACCCAGATTGTGGCTGTGGATGCGCTGGAAAGCGTGCCCTACGAGCGCCTCAGCATTCGCCGCCACGAGGGTCATACCCGTGCGGTGATGAAAATTCAGGAGGGCTGCGACAACCGCTGCACTTACTGCATCATTCCCAGCGTCCGCGGGCCTATCCGATCCCGTACGTTGGAGGACATCCGCATAGAGGCGCAGGCCCTCAGCGATGCGGGCTTTGGCGAGTTGGTGCTCACCGGCATCCACCTGACCAGCTATGGCCGCGATCTGGCGGACAAACCCACGCTGGCCGATGCCATCCATGCGGTATGCGCTTGCGAAGGGGTGAACCGTGTGCGCCTTGGCTCGTTGGAACCCATCGTGGCAAACGATGTCTTTGTTCAGTCCGTGGGGCAGCTTCGGCAGCTGTGTCCCCAGTTCCATCTGGCGCTGCAAAGCGGCTCCGATGCGGTGCTTCGCCGCATGAAGCGCCGCTACAACACCACCCAGTTCATGGCGGCGGTGGAGCGTCTGCGGGCTGTCTGGCCCAAGGCTGCCTTCACCACCGATGTGATCGTGGGTTTTCCCGGCGAAACCGAGGAAGAGTTCCAGCAAACGCTGGATTTCTGCGAGAAAGTAGGCTTTGCCAAGATTCACGTGTTTCCCTACAGCAAGCGGGAAGGTACCCCGGCGGCGGAAATGCCCGACCAGATTCCCGAACCTGAGAAGGAAAAGCGGGTGCACCGCCTGATGGCTTTGGAAAGCCGGACGGCCACCGCCTACCGGGAAAGCCTGCTGGGCGAAACCCGCCCTGTGCTGCTGGAAGAACCCCTTGCCGATGGACGCATGGCCGGATACACCCCGGAATATGTGCAGGTGGCAGTGGAGGGCGGCCAGAGTGGCCAATTGGTGAATGTGCTGCTCACCGGTCTTACCCCGGAAGGATTGGAAGGCCGGATTGTCGAATAAAGGATTTATCGAGTAACAGAAAGAAGGGTTTTCCATGCAGGATTGTCTGTTCTGTAAGATCATCGCTGGCGATATCCCCTCCAAGAAGGTGTACGAGGACGAAAACACCTATGCTTTCCACGACATCGCGCCTCAGGCTCCGGTGCATGTGCTGGTGGTCAGCAAGAAACACACCCCTGATGTAGCCCATGCTGCTCAGGATCTGACGGACGCTGAGCTGGCGGCCTGCCTGCGCACCTGCGCCAAGGTTGCTGCGGATCTGGGCCTGACTGAGGGCGGCTACCGCATTGTTAACAATTGCGGCGAAAACGCCTGTCAGACCGTGAAACACATCCATTTCCATGTTCTCGGCGGCGAGAAATTGTCCGAAAGAATGGCGTAAGAATGTAAAAAACCGAAATTCATGGTTGACGCGGAACAACTTACGCTGTATAATAACTGTAAGTTCGCTATCTGTCTGCTGATATTCCGGCAGACGCAAGGCGGAATGAGCGAGGGGAGGGATAACAGTGTCCGAGGTACGCATCCGCGAAAACGAATCCCTGGAAAGCGCTCTGAAGCGGTTCAAACGTCAATGTG
>JAGBBA010000073.1 GCA_017938695.1 Clostridia bacterium | reverse complement strand
GGCTGAAAATTCATTGAATTTGTTGAAAAATCTTCGTTTTGTAGAAATACAAAATTCACTTCTTATTTTAGAAGCAGATAATAATTTTGCTTCTGGTATCTTACTTGAAGTACTCCACGCCGCCTTCGAAGAGGGGCTGGTACTTGTTGCCGGGGACGTTCTTGTAGAGGTTCTCGCCGGAACGCTCGGTGTGGCCCATCTTGCCCAGGACGCGGCCATCGGGGCTGGTGATGCCTTCGATGGCGAAGTAGGAGGCATTGGGGTTGAAGCGAGTGTCCATGGAGGGGTTGCCGTTGAGGTCAACGTACTGGGTAGCGATCCGGCCATTGGCAGCCAGCTGGCGCAGCAGGGCCTCGGGGCCAACGAAGCGGCCCTCGCCGTGGCTGATGGCGATGGTGTGGATGTCGTCCACGTCGCACTTGGACAGCCAGGGGGACTTGTTGGAGGCGATGCGGGTGCGCACCAGCATGGACTGGTGGCGGCCGATCTCGTTGAAGGTCAGGGTCGGGCACTGATCGTCGGTATCCACGATCTTACCGAAGGGCACCAGACCCAGCTTCACCAACGCCTGGAAGCCGTTGCAGATGCCCAGCATCAGGCCGTCGCGGTTGTCCAGCAGGTCGGCCACAGCGTCCTTCATGGCAGGGTTGCGGAAGAACGCGGTGATGAACTTGGCGGAGCCGTCGGGCTCGTCGCCGCCGGAGAAGCCGCCGGGCAGCACGATCATCTGGCTGCGGGCGATAATGGAAGCGGCCTTCTCAATGGAGGCGGTGATGTCAGCAGGGGTCAGATTGTTGATCACCAGGATCTCCGCCTTGCCGCCGGCACGCTCCACCGCACGGGCGGTGTCGTATTCGCAGTTGGTGCCAGGGAACACAGGGATGAACGCCAGGGGCTTGGCCACATGGATGGCGGAAGCCACGCGCTTTTCAGCCTTGTGGGTGAACTTCTCGGTGGTTTCGCCGGTGCGGCCGCGATACTTGAAGACCTTCTCCAGCTTGCCCTCGTAGATCTCCTGCATGGGAGCGAGGTCAATGCGGTCTCCTTCGTATTCCAGGGCCCACTCAGGGATGGTGTCGCCCACCTTCACGCCCAGGTCGCAGGGCTCGGCGCACTCGATGAGCATCGCGCCGATCTGCTGGGCGAACAGGTCGCCCTCGTAATCGTCGTCCACGCGGGTGCCGATGGCGTTGCCCAGGCCCATCTTGAACAGGCCTTCCGCCACACCGCCCAGGCCCAGTGCCCAGGCAGCCACAATCTTGCCGGACAGGATGCCCTCGCGCACGGCGTCGTAGTTGGCGGTCAGGGCAGCGGTGTCGTGGGGATCGCAGCTCAGCAGGCGGATCTCATGGCCGGCGGCCTTGAACTCGGGAGAAATCACTTCGCTGGCCTTGCCGGGAGCCACGGCGAAGGAGCACAGGGTCGGGGGCACGTCCATCTTCTCGAAGGTGCCGGACATGGAGTCCTTGCCGCCGATGGAGGCGATGTTCAGATCCAGCTGGGCATCGAAGGCACCCAGCAGCGCAGCAAAGGGCTTGCCCCAACGCTTGGGATCGGAGGTCATGCGCTCGAAGTACTCCTGGAAGGTCAGGTAGGCTTCCTTGTAGTCGAAGCCAACGGCCACCAGCTTGGTGACGGACTCGATGACAGCCAGGTAGGAACCCTCGTAGGGGCTCTGGCTGAGGATCTCGGGGTGGAAGCCGTAGGCCATGCCGGACACGGTATCGGTAACGCCTTCCAGCACGGGCAGCTTGGCCACCATGGCCTGGTTGGGGGTCAGCTGACGGGCACCGCCGTAGGGCATCAGCACGGTGGCCGCGCCGATGGTGGCGTCGAAGCGTTCGCTCAGGCCCTGCTTGGAGCAGATGTTCAGGTCGCCCACCATGTTGGCAAACTTCTCGGCCACGGTGCCGCCCTCGAAGGTCACCTGCTGCACGCTGTCCTCAGGCACGGCCACAGTGGTGTGCTTCTCAGCACCGTTGGAGTTGAGGAACTCGCGGCTCAGGTCAACGATGGTGTTGCCCTTCCAGGTCATGCGCAGACGGGGCTCGGCGGTGACTTCAGCCACCACGGTGGCCTCCAGGTTCTCATCGCGGGCAGCGGCCATGAAGGCTTCTACATCTTCCGCGGCCAGCACCACAGCCATGCGTTCCTGGGATTCGGAAATGGCCAGCTCGGTGCCGTCCAGACCGTCGTACTTCTTCGGCACCTTGTCCAGCTCGATCATCAGGCCGTCGGCCAGTTCTCCGATGGCCACGGAAACGCCGCCCGCGCCAAAGTCGTTGCAACGCTTGATCAGCCGGGTCACTTCGCCATTGCGGAACAGACGCTGCAGCTTGCGCTCGGTGGGGGCGTTGCCCTTCTGCACCTCGGCACCGCAGGTCTCGATGGACTCCAGCTTGTGGCTCTTGGAGGAACCAGTGGCACCGCCGATGCCGTCGCGGCCGGTGCGGCCGCCCAGCAGGACGATCTTGTCACCGGGGGCAGGCACATCGCGGCGGACGTTCTTGGCAGGAGCCGCGCCCACCACCGCGCCGATCTCCAGACGCTTGGCAGCGTAGCCGGGGTGATACTGCTCGTCCACCAGGCCGGTGGCCAGGCCGATCTGGTTGCCGTAGGAGGAATAGCCGGCGGCAGCGGTGGTCACCAGCTTGCGCTGGGGCAGCTTGCCGGGCATGGTATCAGCCACGGGCACCAGGGGATCAGCCGCACCGGTGACGCGCATGGCCTGGTACACATAGGTACGGCCGGACAGCGGGTCGCGGATGGCACCGCCCAGGCAGGTGGCTGCACCGCCGAAGGGCTCGATCTCGGTGGGGTGGTTGTGGGTCTCGTTCTTGAACATGAGCAGCCAGGGCTCGTTCACGCCGTTCACGTCCACGTCGATCTTGATGGAGCAGGCGTTGATCTCCTCGCTCACGTCGATGTTGGGGGTCTGGCCGATCTTCTTCAGATACTTGCCGCCCATGGTGGCCATGTCCATCAGGTTGATGGGCTTCTTGGAGATGCGGTCACCGTACACGGTTTCGCGGGCCATCAGGTAACGCTTGAAGGCCTTCTCCACGGCCACCTTCTCGATGTTCATCTCGTCGATGGTGGTCAGGAAGGTGGTATGGCGGCAGTGATCGGACCAGTAGGTGTCGATCATGCGGATCTCGGTGAGGGTGGGATCGCGCTTCTCGCTGGCGAAGTAGTCGCGGCAGAAGGCCAGGTCGTCCTTGTCCATGGCCAGGCCGTACTTCTTCACGAATTCCTGCACAGCGTCCATGTCCATGGTGGTGAAGCCGGTGAGGGTTTCCACATGGTCAGGGGTTTCATAATTCTGCTGCAGGGTGGCCTTTTCCGCCAGGTCAGCCTCGCGGCTTTCGACGGGGTTGATCACGTGCTTCTTCACCTTGTTCAGCTCATCCTCGGTGAAGTCGCCCTCCAGGATGTACACGCGGGCGGTGCGTACGGTGGGACGCTCACACTGGCCCACCAGCTGGATGCACTCCTCGCAGGAGGCAGCGCGCTGGTCGTACTGGCCGGGCAGGTATTCCACAGCGAACACGGCCTTGCCGCCCTCGGGCAGCTTGTCATAGGTCACGTCCACCTGAGGCTCGGAGAAAACGATGGGCTTGCAGGTGTTGTACAGCTCATCGGTCACGCCTTCCACGTCGTAGCGGTTCAGGAAACGCAGACCGGTGATGTTCTTGATCAGCAGAATGTGGCGGATCTCCCACAGAAGATGTTTGGCCTCTACGGCATAATCAGGCATCTTCTCTACATAAATGCGCTTAACGCTCATGCTTGTACCTCCATCAGGGCCCTCTGGCCGATATCATTGCGCTTGTGCAGGTCGGTGAAGCTGATCTTCTCCGCCGCAGCATAGGCCTTGGCAACAGCTTCCTTCAGGTTGTCGGCGGTGGCTGTCACGCCCAGCACGCGGCCGCCGGAAGTGAGGATCTCGCCATTCTCACCCAGCTTGGTGCCGGCGTGGAAGACGCAGGCACTCTCCCCTGCTTCCTTCAGGCCGGAGATGGGATAGCCGGTCTGGTACTTCTGGGGATAGCCGCCGCTGGCCAGCACCACGCAGGCCGCCGCGCCGTCGTCGAAGACCACCTCGGTCTCCGCCAGGGTACCGTTGGTGGTGGCCTGCATGATGGTCAAAAGGTCGCTCTTGAGCAGCGGCAGCACCACCTGGGTCTCCGGGTCGCCGAAGCGGCAGTTGTACTCGATGACCTTGGGGCCGTTGGGCGTCATCATCAGGCCAAAGTACAGGCAGCCCTTGAAGGTGCGGCCCTCGGCGTTCATGGCGTTGATGGTGGGCAGGAAGATCTCCTTCATGCAGCGTTCGGCCAGTTCGGGGGTGTAGCAGGGGTTGGGCGCGATGGTACCCATGCCGCCGGTGTTCAGGCCCTCGTCGTGATCCAGCGCGCGCTTGTGATCCATGGAGGACACCATGGGCTTCACCACCTTGCCGTCGGTGAAGGCCAGCACGGATACTTCGGGGCCGGTGAGGAACTCCTCAATCACCACGCGGTGGCCAGACGCACCGAAGGCGTTGTGCTGCATCATGGTACTGACAGCATCCAGTGCTTCTGCCTTGTTCTGGCAGATCAGCACGCCCTTGCCCAGGGCCAGGCCGTCAGCCTTCACCACCAGGGGGCCTTCGGGCAGGCTGTTGATGTAGGCCACTGCCTCGTCATACTCATCACAGGCTTCATAGGCCGCGGTGGGAATGCCGTATTTCTTCATCAGGTTCTTGGAGAAGACCTTGCTGCCCTCGATAATGGCGGCCTTCTTTTCCGGGCCAAAGGCAGGGATGCCCGCCTCGGCCAGCAGATCCACCAGGCCCAGGCACAGGGGATCATCCGGAGCCACCACCACGTAGTCCATCTCGTTTTCCTTGCAGAACGCAGTGATGCCGGTGATATCCGTGGCCTTCAGCGGCACCAGCTCGCAGATGTCCGCCATGCCGCCGTTGCCGGGCGCGGCGTAGAGCTTGGTCACGCTGGGATTTTCAGCGATCTTGGTCGCAATCGTATGCTCGCGGCCACCGCCGCCAACGATCAATACTTTCATTTTATCCTCCATCAGCACGTTTCGCCTGCGGCGACCAAAGGGACTTTGTCCCTTTGGAAACCCTACCCAAGGGCCCTGCCCTTGGGAATCCCGCGAAGGGTCTTCGACCCTTTCGAAACCCGCTTTTTTGTGCTTTCTTTTGGGGTGGGGTTTACGCAAAAGTGCGCCCGAGGGATATTTCCGTCGGGCTGGCACATTTTCTTAGTGGTGGAAGAGGCGCATGTGGGTGAAACTCATCACCATATTGTACAGGTCGCAGGTTTCGATCACCTGGTCGTCGCGGATGGAGCCGCCGGGCTGAGCCACATAGCTCACGCCGCTGCGCTTAGCACGCTCGATGTTGTCGCCGAAGGGGAAGAAGGCGTCGCTGCCCAGGGCAACACCAGTCTGCTGATCCAGCCAGGCGCGCTTCTCTTCACGGGTCAGCACTTCAGGCTGCTCGGTGAAGAAACGCTGCCAGCGGCCGTCGGCCAGCACTTCGTCGGCGTCGTCGGAGATGTAGACGTCGATGGTGTTGTCGCGGTCGGGACGGGCGATCTTCTCAACGAAGGGCAGGTTCAGGACCTTGGGATGCTGGCGCAGCAGCCAGTTGTCGGCCTTCTGGCCGGCCAGACGGGTGCAGTGGATACGGCTCTGCTGGCCTGCGCCGATGCCGATGGCCTGGCCGCCCTTGGCGTAGCACACGGAGTTGGACTGGGTGTACTTCAGGGTGATCAGGGCGATGATCAGGTCGCGGCGGGCGTCCTCGGGCAGATCCTTGTTCTTGGTCACGATGTCGTCCAGCAGGGCGTTGTTGATTTCAAACTCGTTGCGGCCCTGCTCGAACACCACGCCGAACACCTGCTTGCGCTCGATGGGGTCGGGCTTGTAGTCGGGGTCAATTTTGACGATGTTGTAGCCGCCCTTGCGCTTCTGCATCAGGATCTCCATGGCCTCGTCGGTGTAGCCGGGGGCGATCACGCCGTCGGACACCTCGGGCTTGATCAGCAGCGCGGTGGCCTTGTCGCACACGTCGGAAAGGCTGATCCAGTCGCCGAAGGAGGACATGCGGTCAGCACCGCGGGCGCGGGCATAGGCACAGGCCAGGGGGGACAGCTCCACGTCGCCCACGAAGTAGATCTTGCGCAGGGTCTCGTCCAGGGGCATACCCACGGCGGCACCGGCGGGGCTCACATGCTTGAAAGAAGCAGCAGCAGGCAGGCCGGTGGCCTCCTTCAGCTCCTTCACCAGCTGCCAGCCGTTCAGGGCGTCCAGGAAGTTAATATAGCCGGGCTTGCCATTGAGCACCTCAATGGGCAGCTGGCCCTCGTTCATGAAAATACGGGAAGGCTTCTGGTTGGGGTTGCAGCCATACTTCAGTTCCAGTTCCGTCATGGTTCTCACTCCTCATCCTGCTCGTGCTTGTTGATAATAATGCTGTCGGTTTCGCCGTTCTTCAGATTGATGAAGGAAACATACAGGGAAACCTTGTTGTCCTCATTCAAGTTCTGCCAGGTGTTCAGGGCCAGCTGCTCGATATCGCCCTTCAGGGTCACCTTCTCAGGCTCGCCCTCGAAGGAAGGAATGGGGTTACCGTCGCCCACATAGGTATGGATGAAGCGGCCCTCGCCCGCCTTGGGCTGGCAGTAGTCGTAGAAGTAGCGCAGGACGCTGTTCTCGTCGCCGCAGTCGCTCTTGAGGATGGACAGCTTGTATTCGGCCTTGCCGTCCTCCACCTTCACCACGCCGGAGATGCGGGGGGTCCAGTTGGGGCGGTCATCCTCGAAGGTGCGGGTGCGCAGGGCATCCTCGAAGGTCTTGCCGTCCTTCATGAAATCGTAGATGGTATCGGTCTGGTCGCCGTTGGTGACGATGGTGGTCATGCCGTCGGGCAGGGCGCGCACGGGGGCGTAGATGATCAGGTGGGGATCGGTCATCTTGCTCTCGTCATAGGCCTTGGTGATGATGCCCTCATCGGTTTCTTCAAAGATGCGGTTGCGGCTGTTGACGCTGCGGCCCATGATGAAGTACACGATCACAGCGTTTTCGCCAGTTTCGTCCAAGCCCAGCACGATGCCGCGGCCGGGATAGGTATTGCCAGCAAGGAGTTCGTTCAAATCGTAGGTCTGCATATGGTTGTTCCTCCTCAGTTGATCCTCACGTTGCGGCCTTCCACAGTGATCCGGCCTTGACAGAACAGGGAAATCGCTTCGGGAAGCAGCTTCCATTCAGCTTCCTCCATGATGCGCTTTTGCAGGGTTTCAGGGGTATCGCCTTCCAGCACAGGCACAGCCTTCTGGGCGATGATGGGGCCACCGTCGCACTCTTCGGAAACAAAGTGCACCGTGGCACCGGAAAGCTTCACGCCGTAATTCAGTGCGGCTTCATGCACATGCAGGCCGTAGAAACCCTTGCCGCAGAAGGAAGGGATCAGCGCCGGATGCACATTCATGATGGCGTTGGGGTAATTGTCCACCAGCTCATGGGAGAAGATCACCATGCAGCCTGCCAGCACCACCAGCTGGATATCCAGCTCCTTGAGCTTTTCCACCAGCGCGATGGTCATGGCCTGGTTGGATTCATAGGCCTTGCGGGGAATCACATAGCCGGGAATGCCAGCCTTGGCGGCCCGCTCCAGGGCGTAAGCACCTTCCTTGGTGGAGATCACCGCAGCGATCTCGCCGCCGCCCAGCTCGCCCCGGAGCTGCGCATCAATGATGGCCTGCAGGTTGGTGCCGCCGCCGGAAACCAGTACAGCAACTCTTACCACAGTTCCACACCCTTCTCGCCTTCCACGATCTCGCCCAGGATGTACGCGCCGGGCTCGTCGTTGGCGTGGAGGATTTCCAGGGCCTTGTCGGCGTCTTCCTTGGCCACGGTGATCAGCATGCCCACACCCATGTTGTAGGTGTTGTACATGTCGCGCTCGGGCACGTTGCCTTCACGGGCAATGATGTCGAAGATGGGCAGCACACGCACATCGCTCTTCTTGATCTTGGCGCACAGGCCTTCGGGCAGGGCACGCGGGATATTCTCATAGAAGCCGCCGCCGGTGATGTGGCTGATGGCACGGGGCTGGATTTCCTTCAGCAGAGCCATCACGGACTTCACATAGATCTTGGTGGGGGTCAGCAGGGTTTCCCACAGGGACTTGTCGCCCAATTCGGGATAGGTGCGGTCGCTGGCGTTGGGATCATCCAGGCCGAAGACCTTGCGCACCAGGGAGAAGCCGTTGGAGTGCACACCGGTGGAGGGCAGGGCGATCATCACGTCGCCAGCCTTCATGGTGTTGTGGTCAATGATCTTATCCTTGTCCACCACACCCACGGAGAAGCCAGCCAGGTCGTAATCTTCGTCAGGCATCATGCCGGGATGCTCAGCGGTTTCGCCGCCGATCAGCGCAGAACCGGCACGGACGCAGCCCTCGGCCACGCCAGCCACGATGGAGGCGATCTTCTCAGGATAGTTCTTGCCGCAGGCAATGTAGTCCAGGAAGAACAGGGGCTTGGCACCGCAGCAGATCACGTCGTTAACGCACATCGCCACGCAGTCGATACCGATGGTGTCGTGCTTGTCCAGCAGCATGGCCAGCTTGATCTTGGTGCCCACACCGTCGGTGCCGGAAACCAGCACGGGGGTCTTAATGCCCTCCAGGTTCAGGCCGAACAGGCCGCCGAAACCGCCGATATCATCCATGCAGCCCTCGTTCTTGGTGCGGGCCACGTGCTTCTTCATCAGCTCCACAGCCTGGTAACCGGCAACGATGTCCACACCGGCTGCCTTGTAGCTTGCGCTCTCGCTCTTCATGGGAAGATCCTCCTTCTATATGCGTCGCTTATATGTCAAATAGGTTTTTCATGCCGGGGCGTCTGGTCGCACTTGGGCGGATCCACCGGATACTCGCCGGTGAAGCAGCCCTTGCAGAAGCTCAGGCCACAGCCCTTGGCCAGCTTGTCGCAAGCCTCCACGGACAGGTAGCCCAGGGAATCCACGCCGATGATGTCGCGGATCTCCTCAATGGTGTGGTTGGCGGCGATCAGGTTCTCCACCGAGGCCACATCCGTACCGAAGTAGCAAGGACGGATGAAAGGCGGAGAGGAAAGCCGCATGTGCACTTCCTTGGCACCGGCGTCCCGCAGCAGCTTGATGATCGGGATGGAGGTGGTGCCGCGGACGATGGAGTCGTCCACCATCACCACGCGCTTGCCCTTCACCGTGGCAGAAACCACGTTTAGCTTGATGCGCACCGCATCCTGCCGCTCCTTCTGGGTGGGCTGGATGAAGGTGCGGCCAATGTACTTGTTCTTGATAAAGCCAATGCCGTAGGGAATGCCGCTCTCCCGGGCATAACCCAGGGCAGCGTCCAGGCCGCTGTCCGGCACGCCGATGACCACATCGGCCTCCACGGGATGCTCCTGGGCCAGGAAGGCACCGGCCTGCAGGCGGGCCTCATGCACGCTGGCACCGTCGATGACGGAATCGGGCCGGGCATTGTAGATGTATTCAAACACGCACAGGCCGGTCTTTTCCTTCACTTCCGGCTTGTAGCTCTTCACGCCGTCCTTGGTGACAACCACCACTTCGCCGGGCTCAATATCCCGCTGGAAGGTGGCACCAATGGCATTGAATGCGCAGGATTCAGAAGCGAACACCACATCATCGCCCATGGTGCCCATGCACAGCGGACGGATGCCCTGGGGGTCGCGGGCAGCGATGAGCTTGGTGGGGCTCATGATCACCAGGGAGTATGCACCCTTGATGACCTTCATGGCAGCGCGGACAGCCTCTTCAATGGAGCCGCAGCGCACCCGTTCCTGAATGATGGCGTAGGCGATCACTTCGCTGTTGGAGGAGGTATGGAAGATCATGCCCTTCTTTTCCAGCTCCTCGCGGATCTCCAGGCCATTGGTCAGGCAGCCATTGTGGGCCAGGGCCATGGCACCCTTCATGTGGTTGATCAGCAGCGGCTGGATGTTCTCACTGGCATTGCCCACCGAGCCATACAGGCAGTGGCCGATGGCCATGTGGCCCTCCTGCATTTTCAGCAGGGTTTCACGGGTGAAAACTTCATTCACCAGGCCGGGACCCTTGTGGCAGGTGATCACACCGTCGGTATTCACCGCAATACCGCAGCTCTCCTGGCCACGGTGCTGCAGGGCGTAGAGTGCGTGGTAGGTCTCCGGCACAACCGTATCGTCCGAGCGGCGGAAAATACCAAATACACCGCACTCCTCATGGAGTTTATCCATCATAAGCATCCATCTCCTATCAAACGTTCGGATCGGAATAAAGGTGGAATGTTCGTCTTTTTGGCTTAGTCGATGACCAGCGCGTCGTTCTTGGCGATGACAGCATCATGCTGGGCCTTGCGCTGGGCGTTGAGCTTGGCAGCCAGGTCAGCATCCTCGATGGCGATCATCTGGGCAGCCAGCAGGGCAGCATTGGCCGCGCCGTCGATGGCCACGGTCGCCACCGGCATGCCGGAGGGCATCTGCACGGTGGACAGCAGGGCATCCAGGCCGTCCAGGGTGGAGGACTTCACCGGAATGCCGATGATGGGCAGGGTGGTCTGCGCAGCCAGGGCACCGGCCAGATGGGCCGCCTTACCAGCAGCGGCGATCAGCACGCCAAAGCCGTTATCACGGGCGTTGCGGGCAAATTCAGCCGCTTCCACAGGGGTGCGGTGAGCAGAATAAACATGAGCTTCAAAGGGAATGTCCAGCTTGCGCAGCTGCTCGAAGGCAGGCTTCAAAACGGGCAGGTCGCTGTCGCTTCCCATGATGATGGCAACTTTTTTCATATCGTTCTTCCTTTCTGAATCGGGAAGTCTTTCCACAATAAAAGAGCTCAGCGTAAGAAGTTACACTGCGCTCCTGCTATCCTGGAAAAAGGTATGGCGGTAGAAGGTACAACGCTTGCTCCAGCTCATACACAGCATCAACATGCGGATACCTCCTGCAAAACATTACGATTCATTTTACCGTAACCGTTACCACATGTCAATACAAATCCGAACGTTTTTTGAGTTTTGTAATGTTTCGTTTCGCATTTGTCCTCAATGGCCTCAATTCGGCAGAATAAGACAAACCCCTACACTCCCCGCGTCGCGGCGCGCCCGAAAGAAATGGAGCGAAGACCCCGCGCCGTGGCCCCAACAGAAAACCCACCCTGCGAGATAACCGCAGGATGGGTTTCGAAAGGGCTGAAAGCCCTTCGTGGGGTGTCCAGAGGGGCGACGCCCCTCTGGCAGGGGCAAAGCCCCTGGTCAACGGCTGCCTTTGTCGTAGGGAATGCCTTCAGCCTTGGGAGCAAGGGAGCTCTTGCTGGTGAGGGCAAGGACGATCAGGGAGATGATGTAGGGCAGCATGTTGTACACGCCGCTGGGAAGGTTCAGGTTCTTGAGGAAGTCGAAGCCGGTGTACACGTTGCCCAGGGCGCGGAAGAAGCCGAACAGCAGGGCCGCCAGGGCGATCTTGAAGGGCTTCCACTGGCCGAAGATCATTACGGCCAGGGCCAGGAAACCAAAGCCCGCCACGCCGTTCTCGAACTTCCAGGAGCTGACGCCAGCAGTGATGTACACAATGCCGCCAATGCCGCCCAGGATGCCGGAGATCAGCACGCCAGCGTAGCGCATCTTGTACACATTGATGCCCACGCTGTCCGCCGCCTGGGGATGCTCGCCGCAGGCACGCAGCCGTAGGCCGAACTTCACCTTGTACAAAAGCACCCAGGAGATCAGCAGGGCCACCAAGGCCACCACCATGAACCAGTTGAACTCGAAATTGCCAAAGCGCACGATGAACATATCGCGGGCACGGGTGTAAATGATGTCGGAAGACACGTCGCTGCCGCCGGAAGCAGCAGTGTTCATGGCCTTCACAGCCACGGTGGCACCAGCGGTGGCCAGCATGTTCATGGCCGTACCGGTGATGGTCTGGTCAGCCTTGAAGTTGATGGCCGCCACCGCCAGCAGAAGAGAATACAGCATGCCCGCCAGCGCACTGGCCAGAATGGTCGCCGTGATCATCATGGGCGCGCCCATTTCGGCAGGCAGGAATTTCATCACCAGGGCACCGCCCAGGGCACCGATGACCATGATGCCCTCCAGGCCGATGTTAATCACGCCGCTGCGTTCAGAAAAGCAGCCGCCCAGAGCCACCAGCAGCAGCACCGAGGCAAACAGCAGGGTGTATTGCAAAAGCAGGATCATGCGTTGTCGCCTCCCTTCTTGGGCAGTGCGGCCGCTGCAGCCGCTTCGTCACGCTTGCGCAAGTGGTTCTTGATCGCCAGCTTGAAGAAGGCCACGAACGCGCACAGGAAGATGATCAGGCTGGAGATCAGGCTGGAAATCTGCGCGCAGTAAACGCTCAGGTCCACGTTGCCGCCGCCCATGGTGATGTGCTGAATGAAGTACGCTGCCAGGATCGAGCCGATGGGGCTCAGGCCGCCCAGGAAGGCCACGGCAATGCCGTTGAAGCCCATGGCAGGCACAGAGGAAATGGTGGTTTCCCACTCTTCGATACCGGTGAGGTACAAAAGGGCCGCACCCATACCGGCCAGCGCACCGGCGATCATCATGGTCATGATGATGTTCTGGTTTTCCTTCATGCCGCTGTACTTGGCCGCATGATAGTTGTAGCCAGTGGCCTTGAGCTCATAACCGAACTTGGTCTTGTTCAGGATCACCCACACCACAATGGCCATGATGATGGCCAGGGGGATGGCGATGGTCACGCTCTTTTCATTGCCGAAGAGGGTGTTCAGGCCCATTTGGGGGATCAGACCGCCCGGGTTCACGCCGCGCAGCTGCATGGTGTAGGGGCTCATGGGGTTCTTGACGCCCTCGGTGCTCAGCACCATGTTGGTCACATACAGGGCGATCCAGTTGAGCATGATGCCGGAGATAACCACATTCACATTGCAGAAGGTTTTCAGCATGCCGCTCACGGCACCCAGCAGGGCACCGGCCAGGATGGCGGCCAGCATGCACACCCACCAGGGCATGTGGAAGGCAATGCCCACATACAGGGCTGCGCAGGCACCAGCCACATACTGGCCCGCCGCGCCGATGTTGAACATGCCCACCTTATAGGCAAACAGCACCGACAGCGAGCACATCAACAGCGGAGCCGTGCGGGTCAGGGTCTGGCCCAGGTACTTGAGCTGCAGCTTCGCGCTGGGATAGCGGAAGTAGCTCTCCAGCACGGAGGTAATGGCCTCCCACGCGCCGCTGGGCTCAATGATCAAAAGCACGATAAAGCCGATCAGCAGACCGCCCAGGATGCACAGGAGCGAGGCCAGCAGGGTCTGCACGCCTTCAAAGCGAAGGATCGAAGAATGCTTCTTTTTCATTGTGCCACCCCTTCCCTCTTTGCGCCTGCCATGTACAGGCCCAGTTCTTCCACCGTAACCTTCTTGGGATCAAACTCGCCCACGATCTCACCCTCGTACATCACCAGGATGCGATCGGAAACGTTCATCACTTCGTCCAGTTCCAGGCTCACCAGCAGCACCGCCTTGCCCGCGTCGCGCTGGGCCACGATCTGCTGATGGATATACTCGATGGCACCCACGTCCAGGCCGCGGGTGGGCTGCACAGCCACCAGCAGCTCCGGATCCTTGTCGATCTCGCGGGCGATGATGGCCTTCTGCTGGTTGCCGCCGGACATGCTGCGGGCAACAGTCACCGCGCCTTGACCGGAACGCACGTCATACTGGTCGATCAGCTTTTCGGCGTAGGCATGGATCGCGCCGCGCTTCAGGAAGCCGATGCCGTTGGTGAACTGGGGCTCGAAGTACCGCTGAAGCACCATGTTGTCCTCCAGGGTGTAATCCAGCACCAGGCCGTGCTTGTGGCGATCCTCCGGAATGTGGCTCATGCCGGAGGTGGAACGCTTGCGGATGGGAGCCTTGGTGATGTCCTGGCCGCACATGGTGATCTTGCCGCTCTTCAGGGGCTCCAGACCCGTGACGCCGAAGACCAGCTCGCTCTGGCCATTGCCGTCGATACCGGCGATGCACACAATCTCGCCCCGGCGCACCTGGAAGGACACGTCGCGCACAGCATCGTTATCATGCTGCTTGGAGGCCACCGTCATGTGCTGCACATCCATCACCACGTCGGCAGGCTTGGCTTCTTCCTTGTCCACGGCGAACTTCACGTCGCGGCCCACCATCATGCGGGACAGCTCGGCCTTGGTAGTGTTCTTGATCTCCACCGTACCGATGTACTTGCCCTTGCGCAGCACCGAGCAGCGATCCGCCACAGCCATGATCTCGTTCAGCTTGTGGGAGATGAACAGGATGGACTTGCCCTCCGCCGCCAGGTTCTTCATGATCTGCATCAGCTCGTCGATCTCCTGGGGCGTCAGCACAGCGGTGGGTTCGTCGAAGATGAGGATATCGTTCTCACGGTACAGCATCTTGAGGATCTCGGTACGCTGCTGCATGCCCACGGTGATATCGGAGATCAGCGCATCGGGGTTCACATGCAGGCCATACTTTTCGGACATGGCCAGCACCTTTTCCCGGGCATGCTTCTTCTGCAAAAAGCCCAGCTTATTGGTAGGTTCCACACCCATGATGATGTTATCCAGCACGGTGAAGCACTCCACCAGCTTGAAGTGCTGGTGCACCATGCCGATGCCCCGTGCGTTGGCATCGTTAGGGTTGCGGATTTTGACGGCCTGGCCGTCCATGCGGATCTCGCCCTCCTCGGGCGTATACAAGCCAAAGAGCACGCTCATCAGCGTCGATTTACCCGCACCATTCTCGCCCAGCAGAGCATGGATCTCGCCCTTTTTCAGCTGCAGGGTGATGTCATCATTGGCGATGATACCGGGGAATCGCTTCGTGATGTGCAGCATTTCTACTGCATACTGTTCCAAACTCCTTAACCTCCTTTAACAGCACAGCGGCTATTCATTTCACGTTGCGCTGTATTGCTCAGCATATCTACGAACAGTATAGCATACAATGCGGTTTTTTGTAAAATGCTTTTTCCTAATTATGAATTAGGAATTTGGTTTGTGTGCCGCGCAGATATGGCCACACTTTCAATTCATCATTCATCATTCACACAAAAAAGAAGCAGGCCGAAGCCTGCTTCTCTTTTGTGTTTGTTACTTGATGTTGCCCAGGTATTCCACGGTGGCGTTGGTCACAGCGGGCTCGGCCACGATATCGTTGGAAACGACGATGGTGCCTTCCAGCATGCCCTTCACCAGAGCCTTGTAATCTTCGGCAGTGAACTTGCCCTCAGCAAACTGAGTGCTGCCGGCGATCTGCACGTAGTTGGCGTCGGGATCTTCGCCCACCAGGCCCAGGTTGTCGATCTTGCCAGCGTAGTTGGCCCAGTTGCCGTTCAGCACCACATCGGTCAGGGTGTCGATGGTGGTGGGGGCCAGGCCCTTCATGGCGGAGGTCACGGTCAGGTCAGCCCACTTGGCCAGCTCTTCCTCGGAAGCGCCTTCGCCAGCGGCATAGTTGGTGATCACAGCAGCCTGGTCAACGTCAACGCCGATGACCTTGGCACCTTCGACCTTCTTGGCAGCGTCAACAGCGGAGGTGTAGATGCCGCCGCCGCAGGCGAACACGATCTGGGTGCCGTTCTGGTACCAGTTGTCCATGTAAGCGGTGATATCAGCATCGCCGAAGAACTGGTTGCCGTACACGTACTTCACATTCACGTTGATGCCCAGCTCCTTGGCAGCAGCGTCGCAGCCCTGCACGAAGCCGAAGCCGTAGCGGATAACGGCAGGAACAGCCATGCCGCCCAGGAAGCCCAGCTCGGTGTAGCCCAGCTTCACAGCAGCGTAGCCAGCCATGTAGCCGCACAGCTCTTCCTGATAGATGGCAGAGTACACATTGTCCATGTGCACATAGTCGGTCAGGGTCCAGTTGTCGGGGTTGTAGTCATAGGCCTGGCCCTTCAGCGGCACGCCGCCTTCCAGCAGGTCGCCCACGCCCACGTCCAGAGCGATGAACTTCACTTCGGGATACTCGCCGGAGATCTCAGCGATGGTGCCGCCGAAAGCGTAGCCGGGCATCACGATGACGTTGTAGCCGTCAGCGATGGCCAGCTCAACCTTGGCAACGCGGCCAGCGGTATCGTTGGTGTCGGGCTTGTAGTACTTGTAGTCGATGCCGTTGTCGGTGCCGAACTTCACAACAGCTTCCCAGGTGGTCTGGTTGAAGGACTGGTCGGTGATGTCGCCGTAGTCGGTGATCATGGCGATGCGGTAGGTTTCCTCAGCGTTGGCGAAGGACACCACGCCCAGCAGCATGACGACTGCCAGCATCAGAGAAACAAGCTTCTTCATATGATTGTCTCCTCCTTGTTTTTCAGCACACATGTGCCTTATGTACACATTATAGCAGACTTCATTCATTTTTGAAAGAGGTTTGTCGTTATTTTTCGCCCTTTCCAGCCTGCGCCGGATGTTCCTTGTCAATTTTCGCCTGTCAGCCGGGAGAATCCCTCGCCCAGTGCCTCGTGGGCCTCGGTCACAAACATGAAGGCCATTTCGTCCTCTTCACGGACAATATCCTTCAAACGGGCCACCTCCTGGCGGCTGGCCACGCACAGCACCACCGGGTTCTCCTTGCCGGAGTAGGCTCCCCTGGCCGTCAGCTGCGTCACACCGCGATCCATGTCCTTCAGAATGCGCTCCGTCACCTTATCCCAGTTGGGCGTGATGATAAAGCACGCCTTGTTCGACGAGAAGCCCGCCATCACCACGTCGATCACCTTGGACGAAATAAAAATGGAAATCAGCGCGTACAGGCCCTCAGAGGTGCCCATCACCACACCGGCCAGGATCACCACCACGCAGTCGATCATGAACAGGAACGCCCCCACCGTGATGAACGGTGCCTTGCTGTGCACCAGCCGGGCGATCATGTCCGTGCCGCCGGTGGTCGCGCCGCCGCGCAGGATCAGCCCCAGGCCCGCGCCCAGCAATAAGCCGCCGTACAGCGTACCCAGCAGCGGGTCCACCGTCATAGGCTCCAGCTTGATCAGGTCAATGGACAGCGAGAACAGCAGCGTCGCCACCAGGCTGCGCCACACGAACACCCTGCCCATGGCCTTGTACCCCACCAGAAACAGCGGAATGTTCATGATCAGGCTGGTCATACCCACCGGCCAGTGGAAGATGTAGTTCAATATCATCGCCAAGCCGCTCAGGCCGCCGGGCGCAATATTATTGGGCACCAGAAACAGCGGATACGCCGCGCCGCCAATGATGCAGCCCAGAATGATCTGCCCGTAGGCCATCAAGGCATCAAAATGCGGGATTTTCCCACTCAGTTTCTCATGCAGATTCATAAAGCCTCCTGTGTTCATCGGCGGGCCCGCAGTGCAGGCCCGCCTGTTGCTATATCAATTTGTTCCTAATGATAAGGCCAGTGCCCGGTCGATCCGCCGCATGGCGTCCCTGTCCAGGCAGCCCAGATACTTGCTCAGCCGCGACTTTTCCAGCGTCCGCACCTGTTCCAGCAGCACCACCGAGTCACACTTCAGCCCGCTTTCTTCTGCCGTGATCGCCACGTGCACCGGCAGATTCGCCTTTTTGCTGCGTGTGGTCACCGCCGCCACGATCACCGTAGTCGAATGCTGGTTGCCTATATCATTCTGGATGATCACCACCGGCCGTATCCCGCCCTGTTCAGAGCCCACCACCGGATCCAGATCAGCCCGATAGATCTCTCCACGTTTCATCATGTCACACTCCCTCCCGGAAGTCAACCCTTACAGGAAAAATTTATGCATTCATGCATAAACCTCCTCTTCATCCTATGCGCCAGAGGGGGACTTCGTCCCCCTCTGGACTCCCCCCCGACCAAAGGGGCTCTGCCCCTTTGGAAACCCTGCTTAAGGGTCTTCGACCCTTAAGAATCCCGCTCGGGGTGGTCTTGCTTGGCTGCTTTTCCCTGGGGTCACGGTGCGCAACGGGCGCACCGCGACGCGATACATGCTGCTTCGCCGCCACACACTGCATTCATCATTCAGCATTCATCCTTCATCATTCATAATTCCTAATTCACAGTTTTCCCCTTTTTTCGCACACTCTTTCGACGCCTGGCGGCTGGTCGGCTTGCTATACTCGCTTCACGAAAGGGGCGGTAGGGTGAGCGCGTGGCTTTTTCTTTTGCAGCAGGCAGCTTGCGCGTGGAGCTTGCTGCTCAGTCAGGGGCTTTGCATGGGGCTGAGGAAGGCCTCGCCGTTGCGTCTTAGCATCGTGGCTTTCATTTGCGGAGGCATATGCTTAGCATGCACCATGGTGGGCAGCATCATGCTGCGTATGCCTGCACTGGTGGGGATCACCGTTCTCGCGCCATTGGGGGCCTGGCCGCATGTGCCCCACAGCCAGCGCAGGCGCATGGTGTTCACCAGCCTGGTGCTGGAGCTGTTGATGGCCGGGTGTGGGCGTTTGCTGGGCGGCTTTGGGCTGATGCGCACGCCGCTGGTGCTGATGCTCTTCGCCCTGCTGCCGCTGCTGGCGCACCTGCTGCCCACGGATGGCAATACCCCCTGCGTTTCGGTGGAGATCACCTATGCCGGTTTTCGTATGGAGCTCACCGCCCTGGTGGACAGCGGCAATCTGCTGCGCGACCCCATCACCCAGCTGCCGGTGATCGTCATTTCCCAGGCGGCTGCCGCCAAACTGCTGCCCTGCCTCCACCCCGGGAGGCTCACCCAGGGCATGCGGCTGATCAGCGTGCGCACCATCGCCGGTTCATCGCTGATGCCGGTGTTCCGGCCTAAAGCGGTGCGGCTGCTTCTGCCCCAGGGCTGGCAGACCGTATCCGCCGTCATTGGCCTCAGCCCCGATGGATACAGCGGTTTCCAGGCCCTTTTGCCGGCCTGTCTTTTATCATCAGCACAAGGAGGTATATCCCTATGTCCATAACCTTCCGCCTTTATGCCATCGCCCGTGAACGCCTCACCGAGCTGCTCTCCCGCCTCACCTCCAGGGAGCTGTATTACATCGGCGGCCCCGATCCCCTCCCCGCGCCCCTCACCCTGGAGGAAGAGCAAGCCCTCTGCGCCCGCTTGCACCAGGACGACGGCACCATCCGGCAAACGCTCATCGAGCGTAACCTGCGCCTGGTGGTGTTCATCGCCCGTAAGTTTGAGAACACCGGTGTCATGCTGGAGGACCTGATCTCCATCGGCACCATCGGGCTGATCAAGGCTGTCAACACCTTTGACCCCTCGAAAAAGATCAAGCTGGCAACCTATGCCAGCCGCTGCATCGAGAACGAGGTGCTCATGTTCCTGCGGCGGTTCTCCCGCACGAAGGTGGAGGTTTCCCTGGACGAGCCCCTGAAAACCGACTGGGACGGCAATGAGCTGCTGCTTTCCGATGTGCTGGGCACCGACAGCGATACCGTCTACCGCGGCATGGAGGAAAACGCTGAAAAGCAGATGCTCTTCGCCGCCCTCAGCCATCTCTCCCCCAGGGAGCAGAAGATCATGAACCTGCGCTTCGGCCTGGGCGGCCAGCCGGAAATGACCCAGAAGGAAGTGGCCGACGTGCTGGGCATCAGCCAGAGCTACATCTCCCGGCTGGAAAAGCGCATTCTGCAGCGGCTCCACGGCGAAATGATGCGGGCCAGCGGCTGATGGTGCACATATAGCTTCACTGTGCGCGTTTTGCCGCGCATCCCCACTTGTTTTGTCCCCTTTTGCCGAGGCTGAATATCCCTCCGGCGATGGTGCCATACTCTGTGTATCAGTTGTGCAGGAGGCTATACAGTATGGCTTACGGCAAGGTTGAGATCTGCGGGGTGGATACCTCCACCCTTCCGGTGCTTTCCAACGAGCGCATGCGGGAGCTGTTCCCACTGGTGCACGGCGGCGACAAGGCCGCCCGGGACGAGTTTATCCAGGGCAATCTCCGGCTGGTGCTCAGCGTGATCCAGCGTTTCTCCGGCCGGGGTGAAAATGTGGATGATCTGTTCCAGGTGGGCTGCATCGGCCTGATGAAAGCCCTGGACAATTTCGACACCAGCCAAAATGTGCGTTTCTCCACCTACGCCGTACCCATGATCATCGGCGAGATCCGCCGCTACCTGCGCGACAACAATGTGATCCGCGTCAGCCGCAGCATGCGCGACACCGCCTACAAAGCCCTGCAGGCCCGCGACCGCCTCCAGGCCCGGTGGAACCGCGAGCCCGACGTGACCGAAATCGCCGCCGAGATGCAGATCCCCCGGGAGGATGTGGTCTTCGCCCTGGAAGCCATCCAGGACCCCGTCAGCCTGTTTGAGCCCGTTTACAACGACGGCGGCGATGCGCTGTACATCATGGATCAGGTGAAGGATGAGAACACCAAGGATGAAAACTGGCTGGAGGAGATTTCCATCAAGGATGCCCTGCAACGCCTGAACGACCGGGAAAAAAAGATCCTGCGGCTGCGCTTCTTTGAAGGCCGCACCCAGATGGAAGTTGCCGGGGAGATCGGCATCAGCCAGGCCCAGGTGTCCCGGCTGGAAAAAAACGCCCTGCTGCATATGCGCAAGCATGTGCAGGTGCAATAATCAGCAAAGGCCTCCGCGCGAGTCACTCGCACGGAGGCCTTTGCATACAGGGCAATGCAGCACTTTTCACTTCATGGCCCGCATGGCGTTGAGAATCGCCAGCATGGCCACGCCCACATCGGCAAAAACAGCGATCCACATATTCGCTACGCCCAGGGCACCCATCAGCATCACCGCCAGCTTGATCCCCAGGGCAAAGGCGATGTTCTGCCGCACGATGCCCATGGTCTTCCGGGCAATGCCGATGGCCCGGGGCAGCTTGGCCGGATCGTCATCCATCAGCACCACGTCAGCGGCTTCAATGGCTGCGTCACTGCCCATGCCGCCCATGGCGATGCCCACGTCCGCCCGGCGCAAGACCGGCGCATCGTTGATGCCATCGCCCACGAAGGCCACCGGCCCATTGCCCAGCAGGGCTTCCAGGCGGTGCACCTTGTCCTCCGGCAGCAGTTCCGCATGGACTTCCGTCAGCCCCAGCTGGTCTGCAATGCGCTGCGCCACGGCCTGCCTGTCGCCGGTGAGCATCACCAGCCGGGATACGCCGTTCTCCTTCAGGCCCTGCACTGCCGCAGCCGCAGTGGGCTTCACCTCGTCGTCGATCACCAGATGGCCCCAGTAGGTGCCATCCACCGCCATATGCACCACGGTGCCGGTTTCCTGCGCAGCGTCCACCGTCAAGCCAAGGCCTGCCATCAGCTTCGCATTGCCCACATGCACCGTCCGGCCATCCACCAGCGCAGACAAGCCCTGCCCGGCAAGCTCCGTCACATCCGCCACCCGGCTGTGATCCACCGCCTTGCCGTAAGCCGCGATCACCGACTTGCCAATGGGATGGCTGGAGTGACTTTCCGCCAGGGCAGCCATTTCCAGCAGCTCCGCCTCCGCAACGCCCCGGGGTTTCACCGCCGTCACGCTGAAGCTGCCCTGGGTCAGGGTGCCGGTTTTGTCGAACACAACGGCCTTCAAACCGGCCAAAGCTTCCATATAATTGGCACCCTTGATCAGGATGCCCTTGCGGCTTGCCCCGCCGATGCCGCTGAAGAACGTCAGCGGTACGGAGATCACCAGCGCGCAGGGACAGGAGATCACCAGGAAGGTCAGCGCGCGGCGGAGCCACATCATCCACTGCCCGTCAAACAGCGGGGGAATCACCGCCAGCAGCACCGCCGCCAGGCACACCAGGGGCGTGTACACCCGGGCGAAACGGGTGATGAACTTCTCCGCCTTCGCCTTGTTTTCACCGGATGCCTCCACCAGCTGCAGGATCTTCGCCACGGTGGATTCACCGTATGCGCTGGTGACCTGCACCGTCAAAAGTCCGGACAGATTCACGCTGCCGCTGACCACCTTGTCGCCCTCAGCCACATCCCTGGGCAGGGATTCCCCCGTCAGGGCCACGGTGTTCAGGCTGGAGGAGCCTTCCATCACCACGCCGTCCAGCGGCACCTTTTCGCCGGGGCGGATCAGGATCGTCTGGCCTACCTGTACGGCGTCCGGTGCAACCTTCACCGCCTGGCCGTTTTCCAGCAGATTGGCATAATCCGGCCGGATATCCATCAGCGCGGCGATGGACGCGCGGCTCTTGTCCACCGCACGCTCCTGGAACCACTCGCCCACCTGATACAAGGCCAGCACGGCAATACCCTCGGCATATTCGCCCATGAGCATCGCGCCCAGCGAGGCCACCGCCATCAGGAAGTTTTCATCAAAGATCTGGCCCCGGCCGATGTTCCGTACCGCCGCCAGCAGGATGTCATATCCCACCGCCAGATAGGCCAGCACAAACAGCACCACGCCCAGCCAGCCTTTCACCAGCAGGCCCGCCGCCAGCAGCACCGCCGCCGCGCCCACCCGGTACAGCACCACGGGCCTGGCACCACCGTGATGATGCCCGTGCTCTTCTTCTATGATGATGCGGGCCTCCGGCTCCACCCGGGCCGTTTCCGCCAGCACCGCCTGGCACACCTCGGCAAAGACTTCCTCCTTCACTGTAATGGATACCGTCTTATTCACAAAGTTCACGTTTGCTGCATCCACATGCTCCAGGCTGCTCAGAGCGCATTCCAGCTTGGCAGCACAGTTGGGGCAATCCAGGTTTTCAATGGGCCAGGTCTTTTTCATGATCAGCAGCTCCTTTGAATAACATATGAGCATTTGTTCATGTGTTATTATACTCTCATTTTCAAGAATGTCAACAACATATTTCGAAAATGTATTGTCTTTCTTCCTATACTTGTGCTATCATGGGCGCGACTACACACGAGGAGGCTCCGCACATGCTTCAGCGCATCCGCCAGAGCTACGAGCACACCATCTATGCCAGTTACCTGGGCTATATCACCCAGGCCGTCATCAACAACTTTGCTCCCCTGCTGTTTCTGACCTTTGCGTCATCCTTCGGGCTGTCGCTGGATCAGATCACGCTGATCACCACCATCAACTTTCTGGTGCAGCTGGGCGTTGACCTGATCTCCGCCAAGGTGGTGGACCGCATCGGCTACCGGCCCTGCATCATCACTGCACATATTACCTGCGCCGCTGGTCTGATCGGCCTGGCAGTGCTGCCTTCCATCATGAGCCCCTACGCGGGCATTATGATCGCCGTGGTGCTGTATGCCATCGGCGGCGGCATCATCGAGGTGCTGATCAGCCCCATCGTCGAAGCCTGCCCTACCAAGAAGAAGGAGGCCGCCATGAGCCTGCTGCACTCCTTCTACTGCTGGGGGCATGTGTTCCTGGTGGTTGTGTCCACAGCGTTCTTCGCCATCTTCGGCATTGGCAGCTGGCCCGTACTGGCTTGCCTGTGGGCGTTGATCCCCCTGTTCAACACATTCTATTTCACCCAGGTGCCTATCTATCCCATCGTGGCCGAGGAAGAGAAGAAGATGTCCATCACCGGGCTGTTCAAGCAGAAGGTTTTCTGGCTGCTGATGGTGCTGATGGTCTGCGCCGGTGCTTCCGAGCAGGCTATGAGCCAGTGGGCCAGTGCCTTTGCTGAAAGCGGCCTGAAGGTGAGCAAAACCATGGGCGACCTGGCCGGGCCCTGCGCCTTCGCCATCCTGATGGGCACCGCCCGCGCCCTGTACGGCAAGTTCAGCGACAAGATCCCGCTGAAGCAGTTCATGATGGGCAGCGCGGCCCTGTGCGTGTGCTGCTACCTGGTGGCAGCCTTCAGCGGCAATCCGCTGTTCGCCCTGCTGGGCTGCGCAGTGTGCGGCTTCTCGGTAGGCATCTTCTGGCCCGGCACCTTCAGCATGGGTGCCCTGGCCCTGCCCACCGGCGGCACCGCCATGTACGCCCTGATGGCCCTGGCCGGCGACCTAGGCTGCTCCTCCGGCCCCACTGTGGTGGGCCTGGTGGCCAATGCCACCGGCGGCGTGCTGCAAAACGGCCTGCTGGTCGCCATGATCTTCCCCATCCTGATCCTCATCGGCCTGCCCCTGATGAAGCAGAAGAAATCCTGACCGAAACACAAAACAGCCGCTTCTTTCACCCTGAAAGAAGCGGCTATTTTCATGCGCAGCACCGGCCATCACAGATCGCCCCTATCCGCACATAATCATCATAAGGAAACAAGTTGCTAAGCCCCTCCCCTCGCACCGCAGCCCCGCAAAAGAAAACTCCCACTCGCACGACCGCGAATGGGAGTCCAGAGGGCCGAAGGGCCCTTTGGCGGGAGAGTCCAGAGAGGGCAGAGCCCTCTCTGGTTACACCTTGAAGTTGACGGACTTGTCGCCCTGCTCGTTCTTGCCGAACTGGTAGTCGTTGCCGGGCAGGACAGCGTTGAGCAGAATGCCCACGATGGCAGCCACGGCCAGACCGGACAGGCTGATGTTCACGCCGCCGATGGAGAAGGCGATGGAACCGGCACTGGAGAAGGCAATGCCCAGGGACAGGGCCATGATCAGGGCAGCGATAATCACGTTGCGGCTCTTGGTGAAGTCCACCTGGTTCTCAACGACGTTGCGAACACCCACAGCGGAGATCATGCCGTAGAGGATCAGGCTCACGCCGCCGATGGTGGCGGTGGGCATGCAGGAAACCAGCGCAGCAAACTTGGGGCAGAAGGAGAAGACCACAGCAATCACGGCAGCCAGACGCACAACCTTGGGATCGTACACCTTGGTCAGGGCCAGCACGCCGGTGTTCTCGCCGTAGGTGGTGTTGGCAGGAGCACCAAACAGGGCAGCCAGGGCGGTGGCCAGGCCGTCGCCCATCAGGGAGCGGTGCAGGCCGGGCTCTTCGATGAAGTTCTCGCCCACGGTGGAGGAGATGGCGCACATGTCGCCGATGTGCTCGATGATGGTGGCCAGAGCGATGGGCATCATCATGGCGATGGCGGAAGCCAGCAGGCTGCCGTCAATGCCGGTGGAGAAGAAGGAGAACACGGTGTCCTTCATCTGGACGGGCAGGCCGATCCAGGCAGCTTCCTTCACGGGGGTGAAGTCCACCTGGCCGAACAGGGCAGCCACGATATAGGAGCCAACCACACCCAGCAGGATGGGGATGATCTTCAGCATGCCCTTGCCCCAGATGTTGAACACAATCACGATGGCAATGGCCAGAATGGCAATGGGCCAGGAAGCAGCGCAGTTATTGATGGCGGAGTTGGCCAGGATCATGCCGATGCAGATGATGATGGGGCCAGTAACCACCGGGGGGAAGAAGCGCATAACCTTGTTCGCGCCAAACACGCGGAACAGCTGGGAAACGATCACATACAGCAGGCCAGCACAAGCCACGCCGATGCCGGCATAGGGGATCCAGTTCAGGGCAGCACCCTCGGCAGCGGCACCTTCAACAGCCTGGCGCACCATGGCATAGCCGCCCAGGAAAGCGAAGGAGGAACCCAGGAATGCGGGCACCTTACGCTTGGTGATCAGGTGGAACAGCAGCGTGCCCAGGCCGGCGAACAGCAGCGTCGCGCTGACGCTCAGGCCGGTCAGGGTGGGCACCAGCACCGTTGCGCCGAACATGGCGAACACATGCTGGAAGCCCAGCAGAGCAAACTTGGCAGGAGAGAGTTTCTTTTCCATTGGTAGTTTACCTTCCTTCCTCTTTAGTCGTCGAGTAAGAAGTGACGTATGAAAACCGGCAGGCCGGTGATCATCAAAATAAGGAAATCATACCCACTCAGTCATACCCGAATGGGAGTCCAGAGGGCCGAAGGGCCCTTTGGTCAGAGAGTCCAGAGAGGGCGAAGCCCTCTTTGGTCGGGGATTCTAAAGGGGTGAAACCCCTTTAGTACAGGGCTACGCCGTCGCCGCCGTCGATTTCTTCCATTTGAACGCCGATGCGCTCGCTCTGGGCGGTGGGGACGTTCTTGCCCACAAAGTCGGGGCGGATGGGCAGCTCGCGGTGACCGCGGTCGATGAGCACGGCCAGGCGGATCTTCTGGGCGCGGCCCTGATCCAGAATGGCGTCCATGGCGGCGCGGACGGTGCGGCCGGTGTGGAGCACGTCGTCCACCAGCACCACGATGCGGCCAGCCACATCCACGGGGATGTTCTGCTCCTGCACCTTCAGTTCGCGGTTGGCCAGGTCGTCGCGGTAGTTGGCGATGTCCACCTCGCCCACGGGAATCTTGACATTTTCATACTTTTCAATGATGTTGGCCAGACGCTGTGCCAGCGGAACGCCGCGGCGGCGGATACCCACCATCACCACATTGTCCAGCGGATCGAGCTGTTCCATCATTTCGTGGGCCATGCGGGTCAGGGCACGCTGCATGCCTTCACCGTTCATCAGTTGAGCCTTGGGGATTCCTCCAGCCATATTCGCAACCTCCTTGCGCGGCCTGGGCCGCCGGTCCAAAAAGAAAACGCCTCTTCCGTTGCAGCAGGAAAAGGCGTACACATACATATATCTTTGATGTCTGCGAACCTTCCCAGCCTCACGGTGCTGTCCTTAAAGGATGCTTTGACAACCTTATCGAGTATACACCCGAAGGTTACATTTGTAAAGTTGTTTTTTCGAAAATATCTGTTAAAATTTCCGCAAGCTATTGACATAGGATGTGGATTGTATTATCCTTGTATACAAAGTGCATACAATGTACATGATTGTGCACTTTTTACCCGTACTGAAGGATAAGGAGCTGCTTCATTGATGATGACCAACTCGCTCTTTCAACCGATGATGGAAAGCCGACCCATCCGTGAGATCGCCTACGAGGTGCTGAAGCACGCGATCATCACCGGCGAAATTCCCGCTGGCGAGCGGATCGTGGAAACCGACTATGCCGAGCGTCTGCACATCAGCCGCACCCCCCTGCGCGAAGCCCTGCGCAAGCTGGAGCGTGACGGCCTGGTGGAATACGTGCTGCGCCGCGGTGTGGTGGTGCGCGCCTTCACCATCGCCGATGTTGAAGAGATCTATACCATCCGCAATTCGCTGGAGATGCTCACCCTGCCTGCCATCATCCGCAATGCCACCGCTGAAGACATTGCCGAACTCAAGCAGGCCCTGAAGGACATGGACGAAGTACTGGAGCGCGGCGATATCGAAACCCTCTCCCCCATGGCCCGTTCCTTCCACAGTCAGCTGACCCGTCTGTGCCGGCAGAACCGCATTCTCCGCGTCATCGAAAGCCAGGACGAGTTCATCACCCGTTTCTCTGCCATGGCCATCAAGCAGGAGAACCGCCGTTCTTCCGCCCACGAGGAGCACCACAAGCTGGTGGAATACGTGGAAAACCGCGACCTCGAAAGCTTCACCAAGCTGATGGGCACCCACATCGAGCGCAGCAAGGAAAACTGCCTCGCCGCCCTGGCCGCCCAACGGCAGAATCAGAACTTCTAAGTGGACGAGTGCGAGATACGAGAGAGGCGGCTTCTTTGAAAGAAGCCCCACCTCACAATTCGGCATTGTCGTCCATCCGGCTAAAACCGTCTGGCCTCTGTGCCTCATTGGAAGGTCAGGCTGCTGCTTCTGCCACTGGCGGCGCTGCCTGACCTTCCTCGCGCTCTCCCCGAAAAAGCAGCGACTTTCGCACAGCATGCACATTTCCTGTCTGTGCGGGAAAGAAGCAATATGAAGACGAATTATCATACGCATACGATACGATGCCAGCATGCTATGGGCAGCGACGAGGATTTCGTTCAAGCTGCTTTGGGTGCTGGCTTTGACGTTCTCGGCTTTGCCGATCATGCGCCGTGGCCCTTCGCCAATGGATTTGTCAGCCCCATCCGCATGCCCATGAGCGACTTTCAGGGGTATGTGCAGTCGGTGACGGAGCTGCGCCATCGTTATGCCGGGCAGATTGACATTCGCTTGGGTTTGGAGAGCGAGTATTTCCCCCGCTACCGCGACCACATGCTGCGGCTGCGCGACGCAGGGGTGTCCTACTTCATCCTCGGCGCGCATTATAACGACAGCGAGGAGGCGAACCCCTACATCGGCCCGGAATGCCAGACCGACGAGGGCGTGCTCCGCTATGCCGATGCTGCCGTGGCCGCCATGCGCACGGGTCTGTTCTGCTACATTGCCCATCCGGATCTTTTCATGCGCCACCGCCGGGATGACGAGTTTTCCAAGGCCTGCGAGCAAGCCACCGATATGATCTGCCAGGCTGCAAGGGAAATGCACATGCCCATCGAATATAACCTGTTGGGGCTGGATACCCAGCTGCGGGGCTTTTCCCGGGGCTATCCGTCCCAGCCCTTCTGGGAATATGCAAAGAAATACGATAATACGGTGATCCTCGGCGTGGACGCCCACGAGCCCCGTCACCTGGCCGATGTCAACCTTTGGGAAACCGGCAAGCGCAACGTGGAGGCCATGGGCTACCGGCTGATCGATCACCTTGAACTGGAGGAATAATATCATGAACGGTAAGTGGGATCTTTCTTTCCTGTACCAGAGCTTTGAAGACGAGGCCTTCCTGGCCGACCTGGCCAAGCTACCCGAGGTAATCCGCGCCCAGCAGGCCATCCTGGACGATGCTTCCCTCACCCACCTGGCCCGCCTGGAAAAGCTGGCCGACAGCACCGAGGAGCTCAACGCCCTGGCCGACCGCATCGGCAGCTTCATTTTCCTGACCATCGCTGTGGATGCCACCAACACCACCGCCGACATGTACGGCGACAAGTTCAGCCTGATCATGAACGACGCCAGCCTGGTGAACAGTAACATCATCCGCTATGTGGGCAGCGTGGACAACCTGGACGAGCTCATCGCCTCCTCTGCCAAGCTGCAGCCCATCGCCTTCGCCCTGAAGGAAATGGTGGAATCCTGCAAGCACACCATCGCCCCCGAGCTGGAACCCTGGATGCTGCAGATGCAGCTTTCCGGCGGCAGTGCTTTCTCCCAGCTGCGCGACAAGCTGGACTCCACCCACACCGTGGACTATCGCGGCCAGTCCCTGCCCCTGCCTGCTGTGCGCGGCATGGCCTACGATGCCGATGCCTCCGTCCGCAAGGATGCCTACGAGGCCGAGATTGCTTCCTACAAGAAGATGGAACTGCCCATGTCCTACTGCTTGAATTCCATCAAAATGGAAGCCCGCACCCTGGCCAAGGCCCGCAATTACGACTCCGTCCTGGACATGACCCTGGACTCCAGCCGCCTGGACCGCGCCACCCTGGATGCCATGCTCACCGCCATGAAGGAGTATCTGCCCCACTTCCGCCGCTACCTGAAGGCCAAGGCCAAGCTGCTGGGCCACAAGAACGGCCTGCCCTTCTACGATCTGTTTGCCCCCGTAGGCAACGCCAGCCGCACCTACACCATTGAGGAATGCCGCGAAAAGCTCATGGCTGAGCTGGGCAAGTTCAACCCTGACATGGCCGTCTTTGTGGATAACGCCTTCCAGCAGAAGTGGATCGACATCTATCCCCGTGAGGGCAAGACCGGCGGTGCCTTCTGCTCCGGCGTGCATTATGCCGACCGTTCCCTGGTGATGACCAACTTCCAGGGCAGCTTCTCCGATGTGAGCACCGTCGCCCACGAGCTGGGCCACGCCTGGCATAACCGCTGCCTGGCCGGTCTGCCCTATGCCATGATCGACACCCCCATGCCCCTGGCCGAAACCGCCTCCATTTTCAACGAAACCATCCTCGCCCACGAGGTACTCAAGACCGCCACCGCCGAAGAGCAGCTCACCCTGCTGGATGCCACCCTGATCGAATCCACCCAGACCATCGTGGATATCCTCAGCCGCTACCTCTTCGAAACCGAGGTCATCGACACCCGTGCCGACCACGCCATGACCGTGGACGAGCTGAAGGACGCCATGCTCCGCGCCCAGGACGCCACCTACGGCGACGGCCTCGACCCGGAAATCCGCCACCCCTACATGTGGGCCTGCAAGAGCCACTACTATTCTTCCGGCCTGAACTTCTACAACTTCCCCTATGCCTTCGGCGAGCTGTTCGGCAAGGGCGTCTTCGCCCAGTACCTGCAAAAGGGCACCGCCTTCGTCCCTGCCTACAACCAGCTGCTGCGCTCCTGCGGCTCCGCCCCCGTGGCCGATGTGGCCGCCAGCGTGGGCATCGACGTCCGCAACCCCGATTTCTGGCGTTCCAGCCTGGATATCATCAAGGACGAGATCGACAAGTTCTGCGCCCTGTGCGGAGAGGTGTAATGTGCAGCGTGCGAGAGGGCCGCTTTTTCTGAGAAAAAGCGCCCTCTCGCGCTCTCCCCGAAAAAGCAGCGACCTTCGCCCACAATACAAACAGCTCCGGCAATGCTTTGCCGGAGCTGTTTCATATATAGGGCCACACTTAATTCCGCATTCCGCATTCCGAATTCCGAATTACAACTTCCTTCGCCTTCTTCACCGCCGTCGGGATTGTCAGCTCCTGCATTTCCGCCATCGTCACAAACCGCCAGCCTGCCGGGGCTTCAGCGGTGGTTTGCATGGTGTAGAGCTTCATCTGCCACACCTGGTGGGTGAAAATGTGCTTTGCCTCGCCGGCTGGCTGTACATCCGTTACCGCAAGGCCTATGCGGCGTTTCACCAATGCGGGCAGCTGCTTTGTGGTGTGGTGATCTTCCACCATGGGGTATACCCACAGACCTTGCAGCATAGGCTCTGTACGCTGGCGCATCAGCACCCGGTCGCCGTTGAAGATCAGGCACAGGTCGTAGTCGATCACCTTGGGCGGATTCTTGCGCGGCAGCTCGGGGATGTCCTCTGCGTCGCCCTCATGATAGGCGTCGCACAGCTCGGCCACAGGGCACCGTTCACAGCTGGGCGTGCCGGGCACGCACACCGTTGCGCCCAGGTCCATCATTGCCTGGTTGAAATCCCCCGGCCTGCTTTGGGGTACGAGTGTAGCTGCTTCCTGGGCGATGAGCCGTTTCACCGAAGGAATGCCCACGTTTTCCCGGATGCCCTTCACCCGGCTCACCACGCGGATCACGTTGCCGTCCACCGCAGGCACGCTCTGGTCAAAGGCAATGCTGGCAATGGCCCCGGCGGTATACTCGCCAATGCCGCTGATTTTCAGCAGCTCCTTTACATCACTGGGGATCACGCCGCCGAACTCCGCTGCCACCTGCTGCGCACCCTTGTGAAGGTTTCGCGCGCGGCGGTAGTAGCCCAGGCCCTCCCACAGCTTCAGCACATCCTCTTCAGGAGCTGCAGCCAGGGCTTCCACCGTGGGAAAACGCTGAATAAACCGTGGGTAATACGCCAGCACGGTTTCCACCCGGGTCTGCTGGAGCATGGTCTCCGAAACCCAGGTGTGGTAAGCGTTGTGGATCCCCCGCCAGGGCAGCACCCGGGCATGCTGGTCATACCAGCGCAGAAGCAATTCGGCAAATGTCATGGCTTAGCCTCCTCTTGTTGCTATTGTACCATGAATTGCGGATTTTTCAAAATTGCAAGCATTTGCGAGATATTTGCATCTATTCAACCATTTTTCCTTGATTTTACCCGATTTTACCACCCTTCACAGTTGCTAATCTTCCTTAAATAGCGTATATTAGCAAAGTACGAATTAGCACTCGACCACAATGAGTGCTAACAACCCCCAACCAAGAGTCAGGAGGAAATGAAATCATGACCGTGAAGCCTTTGGGTGACCGCGTTGTCATCAAAAATGTTGAAGCCGAGGAGACCACCAAGTCTGGTCTGATCCTCACCACCGCTGCCCAGGAGAAGCCCCAGATGGCTCAGGTGCTGGCCGTTGGCCCCGGCGGCATGGTGGACGGCAAGGAAATCACCATGCAGGTGGAAGTTGGCCAGAAGGTCATCTATTCCAAGTATGCCGGCACCGAAGTGAAGGTGGATGGCGAGGAAATTATCATCGTCCGTCAGAGCGACATCCTCGCAGTTGTTGAGTAATCGCCGAAAGCAGGCTTTCGGCGAGATTCGCAAATCCGGCCAACCAGAGGTCGTCCGGATTTGTAAGGAATGTTTTCAGCAGAGCTGAAAACGCCCCGCCCCGTCGGCAAAGCCGCAGGATACGATCAAAGTCAGAGGGCTTGCGAGCCCTCCGACACCTCCCGGAAGCTGCAAAACAGGTTCCACCATTATCTACCAAGTAAAGGAGTTTATTGCATATGGCTAAGCAGATTCAGTTTGGCGAGCAGGCTCGCCGCAGCCTGGAAAAGGGCGTTAACGCTCTGGCTGATACCGTCAAAATCACCCTGGGCCCCAAGGGCCGCAACGTGGTTCTGGATAAGAAGTACGGTGCTCCCCTGATCACCAACGACGGCGTGACCATCGCCAAGGAGATCGAGCTGGAAGATCCCTTTGAGAACATGGGTGCTCAGCTGGTGAAGGAAGTTTCCACCAAGACCAACGACGTGGCTGGCGACGGCACCACCACCGCTACCCTGCTGGCCCAGGCCATCATCCGCGAGGGCCTGCGCAACCTGGCCGCCGGTGCCAACCCCATGGTGCTGAAGAAGGGCATCGAGGCTGCCACTGAGGCCGCTGTGGAAGGCCTGCGCAACCTGTCCCAGCCCATCACCGGCAAGCAGGCTATCGCCCAGGTTGCCGCTAACTCCGCCGCTGACGAAACCATCGGCAAGCTGATTTCCGACGCTATGGAGATCGTGGGTGCCGACGGCGTGATCACCGTGGAAGAATCCAAGACCATGACCACCGGCATGACCACCGTGGAAGGCATGCAGTTCGACCGCGGCTATGCCTCCGCCTACATGGTCACCGACACCGAGAAGATGGAAGCCGTGCTGGACGATCCGCTGATCCTGATCACCGACAAGAAGATCAGCGTCATCCAGGAAGTGCTGCCCATCCTGGAGCAGGTCGTGCAGACCGGCAAGAAGCTGCTGATCATCGCCGAGGATGTTGAGGGCGAGGCCCTGTCCACCCTGGTGGTGAATAAGCTGCGCGGCACCTTCACCTGCGTGGCTGTCAAGGCCCCCGGCTTCGGCGACCGCCGCAAGGAAATGCTGCAGGATATCGCTATTCTGACCGGCGGCACCGTGATCTCCTCCGAGACCGGCATGGAGCTGAAGGAAGCCGACCTGTCCCTGCTGGGCCGTGCCCGTCAGGTGAAGGTCAACAAGGAAAACACCACCATCGTGGGCGGTGCCGGCGAGAAGGCCGACATCGAAGCCCGCGTGAACGTAATCAAGGCTCAGATTGCCGAAACCACCTCCGACTACGATCGCGAAAAGCTGCAGGAGCGTCTGGCCAAGCTGGCTGGCGGCGTGGCTGTGATCCAGGTGGGTGCTGCCACTGAGATCGAAATGAAGGAGCGCAAGCTGCGCATTGAGGACGCCCTGGCCGCCACCCGTGCTGCCACTGAAGAGGGCATCGTTCCCGGCGGCGGCATCGCTCTGCTGAGCGTTCTGCCCCAGGTGCAGGCTGAGTTGGCCAACTACGCTGGCGACGCCAAGACCGGTGTGCAGATCGTGCTGCGCGCCCTGGAGGAGCCCATCCGTCAGATCGCCATGAACGCTGGCATTGACGGCAGCGTGATCGTGGAGAACATCAAGAATGCCAAGAAGCCCGGCTATGGCTACGACGCTCTGAAGGGCGAATATGTGGACATGATCGAGCGCGGCATCATCGACCCCACCAAGGTGACCCGTTCCGCTCTGCAGAACGCTGCCTCCGTGGCTGCGATGGTTCTGACCACCGAATCCCTGGTGGCTGACATTCCTGCTCCCGAACCCGCTGCTCCCGCTGGCGGTGCCGGCATGGGCGGAATGTACTAATAGCGCGCTGCGCTTCAACAAAGTGGCCTGAAGGCCACTTTGTTGAGTTTTGGCGCTACGTCGCTGTGGGCTAAAGCCCACGGCCGCTCCTTCGCGTAAGGTATGTTTCCGGCAGAGCCGGAAACGCCCCGCACCGGCGGCAAAGCCGCCGGATACGAATTGAATCGGAGGCGTTCCACCTCCGATACCTCCCCCCCTTTGGTACGCAAACAGCCAGCTACAAGATCAATGTAGCTGGCTGTTTTTTTGTTGCTTACTCGCGTCGCGATGCGCCCATGAAACGGGGCGAAGCCTCCGCACCGTGACCCATGCACGGAGATCACCTTGTTTGGTACCTCCGCATGGGTTTCGAAAGGGCCGAACGGCCCTT
>JAGBBA010000072.1 GCA_017938695.1 Clostridia bacterium | reverse complement strand
GGGGTATCCTCGCTTTCTGCTGCAATAGAAAAAGCAGCTATGTACTTGAAGGTTTCCCTTCAAGCCATAACTGCTTGAATTTCTTGTATTTCCCGCGACTCATGACGAGGAGGGGTAAACCTTCCTCTACATAATAACGCGTTGGACGGGGGAGTCGTTTTGCTTATTTCAGAATGGCTTCCTTCGCGGCTTCCATGGCGGCGATCACCTTGTCGCACCACTGGTCAAACTCGGGGTCGTCCTGCTGCAGCTCAGGGGTGGCCAGCATGTGGCGCACCGTTTTGCGCAGGCCCTGGTCGGCCCGGACGGTGCAGGTAAAGCCAGGCACAGCGCGCTTCACCTTGCTGTTGTCAAACACCACCGTATTGGACTTGTCGCCAATCAGGCCGCCGCGGTAATCATACTTGCCCACCGCATCCAGGAAATCAGAGGGCACATAGTAGGGCTTCAGCTCCACGCCCAGCTCGTCGGCGATGATGGCGTAGATCTGGTTCCAGGTCACGGATTCGTCGCTGGTGATGTGGTACGCTTCGCCGATGGCATGCACGTTGCCCATCAGGCCGATGAACGCCTTGGCAAAGTCGGTGTTGAAGGTGATGGTCCACAGGGTGGTGCCGTCGCCCTGGATCAGCACGGGCTTGCCTTCCATCATGCGCTTGAGCACCTGCCAGGAGCCCTTGTCGCCATGGGCACCCACGGGCACGTTGCGCTCGTCATAGGTGTGGCTGGGGCGGATGATGGTCACCGGGAAGCCGTTCTCCCGGTACTGCTTCATCAGGTATTCCTCGCAGGCGATCTTGTTGCGGGAGTACTCCCAGTAGGGGTTGTGCAGGGGCGTGCTCTCGGTGATCTTGTAATCCGCCAGGGGCTTCTGGTATGCCGAGGCAGAGGAAATGTACATAAACTGCTTGGTCTTGCCCTTGAACAGGCGGAAGTCCCGCTCCAGCTGGGCAGGCACGAAGCCGATGAAATCGCACACGCAGTCGAAGCTCATGCCCTCCAGGGCCTTGGCAGCCTGTTCCTCGTTGTTGATGTCCGCGGTGATGGTCTTCACACCTTCGGGCAGTTCCGTGGCACGGGTGCCGCGGTTGAGCAGGTACAGCTCCCAGTCGGGATTCTGCGCCAGCTGACGGGTGATAGCCATACTGATGGTGCCGGTACCGCCGATAAACAATGCCTTCATAAAAACGTCCTCCTTTAGTTGGATGATTCAGTTACTTTATTTGCGCCCCAGCAGCTGGCGGGCCGCCAGCACCAGGAACATGTAGTGAGACGAACCCCCGTTCATTACATACTCGGTCTGCTGCCACAGGTAGGGCCATACCAATAGCTCCGGGAAGTCCGGGCGGATGAGCGCCGTGCCGGAGATCACACCGCCGGGGACGTAGGAGTGATCCGCCCGGTTGGCACCATAGGCCGTGGTGGCAGACACCGCGCCCACGCCGGAGGCAAAGGACGCCGTGTTGCTGCCGGGATGGCACCCCAGCACAAAGTTCAGTGCGCTGAAGAGCATCTCCGGCTCGAACAGATCCGGGAAGGCCTTGTGTAGGTAGTAATACTCAAAGCCCATGCGCTGGATCTGCCAGCCTGCGCCCCAGATGTGGGGCCGGTACGGGATGCCGTAGGGGGTCTCCCGGCTCATTTTCTCCATGCCGGCCTTGACCTGCACCATGCCTTCGCGGATGGCGGCGGTAAAGCCTTCATCCTGCACATGGGGCAGGACGCGGGCCATGATCCAGCCCATATGCCCGATGCCCTTGAGAATGAACGGCGTTTCCGCCAGGATGTGCTGGCGGTACTGCTCCTCGCCGGTGGTGATCAGCAGCTCCGCCGCCGCATGCACCTTGGCTGCCCGGGCATGGTCGTTCCGGGTGCTGTCGGTAACGGCGTACAGCTCCTGCGCTGCTTCCAGGGCCTGGGCGGAAAGCTCGTCGTTGAAGCCCTTCAATGCACGGGATACCGCCGCCAATTGCGCCGCGCTGGTCAGCTCCCGGGGCGGATTATCCTCGGTGAACACCCAGCGGTCATCCGCATCGCCCTTGATGCCGTTGGTCATAGTGGAAGCATCGCCCAGCAGCACATACTGCCGCAGATCGCCGCAGATGATGCCCCGGTACAGCCGCCCCAGGGCCCGGTAGCCACCCACCACGGTGAGCGCACCGTGCTCGATCTGCTGCAAAATGTCGTTCTTGCCGTCAGGCTGGTGGATCTCGGTGATCTTCTTCTCCTGGTCGATGGTGGTGGCGTCATAGTCAACGCCGAAGGCCTCGTAGGCCATGGTAAGGATATACGCCTCGCCGATCTGGGATTCCACCCGCAGGTCAAAATCGCCTGCATCGTGCCAGCCGCCCACATTCAGGCCGGGAACATGCTCGCCGCTCTGGTACTTGGTCAGGGTGGACGGCCCCTGGATGTACCCGTCGAAATGGTTGCAGTTCACCGGGGCCATCCGGGCATCGTCGTTATGGCACAATCCATGCCACACCCGGTACTTTTCGCTGACGCGCATGTGGCACATCTGCACCGGCAGGAAGTACTCCAGCACCGGCTGCCACACGCCCCGGTCGTACACATCCTCGCCGATGCGGAACACCGAGGACTTCGATGCTCCATAGCACACCTGGTACAGGCCGGGCTCGGTCACATCGCTGAAATCAAATTGCAGATAGTTGTAGCGCAGGAACTGCCCCCACTGCTTGCCTTCCCCGGAGCGGAGCAACTCCGGGCCGTTTTCGCCGATGCGGTACAGTTCCACCTGGCCGCAGGGCTCATCCCGGCGGTCAAGCTCCACCAGGGCCACCTTGGGCTGATGGGGCATATAGCCCACCTGGGAGGTCTGCACCACGGGGGCATAACGCCACTCCTCCACCACGCTGGGGGTGATGATCCACTCCACCGCAGCCTTGTCCCGGCCTGCCGGCACCTCGCTGCTGATGACGAACCAGCCGTTGTTGTGGTTCATGCGGCCGTCGTAGAGCTTCAGTTCGCCCTGCAGGCTTTCGATGGTGAAGCGGCGCAGCGCGTCGTCCGGGCGGACGGTGAACCGGCGGCCCGCGGCATAGGGCAGGGCGATGATATCATCGGCAATGATGGGGTTATACCCCTGACCGTCTCCGGAAAGCCGTTTTCTGTCGGCGGTGATGCCATCCTTCGGGGCCAGCGTGGCGGTGTGTGCATAGTTGCTGGGCAGGGTCAGGGTGGGGCCGTTGGGCTGCGCCGGGAAAATCCCCTGCTGCCCGTCCATGATCCAGGGCTTGCCCACCAGTTCGCCGGGGAACAGCTCCAGGTTGAAGCACATCTTCCCCACATATTCCCGGGGAATGGGCCTGTCCAGGTCAACCGTCACCCGAACGCACCCGTCCTCGCCCTGCACGGTCACGGTGTATTCAAAGGCGTAGTCCGGGTAGATCATGGGGTTAAAGCCCCGCAGGTGCCCGTCCATGTCGGGATAACGAAGGCTGGTGACGATGGCGTTGTTTTCCGCGTCCACCTGGCGTTCCAGCTGCTTGGGCAGGGGCTGCCACTGGCCGGGGGTCTGCTCAAAGCGCAAATCGCCGTTGGTGGCCACGCGGTGGCCGTGCATCAGCATGCTTACACCGCTCTGATGCCCGGCAGGAAAAATATCGTCAAAGGCCATCACGTCCACGCCGTGGCACCGGAAATAACCCGTTTGGGGATCCAGCTGATACATATGATTCTCTGTCTTGCACATGGTGCTTCCTCACATTGCTTGTTGTGCAGAATCGTTCCCTGTTATTGGTTTGCATTCTACCACAGTCACGCAAAAAGCACAAGGACGTACGCCGCCCTTGTGCCACGAAAATTTTACTAAAATTGGGTGTTACCCGTTGCCCAGGTGCTTGGTGATCAAGCTGCTGGGGATGAACCCCCACCAGGTTTGTCCTTTGCTTTCATAGCGGATATAGCACCAGTCGTCCCCCAGATAGGCCAGGCGTTCCACCTCGGCCCCGGCAGGCACCTGGCACAGTGCCCCTTGCCTGCCCATGGGATCATCCGTCAGGGTGCAATCCTCATCCACCTGGAACCACATGAACTCCCGAAGGGGTGCGGCAGGTACCTCTTCCAGCAGCGCATCGGCGGTGATCCACCCGAAGCGGCACTTATCCCCGTCAATGGAATAGTGGATCAGCAGCCAGTCACCCCAGGAGCCGTACACCTCGATCCAGTCGTTGGTGCTCACCACCGCCTTGCCATTGCCGCTGCGGCCGTAGCCCTTGCCCGGCCCCATGTACACCGGGAAGCGCAGATCCGGCTCGAAGGTGTTGTCATAGTCATGCATCACTTCCAGCGTGCTGTAAGGGATCAGCTCATTCCGGCCCTGCACATCCTCCGGCGAGGATGGCAGCTGGTCAAACGCCGTGCCGCCCAGGCTGGTATCCAGATCGCCGATCCTTGCCCGGCCCGTCATGCCCGAGCCGATGTCGTAGAAGATCAACTGGTCGTCCATCACGTCCACATACTCCCCGGCATCATGCTGATACCCCAGCAGCCGGAAGCCGTCCCCCTGCCAGTGGTAGCCCACCGCCTGGATGCTCATTTCCCCGTCGGAGGTATACGCATAGAAGTTCAGCCCGTCGGAAAGGTAGTTGTTCTTTTCATCGGGATCCCACAGCCGGGTGAGGGACAACCCTGCCGGATGGCTGCCCAGCCGCGCCGGGTTTTCGTCCTGGGGCACAGCTTCGGCATTGTCCAGCCAGCAGACCCACTGGCCCTTCAGCTGGCGGAAGCACAGCAGCCTGCGCTGACCCTCGTGCCGGATCAGCATCAGCCCGTGATCCCCCATGGAGGTGCCCTCCACGGTCAGATAGTCCTCCAGTTCATAGCCAGGGTAGTTTTCCGCCGCATAATATCCGGCTTCCTCCGGCATTTCCGCCAGGGCCGCGCCGCAGCACAAGAGCAGTGCCAGCAATAACAAAGCGAGTTTCTTCATCCCGTTGGCCTCCTGTATGATTCCTTACTTTATATACGTTCCAGCTTTGCCAAACCCTGCACATGCTGGCATTTTTGCTTGCGCCCCACCCCATGCGGTGGTATGATATTCCCATCCCTTTGCAAAGGAGCATATGAATGAACAAGTTCTTTTCCCGGCTGCTGACCCTGGCCCTGTCCGGTGCGATACTGTTTTCCACCGCCGCTGCGGAGGAATCCGTCTTCACCCAGGAGATGGTGGAGCGTTCCCTCACCGCCGTGGGCAACACCCAGCGGCTGCACCGCGCCATCGACAAGGCACAAAAGGGCGAGGCGGTTTCCATCGTGTACCTGGGCGGTTCCATTACTGAGGGTGCCGCTGCCCAGCCCCGGACGACCAAGTGCTACGCCTATCTTTCCGCCCAGCTGTTTGCCGAGAAATTCATGGCCGACCCCGGCAAGCTGCAATACCACAACGCCGGCATTTCCGGCACGCCCTCGCTGCTGGGCATCACCCGCTGCCAGCAGGACGTGCTGGCCCATCAGCCGGATATCGTGTTTGTGGAGTTTGCCGTCAACGACAGTTCCGATCCCCTGGGCCGCATGGCGTATGAATCCCTGGTGCGCAAGCTGCTGAACAGCGAGACTCAGCCTGCCGTGATCCTGCTCTTCACCACCATGAGCAGCGGCTACTCCGCCCAGGATCACATGAAGAAGATCGGCAAGCACTACAAGCTGGGCATGGTTTCCGTCCACGACGCCGTGCAGCCCCAGATCAAGGAAGGCAAAATGGCCTGGAGCGACTACTCCGGCGACTACGCCCACCCCACCACCGAGGGCCATGCCTTCATTGCGGAACTCATCGGCCACTATTTCGACCAGGCCGCTGCCACCCCGGCGGAAGATTACACCCTGCCCAAGTTTGCCTTCTACGACAAATCCCTGGAGAATCTGGTGAACATCCACCCCGGGGATGCGGCCATCATCAGCGAGGGCTCCTTCCCCTACGGCGCGGTGAGCTGCTACTCCTACACCCAGGGTTGGCGGCACCAGGCCGTGAAGGGCGGCACCGAGCCCTTGATCCTGGAGCTCACCGGCACCCACATGACCCTGGCCTTCAAGCAGGAGAAGAATACCATGTGCGGCAAGGCGGAGGTATGGGTGGACGGCGTGCTGAAGCTGACCCTCAACGGCTATGCCGACAACGCCTGGGGCAATGTGGTCACCGAGCTGATCGTGCTGGGTGCCAATGAGCCCCACACGGTGGAAATCCGCATGTCCGAGGGGCATGAACGCAAGAATTTCAACCTGCTGGATGTTACGGTTTCTGCTAAGTGAATATAAAAGATGGAACCGCAGGCCTTGGCTGGCTTGCGGTTTTTTGTGCTGCTGTGATAGAATGAAAGCAATCAGATTGAGCAGGCCGGTTGAACGGTTACCGATACAGTATACGCACTCAAAAACTTTTGATTTAACCCCCAACCTTTTCAAAATATGCGTGTCTATATGGGTGAAAGCTTTCATTGAGGTGCAAACAAGTGAACAGGCAAGACGTAGAGAAAACCATAACTGAATATCTGAGACCCATATTCGGCTTTGCGCTGAAGAGGTGTAAAAGCATCCTCGATGCAGAGGATCTGTCGCAAGAGATTGCAATAAGAGCGTTCCGTGCGCTCCTTGTCAAGGACGATATTGCGGACATGGGAAAGTTCATCTGGACTGTTGCCCATAACACGCTAAGCAACTACTATCGTGACAGTGCGAAAAGCATGATCGGTGTTTCTATGGATGAGGTGGCGGAGCTGCTAGCAGATCCATACGCCGGGCTGGATACCGACGACGATACAGAAGCCATCCATCGCCTCCAGACGGAGATTGCTTACCTTTCTAAGTTGCAAAGAAGAATAGTCATTGCGTATTACTTTGAGAATCGCAAGCAGGCAAATATTGCTCAGGAACTGGGGATTCCTCTCGGCACTGTCAAGTGGCACTTGTTTGAAGCTAAAAAAGAATTGAAACGGGGTATGGAAACGATGAGAAAAACAAGTAACCTTAAGTTTAACCCGATCAAGTTCCACTCCTGTGGCATCAACGGTTCCGCAGGCAAAAAGTCTCTCGATGAGTTTTTCCGCTCCACGCTGTCACAGAACATCTGCTACTGTGTACGTAATACTGCCAAGACCATGAACGAGATTGCCGATGACCTGGGTGTTTCCCCTGTGTATGTGGAACCTGAAGTAGAATTTCTTGAAGAATACGGCTTCCTGCAGGCGCAAAAGGATAAATACATTGTCAACTTCATCATCAGCGAACCCACCGTTGAACTGCTTACCATGCAGAACGATATGTACAAGCGTGCTGCTGAACTGTTTGCAAATGATTTGTATGATACGTTGACTTCTTCCGGTATTCTTGATGATCCGGATATTTGGTGCGAACAGACTGATCTGCCCATCTCTCTGGCCGCTTCTCCCAAAGCGGATCGTAATTTCATCCTGTGGTCGCTGATTCCTTACATCGCTGCTCAGTCTGGCGAGAAACTGATGGATGAGCGTATTTCCTTTGAAGAAGTTGCTACGCTTCGCCCGGATGGTGCGCATAATATTTGCCATGCCGCAGTTGTGCCGGATGACATGGTACTTCCGGATGACTATGTGTACATGAGGAGTTGGTGCGGCCCTATGTGGAATGGCAATGGTGAGCGCATTCTTTGGCAGATCGACAGCGAGTGGTCTGACCGTGGTGAGCATCATGGCTTCCAGTATTCTGAAAATGCCCAACGTGTTCTCAATCTCTATAAAAGAGAACTTGAGGAACGTCTCTCAAAGGATGAATATGCATGGCTTGCAGAACGTGGGTACATCAAGACTAACGGCGATTATGATGGGCACTTCAAATCCGCATGGCAGATCGTTGTTCTCGCAAGCAAAGAGATCCAAGACGAGCTTCTTGCCATTGGTGAGCGAATCAAGGTAAAGTATCAGGCCGACTTTGATGCACTGAAGGCTCCTTATGTTGAAGCTGTACTGGAATCGGTTCCTGCACATCTCAAAAAGATAAAAGAGTATGAATTGCAGTTTGTATTCCACGCTGATGGATGGTTCCTGGTACACTGCATCACAACACTGCTGAAGAACGGCAAATTAAAGGAGCCTACCGAAGGCCAAAGAAAATCTCTGACCACGCTAATTACCAACGTATAAGCAAGGTGTTTATGCAAACCCATAAGACAAACGAGCATCCGGCACATCACCGGATGCTCGCTTGTCATGATTGGATAAACCGACCCCTTAGCATTCTCCTGCCAAGCGGATGGCCTTTTCCATGCTCAATATACGCCTGCTTCCTTCAGCAGCTTCAGGGCGATCTGCGCCAGGCGCACCGCGCCCTCCAGGCACAGGTGGGTGTTGTCCTGCTCGCCGTCGGGGTAGTTGGGGTGGCCCTTCTCCTGCCAGTTGAACAGCCGCTTGGAGGGCTCGTCCCCCAGGGTTTGCAGCAGTTCTTCCGTGGCCTTTTCCATGTCGATGAGCTTCACGCCGCGCTGCACGGCCAGGTCGCGCATGGCCTGGGGATAATCCCCGTGGGTGTGCTTCAGCTGGCCGTTTTCATCAAAATGCCGCCGGGCGATGGAGGTGAGCAGAATGGGCTCCGCTCCCTGCTCCCGGGCTGCGTCGATGTACATGCCCAGGTATTCCGGATAGGTTACCCGGGCGGCGGTGGCGCGCTCCACATCCGGCTTTTCGTCGTTATGGCCAAACTGGATCAGCAGCTTGTCGCCCTTGCGCAGGCACAGCTCCACCATGCCCAGCCGCTTCTCCGCCACAAAGGACTTGCTGGACCGGCCCGACATGGCGCAATTCTCCACAAATACGCCGCTGACCAGGCTCTTCAGTGCCTGACCCCAGCCGGTGCGGGGTGCCTCATGGGGGGCATAGTCGCACATGGTGGAATCGCCGCAGAGGAACCAGGTGGGTGTGCGGTGCCGGGGATCCCAGTGGTCATAGCCGCCGATGACCTCCGGCAGGGTCAGCAGGGCTGCCTGCTCGTCCGTCAGGCGGCACTGGCCGGGATGCCGGGTGGACTGATCCGCCCGTGCGCCGGTGGTGGCATACTCGCCGCAACGCTCCGTCACCGGCTTTTCACCCCAGTCCTGGAAGCCCTGGGGGCTGACGCAGGCATCCATGTCGCAGTGCAGGAACACCGTTCTGGCATAGGCACGCCAGGGGCGGCCCAGGTAGGCCGCGCCCGCCTCGCACTCGCCGGTGAGGCGGCAGCGGTGGAACACCATGCCGTGAGGCATCGCCTCCGGCGTGTTGGCGGCGGTGTAGTAGCCGCCGCGCTTGTTCATGAACAGGGTGCAGTTTTCAAACCAGCAGCGGTAGGGGCCGAAGATAAAATCCACATCGCCCTGGATGTAGCAATCCTCAAAATACTGCCGTCCCCACACCGGCGGACAGTCGCCCACGGAGCTCACGCCCTCGGGAATGATACGGGGCAGCGCGTCCCTGGCCACCTTGGGCATGGTGGGCCCGCAGAACAGGGTGTCCTGGCAGGCGATCATCTTCACATTGCGCCAGGTGCCCCGGTCGCCGGCGGCATACACTGCCACTGCCTGGCCCACCTGGCGGCCATCGCCGGCATCGTTGCGGATGGTGATGTTCTCCACCTCCACATTGTTGCCGGTCACCAGGAAGGTATAGCTGAGGAAGGTGCCCTTCTCCTGGCCCTCCTCGTTCAGGTCCTTGGCACAGCCGCTGTGGGTGATGATGGTCCTGTCCCGGGCTTCTCCGATGATACGCACATTGTCCTTGTTGACGATGACCCGCTCCTGATAGGTTTCCATACGCACCAGCACAATGGTGGGCGCGCGGTTGCCCATGGGGATGGCATCGATGGCTGCCTGGATGGAGGTAAAATCCCCCGAGCCGTCCTTGGCTACGATATACATGCTTATGCCTCCTTCACCAGCCGCTGAGCCTTGAGGCCCTCTGCCACGATGCGGGCAAAGACCTCCGCCCCGGCCTCCCGGGTGTGCACGTCGTCCTGATGATCATTGGGGTAGTCCGGATACTCGCCGCCCTTCACGTGCATGAAGAGCCTGCGGCTGTCTTCCTCGCCGATTCTACGCAGATACGCCGTGCCCTGGTGATACACCTCCACCAGCGGCACGTTTTTCAGCATGGCCAGGCGGCGGATGGCATCCGGGTAGGTGCCGTGGGTTTCCTGCAGTTCGCCGTCCTTCCAGCTGCGGCCGGGGATGGGCGTCAGCAGCACCGGCACCGCGCCGTACAAACGGGCAGTATCCACAAAAATGGACAGGGTGTTGATAAAGGATGTATTCGGCTCTGTATGCCGCCACACCAGGCTGCTGGTGTCGTTGTGGGTGAACTGGATCAGCAAAAGATCGCCGGGCTGGATCTCCTTTTCGATGTCCACCAGCCGCCCTTCCGCCAGGTAAGACTTGGAGCTGCGGCCAGCCATGGCCTTGTTCACCACACGGACGCCGGGCAGCATGCTTTCCAGCAGCTGGCCCCAGCCGGTGATGGGCGCGCGCTCCGGCGCATAGGATGCGGCCGTGGAATCGCCGCAGATATAGATCGTCATGTTTATCCCTCCCTCGGGTCTTATCCAGGTCATGATAAACCCTGCACGCAGCCCCTGTCAAGATGGGTTCCGGGCAGGATTTCACGGTGCTTTCGCCGAATATTTCTTCTGTTTGTGCAAAAGGAGGCAATGCCTGTGGGCAAATTATTCGTCCGGGACAAGCAGTTTTATCAAACCGTGATGCTGCTGGCCTTTCCCGTGATCCTGCAAAACGTGATCACCATCGGCGTGAACATGCTGGACACCATTATGCTGGGTGCTTATGGCGAGATCCAGCTGTCCGGCTCGTCGCTGGCCAACGAGTTTATCTCCCTGTACCAGATCCTGTGCCTGGGCATCGGCGGCGGCGCGGCGGTGCTCACCTCCCAGTACTGGGGCGCAGGGGATGTGAGCGCGGTGCGCCGCGTCATCACCCTGATGCTTCGCGTCAGCCTGGCCATCGCCGCGCTGTTCATGGCCGCCACGCTGATCATACCCGATGCCATCATGCGCATTTACGCCAGCGAGCAGGAGGTCATCGACGCAGGCGTATTGTACTTCCGCATCAGCGCGCCCACGTTCCTTTTAACGGGCATCATCACCCCGGCCACGGTGGTCTTGCGCTCTGTGCGCCAGGTGAAGCTGCCCCTGGTAGCCTCCATGATCTCCTTCGGCTGCAACCTGGTTTTGAACTACATCCTGATTTTCGGCCACCTGGGTTTCCCGGAGATGCAGATCGCCGGTGCCGCCCTGGCCACGGTGATCTCCCGCGTAATCGAAGCCACCATCATCCTGGTGTATCTGCTCAAGGTGGATCAGCGCATCCAGCTGCGCTTCAAGCACCTGCTGGGCCGCTGCGGCGATATGCTCCGCCCCTACCTGCGTTACAGCGTGCCGGTGATCATCTCCGACTTCCTGCTGGGCCTGGGCAACACCATGGTGTCCATCGTGATCGGCCACCTGGGCGCCAGCTTTGTTTCCGCCAACGCCATCGTGTCGCAAACGGTGCGGCTGTCCACGGTGATGAACCAGGGCATTTCCAACGCCGGCGGCGTGATGACCGGCAACACCCTGGGCCGTGGCGAAACCGACAAGGCCTATCGCCAGGGCGTGACCTTCCTGATGCTCAGCGTGCTGATGGGCATCCTGGCCGCCGTGATCATCCTGGCAGTGTGCCCGCCGGTGATCGAGGCCTACAACATCCAGCAGGAAACCAAGGACATCGCCTACCAGCTGATGTACGCCATCTCGGTGATGGTGATCTTCCAGGCCACCCAGTCCATGCTGACCAAGGGCGTTCTGCGCAACGGCGGCGACACCCGCTTCCTGATGGTGGCGGACATCGCCTTCATGTGGCTGGCCTCCATTCCCCTGGGCTTCCTGGCCGGGTATGTGTGGCACCTGTCCCCCTTCTGGATCTACACCCTTCTGAAAATCGACTATATCATCAAAACCGTGTGGTGCACCATCCGCTTGAAGCGGAAAACGTGGATGCACGGGTTTGCCAAATAAGCACCGATGAGCCTCAACATCAAAGGAACACCACCCGTCACCAGGTGGTGTTCCTTTCTATTTTTCTTATTCCCCCGACCACTCGTGCACCACGCCGTGGAGCTTCTCCCCGGCCTTGGCAGCTTTGGCGCGCTCCAGGTTCCAGGCGATGTGCTCGCGCATGTCCTCCCATGCGTCGAAGGACAGGCCGAACACCCGCTGCATCTTGTCCACGCAGTAGTAGCTGTGCTCGCCCTCCTCATCGGTGGCGATGATGCGGCTGGTGGACTCAGGCATCATTTCCTTGGCGGCACAGGCGATGTCGTGCCAGGAAACAAAGTTGCGGCTCAGCGCAAAGAAGATCTCCTCGTCCAGGTCGCTTTCCACCAGCTTCACATACAGCTGGGCGATCTGCCGGGAGGACAGGAACTGGGTGCCGTCGTTCAGGGAGAAGGACAGGTCCTCGTTGTTCACGATGGCCTCGGCGATCTTCTTGAACCGCACGTCGGACTGGGATGCGCCGCCGGGCACCGCCGGATTGGAATAGGTGTAGCCGGGGCGGATCACATTGCGGCGCATGGTCACCTTGTCGCCGTAGCCGCCCTGGCGGCTGTAATACTGCCTAAAGCCCAGCAGATAGAGCTCGGAGGCTGCCTTGGTGGAGCCGTAGAGATCGGTAGGCATGCGCAGGGCGGTTTCGTCCATGCCGCTGCGCAGGGGGCCCATGGCAGCGGTGGAGCTGGTGTAGATAAAGTTTTTGACCCCGGCCTTTTCTGCGGCATTGAGCAGGAAGGCAGTCACCCGGGTGTCGTTATCCAGCATTTCCACGGGATCATTGCCCCAGCCCAGGGCGATGTGGATCACCGCGTCGCAGCCCTGCAGGCTGTCTTCCAGCACCTGCAGATTGTTCATGTTGCCGCCGATGACCTCCACGTTCTCCATGGTCAGGTAGGCAGGCACACGCTCCGGGGTGCGGGTGAGCAGGCGGATGTGATGGCCGCGCGCCAGGAGAGCCTTGGTCACATACTGGCCGATGTTGCCGGTGCCGCCGGTCATAAAAATAATCATGCAAACAGTCCTCCTTGTGATGGATATATTGTCAAACGATGCTCGCTGCCGCAAGGATAGCACAATCTGGAAAAAGATGCAAGCCATTGCCAAAGAATGTTTTTTGTCCCTTGACAGGGCGAAAAAACTTCCATATCATGTAAACAAGTATCCATGAATCATGGAAAGGACGTTTCATATGGCGCATACCAACATCCTGTTTGATGCCTCCCGCCCGTTTGAGGAGCGTATCAGCTGGCTGCTCGACAACCTGACCTGCCAGGAGAAGCTCTCCTGGCTGTCCTCCCTCATGCCCGCCTGCGAGCGGCTGGGCATCGCGCCTTTCGGCCTGGGCGGCGAGGCAGCCCATGGCGTGGAGGCCCGCAACGACCAGAACGGCCTGGGCGCACCGGACATCACCACCTCCTTCCCCCAGCCCATCGGCATGAGTGCCACCTGGGACCCAGAACTGATCCGCGCCTGTGGTGAAGTGGTGGGCGTGGAGGCTCGGGTGGTCAGCCAGCGGCACCCCGGACGGGGGCTAAGCCGCTGGGCCCCCACCGTTGACCTGGAGCGCGACCCCCGCTGGGGCCGCAACGAAGAGGGCTACGGCGAGGATCCCCTGCTCACCGGCTGCATGGCCGGGGCGTATATCCGCGGCATGCAGGGCGATGATGAAAAGTACATCCGCACCGCCGCCACCCTGAAGCATTTCTACGCCAACAATACCGAGGAAGGCCGCGCCTGGAAAAACGCCGACGTGGATCCCCGGAACAAATACGAGCTGTACCTGGAGCCCTTCCGCCGCTGCATTGAGGACAGCCATGCCCAGGGCATCATGACTGCCTATAACCGCATCAACGGCAAGGTGGGCATCCTCAATGACGAGGTGACCGCCATCCTCAAGGAGCAGTACGGCCTGAACCACGCCGTGGGCGACGGCGGCGCGCTGAACCTGGTGGTCAGCGGTCAGCATTATTACGGCAACCACGCCCAGGCCATCGCCGATGCCCTCAAAGCCGGTGTGGACGGCATGAGCGACAATCCGGCCATGGTGGAACGCGCCGCCCAGGATGCCTGGGAGCAGGGGCTCATCACCGAAGCCGACCTGGATCGGGCCATCCGCAATAAGCTGCTGGTGGCCATGCGCTTGGGACATTACGACGGCGACGCCAACCCTTACAGCCATGTGACTGAGGCCGACCTGTGCACCGACGCCGCCTCCGCCCTGGCCTTGAGGGCTGCGGAGGAATCCCTGGTGCTGCTGCAGAACGACGGCCTTTTGCCCCTGGACAAAAGCCGGAAGGTGGCCCTCATCGGCCCCATGGCCGACCGCTGGTTCCAGGACTGGTACGGCGGCGAGCCGCCCTGCCGCGTCACCCTGAAGGACGGCCTGGATCAGCTGCATGCCCCCTATGAGCACTGCGACGGCTGGGACCGGGTGATCCTCCGCTTCGCCGACAAGGGCGCACGGGTGAATGACGACGGCTCCGTTTCCCTGTCCGACGAGCCGGACGTGTTCATCATGGAGGATTGGGGCGACAACGCCTACACCTTCCGCTGCGTGCGCACCGGCAAGTACCTGTGCATGACCATGCCCGGCGGGCCCTCCACCCAGCACAATCCCCTGGGGGCCCAGCGCGAGCACCCCTTCAACTGGTTTGTGCTGGAGGTCTTCCACATCGAAGGCGACCACCTGCTCAACCGCTTCCACTGGCCGGTGGATGTGCAGGACGGCCAGCTGGTTTCCGGCAGCAGCTTTACCGGTGCGCCCCTGACCATCGAGGTGGTGGAGAGCGGCATCACCCGGGCCGTTTCCCTGGCCAAACAGGCCGATACCGTGGTGCTGGCCCTGGGCAACTCGCCCATGATCCCTGCCAAGGAGGAGCTGGATCGCCACACCATCTGCCTGCCGCCCCAGCAGCAGTGCCTGCTGGAATGCGTGCACCAGGCCAATCCCCGCACCGCCCTGGTGCTGATGACCAACTACCCCTATGCCATCCCCTACGCCAAGGACAACCTGCCTGCCGTGCTGCTCAGTGCCACCGGTGCCCAGAGCATGGGCCAGGCCGTCGCCAACACCCTTTACGGCCTGGCTGCCCCTGCCGGCCGCCTGAACATGACCTGGTACCGCAGCGACGACCAGCTGCCGGATATCGACGATTATGACATCATCCGCGGCAAACGCACCTACCGCTATTTTGACGGCCAGGTGCTCTACCCCTTCGGCCACGGCTGCACCTATACCAGCTTTGCCTACCATGATCTGCATGTCGCCTGCGAAGACGGCCAGCTGCACTTTACCTTCACGGTGGAAAACACCGGCCCTGCCGCCAGCGACGAGGTGGCCCAGGTGTACGGCATCGCCCCGGCCAGCCGGGTGCAAAAGCCCCTGCGCCAGCTGCTGGCCTTCACGCGTCTGCACGATATGCAGCCCGGTGAAAAGCGCACCGTGCACCTCACCGCCCCGGTGGCGGAGCTGCGCTTCTACGATGTGATCAGCCGCCGCCTGATGGTGGAAGAGGGCGAGTACCGCTTCTTTGCCGGGCCCTCCAGCGCGGAGGAAGCCGCCCGGGCCCGGTGCCACATCCCCGGCGAAACCACCGGCCTGCGCGATATGCAGCGCATCACCCCGGCGGATCATTATGACGACTGTGAGCACATCACCCTTTTGCAGGGCACCCTGGGCTACACCTGCGTGAGCCCCAGGCTGGATGCGCCCCAGGCCAGCGTCACCTACCGGGACTGCCAGTTCGACCCGGAGCATGGCCTGCTCTCCCTTCGGGTGATGAGCCGCACCGGCGGCAGCATCACCGTGCTGCTGAACGGTCAGGAGATCGGCCAGTGGCAGGGCGACACCCGCACCTGCGAGCACCGCAGCGCACCGCCCATGGATCGCTACGCCTATCGGGATATCGAGGCCCGCGCCCGCGAACGCCAGCCCATTTGGGAAGACATCGACTTCCTTCTTCCCGAGGATGCCGTCCAGGGCAGTATCACCCTGCTGCTTTCCGGCGACGTGCAGGTGAGCTTTATGCAGGCCCGCACCACCCCCGGCGAAAGGAAGATCCGCCTGGGCATCGCCAACTGATGCCCGGCCATGCAGAAAGGAGCGCAAACCATGGAACGCTTTGACCAGAAGGTCGTGGTCATTACCGGCGGTGCCCAGGGCATCGGCCGCTGCTTGTGCGAATGCTTTGAAAAGGCCGGAGCCACCGTTTGTTCCATCGACATCCAGGAGGGCTGCACCTTCCGGGGCGACATCGGCGACAAGGCCACCCTGGAGGCTTTTGCACAGCAAGTCATCAGCCAGCACGGCCGGGTGGATGTGCTCATTAACAATGCGCCCCCGGCCATGAAGGGCATCGACCAGTGCACCTGGGAGGACTTCACCCACGCGCTGAACGTGGGCGTCACGGCGGCGTTTTACCTCACCAAGCTGTTCATGCCCCACTTTACCCCCGGGGCCAGCGTGATCAACCTGTCCTCCAGCCGCGACCGCATGAGCCAGCCCCAAACCGAAAGCTACACCGCTGCCAAGGGCGGCATCGCCGCGCTGACCCACGCGCTGGCGGTATCCCTGGCTGGCAAAGTGCGCGTGAACTCCATCTCCCCCGGGTGGATCGACACCGCCTACACCGTCTATCACGGGTCGGATGCGACCCAGCAGCCTGCGGGCCGGGTGGGCCATCCCATGGATATCGCCCACATGGTCATGTTTCTGTGCACAGAAAAAGCCGGGTTCATCACCGGCGAAAACATCTGTATCGACGGCGGCATGACCCGGCAGATGATCTACCACGGCGACCACGGCTGGTCGCTGGAGGAATGATCCTCACACACCATACTTGACCCGGACCCTTTCCAGCTTTTCGCCGAAGGGCCTGGCCAGGAACCACAGAAAAGCGAAATTCGACAGTGCATACACCGCCGTGTGGGGCAATGCCGCCGCCACGGCCGTCAGGTACAGGGCAGGGTTGAAGCCGCCGTCGTACCACAGCACCGTCCACACGTCCATCACCATGGAATAGGCCGCCCCTGCCAGCACACCGAAGATCAGCAGCAGAGCGCGGCTTTTTTTGAGCAGCGGCGCAAGGTACCCGGCCATCAGGCCGATGAGCCCCCAGGCCAGCATCTGAAAGGGCGTCCAGGGGCCCTGGCCGAAATAGAAGTTCGACAGTACCGCCGCCAGCGCGCCGGTGAGGAACCCGGCCTCACCCCCCAGATACATGGCGATGATGATGGTCAGTGCGGTCACCGGCTTGAACAGGGGAATCATCCGGCCCACGATGCACAGTGCCACCATCACTGATACGATGACCATCCGGCGCGCGCCGGTTTTTTTCTGCTCAAAGCCCGTGAGGAACAGCACCACCGCCAGCACGGCCACCCCCAGGGACACCAGCAGATGCTGCTTTTCCGGCAGCACCGCCGCCCCCAGAGCCACCAAGGCAGGGATGGCCAAAAGCGGAATCACCCAGCGCAGCATCTGCCGCACCCGGCTGTTTTTGATCACGATCATTCCGCGCCCCCCTGTCTGCAAAGGGCCGCCGCGTCCTCCACGGTAACGGCGTTGCGGAACCAGCCCCGGGTCATGCGGCTGACGGCTGTGGTGTAGAAGCTGTTCTGGCTGAAGAACGTCCTGGGCGCACCGGTGGAAACGACGCTCCCCCGGAAGAACATGGCGCAGCGGTCAGCGCACAGGGCCGCGAACTCCACATCATGGGTCACGATGACGATGGTCAGGCCCCGGGCCTTCAGCTCTTTCAGTATGCCGATCAGCTTGCCCTTGGCAGCAGCATCCACGCCCTTGGTGGGTTCGTCCAGCAGGAGCAATCGGGGCTTGGTGGCCAGCACCTTGGCCAGGGCCACCAGCTGCTGCTCGCCGCCGGAAAGATCGTAGGGATGCTGGTGCATCAGCGGACGCAGGTCAAAGGGCAGCATGTCCACCCCGGCCTGGGCGTCGGCCAGCTCCTCCTCCACGGTGTTGCACAGGAACACCGTCTGCACGTCCTGGGGCAGCAGGGTGAGGCACTCCCGGTACAGCGACTGGTTCTTGTAGTCCTTGATCTTTTTGCCGAACACCTTCACCGCGCCGCCGCAGGGTTTGTTCAGCCCTGCCGCCACGGTGAGCATGGTGGTCTTGCCGGAGCCGTTGCCCCCCAGAACGCAGCAGATCTCCCCTTCATGCACCGTCAGGTTCAGGCCTTGCAGCACATCGGGGCCATGGCGGTCATAGCGGAAGAACACCTCCTTGCATTCCAGCGCAGGGGTGCCAGGGGTGCATTCTTCCTCAGGCAGGCCGCGCCCCCGGCCGCGGCAGTTCTCCACCAGCATTCGACCTTCCCGGACGCTGAGGGGGCACACGCCGTCCGCCCCCAGGGCATGGTACAGCCGTGCCGCCGCAGGCATGGCGCAGAGCAGTTCCGGCCGGTCATGGAGCTTGGCGATCACCTGCCGGGGCTCATCGCAGGCCAGCACCCGGCCCTGCTCCAGCACCAGCAACCGGTCGCACAGGGGGATGACCTCCTCCAGCCGGTGCTCGGTGATGATCACCGTCAGGCCCGTATCCTGGTTCAGCTTGCGCACCGTGGCGATGAATTCCGCCGCTGCAATGGGATCCAGCTGGGCGGTGGGTTCGTCCAGGATGAGCAGCGAGGGCTGCATTACCATCACCGCCGCCAGATTCAACAGCTGCTTCTGGCCGCCGGAGAGGCTGCTCACCGGCTTGTCGTACCAGTCCTCCATGCCGAAATAGGCAGCCATCTCCGCCACCCGCCGGGCGATCACCGGCTGGGGCAAAGCCATGTTTTCCAGGCCGAAAGCCAGCTCGTGCCACACCTTGTCGGTCACGATCTGCTGCTCCGGCCGCTGCATCACATACCCCACCTGATAGGCTGCTTCTGCCTCCGGCACATCCTCCTGGGGCACGCCGTTCATCAGGATGCGGCCCGTCTTTTCGCCCAAAGGGGCCAGCTCACGCTTCAACAGGCGCAGCAGCGTGGATTTTCCGCTGCCGGTGGCACCGCACACCGCCAGCATTTCGCCTGCATGCACCGAAAAGCACACGTCCTGCAAAGCAGGCCGCGTTTGCCCGGGATAGGTAAAGCTCACATGCTGGATATCAAGCAGTGCCATTTAATCGCCTCCTTTGCGTGAATGATGGCGGGCAGCAGCGTCAGTACGCCGTATGCCCCGTAGCCTGCAATGGCCAGGGCATCCATGGGTGCCGCCGCGATGGCCGGATACCAGGTGAAAGCCCGGGCATGCACGCCCATGAGCGCAAGGCCTGCCAGCAAAAGCGAACCGGTCAGCAAAAGCACATCCCCGGCCCGCCAGCGGAACAGCCGGAACCGGCTGCGCTTGCCCAGGCCGTAGCCCCGGGCAGTCATGCTGTCGGCGGTGATGATGCCGTTCTCCAACGCCCAGGTGACCATCACCGAGAACACCCGCATGCCGCCCCGGAAGCTGTCGATCAGGTTGTCTTCCTTATATAATCCCAGAGCCGTCTGCGCCTGCTTCACCTTCTTCGCCTGCTGGCCGAACAGCGGCACATACCGCAGCGTCATGGACAGGATCAACGCCAGCCGGGGCGACAATCCGCCGAAAATGTACAGCAGCTTGTCGCTGGTCATGATGCAGGAAAAGCAGCGGAACCAGTACAGCACCGCCACCACCATGGCCGCCGCAGCAACGCCGTAGAGCAGGGCCTCCAGGGTCACGGGATTGTGGTTCATCACAAACAATACCGTCACGCCGTTGTGGGACACCAGCGGATTGATCAGTGCCATCACCAGGAACAACCCCAGGGTGTACCAGTGGGCGCGTCCCCCCTGGCCGCAGAGCAGCGCGAAGGTCACCAGCGCGCCTGCCAGCGACAATGCAAGGATCACGGGATCCATGCAGAACATGGCGATGCCTGTCACCGCCAGGAAATACACCGCCGCCGCAATGGGGTTGTAATCGGCAAAGCCCCGCATGGTTCTCCCTCCTTGCTTCCACTTATTTCAGGTCGCTGCCCATGTCGCAGCTGTACAGCCACCGGATGCTGTCCCCGTCGGCCAGCTGATACTGATCACACCCCGCCGAAAGGGATTCTCCGTTCACAAACACCATCCAGCCGGACAGGTCGCCGAAGTCGAACTCGTACACATGCCCCAGCCCGGCAATGTAGATCATCCCCGGCGCACCGGAGCTTTCCATGTGCAGGCTGTACTGCTGCGCCGCTTCCGTCAGGATGTCGTAGACCGTGTCGCCCTCCGCGATGGCAAAAGCCGTTTGCGGCAGCAGCACACCATCCGCCGGGATGTGCGCCGCCCGGCCAGCCACCGTATCGCAGCGGATCTCCATGGTTACCGTACCGACGGCGTTGGGCTTTTCCACTGGCGTACCGCCGTAGTATTCCTCTGCGGACTGGAAGTCCGTCAGCAGCACCCCAGCCACCAGTAACCCTGCCAGAATGCCCACCGCCAGGAAGTTCTTCGGGTGGCGTTTGCCTTTCAGCAGCAGAACGCCGCAGGCCAGCAGGGCGAGGAGCATAATCGCCGCAACGGCCACCGGCTTGTAACCCAGGGGGGCAGGCAATTCGCCCTGAGCCGGTTGAGCCCCAAGCATCCGCTGATACCCCGTCAGCGCACCCAGCACCTGCACCGTTGCATTCCCATTGGCCGCACCGCCCAGGGTGTGGCTGAATGCCCCCTCCGGCAGCTGATACCGGGCCATGCCATCCAGAATGGTATGGCCTTTTTTGATGAACCGCACATCCTGCAAGGGGTCGATACCCAGCGCGCACAGGGCGATCATCACCTGGGCGGCACTTTCCGGGTTGGGCGTGCCGTAGCTGGCAAAGCCGCCGCCGTCCAGCTGGCATTGGGACAATCGTTGCAGTGCATCAGCCACGGCGGCGGATACATCCTCCCGCTGCGCGTGGGGCGCAAGTGCTTGTAACACCATCGCTGTCACGTCTACATCGCTGACCGCGCCGTTTAGTGCCCAGCCGCCATCGGGCAATTGAAGGGACAAAAGTTGCTCGATGATCGTGTCCGCCGAGGTTCTCTTGCTGGTGCAGCCGAGGTTCATCAGGTGCAGACCGTAGGCCCAGCTCATGATGCCCTGCTGGCCGATGGAATCCTCCATCACAGCCTGGATGTACGCATCCGCCGCGCCAGTGGCACGCAGGGCCAGGGCGTACTTCTGCCGGGTGACTGCACCCCGCACGGTCGTTTCCGCCAGGTAGGTGCGCAGCTTGGCCTGATAGGCGGTGAAGTCGTATGTCCCCCACTGGCTCAGAGCGATCACATACCACTCGGCACTTTTCCCGGCGGCGTCGGCCAGGGGGCCGTCCATCCAGGCTTGGATGGAATCCACACCGGCTTTGTTCATTTCATAGGACAAAATATCCTCAATAATGTCCCCCACCCGGTCGGGTGCTTCCGCCCAGGCGGTGCTGCACATCATCAGGCACAGCAGCAGTGCACATAATCTCTTCATGCTTTACTCCGCTACGGTCACCCGGCACACCGGCGGCACCAGGGTCTGGTTTTCACTGACCGCGCTGACCACATATACGCCGGGCTGGTCAAAGGTCAAAACAGCCTTGCCCTCGGCATCGGTCACTACGCCGCAGGCTTCACCGTTCACGGTGATGGAGGCACCCTCCACCGCCAGCGTCACGGGGTTCCAGGCTTCGTCATACCCGGCAGCGGAAAGGCACAACGCCACTTCTGCACCCACGGTCGCCTCCGCCGCAGGGGCCGCAAAAAAGCTGTAGGCATCCGACCAGGCCGCCAGGTCGGTAAAGGCATAGGACTTCACATGGTCGCCGGGCTGAACGGGATCCAGCAGGCTCCAGGCGGAGGCATCGTTCAGGTAGTAGCCGTAGCTGCCGCCATTCTCCACGCCCCACAGCTTCATCAGGGACAGCCCATACTCCGTTTCCTCTGCCAGGAATGCCTCTGCGCCGTTTTCATGCTTAGCCGCATGGGCACAGGCCAACGCGTCGTAGATGGTCAGTGCGCCGTCGGCATCCGCATCGGTGACGGCAATGGCTTCATAGGCCAGTACCAGGGCGCCGGTATCGTCGGAAATGGACACATACACCTGCGCGTCCTCTGCCAGGGCAGGAACGGTGCTCATCAGCAGCACCAGCAGCAAGGACAGGAACTTTTTCATTCTAATGACTCCCTTTCTTTTTCCGGATGGTTTCCGGCTGTGTTGGCAGCCTTCTTCCGTTTGTGGGGCTTGGGCGGCTTTGGCTTGGCTTCCTTCAGACCCGCTGCCTCCAGCGCACGGGGCCAGGGGCCCAGAAACGCCTTGATGCGGGCGCGGTCTGTTTCGTCAAAGTCGTCCTTTTTCGGCAAACGGCCCAGTCTGCGCTGCTTCTCCTGCAATTGCAGGATCGCCCATTGCTTTTTTTCATCCAGTGCCATGTCCATCACCCAAATAAAAAGCTCTTTTGACGGTCTGGTCAAAAGAGCACAACAGATCAAACACACGCAGGGATTGCCTTTCACAAAGAATGCAAAAAGCACACCCGCCCTGCGGCGAGCGACCGGTTGCACTCTTCACACCAAATCATGTTGAACCTGAATCACGCGGCAGGTATCCTGACTTATGCCAGCGCAGGCCGCTGCCTGCGGGGGAGCACCCTTCTCAAAGCAACGCTTCAATGGATATGCGCTCCTGTCTGGTCAAATACAGTAATGGCGGTTGTTCCGGATTCCAACCGGATTCCCTTTTGCTTCTACTCAGCCTGCGCCTTTCGAACCGCGCCTTCTTGATGATTCAATTGTCGGGATCATTGTAGCACGGCAGATGCAATCAAGTCAATACCGCTGCCTTTCACCGGACTTTGTGAAAAAATTGCGTTTTCCCTGTTGACAAATGAGGGAAAAGGTGTTATATATAGTTAGCCGCATCTAATAGGTGTGGCTCATCTTCAGCAAGCAAGTTATGCATTCCTAACCGACAGGAGGCTTGATGAAATGGAAACGACCCTGCTGAACGCCAAGGAAGGCGTGGAGTATGTGATCCGCCGCATCGACACCGATGACGAAGAGATGAACTCCTTCCTCTTCTCGTTGGGCTGCTACTCCGGCGAACCCATCACCGTGATCGCACAAAAGCGAAGCGGCTGCGTCATTTCCGTTAAGGATGCCCGCTACAGCATCGACAACCAGCTGGCCCAGGCCATCATTGTCTGATCCCCCGGCATCTCCCATTGCGGCACGGCATTGCCTGCCGCCATTCATTTGGCCGATAGTTAAGCAAAGCTAACCAAAGGACACAGGTTGGATCTAAGGAGGAAGTTCCCCATGCGAATTGCACTGACAGGCAACCCGAACAGCGGCAAAACCACCATGTACAATGCCCTGACCGGTCGGAACGAAAAGGTCGGCAACTGGGCAGGCGTAACCGTTGAAAAGAAGGAGCACCCCATCAAGAAGGCCTACTGCACCGGCCCCCAGGAGCTGATCGCCGTCGACCTTCCCGGTGCTTACTCCATGTCCCCCTTCACGTCTGAAGAGAGTATCACCAGCGGCTATGTGCGCAACGAGCACCCCGACGTGATCGTGAACATCGTGGACGCCACCAATCTCAGCCGCAGCCTGTTCTTCACCACCCAGCTGCTGGAGCTGGGCATCCCCATGGTGGTCGCCCTGAACAAGGCCGACGTGAACGAGAAGAAGCAGACCAAGATCGATTCCGCCGCCCTGTCTGCCAAGCTGGGCTGCCCCGTGGTGGACACCATTTCCACCAACAGTGCCGGCCTGAAAAACGTGATCGACGCCGCTGTGGCCCAGGTGGGCAAGGTGCAAAAGGCCCCCTACAACCAGGGCAGCATCGACCTGACCAGCAAGGCCGAAGTGGAAAAGGCCGACCGTGCCCGTTTCTCCTTTGTGAACAACATCGTCAAGGAAGTGGAGACCCGCAAGGTCTTCACCAAGGACAAGAATTATCAGGACAAGATCGACACTGTGGTCACCCACCCTGTGCTGGGCCTGATCATCTTCGCCGCCATCATGTTCGGCGTGTTCTGGGTCTCTCAGGCTGAAGGCGGCCTGGGCATCTGGCTGGCCGGTGTGCTGGAAGGCTGGATGGAAGTTGTGACCGAGTGGATCTCCGGCCTGGTGGAGAACGCCTCCCCCATCCTGCAGGCCCTGCTGGTGGACGGCATCGTTGGCGGCGTGGGTGCCGTGCTGGGCTTCCTGCCCCTGGTGATGGTGATGTACTTCCTCATCGCCCTGCTGGAAGACTGCGGCTACATGGCCCGTGCCTCTGTGGTGCTTGACCCCATCTTCAAGAAGGTAGGCCTCTCCGGCAAGTCCGTGATCCCCTTCGTTATCGGCACCGGCTGCGCCATCCCCGGCGTGATGGCCTGCCGCACCATCCGCAATGAGCGTGAACGCCGCGCCACCGCCATGCTGACGCCCTTCATGCCCTGCGGTGCCAAGCTGCCCGTCATCGCCCTGTTCGCCGGTGCATTCTTCTCCGACGCCAGCTGGGTGGGCCCCATGATGTACTTCATGGGCATCGTGATCATCTTCTTCGGCGCGCTGCTGATCAACAAGATCACCGGCTACAAAGCCCGCAAGTCCTTCTTCATCATCGAGCTACCTGAGTATAAGCTCCCCAGCCTGAAGCGTGCCTTCCTGTCCATGTGCTCCCGCGGCTGGGCCTACATCGTCAAGGCTGGCACCATCATCCTTCTGTGCAACACCGTGGTGCAGATCATGCAGACCTTCGCCTGGAACTTCCAGCCCGCCGAAACCGCTGATGCTTCCATCCTGGCTTCCATCGCCCAGCCCTTCGCCTACGTACTGGTACCCATCGTGGGTGTGCTGAGCTGGCAGCTGGCCGCCGCCGCTGTGACCGGCTTCATTGCCAAGGAGAACGTGGTGGGCACCCTGGCTGTGTGCTTCGTTGGCCTGGAGAACCTGATCGACACCGAAGAACTGGCCATGATGGAAGGTGCTGGTGCTGAAATCGCCGGTATTATGGCCATCACCAAGGTGGCTGCCCTGGCCTACCTGATGTTCAACCTCTTCAGTCCCCCCTGCTTCGCGGCCATTGGTGCCATGAACTCCGAGATGAAGAGCAGCAAGTGGCTGTGGGGCGGCATTGGCTTCCAGTTAGCTGTGGGCTTCACCATCGGCTTCGCTGTATACCAGATCGGCACCCTGATCACCACCGGCACCCTGGGTGCTGGCTTCATCCCCGGCCTGATCGTTGTGGCTGCCATCGTTGCCACCATCATCTTCCTGATCCGCCGCACCAATGCCCGGCTGCAATCCGAGTATGACCTGAAGGCGCAGGCCTGACCCCCAAAGGAGTCCCCGTTATGACCGATATCATGATCATTGCTGTACTGCTGGCCCTTATCGGCCTGGCCGCCGGGTATATCATCAAGGCAAAAAAGCGCGGCCAGAAGTGCATCGGCTGCCCTTACAGCAAAACCTGCTCCTCCTCCGGCCACGGCTGCACCTGCGGCCAGAAGGACGCATAATAGCATCACCCCGTACCGCATTGGTACGGGGTTTTGTCTTTCCTTTGGCTTTTGCTTGATAAAAATTTCCGGCGTGATATAATGGTGCCATGTTTTGACAAAGGAGATCCCTTGCATGGACAAGCTGGTTTATCTTTACTATCCGCTGGTGCTGGTGCTTTTGTTCTGGGGCTCGAAATGGATGGGCCGCGGCCAGTGGAACGACGGCTACTTCTCCCTTTCGCAAAGCAAGGCCTGGCAGGGCTTTTTTGCGGTGTGTATCCTGCTGCACCACACGGCGCAAAAAACCTGCGCCCACTGGCTGCCAAAGCGGTATATCATCCCCGGGCTGGAGTTCTTTGTACCCATCGGTTATTTCTTTGTGGCGGTGTTTTTCGTGTGCTCCGGCTACGGTCTGTACCGCAGTTGGAAAACCAAGGAGAACTACCTCCACGGCTTTGTGAAAAAGCGCGTACTGCCCCTGGTGGTCACCTTCTATGTGACGGAGCTGCTCTTCCTGGCTGTGCGGCTGATCATGGGTGAGAAAATGAGCACCCAGCAAATCATCTACGACGTGATTGGCCTGCAGCAGGCCAACCCCAACGCCTGGTTCGTGATGGCCCTGCCCATCTTCTACATGGCGTTCTATTTCAGTTTCCGCCTGTTCAAAAAGGAAGCCCTGGCCCTCACCAGCCTCACCGTGCTGATCCTTTGCTGGGTGCTGATCGGCTGCGCCTGCGATCATAACGACTGGTGGATGAAGGGCGAATGGTGGTACAACACCGCCCTGTTCTTCCCCCTGGGGCTGTTCTTCGCCAAGTTTGAACAGCGCATCGTAACCGGTGTGAAGAAGCATTACGTCATCTACATGGTGCTGGCGGTGGTGCTGGGCTACGGCTTGTACCGCTGGTCGGAAATCACCCAGAACACCTTCAGCTACTACTGCGAATGGGTGCCCTCCCTGGGCGAACGCACGCTGCGCCGGTTCGTGTGCGCCTTCTCCCAGCACGCGGCCGCGCTGCCCTTCGTGTTCTTCACCATCATGCTGGGGCTGAAGGTCAGAATCGGCAACAAAGCCCTGCGCTTCATGAGCGGCATCACCCTGGAGTTCTACCTGATCCACGGCCTGTTCGTCGATCTGTTCGGCTTCAACTTCTTCGATGTGCTGCCCAGCCTGTATTACATCAAGAATGTGTTCCTGTATGTGCTGGTGGTGGCTGCCTGCGCCCTGCCCTCTGCGCTGCTTTTGCGCAAAGTGCTGCACCCACGCCAGCCCATGCTGCCCCCGGTGAAATAACAAAAACAGCTGACCGATGTTGAACCGGTCAGCTGTTTTGTTTTACAGGCAAAGCCGCACAAACACCCTTGGCCGCCCGTCGTAGACGATCTTCTGCGCAATGCGCTGATACCCCGCCTTTTCAAAGGATCGCAGGCTGGGCAGGTTATCCGGATCCACCGTAGCATAAATGGTCTTGTACCCCAGCGTGCTGGCCCGGTGCAAGAAAGCGCTGTGGATGCCCTGCCGCTGGTAGTCATGGACCACCACCACATCCTCGAAATTCAGGCTGTCCGGGTCGTCCAGACCCAGGATGGCCGCATAGCCGCCGTCGTGGGCGATGGCGGCCGGCACCAGAATGTTCATGGCCACCAGCCGCCCTTCCTGCCAGATGCCCACCGCATTGCCAAGCCGTGCCTGCTCCGCCAGCTCCTCCTGGGTGCTGCCGTAATACCACCGCTGATCGGGCAGATGGATGAACATATCCTGCATCAGGGCATACATGGCAGGGGCGTCATCCTCGGTGAGGGGGGTGATGTGTGCAAGCCAGTCGGTCATGGGGCACCTCCGGAAATGGGATGTTTGGATATTCTCCATCCGGGGCGGATTGTCCTTTTTCTTGACAGCACTCCCCTGGCAGGGTATCATGGTAGCAGAATGGAGGAATATACCTATGACCATCTTCTGGGACTGGAACGGCACCCTGGTGGACGATGTGGATACCGTGGTGCAGGTGAACAACCAGGTGTTTGCCCGGCACGGCTACGCCCCCACCACGGCGGAGGAGTACCGTCGCCTGTTCCGTTTTCCCGTTATTGAATATTACCGCGCCCTGGGCGTGACGGACGAGGACTTCCGCCTGATTGCCAAGGAGTGGAATGCAGGCTTTGTGGCGGCGTTCCATCAGGTGCCGCTGAAGAGCCAAGTGGCCGAAACCGTGCACCGCTTTCACCAGGCCGGGTTCCATCAGGTGATCATCTCCGCCTCCCAGCAGGATCAGCTGCGGGTGCAGGTGAAGCAGTTCCCCGAACTGGAAGGCATGTTTGACGAGGTGCTGGGCCTGAGCGACCACTACGCCGTGAGCAAGGTACAATTGGCCAAGGACTACCTGGCCCGCAGCGGTATCGACCCGGCGGAGGCCCTTTTCCTGGGCGACACCGACCACGATGCCGAGGTGGCTGCCGCCATCGGCTGCAAGTGCTGTCTGATCTGCGGCGGACACCAGCAGGAGTCTGTGCTGCAGGCCACGGGCGTGCCCGTATTGCAGCAGCTCAGCCAGCTTTACCCCACCCTGAACGTATGAGGGACACGCACATGAACGACGATCTTTCCATCCCCCAGGGTTTGCCGGAGGATTTCCAGCCCACACCGCCCCAGGGTCTTTCCCAGGAAGAAGCCCGCCGCCGGGCCGAAGATGGCCTGAGCAACGCCTCCAAGGTGGATGACGGCAAAACGCTATGGCAGATCCTCCGGGAGAACCTTTTCACCCTGTTCAACCTGCTGAACCTGATCCTGGCGGCCTGCCTGCTGGCCGTGGGCAGCTACCGCAACATGCTGTTCATGGGCGTGGTGGTGTCCAACACGCTGATCGGCACCATCCAGGAGCTGCGCGCCCGGCACACCATCCGCAAACTGCAGGTGCTCAGCGCGCCCACCGCTCATGTGCTGCGCGACGGCCAGGAGCTCGCCTGCCACCCGGATGACCTGGTGCTGGGCGACCTGGTGATCCTTCGCGCAGGCGACCAGGTCTGCGCCGACGCCATCGTGAGGGAAGGCTCCGGCGCAGCCAACGAATCGCTGCTCACCGGCGAAAGCAACGCCGTGATGAAGCACCAGGACGACTGGCTTATGTCCGGCAGCTATATTGTAGAGGGCCGCTTTGTTGCCCAGCTGCAGCGCGTGGGCGACAACAGCTACGCCAACCAGCTCACCCGCTCAGCAAGGAAGATCAAGCGGCCCAAGTCCGCCCTGATGACTGACCTGAACAAGCTGCTCAAGCTGGTCAGCGCGATCCTTCTGCCCCTGGGCCTGCTGCTTTTCTGCAAGCAGTACTTCCTGGCTGGCGATCCGCTGAACCAGGCTGTGCCCTCCACCGTGGCCGCCATGCTGGGCATGATCCCCGAGGGGCTCATCCTGCTCACCAGCGTGGCCATGGCTGTGGGCGTGGTGAAGCTGGGCCGCCACGATACCCTGGTGCAGGAGCTCTACGGCATCGAAACCCTGGCCCGGGCGGATGTGCTCTGCCTGGACAAGACCGGTACCATCACCACCGGCGAGATGGCGGTGGACAAGCTCTACCCCCTGGACGGGGACGAAGCCGCTTTCACCTTTGCGCTGTCCCGGTTCCTGGGCTGCTTTGAAATGACCTCCGGCACGCTGAAGGCCCTGGCGGACCGCGCTGCCCCCGGCACGGAAAAGCCCGTGGCAGTGCTGCCCTTTTCCTCCCAGCGGAAGAAATCCGCCGCCTCCTTTGCCGACGGCAAAACCCTGATCCTGGGTGCTCCGGCCATCGTTTTGGGTGATGCTTACACCGGCGATGTGCAGCGTCTGGCCGAACTGGAGGCCGTGGCTGGCAGCCGCGTGCTGGTATTGGCAGAGGCCGAGGGCTGCGTCACCGAAACCGATGCGCCCCCCGTGACCCGCACCCTGGGGCTGATCATCCTCAGCGACACCCTGCGCCCCAACGCCGCCGAAACCCTGCGCTACTTCCAGGAGCAGGGCGTGACAGTGAAGGTCATCAGCGGCGATCATCCGCAAACCGTGTCCGCCATTGCCCAGCGCGTAGAGCTTCCCGGCTGGGACAAGTGGGTGGACGCCACCACCCTGCAAACCGACGAAGACATTGCCGCCGCCTGCGAAAAGTATACGGTTTTCGGCCGGGTGACCCCCAGCCAGAAGAAGCAGCTGGTCAAGGCATTGAAAAAGGCCGGGCACAGCGTGGCCATGACCGGCGACGGCGTGAACGACATCCCTGCCCTGAAGGCGGCGGACTGCTCCATCGCCATGGCCGGTGGCTCTGATGCGGCCAAGCACGCCGCGCAATTGACCCTGCTCACTGCCGATTTCGCCTGCCTGCCCCTGGTGGTGGGCGAGGGCCGCCGGGTGATCAACAACATTGCCCGTGCCGCCTCCCTGTTCCTGGTGAAGACCCTGTATTCCTTCGCCCTGAGCGTACTGATGCTGTTCCTGCCCATGTCCTACCCTTTCCAGCCCATCCAACTGACCCTGGTCAGCACCATGACCATCGGCACGCCCTCCTTCTTCCTGGCACTGGAGCCCAACCGGGAGCGCATCCGCGGCTCCTTCCTGGAAACGGTGCTCACCCGGGCTATTCCGGGCGCGTCGGCGGTGGCCCTGTGCGCTGCCCTTTCCATGGCGGCGGAGCACCTGGGCTGGCCGGTATCCGTGGCCTCCACCCTGGCCACGCTGTCCGCGGGCGGCATCGGCCTGATGGTGCTGGGCACGGTGTGCTGGCCCTTCTCCCCCATGCGGGCCGGGCTGATGGCAGCCATGATCACCGGCTTCACCCTGGCGGTGCTGCTGCTGGGCGATATCTTCTTCTTCGAACCCCTCAACCTGGTGCAGCTGCTTTCCCTCTGCGCCCTGTATGTGCTGGGCGCGGCCGCGCTGTTCCTGATGCGCAAGCTCCTGCACCGGCAGATCGACCATCACCACCAGGCCCAGGCCTGATGCAAAGCGAGGTATGACCATGTATTTCGGCGCACTGGAGGCTGGCGGCACCAAAATGGTGCTGAGCCTTTTAGACGAAAACGGAACCATGCTGGAGCGCAGCTCCATCCCCACGGAGGATCCCTCTATCACCATGCCTGCCATGATCCGGTTCTTCCGGGAGCATCCCGTGGCTGCACTGGGCATCGGCTGCTTCGGCCCTCTGGACCTGAACCCGGCTTCCCCCACCTACGGGCACATCACCGCCACGCCCAAGCTGGCCTGGCGGCACTACCCCATCCTGCCGGAGTTCCAGCAGGCCCTGGGCATCCCCGTGGGCATGGATACCGACGTGAACGCTGCCGCCCTGGCGGAAGCCCGGCTGGGCGCAGCCAAGGGCCTGGGCAGCTGCCTGTACATGACCATCGGCACGGGCATCGGCGGCGGACTGATCATCGGCGGCCAGCCGGTGCACGGCCTGGTGCACCCGGAAATCGGCCACCAGCTGATGAAGCCTGCCGCCAACGACCCTGCCCCCGAGGGCTTCTGCCCCTATCACAAGCACTGCCTGGAGGGCCTTGCCTCCGGCCCGGCCATCGGCAAGCGGTGGAACACCCCTGCGCCCCAGCTGCCCCCGGAGCACCCGGCCTGGGACGTGGAAACCACCTACCTGGCCCAGATGTGCCACAACGCCATCATGAGCTTCTCCCCGGAGAAGATCATCCTGGGCGGCGGCGTGATGCAGCAGATGTTCCTGTTCCCCGTCATCCGCCGCAAGACCCTCGACATGCTGGGCGGCTACCTGTGCCACCGCGTGGTGGACAACGGCCTGGAGGACTACATCGTTCCCCCGGGGCTGGGCGTGAACAGCGGCGTGATGGGCGCGTACCTGCTGGCAAAGGAGGCCCTTAACGCATGAATGTAATCGTGATGGACGCCCAGGGCGGCGGCATGGGCAAGATGCTGGTGGAGCAGCTCAAGCGCGCCCTGCCCGGGCAGAAAATCATCGCCGTGGGCACCAACGCCCTGGCCACCGCCGCCATGCTGAAGGCCGGTGCTGACCAGGGTGCCACCGGTGAAAACGCGGTGAAGGTCTGCGCCGCCCAGGCGGACTTGATCTTAGGGCCCATCGGCCTGGTTTTGTGCGACGCCATGCTGGGCGAGGTGACCGAGGGCATGGCCCTGGCCATCGGCCGCAGCAAGGCGCATAAGATCCTGGTACCGGTGAGCCGCTGCCAGGTCACCGTGGCCGGCACCCCCGGCATGTCCATGGCCGAGGCCGTGGACGCCGCCGTGCAGGAGGCTGTGAGAAGGGTGAAGGGGTAAGCAGCATACAAAAAAGGCAAGCGTCTGCTTGCCTTTTTTATTGCCCCGTTTTACGAATAGAGTTCTTTTCTTGCCTGGGCCATTTCCTCGGCAGAATACGTTCTGCCCATGATCTCTTTAACGAATTCGTCTTCTGCTTCCGTCAGGCTTTTCCCATATATCTGCGCAAATGTGGCGGCCATATCATCGCTCTCATGATACAGCTTCTTATACTTTTCTATCCCGTAGGCTTCCACCAGGAAGGCCGTAAATGCACCAACGATGGGATAGGAAATGATATCCGACACCTGATAATAGAAAAAATCATTATCGGTGATCATCTTCTCTACCTTTTCATATTTTCCGTCTTCCAGATACACGCGAGTGCACCGGTCGTTGGGAATGCCCCACCACACCCGGTCGAAATACATGGCCAGGCCTTCCACCACCGCACTGGAGCTCGGGTTAGCATACTGGCACATGATGGCATGCACGTCCTCATGGAAGCCTGTGCATTTGCATTCGTCATTGTACACAGCGTAAATCTGGGGATCATCAGGATCGGTGAAGGTGACCCCGTTCGTTTCAAAGTCAAACTTGCTCTGCTCCATAAGGTCTTTTCTGGTGGCACAAAGCCAGTATGTTATCTTGCTGCGAGGCGTAAAGACTAGCTTTTCGGTAATCTGCCGATGGCAGTCTTCCTGTTCAGCCGCGATCTGGCCTATCTCCTTTGCCGCCAGCGAGCCTTCCTGATAGTGGAAGGTATAGTGCTCCGTTTCCAGCACTGCCCAGGTTTCTTTCATAACGGCCTCCTTATGTCATTTCACCTTCGCAAAGATCATCCGGCCTGCGCTGGTCTGCATCACGTTGGCCACCACCACGCTGGCGGTTTCGCCCAGAAGCTTGCGGCCGCCGTCCACCACGATCATGGTGCCGTCGGGCATATAGCCGATGCCCTGGCCGGGCTCCTTGCCTTCCTTCACGATCTGCACCTGCATTTCCTCGCCCTGCATCACTGCCGGGCGGAGAATGGCTGCCAGCTCGTTCAGGTTCCAGGCAGTGACCCCGGCCACCGCTGCGGCTTTTTGCAGGCTGCCGTCACCGGTGATGATCACGCCCTCCGTTTCCTGGGCCAGGCGAAGGAGCTTCACCTCCGCGCCAGTCAGGTCGTCGTAGTCGGTTTCGTCCATGCGTACAGGAACTTTCCCTTCCTTGCGCAGCTTGTCCAGCATGTCCAGGCCGCGCTTGCCCCGGCCGCGCTTCACCGCATCGGCGGAGTCGGCAATGTGCATCAGTTCGCCCAGCACAAAGGCAGGCACCACCACTTCGCCCTCCACAAAGCCGGCGCGGCACACATCCAGGATGCGCCCGTCGATCAGCACCGAGGTGTCCAGCAACTTCAGGCGCAAGCGGGGTTCATCCTCGCCCTTCTTGTGCCGCCGGGACAGTTTGCCCGGCATGCGTTCCAATAGGGCCGTCACATCCCCGGCGCGCTTCCAGCCCACGGTGATGCCCGTTACGCCCAGCACCACATAGGTGATGGCCGCCAGCACCGTGGTGAACATGCTCTCGCCCATAAACCGGAAGATCTGCGACACCAGCGCAGCGATCATCAGCCCGGCGATCAGACCGCTGGTGCAGCTCACCACCTGGCCGAAGCTCATGTGGTCCAGCCGCTTTTCCAGGGCCGTGCCGCCCTCCACGCACAGGGCGATGATCTTCGGGCTGAGGAAATAGAAAATCAGCCCGAACAGTGCCGCCGTGCCGATATACGCCATCAGCAGCACCCCCAGGGGCAGGGGCTGATTGGGCTGCACCATGCCATAAATCTGCAATGCGCCCAGGGTCACCGCCACGCCCAGGCCTGCGCCCAGCAGGGCGATCAGCCACCTGAGCAGCTGCTGAATCACCTTGGATCTCATCAAATAAAGTCAACTCCTCGTCAGAATAAAACGCTCAGGGCCTGCATCACCGTGTCCACGCCCAGCAGCCTCACGCCCTCGGGCGGAGCGATGCGCTTCATGTTTTCTTTGGGGATCATAATCGTGTTGAAGCCCAGCCGCTGGCACTCGGCAATGCGGCGTTCACACTGGGGGATGGCACGCACCTCGCCAGCCAGGCCCACCTCGCCCATCACGGCCACATCCGCGCCCACGCTTTCGTCCTTCAGGGACGAGGCCACCGCCACGCACAGGGCCAGGTCAGCCGCAGGCTCGGACAGCTCCAGGCCGCCAGCCACGTTGATGTACACATCCTGGTTGTAGGTTTTCTGCCCGGCGCGCTTTTCCAGCACCGCCAGCAAAAGTGCAACGCGGCCGGTATCCGCGCCGCCCACGGTGCGCCGGGGCGTGCCGAAGTAGCTTTGGGAAGTCAGTGCCTGCACGTCGCACAATAGGGGCCGCGAGCCCTCCATACCGCAGAACACCACCGAGCCGCTGGCGCCCTTGGCGCGGTGGCTCAGCAGCTGCTCGCTGGGGTTTGTCACCACCTGCATGCCCTTTTCGGTCATCTGGAACACGCCCAGCTCGTTCACCGAGCCAAAGCGGTTCTTCACCGCGCGCAGCAGCCGGTATTCCTGCTGGCGGTCGCCCTCAAAATACAGCACCACGTCCACCATGTGCTCCAGCATTCGGGGGCCGGCGATGGCTCCCTCCTTGGTCACATGGCCCACCAAAAAGATGGCCGTGCCGCTCTCCTTGGCCAGGCGCATCAGCAGGCTGGTGCTCTCGCGGATCTGGCTCACGCTGCCGGGAGCCGAGGCCATTTCCGGCCGGTACATGGTCTGGATGGAGTCCACCACCGCCACATCCGGCTGAATTTCCCGCAGCTTTTCCTCCACGCCGTCCAGCGAGTTTTCCGCCAACACATACAGATTCGGCACATCAATCTTCAGCCGCTTGGCCCGCAGCTTCAGCTGTTTGGCGGATTCCTCGCCGCTCACATACAGCACACGCTTGCCCTGCTGGCACAGATTCGCGCACACCTGCAAAAGCAGCGTGGACTTGCCAATGCCCGGGTCGCCGCCGATGAGCATCAGCCCGCCCTCCACAATACCGCCGCCCAGCACACGGTCCAGTTCACCAATGCCGGTAGAAATGCGCAGCGTCACATCCTCGGGGATATCCTTCAGCAGCATCGCCACCGCGCCCGTGCCAGGCCGCTGCTTGGCCGCCTTCACCGGAGCCGCCGCTGCCGCCACCGTTTCCTCCAGCGTGTTCCACGCGCCGCACCCCGGACACTTGCCAATCCACCTGGACGTTTCATACCCGCAGGACGTGCACGCAAACATCGTCTTTTCCTTCGCCACGCTTCCACCTCCAATATTCGCCTATTATACCACAAGAGTCACGGAAATGAAACCTGCGGTTTCAAACTTTCGCCTCCGGCGGCCAAAGGGGACTCCGTCCCCTTTGGAAACCCCTGGGCAGGGGCTTTGCCCCTGCACCCCACGAAGGGCTTTCAGCCCTTTCGAAACCCATCCTGAGATAGCATACAGGGTGGTTTTTCCCTTTGCAGGGGTCACGGCGCATAACGGATGCGCCGCGACGCGGTAACCGCAGCGCACCTTGCTTCCCTCCCAGCACGATCCAACCGCCGCATGCTCAGATACGAGGCCCCGGGCGGCTTTTGGTACTTTTCGCCGCGAAGAAAAGTACAGCCTTAAGGCAACGTCAAGCTGGGAGAAACCCATCCCCTCCACCACAATTAGCAAAACCGCCCCTCCCATCTTGCCAACCCACGCCCAACAGAGTATAATATAGGATATGACTTTATACGATCGGAGCGATCCCCTCATGAAGCGAATCATCGCCCTTATGTGCGTTCTTCTCCTGCTGCCCACCCTGGCCACGGCCGCAGAACCCCTGCCCCTGGGCGGGCCCGCCCCCTATACCGCCATCGCCGACGCCTTCTCCGAGGACGGCCTCTCCTATGACGACGGCACCCTGTCCATCCGCATCGAGCAGGACGTGGCCTTCGATACCAAGATCACCTATGTTTATGTCACCATCACCGATCCCAGCCAGCTGCGCACCGCCCTGGCGGCCAAGTATCCCTCCAAGCAGACGCAAACCGTGCCGCTCATGGCCCTGCGCAATAACGCCGTGCTGGCCATCAACGGCGACTTTTTCTCCTACCATTCCGAGGGCGTGATCGTCCGCAGCGGCGAGCTGCTGCGCAACAACACCAGCAGCAAATCCTACGGCCGCGATATGCTGATCATCAACGACAAGGGCGATTTTGAATTCATCATCCCTGTCACCAAAGAAAACTGGGAGGCCTACACCGGAACTGCCCGCGAGGCCTTCTCCTTCGGCCCCGCGCTGATCATCGACGGCGTGGTGCAGGAGTTCAATTACAAAAAGAAGACCTCCTGCGGCTACCCCACCCCCGCCCAGCGACTGGCCTTCTGCCAGATGGACGCCCTCTCCTACCTCATCGTTGCCACCGAGGGCCCCGAGCAGGACAAGAACGCCGGCCTGTCCATCCCCGAGCTCACCGAGCTCCTGGTCGCCAAGGGCGTCAAGCACGCCTATAACCTGGATGGCGGCAACTCCACCACCATCCTCCTGGGCGGCCGCCGCATCAATGCCCCCGAGTCCGACAACCGCGCCGTGGGCGACATCATCTACTTCGCTACCCTCCGCTCTGAGTGACCAAGGGCTTTGCCCCTGGACCCCACCAGAGGGGACGTTGTCCCCTCTGGACTCCCCTACCAAAGGGCCATTCGGCCCTCTGGACTCCCGTTCGGGGATAGCATAGCTGGGTGATCTCCGAGTAGGGGTCACGGCGCGAGTACGGTCGCGCCGCGACGCAAGGCACAAAGCCTCCCTTGTGCAAAGGGAGGTGGCAGCCGCTTGCGGCTGACGGAGGGATTGCCTGCCGCATCCCCCATGGCGCAACTTTATGAAAATGTAGGGGCGAACCACATTCGCCCGGCCCACACTTAATTCATAATTCATAATTCATAATTCACAATTCATAATTCATCATTCCGCATTCCATGTTGGAGGGTTTTTATGAAACGCATTATCTGCCTGCTGCTTATCCTGCTTTTCCTGCCCCTGACGGCCTTTGCCGGGCTGGAGGATTTCGCCGCCGCCCGGGAGCTGGACGTGGTGCTGCTGGACAACCGCACCGAGCTGGACCCTGCTGCCCTGAGGGACAACAGCGATACCACCGGCTATGATCCGCGCATTGCCGCCACTTATGTTTTCGCCACCGAGATCTCCGACGAAGTGCCGCTGTATCAGGTGTTTATGCGCATGAACGCCCTGCCCGACGCCGTGGAGATCCAGACCCAGGATATGAACAAGCGTTGGACGGCGGTGGCCAGCATCGCCAGCCCCGGCCCGGAGTTCGTGCTCAGCAGCAAGGAGCCCGTGACCGGTGCCATCCGCCTGGTGGTGCGTTTCAGCAAGAACACCAAGCTGAACCTGAAGGAGTGCCGCCTGTTCGGCCGCGGCGTGATCCCCACCTCCCTGCACAAGTGGCGCACCGCCAATGAGGCCGATGTGCTGCTGATGGCCGACGCCCTGAAGGAAGTGGACACCGCTGCCTTGGCCGCTTATGTGGAGGCCGGGAAGTCCGTGGCCCTGTGCGCCCTGGAGAAGCCCGAAGGGGATATCCTGACCTTCACCGACGGCCTGTGGGATGCCGGGCTGCGCGTGGCCCCGCTCTACGGCGGCTACCGCCCTGTGGAGGGCGGCGTGACCCAGCGCATCGCTGCCTGGCACGAGAACATGGTCATCAAGACCGTCACCAGCTGGCTAAGGTATTATCAGCCGCTACTGGCCGTGACCGACGGTGACACGGTGCGCAAGGTTTTTGCCACGGCCAACGCCAATGCCTGCGATTACAACTTTGAGGTGGCCGACGCTGCCGCCTATGGCCTGTGGATCACCCCTGACAGCTGCGACACCGCCGATGACGTGCCTGCCCGCATCGCCGCTTTGGCTCCCCGGAGCTACGACGCCCTGCGCGCCTTCTGTGCCCAGGAGTTCGCCTCCGCTGTGCACAGCGACACCGCTGCCATCCCTTACCCTGCTGAGCGGCAGGAGGACGGCTATCTCCCGGCCGGCGAATTCGTTTATGAGAACCCCGACCAGGGCCTGTGGGCTTACCTGTCTTCTAGCGTGCAGGTGGAGATCGTCCGCTACGAGCAGCCGGAGATCCCCCGGGTGTGGTTCCAGACGGATGTGAAGTTCAAGCCCGACCAGGAGAAATTCCAGCAGCACGTTTACACCAAGGCCTCCTTCGTGGGCCAGCAGATCTACCCCGAAACCCTGGCCCAGACCTCCAACCTGGTGTTGGCCATCAACGGCGACTATTACCCCTACCGCCTGGACCGCAACCAGGCCGCAGGCAACATCCTGCGCAACTACTCCGTGCTGTACAACTACGCCAATAAAAACAAGCGCTCCTTCCCCAACCTGGACACCCTGGCCTTGCTGGACGACGGCACCCTGGAGGTCTACGCTGGCGAAGAGATCAGTGCCTATGCCCTGGCAGAGCGCGGCGACGTGCACGACGCCCTGTCCTTCGGCCCCTACCTGGCCCGGGACGGCAAGCTGCGCATCTACGACGGCTATTCCTGGGAGGTGCCCGAACCCCGCACCGCCATCGGCATGGTGGAAGCCGGGCACTACCGCATCCTCACCGTGGAGGGCCGCATGCCCAAGGGCGGCGCGCCCGGCCTGAACATGAACGACCTGGCCAAGCTGATGTACACGCAAAATGTGACCGACGCCTTCAACCTGGACGGCGGCAGCACCTCGGTGCTGATCTTCATGGGCACCAAGCTGAACCTCACCGGCAAGGGCACCAGCATCGGCCAGCCCCGCAACCAGCACGAGCTCTTCGGCGTGGGCACCTCCGAAAAGACCCACACCGATATGATCAAATAACCAAAGGGGGAGCACCATGCGCAAGCTGCTTTTGATCCTGTCCGTCTTGCTGCTTCTGGCCGCGCCTGCCCTGGCGGAAACCGTCCCCGGCATGGCCGACCTCACCGACCGCGTGGAGGTCAAGGACAGCGAAGTTGCCGACCTGGCCAACCTGCTCAACAGCGCAGGCATCATCAAGGCCTGCGACCTGCGCGGCGTGAAAATCTCCCTGGATGCCCAGGTGAAGCTGGTGGAAAGCTGCCCCAAGGTGGATTTCTACTGGGAGGTGGACATCAACCAGAGCAGGGTGGATAACCACACCGCCCACCTCAACCTGGACGCCCTGCCCAACAAAGTGGGCCACAAAAAGCTGCAAAACATTCTGCGCTGCTTCTCCGGCCTGGAAGAAGTGACCATGTACAACTACCGCTATTCCGTCAAGGAAATGGAAGCCGTCATGGCCGCCTTCCCCCAGATCAAGTTCAACTGGACCATCCGCATCAACACCTATCTCATCCGGTCTGACTCCACCGCCTTCTCCACCGCCAAGGGCCGCCAGGATCCCCGCTACACCGCCGGTATGCTGGACGCCCTCAAGTATTGCGAAAACCTGGTCGCCCTGGACGTGGGCCACAACAATGTGTCCGACCTCAGCTTCCTCAAGTACTGGCCCGACCTGAAGCGGCTGATCTGCATCGACTCGCGCAAGCCCGTTACCGACATCTCCCCCCTGGCCGACCTGGACGACCTGGAGTACATCGAGCTGTTCATGCAGAACATCACCGATATCTCCCCCCTGGCCGGAAAGACCAAGCTCCTTGACCTGAACCTGTGCTACAACGACGTGACCGACCTCACGCCCCTGCACTCCTGCGTCAACCTGGAACGCTTGTGGATCTCCCGCAACTACCACCTGCCCCAGGAGCAGATCGACGCCCTTCAGGCTGCCCTGCCCAACCTGGTCATCGAAACCCAAACCGTCAAGTCCACCGAGGCCGGCTGGCGCGAACACCCCCGCTACTTCATCATGAAAGAATCCTTTGACACACGTACCTACATCCCCTTCGAGTGACCAGGGGCTTTGCCCCTGGACCCCACCAGAGGGGACGTTGTCCCCTCTGGACTCCCCTACCAAAGGGCCGTTCGGCCCTCTGGACTCCCTTTTGGGGATGCCCAGCACGGTGATCTCCGGGCTGGGGGCACGGTGCGGGGTCTTCGACCCGTTTCATTCGGGCGCGCCGCGACGCAGTGCAAGCAGCACTTGGCTCCCCTTGGGGGTGAGCGATGCGAGCGTCGCCAGTGGCGACAAAGAGCGAGCTGAGCGAATCAACCGAAACGAGCAAACGAGCGTGAGCGAGAGTGCGATGATTGAGGTTGCGGATAGCTGTCGCCGCAGGCGACTGAGAGGGGCAGCCTCCCTTGTGCAAAGGGAGGTGGCAGCCCAAAGGGCTGACGGAGGGATTGCCTGCCGCATCACCCACGCCGCTGCATTGATAAAGTGCAAGGGCGAACTGCGTTCGCCCGGGCCACATTTCATTCCGCATTCCGCATTCCGAATTCCGCATTTATCATTCATCATTTCCACAGAGAGGAGCTTTGTCATGACCTTCGAAACCTCTTGGCTTTCCGACCCCGAAATTTTCTCCGTCAACCGTCTGCCTGCCGTTTCGGATCATCAGATCTACCGCACTGCGCCCGAGGCGGATGCGGACATGTCCTCCCTGGTGCGCAGCCTGGACGGCATCTGGAAGGCCCACTTCGCCGCCTGCCCGGTCGAAGCCCCCGATGCCCTGCTGACCTGCGGTGATGGCGATGCCGCCCTGGCGGAGATCACCGTGCCCGGCGAGTTCCAGCTGCAGAATCCCGACTGGGATTGCCCTCAGTACGCCAATGTGCAGTACCCCTGGGATGGCAAGGATGCCCTGGTGCCGCCCCAGGTGTCGGATATCCACAACCCCACGGTGACCGCCATCCGCACCTTTGACCTTTCCGCCGCAGACCTGGACTGCGGCAGGGTGGTGCTCACCTTCAACGGCGTGGAGGCTGCCCTGGCCCTGTATGTCAACGGCCAGTTCGTTGGTTACAGCGAGGATAGCTTCACCCCCCATCACTTTGATGTAACGCCCTTCGTGCAGCAGGGTGCCAACCGCCTGGCGGCCCGCATCTTCAAGCGTTGCTCCGGCAGCTGGCTGGAGGATCAGGACTTCTGGCGTTACAGCGGCATTCACCGCAGCGTGACCCTGACCTTCGAGCCCAAGGTGCACCTGGCGGATATCTTCGTCCGCACGCCCCTGACAGACAACTACACCCGTGCCCACCTGGAGGCCGACCTGACCATCCACCGCCCCCAGGGCAATGTGACCGCCGTGCTGCAGTCCGTTTCCGGCGAGGTGCTGATGGTGGAGACCCAGCCTGCTGCTGAGCAGCTGCATTTCTGCCGCGAAGTGCCCGGCGTGAAGCTCTGGTCTGCCGAGGAGCCCAACCTGTACGCCCTGACCATCACCATCACCGATGATAACGACGACGTGGTGGAGGTTTCCCGTCTGCAGGTGGGCTTCCGCCAGTTTGAGATGATCAACAAGGTCATGTGCCTCAATGGCAAGCGCATCGTGTTCCGGGGCGTGAACCGCCACGAGTTCGACTGCGATACCGGCCGCGTCATGTCCACCGATCTGATGCTCAAGGACATCCGCAACTGCAAGGCCATGAACATCAACGCCATCCGCACCAGCCACTACCCCAACACCTCCGAGTTCTACCGGCTGTGCGACCGCTATGGCCTGTACATCATCGACGAAACCAACATGGAGACCCACGGCACCTGGGCGTATCACCAGAAGTATGTGCTGCCCTGCGACGTGCCCGAGTGGCAGTCCGCCGTGCTTGACCGCGGCCGCAGCATGCTGGAGCGCGACAAGAACCACGCCTGCATCCTGCTGTGGAGCTGCGGCAACGAAAGCTGGGGCGGCAAGAACATCTACGAGCTGAGCCAGTTCTTCCGCCAGCGCGACAACACCCGTCTGGTGCATTACGAGGGCGTGACCTGGGACGGCCGCTATGCCGCCACCACCGATGTGCACAGCCAGATGTACTGCAAGGCCGTGGACATTGAAAAGTACCTGAACAATAACCCCGACAAGCCCTTTATCAACTGCGAATACATCCACGCCATGGGCAACTCCCTGGGCGGCATGAAACTGTACACCGACCTGGAGGACAAGTACCCCATGTACCAGGGCGGCTTCATCTGGGACTATGTGGATCAGTTCCTGCGCACCACCGCCCCCAACGGCCACACCCGCATGACCATCGGCGGCGACTGGGGTGACCGTCCCACCGACTGGGAATTCATCGGCAACGGCATCGTGATGGCCGACCGCAGCCTTTCCCCCAAGGCCCAGGATGTGCGTTATCTGTACCAGGATGTGCGCCTGACCCCCGACGCTACCGGCGTGACGGTGGAGAGCCGCCGCCTGTTCGCCCCCCTCACCGGCCTGACGCTGAAGTGGAGCATCGCCTGCGATGGCAAGCTGGTGCGCGCTGGCGGCCTGCTGGTGCCCAATGTGGCCCCCGGCGAAAGCATCCACCTGGACCTGCCCTACGGCGAGGTGCCGGAAACCGGCCTGCTGGTAGCCACCTGCCAGCTGCTGCACAAGGGCCATGCTATCTTGCCCGACGGCGAGATCATGGCCGTGGGCCAGGCCCTTCTGCGCGAGGCCGCCCCGGCCGAAGCCCCTGCCTGCGCCCCTGCCCCCGTCATCGGCGATGTGAACGTGGGCATGCACACCCCCGAACTGTCCGTGCTGTTCCAGAAGGGCAAGGCTGGCATCATCTCCATCAAGGACAAGCTGGGCCGCGAAAGCCTGCTGCGCGCACCGCAGCTGTCCCTGTTCCGCGCCCCCACGGATAACGACCGCGGCAACGGCGACGCCATCCGCCAGGGCATCTGGAATGCGGTGAGCCGCTACGCCTTCATCAACAACGATGAACCCGTGTACGAAAACGGCGTGTTCAGCATCACCTATCACTATGCCGCGCCGGTGCTGCCCGGCACGGATATCACCGTGACCTACACCATCCGCACCCCCGATGCCATAGAGGTCACCCTCCGCTGGCCTGGCGTGGAAAACCAGCCCGACCTGCCTGCCCTGGGCCTGAGCTTCCAGCTGGATCCCCGGCTGAACAAGGTGTGCTACTACGGCTACGGCCCCGAGGAGAACTACGCCGACCGCAAGGAAGGCGCGCTGCTGGGCACCTACACCTATGCGGTGGAAGACGGCTGGACCCGCTATGGCAATCCCCAGGAAAGCGGCAACCGCATGGGCGTGCGCCGCATGGCCATCACCGACGAGACCGGCCACGGCGTGGAGGTTTCCGGCAACGGCCTGGAGGTCAGCGTGCAGCCCTACCTGCCCGAGGAAGTGATGGCTGCTGCCCATCCCGAGGAACTGCAGGGTTCCTGCCGCACCGTGCTGGACGTGGCCCTGTTCCGCAAGGGCGTGGGCGGCGACGACAGCTGGGGCGCACCGGTGCTTGAGCAGTTCACCTACCCCTCCAGCAAGCCCTATACCCTCACCTTTACCATGAAGGCACTGTAACCCATATGGCCGGAGCACACCGCTCCGGCTTTTTCTTATGGCATTTTAACTTGCCCCCTTCTGTATCCTATGATATACTATGGTTGTTATAGAGCTATCATAGGAGGACGTATGAAGCCTCGTACCAAAAAAATTCTGAATTTCGCCTTCATCTTCGGCACGCTGGCTGTGGTGCTGCTGATCGGCTTCAACGGGCAGGAGATGTCCGGTGCTGTTGAGGCCTTGAAAAGCATCGGCCCGGGTTGGATCGTTTTGTGCGTTCTGGCCTGGTTTGCCTACCTGCTGTTTGATGCGCTGAGCATGCACTTTTTCCTCAAACGGCAGGGACATGGCATTTCGCTGGCCTCATCGCTGTTCGTCGCCATTTCCGGCATGTACTACTCCAACATCACCCCCGGTGCCACCGGCGGCCAGCCCATGCAGGTGTATTACCTCAAAAAGCGCAGCGTACCCATTGGCATCGGCACCTCTGCGCTGACAGTAAAGCTGTTTGCCTTCCAGTTCATGCTGGCAGTGCTGGGCACCATTTTCTGGATCATCTACAAGGATTACATCGCCCAGCAGCTGGGCTCCAACATGTGGATCCTGATCGTGGGCTATGTGTACAATGTGGTCATCGTTGCCTTTACGCTGATGATGGCCATGAGCAAGCGGCTGGTTCGTTTCTTCGTAACGCTGTTCATCAAGGCCGGTGCCAAGCTGCGGCTGATCAAGGACCCGGCCTCCACCCAGGCCAAGTGGGAGGACGTGATCGACACCTTCCACAACAGCGTGATGATGATCACCCGCCGCCCCATCGACCTGGTGATACAGCTGCTGATCGCCACCCTGCAGATCCTCAGCCTGATGGCCGTGACCTTCTTCATCTACCACGCCTTCAAACTGACCGGCACCACCTACGGCGAGATCACCGCCCTGGGCATCATGCTGTACACCTCCGCGGCCTACACACCCCTGCCCGGTGCCTCCGGTGCCCAGGAAGGCGTCTTTGCCCTGTACTACTCCCAGGTCTTCCCCGATGGCATCCGCCTGATGGCCCTGCTCCTGTGGCGGTTCTTCACCTACTACATCACGCTGATCGTGGGTGCTGTGGTGTCCGTGGTGAACGGATTCCGCTCCAGCCCGAAAAAGACAGAGCAGGCTTGACGTTTTTCCCAGTTTATGGTATCATGCATTCAACCGTTTCCATGAAGGAAGCACGCGGAATGAATTCCGGCTTTCTTCGTGGAACTTTTTTATTACAAAGGAGGCCCCTTATGAACCGCCGTTCCAACCTTTACAAGCTGCTAATCACCGCGATCCTCCTGGCCCTGGGCATGGTGCTGCCCTTCCTCACCGGGCAGATCCCTGCCATCGGCCAGGCCATCAGCCCGCTGCACACCCCTGCCTTCATCGCCGGGCTCACCTGCGGCTGGGGCTGGGGCCTTGCCCTGGGCGTGATCCTGCCCCTTCTGCGCAGCGTGGTCTTCGGCATGCCGCCGCTGGTGGCAGTGGCCATCCCCATGGCCTTTGAGCTGGCTGCCTATGCCGCCGTATCCGCGCTGTGCTACGGTGCGCTGCGCCGCAAAATGAAGAACTTCCCCGCCATACTGCTGAGCATGATCATCTCCATGGTGGCCGGGCGCATCCTGGGCGGCGCGGCCAAGGCCATCGTGATGGGCATCACCGGCAGCGGCTTCACCTTCGCCATGTTCATCTCCAGCTATTTCGTCACCACCGCCATCGGCGCGCTGATCCACCTGATCCTGGTGCCCGCCATCGTTCTCGCACTGGAAAAAGCGCATCTTTCGCCTAATCACTAAGCAGAAAATGCCAGAATTCCAATTGTTGCGCCCCTCCGCCCATGGTATACTGATGGCATCAAACACGCGTTATAACCGCATAGGAGGAACACCATGGAATTCGTCCGCTATTTTTGTGAAGACGGCAACCTGAACGGCCTGCACCACCGGTTTATCCAGCCGCCGCAGATCGCCTATTTCGTCACCACCTGCGACCGCTATGGCAACATGAACACCACCCCCGTCACCATGGGCACCTGCATCGGTCACAATTTCTTCTCCTTCACCCTGTCCAACCTCCACGTCAACGAGGATGAGTGGGATCAGGACAACAACGAGTGGATGGACGGCATCAAGCAGGGCTATGCCAACCTGCTTGAAGTGCCCGAGTGCGTGATCAGCTACTACGGCCACGACATGGTGCGCGAGAGCTGGATCGCCGGCTGTCCCGTGCCCAAGGGCATCAGCGAGATCGACGTCATGGGCTGCACCCAGCTTCCCTCCCAGGTGGTGAAGCCCTGCGGCATCGCCGAGTGCCCCATCAACCTGGAGGCCAAGGTGCTCCATGTGCACAAGCTGGGCAAACGCTGGGTGAACTTCATCTGCGAGGTCGTCTACGGCACGGTGCACAAGTCCCTGGTGGATGCCAATGAGCACGGCCCCCTGGCTGGCTACGGCATGCTGGCCATGGACCCCGTGTTCGAGGTGATGATCGCCAGCGGCAACACCCCCGAAACCAAGAATTACCGCCTCTACTACGACCGCCTGGACTTTGACAAGATCGAACGCTGCCCCGAGGATATCGGCTACGATGCCGACTGGATCGGCTCCTTTGAGCAATGGATTCACGACGAGGTCGGCCACGGGCACATCACCCCCGCCGAGGAAGCCCGCGCCCTGGAGCTGAAGAAGCTCTGGGAGGTCAACCGCGACCCCGCCGCCAACGCCGCCGTTCGCAGCGAGCTCACCGCCCTGCTGCGCAAGGCCGTGGGGAAATAAGGAATCCATGAAGCAATAACCGCAGGTATGTCGGACTGGGAAGACTCGCATCTTCCAGTCACACCGTACCTGCGGTTTTTTGTGCCGGATGATAGCCGCCCCGCATTTTGACAGCACAAGCGGTATATGCTATAATCCCAGATTGTATACAAAAGGAGGATGCCGATATGAAGAAAAAGCTGCTTTGGAGCATCGCGATCATACTTCTTTTGGTTGTGCTGGCCGTAGGGGCTGCCCTGTATTTCCTGCCTCTTAGCCTGGGCGGCGTGGGGGTGAACAGGCCCGACGCACTGCCGGGCGATACCCTTTTGACTGCGGAGCAGGTGCAGGCTGACCGTCAGCAGCTGATGGATTATGTGGAAAGTGTGCATCCCTTCTTTGTGGACGGCAGCGACCAAGCCCCTTATCTTGCGGCAAAGGAAGCCTACCTTGCCGAAACAGCAAACGCCATGACCGTGGATGCCTTCATGAGTGCCTCCGCCCGGTATCTCACTGTTTTCGGGGATGGGCACACCAGGCTGAGCTGGCAGTACGGCGATGAAGTGGCTATCTATCACCGCTATCAGAACGGAAAGATGCATTTTGCAGACGAATCCGGCGTGACGGAATTGACCATTACCGCCGTAGATGACGTGCCCATGACGCACATCCTTGCCACCATCGACAGCCTGTTCCCGGCGGAAAACGAAATGGCCGTGGCCAAGAATTACAACAACTATTTCACGTCTGAAACCCTGTTGAAAATGGCAGGGGTGAACGTGGAAAAAGATGTGTTCACCGTCACCTTATCCGATGGCAGCACCCGGGCATGCACCTGGTTTGTGCCAGAGGAAGCATCCGCCCCTTCCAACGAACCCTGGGGCAACAAAGCCCGATGGGACGGCGACATTTTCGTGGTGGAGTTTGTGGAATGTGTTGACGACGACAACCTGAAATCCATCGCCCAGGAACTGAAGCAGGCAGTGCAGAACGGCTGCACCAAAGTGATCATTGATGCCCGGGGCAACGGCGGCGGCAGCTCCAACGCCTGCGAGCGTCTGCTGAACGCCATGGGTATGAAGGCACCTGCTTACGGCATGCTGGTTCGCTATTCTCCGGAAGCAAAGGAACAGAAGGGCTATCTGCGTTCTTCCGGCACCTGCCTGATGAAGCCCAACCCCGCTGCCCGGCAGAATGAAAAAGTGAATCTGGTGGTCTTGTGTGACCGGTTCACCTATTCCTCCGCCACCATGCTGTGCGTGTATGTCCGGGATGGTCATCTGGGTACCCTGATTGGCGAAGCATCCTCCAACATGCCCAATCACTATGGCGATCTCACATTCGTCGCACTGGAGAACTCCCATTTGTTTGCGTCCGTTTCCCACAAACGTTTCCTGCGTCCCTCCGGCGAAACGGAAAGCCGCATGCTGGTGCCGGATATCGAAACATCCTCCAAGGATGCCTATCAGGCGGCCCTGGATTTTCTTGCAAGCAAGTAAAAGCAGGACTTGGTAAGTGCCCTTTTGTCCCCCGCCCCTGCTTGACGCATCCCCGTTTCTGGGGTATGATGATTCCGTTATCATCATGATTCAAGGAGCCATCCATGCGTAACAAGAACCTGTGGATCATTCTTGCGGCGGTGCTGGTCATCGCCCTGGTTGCCCTGCTGGCTGCCGTGGTGCAGCCCCCGGCGGAGATATCCGGCGAAAGCATCACCCTTCCTGAAACCACCGGCGGGGCCGAACCCCAGGCCTATCTGCTGGTCACCATCGGCGGCACCACCTACCAGCCCATCGGCCTGCATACCGAGGGGGAGTTCACCCTCACCCAAGCCGACGATGTGGTCAACGTGGTGCATGTGACCCCCACCAGCGTCAACATGGCCGCCTCCACCTGCGATAATCAGGACTGCGTGGAGCAGGGCGTGGTGTCCCTTTCCACCATGGACGACCGCGTGCTGGGCAATATGATCATCTGCCTGCCCCACCAGGTGACCCTGGAGCTATACACCGTGGAGGAAATGAACGCGCTCATGGCCGCCATCAAGGAGGAAGCCGCCCCATGACCAACCGTGAAAAAACCCAGCGCATCGCCCTGTCCGGCCTGCTGGTGGCCCTGATGCTGGTGCTGGGCTATGTGGAAAGCCTCATCCCCGTGGCAGCGGGCATTCCCGGCATCAAGCTGGGCCTGAGCAACGGCGTGCTGATCTTCGCCATCTACATGCTGGGCATCCCCACCGCCTTTGTGCTGATGATCCTCAAGGTCGTCCTGTCCGGGCTGATGTTCGGCGGCGTCAGTGCCATGATGTACGCCTTCGCCGGCGGCCTGGTCAGCATGATCTTCATGGCCCTGCTCAGCCGCATCAAGGGCGTGCATGTCATCGTCGTCAGCATGATCGGCGGCCTGATGCACAACGTGGGCCAGGTCGGCCTGGCCATGATCATGCTCGCCACCCCCAAACTCCTCTACTACATGGCCATCCTCATGGCCGTCGGCCTCGCCTGCGGTGCCCTCACCGGTGTCTGCGCGGACAGCGTGATGAAGCACCTGAAGAAGATACGAAAGTAATAGAACCTTTCGCCTTCGGCGACCAAAGGGGACTCTGTCCCCTTTGGAAACCCCTGGTCAGGGCTCTGCCCTGACAACCCGCCAGAGGGGCGTTGCCCCTCTGGACACCCCACGAAGGGCCGTTCGGCCCTTTCGAAACCCATTCTGCGAGAGCAGAGTGGGTTTTTCCTTTTGTTGGGGACACGGCGCGGGGTCTTCGACCCGTTTCATTCAGTCTCGACGCGACGCAGCGCAAGCAAAAAAGACGGCTCATGCCGTCTTTGAGAATCCATGGGAGGTGTCGGAGGCACCGCAGTGCCTCTGACTGTAATCGTATCCGGCGGCTTTGCCGACGGGGCGGGGTGTTTTCAGCTCTGTGAGGTCAGGCTTCAGCCTGACTAACGCAGCCCATTGCTTGCAATGGGCAAGTGTAGCCAGCACTGGGCTTGCCCCGGTGATGGCCGAAACCGAAAACTTTCCTTACGCGTAGGAACGACCGTGAGCGAAGCGAACAGTGACGGAGCGCAATTCTCAAAAAAGTGGCTTCGCCACTTTTTTGATGCCTAAAGACGGCTCACGCCGTCTTTTTTTCACACGCCCACTTCGTTGCAGGCGGCTTCCCAGTATTGCTCGGGGATGTAGGGCCATTCGCAGTGGCCTTCGCCCTGTTCGCACAGGGCCATGGCGCGGCGCAGGACGGAGGCCTGGGATACGTTTAGCCCCCGCAGCACGCCTGTGGTAACGCGCATCCAGCAGGGGGCGATGCTGAACAGGTCTTCCTCCTGCATTTCGCGGATGACCTGCTCCACGTCGTAGTCCAGGTGGATCATGGTTTCATGCCATTGGCCGCCGATGTCGTCCAGCAGCATGTATTCCGCCTTACCGCCGCTTTGCAAAGAGACGCCTACCGAGCCGGGGTTCACCGCCCGGCGGCCGGCGTGTTCTACAAAGGCCTGGCGGTGCCGGTGGCCGCACAGGATCAGCGGCGTTTCGGCGGCCTCCATGGCTTCGTAGGTGGTGTCGCCCGGGGGCACAAGGCACTCTCCCACAGCCCTGGGCGAGCCATGGCAGATGGTCACCGCAGGCAGACCGGGCAGCTCCATCACCCGGGCGATGGGCAGGCTGGCAAAGAAGGCTTTATCCTTTTCCGTCACGCGCTGGTTCATGTACCACAGTACGCCTGTGGTGGAATCCCCCCGTCGCCAGGGCGAGGTATCCAGCGCACCCAGCCAGTAGTTTTCCTTGTTGCCGCGGATGAAGGTACAGTCGTGGGTTTCCTGCCAGGCGTACAGGGCGGCCATGGTGCGCTGGGGGCAGGGCAGCTCGCCCAGGTAGTCCCCCAGGAACCAATAGGCTTGCGCGCCCTGGCTTTCAGCATGGGCCAGGCAGGTTTCCAGGGCCACATGGTTGCCGTGGATATCCGCCATCACCGCAATGCGCATGGCTTACGCCTCCTTCGCCTTCTGCTCCGTCAGGGTCATCAGCTCGCGCTCGCCGATGATCTCGCTCTCGTGGGGATACTGATCGGCCATCTTATCGAACTTGGCCCGGATGTCCGTCGCCTTCTTCTCGTCCTTGTCCTTCAGCAGTGCCACCGCGTACTGGGTGCGCAGCACAGAGGGGAAGCTCTTCATGGCCTTGGCGAACTGCTGCATTTCCTTCTCTTCCAGCTTGGCGGTCATATCGCCGGGGCAGCCCTTGTACAGCTCGATCCACGCCAGGTCGAAGGTCATCAGCTGGTGATAGATGCCCGGCACATGCTTGTCCTCCATCAGGGGGCGCATGATGCGCTCTGCCTCGTCGAATTTCATGGCGTCCAACTGGCGGCTGGCGGCCATCACATCCATGGTCGCCACCATGGCATTGGCCCGGGCTTCCTCCGGGAAGGGCTTGAAGTACTCTTCCGGCAGATCCCGCAGACGGGTACCCCAGGCGATCTGCTCATTCACCTTCATCTGCATCCAGAAGGCACGCTTGGCTTCCGGGCTGCGGCTGATGGCCACGATGTTGCTGCCGTCGTTGTTCACCTTGCCGCCGGGCAGGGGCAGGCCGTTCATCAGCCCCAGGAACACGCCGGTGAGTGCCAGCATAGCCAGGGCCGTGGTTGCCCACTTACCCATGGGGAATAGCAGCAGTGCCGCCCCTGCCAGCACCGCCAGCAGGATGTTCACCAGCGCGCCGCCCAGGTTGTACCACACATAGGGGTAGTTGCCGCCGTTGTAATCCGGCGGGCTGAGCAGGCATTGTCCGGCGGTACCGGCCAGGGAAAACCGGCTGAGCCGCAGCTTGCCGTCGGGGCCCTTTTCCCACATGAAGCTGCCCACCCGGTAGCTGAGGAACTTATACCCCGTCAGCATGCCGAACAGGGCGTGGCCGGCCTCGTGCACGATGATGTGCACATACATCATCACGACAAACAGCACCATAATGCCCAGGATCATGGTGAAATCCATCTCCGCACCGCTTTCGCCCAGCACCACGCCGATCACGCCGCCGATGAGGCCGCAGATCAGGATATAGATCACCGTACCCCATGGAAACTTCTTTGTCGGCCGTCCCGCAGCGCAAGGCTGCGTGTCGGCTACACTTCGGCCAACGCAAGCGTTGTCCTCGTTAGTCAGGGCCAAAGCCCTTCCCTTCTTCTTCTGTTCAGCCATAGGTCAGACCTCCATAAAGGCATCTTTGCCGATTTCACGATAAACAAAATGCGCCGCGCCCTCCGGCTCGTTGAGGATGAAGGGCACCACGTCCGGCGGATAGATCTCCAGCCCGGGCAGCTCTTCCAGGGGGATCCACTTGTAGTCCAGGTCGATGCGCTTGCCGCCCAGCTCGTCATAGCCCCGGAAGGTACCCGTCAGCGGAATGGCGGTCAGGTCGTCCAGCTTCACCTTGTAGTACAGGCCGATCTGATGCGCAGGCCGCTTACCCCAGGGGATGAACACCTCGCCCACCGCCAGCAGCTTCACCGGGGTCACGGGCGCATGGATCTCCTCCATGAATTCCCGCACCAGGGCTTCGCTTTGCGTTTCGCCCACCATCACATGGCCGCCGATGAAGGTGTGCTCCGTGGTGCCCGGCGGGCACTGCACCAGCACCCGGCCATCGTGGATCAGGATGCCTGACACCCGGCTGGAAAAGACGAAGGTGTCCTCTTTGAAAAGAATGTCGCGCATGTTATACCTCCACCAGCAGCAATCCATCACAGCCCGGGCGCAGCTCACGCACCGCCTTGCCGTCCGCAAACTGCCAGCAACCGCCGAAACCCGTCGGCGGACAGATCGCGTTGATCATACAGGTCACACCGGCCACGCCCTGGCACTGCTCCGCGTATTCCTGTGTGGTGCCGCCCTGCCATTCTTCAATGGAATAGTCGCAGTAAACAGGCCACAGCAGCACCTCCGCACCGATGCAAAAGGCTTCGCGCTTGTCCCACAGGTCGCCGCACAGGGCAATGGTCATTTTTCTTCCGCGATACGCAAAGACTTCCGGCCGGGTGCCTTCGCAGTAATGGTCATCGGTGCGCGTATATTCTTTCCAGCCCCGGGAGATACGGCGGAAATTGTGGTGGATCTCCCCCTGCTGGATCAGCATATAGGAGGAATACAGCCTGTCCTCCACCCGTTCGATATAGCCGAAGGCCACATCAATGCCCAGTTCCCGGCTGGCATCGCGCAAGCGCAGAATCGCGTCATGCGCCTGGGATACCGCAATATCCTTGTCCTGTTCCCATTGCCAGGTCAGCCCGTCAAAGCCTTGCAGAAACGCCTCGCTGAAGCATATCAGCACGGCGTCCTGCTGCGCTGCTTCTGCCATGGCGGCCAGCATGGTTTGCAAATTGGTCTGCATATCACCGTTCACAAAGGGTTTGGAGGCCAATGCAACACGGATTTTATCCACCTTGCGATCCTTTTCAGCAGGCATTCGCTCACCTCTTTCCACGTCCTGGGGATTTCTGGGCACGGCTATCCAGAAAAAAATCCCCCTTTCACAGCGTATTGTATGATTATACCACCATAGGTATCAACATGCAACGCTGCAAAAGGGGGAATACGTCTCATTTCAGCCCGTAATGCTGCTTGATCTCATCCGGGGCAATGGTGCGGCCCTTCATGGTTATGCTTTTCACCACCTGGTAGAGCATTTCCGGCTCCACCTTGCTGCTGATGGACAGCACACCGTAACCCCGCAGGGTGATGGCGCGGCCCTGTTGGTGCAGCTCCCGGATGTAGCTTTCCTCCAGGCCGTACAGGCCCACAAACCAGTTGTCATCGCGCGCGGAAGTGCGGATGTTCTGCTCGATGATCCGGTCGATGGTGCGCTGCTGCTGGTCGATTTCCCGGCGCAGGGCCTGATTGATGAAATCGCTTCGGTTGGAGTAGTAGCCGTTGTCTACCAATAGATCAATGGCGGACAGCGTGGAGCTGTTGATGTTCACCGACACCTTTTCAGACAGGTTTTCATTGGCCATGGTATCAACCCCCATATTCTATATATACTCTGGTTGGAGTATATATAGAATATCACGCGCAGTTCAACTTGTCAACCTCTCCAGGTCAGATCTTCCCGGCCTGGCGCAGCATATCCTCGGCAATGGCGATGCACTCGTACACCAGGCCGTCGCAGAAGGGCTTCTTTTCGTTGCCCATTTCGGCGTTGCGGGTCAGCAGCGGCTTGCAGTCGATGCTCTCCGGGTGCTTTTCCCGCACGCGGGCGTAGTACTCGGCGGTATATTCCGGCGTGTCCAGCCCGTAGAGGGCCAGCACCGTCACGCCGCCAGCCACAGCACCGCACAGCGCGCCGGTCTTCATGCCGCCGCCAAAGTTTGCCGCAAAGCGCATCACCAGCTCTGTGGGAATGCCCATTTCCTCCGCAAAAGGCAGGATGACCGCCTGGCCGCAGTTGTAGTGGGGGGTAACGATGGCGCGCAGCTCCTGGGCGCGGTGGATGTATTTGCTCATGGGTATTGCTCCTTTACCTGGTTTTTTATTCATGATACCATGCACACTTTTAGCCCCAACGCAAAAAGCGGCCCGAAGGCCACTTGTTGCTTAATGCACATAAACCAGTCCGCAGGCCTTGGGACCCACATGGGTGCCGATGGCCGCACCCACGTTGATCACCCGCTCCTCCGGCACGTCGATGCCCATGGCCCGGATGCGCTCCGCCAGGGCAAGGCCGTTCACCCGGTCGTCGGTGTACATCACGTAGAAGGGGAAATCGCCGTCCGGGGGCAGCTCCTTCACCTTGTCGCACATGAAGGCCTGGCCCTTCTTCATGCCCATAGCCTTGGCCGGGATGGCCAGCTTTCCATCAGCATCCACCTGCAGGATGGGCTTGATCTGCGCCAGGGAGCCCACGCGGTAGGCCACGCCGGAGATGCGGCCACCCTTGAACAGATACTCCAGGGTGTCCATGCAGGCGTACAGCACCACGCGCTTGCGCATCACTTCCAGCGCAGCCACGATCTCGGCGGCGGTTTTGCCTTCGTCGCGCAGGCGGACGGCGTATTCCACCACCATGCGCTGGCCGCCGGTGCCGTTCTCGCTGTCCACCACATAGGTGCCGGGCAGGTTCAGCTTCTGGCGGAGCATCTCCGCATTCTGATAAGTACCGCTGAAGCCCGAGGAAATGGTGATATAGATGGCCTCGTCCCCGGCGGCGCTGGCCTGCTTGAACAGGTCGGTCAGCACCTGGGGGGACGCCTGGGCCGTTTTGGGGAACTCGCCGGATTCCCTCAGCAAATTATAGAACTGGTCTTTGGTCAGGTTCACGTTTTCCTGATACTCCGCCGTGCCGAACATCACCGTCAGCGGGATGCAGGTGACCTGCATGCGTTCCATCTCAACCGGCTCGAAATCCGCAGCCGAATCCGTGATGATACGTATCATGACTTCCTCCGAATAAAAATCGCTTAATCCTCTGCGATGCCGCACACGCCAAAGCCGCCGGGGCCGCAATGGGTGGTGACCACACCGCCAGTCTGGATCCACAAAATCTCCTTAAAGCCAAGCTCCTTCGCCCGGGCCTCCGCCGCCTCGTGGATGCTGTCGCTCAGGCCCTTGGAATAAACAAAGGCTATGATGTCCCGCCCCAGGCGGTTGGCAGCCACAAAGTCGTCCAGCAGTTTCAGGGCCACCTTGTCCATCCGGCCCTGATACTTCTTGGTGGCGGTCAGGTGGCCGTCCTTCAGCTCGATCAGGGGATTGAGGTGCAGGATCTTCGCGCCCAGGTAAGCGGCGTTGCTCACACGGCCGCCAGCGCGCAGGTAGGCCAGATCACCGGGGAAGAAACCCATCCGGCACCGCTCGGCAATCTCCTGGGCCTTGGCCGCAGCCTCTTCCGCCGTACAGTCGGGATGTTCTTCCAGGTAGCGGGCCAGCAGCAGGGTCACCATGGTCTGGCCAGCGGTGACGTGCTTGGTATCAATGCTGGTGATGCCCAGCAGGCCCTCTGCCGCCACCAGCGCACTCTGATAGGAGCAGGTGGTCGCCGCTGAGTAGGCCAGGTGCAGGATATGCTTGTGGGGCTCCTTTTCCCGGATGGCAGCAAACACCTTGGCAAAATCCTCGGGGGTGCAGCCGCTGGTCTTGGTCAGGTTGCCGGTCTGCTCAAAGTAGGTGTAAATATCCTCAATGGGGAAAGAACCGTCGTCCTTGGTTTCCGTGCCGAAGGACACATGCATGGGCACCGTCCAGACACCGTACTGTTCCGCCAGGTCAGCAGGAAAATCCGCACCAGATTCCACCAGAAGTACAAACTTCTCCATATATTCTCCTTTTGAATGCAGGGCTCTCGGCTGCACTCACATTATATCATATCATAAAATGTGCCAAATGAAAAGGGCGCATACGAAAAACAGGAACGTGCATCCGCAGTGACACACGCTCCCGTGACAAAAATCAATAGTAGAAGATCAGGAAATAGATGTAGGCCGGAATGATGGCCGCCAGGGTGAAGGGAATACCGATCTTGAAGAAGTCGCTGTTCTTGACCTCGTAGCCTTCCTTGCGCAGGATGCCGATGCCGGTGATATTGGCCGAGGCACCGATGGGGGTCAGGTTGCCGCCCAGGGTCGCGCCGGACAGCAGGCCGAAGTAGAACAGGGTGGGGTCCACGCCCAGGCCGCTGGCCAGGGAGGCGATCACGGGGATCATGGTGGCCACATAGGGGATGTTGTCGATGAACGCAGAGATCAGCACAGAGCCCCACACGATCACCGTGTACAGCACCAGCACATTGCCGCCGCCCGCCTTGGACAAAAGGCCGGCCACCGCGTCGATCACGCCCTGGGCGGAAATGCCGCCGATCATCAGGAACAGGCCCAGCAAGAGGCCGATGGTCTCGAAGTCGATGCCCTTCAGGGGCTCGGTGATGGCAGCAAAGCTCTTCTTTCTGATGTAGTTATACACCAGGCCCACCACAAACAAAATGCAGCAGATGCCGCCGTTGGTGGTAGCAGGCTTGTTGGGGATGAAGGAGGCCAGGATCAGCAGCACGATGGCACCACCCAGCAGGATGGTGGGCACATAGTCCGTCACCGGGGTGCGGGCAGCCCCCTTCTCAATGCGGCCCTTCTCCTTGCGGAAGATGAAGAACAGGATCACAGCAGCCAGCAATGCGCCCAGCTCCACCGCAAAGAAGATGCCCGGCTTGCCCTGATACCAGAAGAAATCCATAAAGCTCATGTCCAGGGCAGAGCCCAGCATGATGGCCGTGGTGTCGCCCACCAGGGTGGCCGCACCCTGCAGGTTGGAGCTGACCGCAACACCAATAATGAAGGGCACCGGGTTGGTCTTGAGCTTCTTGCAGATTTCCAGGGCCACAGGAGCCACCATCAGCACGGTGGCCACATTGTCCACAAAGGCGGAGATCACGCCCGCAAACAGCGAAAGTGCCACAGCAGCCCACTGCACGTTGGGCACCTTTTCCATCACCAGGTCAGCCAGCAATTCAGGCATGCGGCTTTCGATAAACAACGCCACCAGACCCATGGTACCAGCGATCATCAGGATCACGTTCAGGTCGATGGCGGGCCAGATCTCATTCAGGGGCAGCATGCCCGTGAGGATAAAGATCAGCGCAGAGCCCAGCGCAATGTAGGGGCGGTATTTGCTGAAGGTGAGCATCAGCACATAGGTCGCAACAAACAGGATCAGTGCAAAAACCATGTGTTTCTTCCTTTCTTTTGCCGCAGCGCAGCCCCGTCATGCAAGGCCGCTAAATAAAAGCGTAGCATGGCGCATCAGGAAAGTCAATCGTTTTTCCTTGACGGGTATGCGTCCGATTTTTATTTTCTGTTTCCCGCTTGCCTTCTTTTGCCCGATATGGTACATTGATACTACACGAGGAGGACGAACAAATGAACAAGCTGATCTGGCCCCGTTTGACCATGGGCACCTGCTATTATCCCGAGCACTGGGACGAATCCCTGTGGCTCAGCGACCTGCGCCGCATGAAGGACGCCGGCATCACCGTGGTCCGCGTTGGCGAATTTGCCTGGAATAAATTCGAACCCCGCGAGGGTGAATTTACCTTCGATTTCTTCGACCGCTTCCTTGACCTGTGCCAGCAGGAGGGCATGCAGGTCATTTTCGGCACGCCCACCGCCACGCCCCCCGCCTGGCTGACCGACAAGTACCCCGAGTGCCTCAACGCCTTCCGCGACGGCACGCTGATGCGCCACGGTGCCCGCAGGCACTACAACTACAACGCCCCCAAGTACCGGGAGCTGTGCGCCCGGGTGGTCACCCAGATGGCCCGGCACATCGGCAAGCATCCGGCCATCGTGGGCTGGCAGATCGACAACGAGTTCAACTGCGAAACCTGCGAGTTCCACTCCGAGGCCGACACCGTGGCCTTCCGTACCTTCTTGCAGGAGAAATACGGCACCCTGGAGAACCTCAACCGGGCCTGGGGCACCGCCTTCTGGAACCAGGACTACACCGAGTGGAGCCAGGTCTATGTACCTCGCACCACCCCCGGCAACGCCCAGAACCCCCACATGGAAATGGACTGGCGTCGCTTTATTGCCGCCAGCGTGGAAAGCTTTTGCGCCCTGCAGGTGGAGATCCTCCGCCAGTACATTGGCGAGGATGTGTACATCACCACCAACGGCATGTTTGCCCACATCGACAACCACAAGCTGACCCGGGACTGCCTGGACGTGTACACCTACGACTCCTACCCCAACTTCGGCTTCCCCCTGGACGGCAGCTATGACCCCGATGCCCTCAACGACCGCAAGTGGTCCCGCCACCTGACGGAAGTGCGCTCCATCTGCCCCCACTTCGGCATTATGGAGCAGCAGAGCGGCTCCAACGGCTGGCACTGCCACATGGAGGGCCCTGCCCCCCGGCCCGGCCAGCTGACCCTGTGGACGCTGCAATCCATCGCCCACGGCGCGGATTTCATCAGCTACTTCCGCTGGCGCACCTGCACCTTCGGCACGGAGATGTACTGGCACGGCATCCTGGACTACGACAACCGGGACAACCGCCGCCTGAAGGAAGTCAAGCACGTCCATGCCCTGATGGAGAAGCTCCAGCCCGTCACCGGTGCCGACAGCAAGGCCGCCTTCGCCATGGTGAAGGACTTTGACAACATCTGGGATATGGAGATCGACGTGTGGCACCGCCGCTTCCACGAGGCCAGCGAGAAGGCCGTCTTCGAATTTGCCCAGCGTACCCACACGCCTTTCGACATGGTGTTCATGCAGGAAACCACCACCCTGGAAGAGCTGCTGCGCTATCCCGTGCTGATCGACCCCCACGCGGTGCTGTTGAAGCCCCGTCGCGCCGAGCTCCTGCGCGCCTATGTGGAGCAGGGCGGCACGCTGATCGTGGGCTGCCGCACCGGGCAGAAGGACCCCGACGGCCACTGCGTGATGCAGCCCATGCCGGGACTGCTCTCCCCCGTCACCGGCACGGAGGTCAGTGAGTTCACCTTTTGCTCCCCTGCCGAGCCTCCCGTCACCGCCGACTGGGCTGGCGAGACCCTCGATATGCCCATCTTCAACGATGTGCTCACCGCCCTGCCCGGCGCCAAGGTGCTGGCCCGGTATGCCTCCAGCTACTACGCAGGCGAGCCCGCCCTGGTGGAAAACACCCTGGGCAAGGGCAAAGTGCTGCACCTGGGCAGCGCCTTCTCCCTGTCGAACCTGAAGCTGCTGATGTGCTACGCAGGCTGCCTCTCCCCCTGGGAGCACGCAGTGGAGGTTCCCGAGCGGGTGGAACTGGTGCCCCGGGAAAAGGACGGCCGCACCTTCCTGTTCCTGCTGAACTACCTGAACCAGTCCCAGCCTGTTACCTTCAACCAGCCTGCCACCTCGCTGCTCACCGGCGAGGTGCTGGAGGGCACCATCGCCCTGCCTCCCTTTGGGGTGGAAGTGGTGGAGCTGTAAACCGCCAGGCAATATCCTTTTGAATCAAAAAGCAGCTGCGCATGTAGTGATGCGCAGCTGTTTTTGGTGTGTTCCAATTTATTCCGCTTCCAGCAGCTCCACCCCGGCCAGCATTACAATGCCGATGCCGTGGGTGTCGTTGAACCGCCAGGACAGGGCGCGGTAGTATGCCCGGGAGAAGGAGAACCCCGACCCCTGGCACACGCCGTACAGGTTGCCCTGCCGGTCGATGGCGATCTCCGTCAGGCCCTGCCAGGCCTTGCGGGCGGCGGCCATGGCGCGGAGGGCGGTGGCTTCGTCGTACCAGCCGAATTTCTTGCCCCGGGAGAAGGCGCAGATCATCATGGCGGTAGCACTGGACTCCAGATAGCTTTCCGGGTCATCCAGGATCTGATGCCACAATCCGCATTCGTCCTGCAGGGCCAGGTAGCCCTGGGTCAGCTGGTTGAAGAAATCCAACAGCGCGGGCCTGCGGGGATGCTCCGGCGGCAAAACCTGCAACAATTCCGACAGGGAGAAGATCACCCAGCCGTTGCCCCGGCTCCAGGGGATGCCGTTGTTCTCGCCGTGGATCAGGCAGCGCATGTGGGCCATCACCTGCTTCTCCGGCAGGAACAGCAGCTGTTTGTAGTGCAGCATTTGTTCGGCGGCGAAGTCCAGGGGAGCCTCGTCGCCGGTGAGCTCTGCATACCGGCACAGGAAGGGCACGGACATGTACATGTCGTCTGCCCAGATGGTATCATCACGGCGGCAGAAGGCACCCTCGGCGGTGCGGGGCTGCTCCTGCATCATGTAATGGGCGATGCGGTCGGCCATGCGGCGCACGTCGGGATCTGCACCGGTTGGGTCGCAGCGGAGCATCAGCGCGCCGAAGGAGCCGCAGTCGTCCAGGGCGTCCAGCCAGCAGATCTGCTGGTTCACCCCGGCAAAGCCGTAGCGTTCCGTGTCGTATTCGGCGTATTCATGGATGCCCGTCACCTGCTGCACATGCTGCTGCACATAGGCCGTCAGGTCGGCGGCGTTCAGCCTGCCGCCAGCGCGGAGCATGCCGTACAGCGTGACGCCCAGGGGGTAGGTCCAGCGGCCAAAGAGGGCCGATTCCACATAGGGGCGCAGGGCCATGCCCTGCAGTGCGGGCCGCCAGGTGCCTGCTGCACCCACGCGCCCCAGGGCAGGGATCTCCCCATCCTGCACGGGCCCGTACACCAGGTAAGGCGTGCAGCGGCCATGCACCGGCACCGGCGGATGCAACGCGACGCCTTCGCCCTGCACCTGGGCCAGATCAGCCAGGGAGCCACGCATCATCACCTGATGGGGGCCAGCGGCCAGGCATGCCGCCGGGTCGCCGCCATCCACCAACAGGGTCACGCCCTGCGGCTTATGCCAGGCGATGCAGCCCGCCTCCGCCATGTCAAAGGCGGCCAGGGCGGCGAACTCGCCAGCCTGGGCCAGGGACGTTTCAACGGGTTCCAGCAGGAAGGGCAGGGGCTCATCGTCGCCCCACACATCCGGCAGCGGCTGTTCGGCAGGGAGCAGCGCGTACACAAAGCCTGCCTCGCCCCCGCGCCGGGCAAAGGGCATCACATAATTGCAGGGCTCCCACTGGGGCATGGCATTTTGCAGCACACAGGAAAAGCCGATCTTCGTCTTTTCCGCCAGGATCACAAAGCGGTTGAAGCCCTCGTTCAGGCTGACCGAGAACACATCGTTCTCGCCGCTGCGCTCCTTAGCACCGGTGGAAACAAACACGCGCTCGCCGTTCAGGTACACCTCCGCCGGGTTGTGGCAGCGCAGGTTGAACCGGGAGCCCTTCGCCTGGGGGCAGTACAGGTTGCCCACGGCAATGGCCCGATCCCCCACCGCAGCGGCAGGAAAGCGCACGTCAAAATCGAAATGGTAGCCGCCCTTTTTGTCGGCCTGGATGCCGGCTTCGTCAAAGCTGCGCCACACAAAGGGCGCGGGGGGATTCACCTGCATAAAGCGGTCAGCCAACAGGCGGATCACCGCCTCCTTGCTGCTGCCCAGCAGGGCGGCGGCACTATCCTGTGAAGGAAAATAGCAGCTCATGGGGCCTCCTTATGCTTCGCTGCGGGTCAGCGCATCGAAGTCGAAATGCAGCTGGGCACCGCCGCAGACGATGTCCATGCGGCGGGCATCGAAGTCCGTCTGGCAGAAGGGATGGTCATACCGCTGGTAGCCGTGGATGGCGATCTCCTTGCCCGCCACCGTCAGGGGTTTGCCCCAGCCGCAGGTCATCAGGCCCCGGGAGGGCGAGTGGAAGGTGAAGGCATGGGTATCGCCCTGGAGCGCATCGGCCTTGAAGCTGTTCACAAAAGCCTCAAAGGAACCATTCTCCTTCTCGCTGCCCATTTCCACCGCCCACACCGTGGCATGGCCCTGCACCATGTATTCATAGTCCTGGGCCTTTTCGTACAGGGCGTCGCCTTCTTCGCCATACACATGGCGGAACATGGCGATATCCTTGGGCTCCCAGTACTTGTCGCCCACGCCGATGGCGGTCACGGCGATGTAGCCCTTGCCCTTGCGGCCAAAGATGAAGCCATCCTTCTCGATGACCTCGTCCATCTCATGCTTGGGGAAATACAGGTGGCTGTTGAGGAAATCCACAAAATCCGGCAGGATGCGGTAGATGCAGAACAGCACATTCTCATGCTGTACCGCCTTGGGCAGCACCAGGTTGCCCGCCCAGCGGTTGGGACGGTTCTGATACTCCAGGGAGGCAGGGTTGGTGGTGAAGATCACCGCCCGGCCGCCCAGGGAAGCCGTCCAGGGGTGCTGCTGATAGCCCATGCGCCCCTTGCGGAAATCCTGGGCGCAGGACAGGATATAGTCCTCGGTGCGGCGGGTATGGATATCCACCTGAGTCATGGCGGTAAAGTCCGGTGCGTCGGGGCAGGGTGCGCCTGCCTCGTCGCACAGGTCGTAACGCTCCTTGTAGGCGCGGATGCGGTTGGTCATCCAGTTCCACTGGGGGAAAACCTTCATGGAGTTGTCGATGCACACCCGGTCGGAGTAGGTCTGCATACCCCAGAAGAACATGATGTTGTCAAAATCCTTGGGGTCTACGCCAAAGGCTGCGGCGTCGGCGGCATCCACGCTCATGCGCTGCCGGGTGGTGAGCTCCTTGTGCCTGTACACGTTCAGAATGGCCTGGGGAATGCGGTAATCCACCGCCGCCAGCATGACAGCCGCGCCGCACAGGCCCTCGTTGCTGCCCTCGTCGAAGAGGAATCGCATCAGGTGGGAGCAATCCTCATGGTCGGGCTCGATGATAAAATCGGTATACACGCGGCCATGGGTGGTGGGCAGGTGGCCCTGGAAGCCGTGGATGGCCAGGTCGAATACCAGCTGGTCGATGATCATGCGGCTCTTCAAGCGGATATCCTCATCCTTGGCGTAGACCATCAGGTTCACCAGTCCCAGAATGTCATCCATGTAGTAGCCCTGGGTGAGCCACTCGGCAAAGCCAAAGCGGATGCGCCACTCCAGCCAGCGGCGCAGGAAGGCCTCGCCGTGGGCCTGGTGCTCCCGGCCCGTCATGCCGTTGTTGGGGAACACCGCATCGGGGAACAGCTGGCCCACCAGATATTCCGCACTGTGGAACAACACCTGATGGTTCTCGGTGAAAAAACAGGCCTGAATGGTGCCCGGCTCATCCAGCCAGTATTTGAAGCCGATCAGGCTCTTTTCCATGCGCTGGGCCATGTCCTCTGGCAGGCGCGGCGTACCCCGGTGGGCAAAGAGCATCCGCAAAAGGGCGGGGATCACAAAATCGGCGCAATCCAGCCGGGTGTCGATGCGATCTAAGGCCTTGTCGATGATGTACTCGCGGATGGGCGGCACGGTGCCTGCGGCAGCGGCCAGCTCCATTTCAGCCAGTTCATGATACAACCCCTGGAAGGAATCCACGCCATGGTAAGCCTTCACGTTCAGGGCTTCTGCTTTTGTGGGGGCCATATGCGCCTTGCCAGCAGCCACAACCTGGCTCAAGTATTGCAGTCTGTCCATGCTTTTTCCTCCTGTGATAAAAACGGCAGGCGAAAAGCTCCGCCTGCCAGGTTATGTTATTTGATCACGATGGCCTTTTCCTGGGCCTGCAGGCACAGCTCCGCAGCCTTGAAGGCATGGTGCTGGGTCATGGCGTTCTCGGTGCGGTTGAGGCAGTCCAGCACCAGCTGACCGAAGAAGGGGCAGCCCGCGCCGTCGGCATTGAAGTACTGTTCCTTCTGGCTGTTGACCAGGTACACATGGTCGCCGCCTTCCATGTCGGTGCCCACGTTGACGTACTTGCGCAGCTCGATATAGCCCTTGGTGCCGATGATCAGCGTGCGGCCGTCGCCCCAGGTGCGCAGGCCGTCGGGGGTGAACCAGTCCACACGGAAGTAGTTGGTGGTGCCCTTTTCGCCCACGATATTGCAGTCGCCGAAGTCGTCCAGCTCGGGGTGATCGGGGTTGGCATAGTTGCCGATGCGGCTGTAGGTCACCTGGGCCTCTTCCTCGCCAGCGAAGTACAGGTACTGCTCGATCTGGTGGGAGCCGATGTCGCACAGGATGCCGCCGTACTTTTCCTTTTCAAAGAACCAGGCGGGACGGGCGTGGGCCATCAGGCGGTGGGGGCCGAAGCCTTCCACATGGACGACCTGGCCGATCTCGCCAGCCTGGATCATTTCGCCAGCCAGGGTAGCGGCCTGGCAGTGGATGCGCTCGCCATAGTACACCATGTACTTGCGGCCGGTAGCCTTGGCCATTTCCTTGGCAGCGTTCAGCTGGGACATGGTGGTAAAGGGAGCCTTATCGGTGAAATAATCCTTGCCTGCGCCCATCACGCGAAGGCCGAAGGGGCCGCGCTCGCTGGTGATGTGGGCACCGCAGATCATGTGGGTCTCCTTGTCGTCCAGCACCTGCTGCTCGGAAAGGGCCACCTGCACCTGGGGATAGGTCTTCACAAACTGGGCCACCTTGTTGGGATCGGGATCGTACACATATTTCAGGGTGCCGCCAGCCTCCAGCAGGGCGTTGGTCATGCCGTAGATGTGGCCGTGATCCAGATGGGCGGCAGAGAAGATAAATTCACCGGGCTTTACCACAGGGGCGGGCTTGCCCTTGGGGGCGTAGGTCATGCCGTTGGCGTTGCTCATGGGGAGGCCTCCTTATTTCTTATAGCTGCTGCCCAGGGTGATCTCGCCGGAGAGATCGGCAGCGGAAGTGGTCTTCTCGTAGAAGTGGGGCACATTGGCCATGATGCCCTCCACGGTGTAGAAGGTATCGTCCTTGGGCAGGGGCAGATCCACCGTCTGGCCGATGGTGCCCGCCTTGTAGATAGCGGTGATCAGCTCGATGGTGCGGCGGCCTTCCTCGCCGGTGATGGCCACATCCTGGTCGTTTTCAATGGCGGTAAGGATGTTCTCCAGCTGGCCGTCGTGGCCCTCGTACTTCACCTCGGGCTGAGCAGCCACAAAATCGGCGATCTGCTTTTCCAGCTCCTCATTGCGGGTGGGGAAGCCGTTGCCCATGGAGGTGGACGCATAGCAGGCGAAGGGCGCGGCGATCTTGGCCTTTTCGCACTGGAACACCAGCTGCTGCTCCTCGGCATGGTGCACCACAGAGGCCGTCAGCTGAGCCAGCGCGCCAGGATATTGCAGAATGCTGGCGGACAGGTCCTCCACCTCGGCATTGTCGTGGGACACATTGGCCAGGATGCTGGTGACCTTCTGGGGCAGGCCCATCATCCAGCACAGCATGTCGATGTGATGCACGGCGTGGTTCAGGGTGCAGCCGCCGCCTTCCTTCTCCCAGGTGCCGCGCCACCACAGGTCGTAGTAGCAATGGCCGCGCCACCAGAAGGAATCCACCTGGGCGGAGCGCACGGGGCCAGCGATGCCGCTGTCCAGCAGAGCCTTCAGGTCGGCAATGGGCTGGCGGAAGCGGTTCTGGGCGATGATGGAAAGCTTCTTGCCGCTTTCGTCACGGGCGCGGAGCATGGCGTCGCACTCCTCCAGGGAGGCAGCCATGGGCTTTTCGCACACCACGTTCTTGCCGGACTTGAGGCAGTTGATGCTGATGGAGGCATGCACATAGGGAGGCGTGCAGACATCCACCAGGTCGATATCCGTCAGGGGAAGAATCTGCTGATGATCGTCGAAAACCTGGGCGTCCAGGCCGTATTTTTCCTTCATGGCCTGGGCCTTCTGGGGCACGATGTCCACCAGCGCAACGATCTTGCAGCGGTCAGGGAACTTCAGGTAGGCCTGCACATGGGCATGAGAAATGTTGCCAGTGCCAACGATGGCGACGCGGATCATGGGTCTGCACCTCCGTATGATATTGTCGATATCTGTTGCTTTTATTGTACCAAGGCGTGCATTTTCTGTCTATGTGGAAACTGCTTCTCTTTGGGTGGATTTGGCAAGCTTTATCCCTGGGGTTCGTTGGCCTGGCTGGCCTTGCGGTAGGCCGAGGGCGACACGCCCACCATTTTGCGGAAGACCCGCAAAAAGCTGGAATAGTCATTGAATCCGCAGTGGTACGCCACTTCGTTCAGCGATTGGTTCGTGTTCATCATGGCCTTGGCCAGCAGCACCCGGCGGTAGAGCACATAGTCATACACGCTGCGGCCGGTGTACTTCACAAACTCGTGGGAGAGGAAGGACATGCTCACGCCAAACTGGCGCGCCAGGGCGTCCAGCTTCAGCGGCTGGGTGTAATGATCGTTGATGTAGGACAGGATCTCATGCATGGCCTCGTTCACCACGATGGGCTCCACCATTTCCTTGGTGCTCTTCATGGTGCGGCAAACGATCTGCAAGAAGTTCAAAAGCTTGGTATAGTTGGTGAACTGACCCACCGAGGAACGGGTGCGCAGGTCGGCCTGCAATTCCTGGATCAGCTGCTTGCAGGTCAGCGCGTCCTCCTTCGTCATGGGGAACTGCAGCTGGCCGCTGGAGTTGTACTTGCTGAAGAAGTGCTCCAGGTCCAGGTAACCGCCGCCACAGTTGCGCAGCATGGCCGGGGTGATGTAGAGGAAGGCGCGCTCGTAATTCACAGGCGCACTGTCGCCGATCAGGCCGTGCATGCAAAACGGCGGCACCACCATCAGCTGATAGGGCTCCAGGGGGTACACGTTGTTGTCCAGGCAGTAGAACCTGGCACCGCTGATGTGGATATACAGCTCGTAGAAGTCATGGCAGTGGAGGTTGCTCAGATTCCACTCTGCATGATACGCATAGCAGGCATCATAGTCATGACGGTCGTCTGCCATGGAGGCATACGCGGACTGCAAAAGGATTTGATCTTGTTTTGACATTCTCTTTCACCTCTTCACACTATGGTGATCTGGTCTTATAGAGCAATATTGTACATCCGGGCCGGATTTCCTTTTCCTGTATCGACTTTGTGCCAGATTTGCCCAAATCCAAGCAAAATATGCCCACTTTAATGCACATTGCGAATTTTTTGTGTCCATCCTGCCCGAAAAAGGAAGGAGATACCCAACGTTGCCGCGAAGTATGAAGCACATATGTGTACACAATGGAGGAGATCGTGATGAACAAGCTGCGCCTGGGCGTGATCGGCCTGGGAAACATGGGCTCGGAGCACTGCCGGCTGATCCTCAGCAACCGCGCGAAGGACATGCAGCTGTGCTGTGTGGCCGATCTGCGCGAGGAACGCCGCGCCTGGGCCAGAGCTACCCTGCCGGAAAATGTGCAGGTGTATGAAAGCGGCCATGCGCTCATCGAGGCCGGGGCCTGCGATGCGGTGATCATCGCCGTGCCCCATTACATCCACCCCGACCTAACCATCCATGCGCTGCGCCACGGCCTGCATGTGCTGTGCGAAAAGCCCGTGGCTGTGTACACCCAGCAGGTGAAGCCTGTGCTGGAAGCTGCCCGGGAAAGCGGCAAGACCTTCGCGCTGATGTTCAACCAGCGCACCAACTGCGTTTACCGCAAAATGAAGCAGATCCTGGACAGCGGCGAGCTGGGCCCCATGAAGCGCATGTCCTGGACCATCACCGACTGGTATCGCAGCCAGCTGTACTACGATTCCGGGTCCTGGCGCGCCACCTGGGCTGGCGAGGGCGGCGGCGTGCTGCTGAATCAGTGCCCCCACCAGCTGGATCTTCTGCAGTGGCTGTGCGGCATGCCGGTGAGGATCAGTGCTTTTGCCCAAGAAGGCAAGTGGCACGACATTGAAGTGGAAGACGACGTGACCGCCTACCTGGAGTTTGAGGGTGGAGCCACGGGCGTGTTTATTGCCTCCACCGGCGACCTGCCCGGCACCAACCGCCTGGAGATCGCCTGCGACCAGGGCAAGCTGGTTTGCGAAAACGGCAAGCTCCTTATGTGGAAGCTGCCCATGCCGGAATCCAGCGGCTACCGCCAGGGCGCGGATGCCTACCCCCACCCGGATATCCAGCCCATTGAGGTGGAGACCGACGGCGAGAATCCCCAGCACATCGGCGTGACCAACGCCTTTGTGTCCCACATTCTCCACGGCACGCCCCTGGTGGCCGAGGGCGAGGAAGGCGTCAATGCCCTGATGATCTCCAACGCCATGCACCTTTCCGCCTGGCTGGAACGCCCCGTGTCCCTGCCCATCGACGAGGATCTCTTCGCCCGGCTGCTGATGGCCCGGCGACTGACCTCCCGCAAGAAGGACACCCAGGACATTACCTTCTCCACCGACCACAGTGCCACAGGCAAGGCACTGTAATATAAAAAAGACCGGCATCGTCCGGTCTTTTTCTTTTTTTCGGCATGCAAAAGGGGCCGGTCTTTCGACCGGCCCCCTGTTGGTTTGGTTAATCCCGTTCAGTACCAATTACTGGGCAATGCCAGGGAAGGTGCCGCGGAACTCGCCAGCCTGGTAGGCAGCGCGCTGTTCCTCGATGATCTCCTTAGCACCGGTATCCATGGTAGCCTGAACAGCAGCGTCATAGTTGGCGTCGAACTCTTCGGGCTTGCAGGAAACGACCTTGGACAGGAATTCGCCCTGCTTGGACTTCACCATTGCGCCGTAGTCGGTGGAAGCCTGGATCGGGATGGAGAAGGACACCTGAGTCCAGGCGTCGGTGCCAGCGTGGACGTAGGATTCCACGATGTTAGCCTGATACTTCTCGTCGAAGGCCAGGGCCAGAGCGGCAGCGTTCTTCTCGTCGGAGCCATAGAACAGGCCGTTGGAGATGAAGCAGATGTCGCCAGCGTGCATCTTGTGCTCGTCCGGCACAGCGTCAGCATTCTGCACCTGAGTGGGGATGCCGTCCTCGGTCACGGCCAGGTAGTTGATGCCTTCCACGCCGTTCTGCAGGGCGAACATGTTCTCGGGGATGCACATCCAGTCGATGTACTTCACAGCAGCGATGGCCACTTCTTCAGAAGCGGTAGCGGGGATGATGATGCTCAGGCCGTTAGCAGCATACTGGTCATGCAGGTGCTTCTGCAGGGACTCGTTGTAGAAGCAGTTGACGGAAACCCACTCGGCACCGGGCACAGCAGTTTCCATTTCCTTCTGATAGTTCTTATCAGTACGCCAGGGCTGATCGGGCTGCATGGAGAAGAAGCCGAAGTAGCCGTTCAGCAGGGCGGAGTCGGTAGCGGTGTCGTCGTTGATGTCGAAGTTCTCATACAGCAGGCCTTCGTTGTACAGCTTGTTCAGCCAGCGATAGCCTTCCTTGGAGCCGGGCAGCATCTCATGGAAGCCAGAGTAGGCATACCAGTCTTCCTCAGTCACCTGAGTGAAGTCGATGAAGGCGTCCATGAAGCGGGTCACGTTGATGAGGGGATCGGACTCATACAGGTCGAACTGCATGGGGATGGTGCGCTCGCCGCCCAGGTTGGCGTCCTTAGCAGCACGCAGATAAGCCTCGAAGGAAGCGATGTCGGTGGGACGTTCCATCTTCAGAGCTTCCAGCCAGTCCTTACGGATGAAGTTACCAACGTTGGCAACGCTCAGACGACGGGCGGGCAGGAACCACTGCTCCTTCACGCCATCGCCATCCTGGTCCTGCTGGCCGAACTTGAGCAGGTCTTCGCCCAGGAAAGCCTTGATGTTGGCGCCGTACTGATCCAGCAGATCGTCCAGCTTCCACAGGCCTTCGTAGGTGATGTACTCATTCACCAGGTTGCCGTTGTAGGTCATGCAGATGTCGGGGGCAGTGCCGCCGCCCAGCTGGGTGGTCAGCACGTCGCCTTCCGTCCAACGGGGCACGGCCACGAACTGCAGCTTGATCTTGTTGGGGTCGCCGAAGTGCTCCTGGGCGTAACGCAGCTGCCAGCAGTCTTCAACGTTGAAGCCAGCGACGGAACGGTCGTAAGCTTCCACGCGCAGGGTGATCCAGCCTTCTTCTTCAGCGAAGGCGGGGATGCTGACCATGCTCAGCAGCATAACCAGCGCCATGATCAGGGACAGAGTCTTTTTCATGGTAGTGTTCTCTCCTTTTGATAATATTTTTACCGCAACCTTGCGGCAAAGCACTTGTTTAGCCCTTCACAGCACCGATGGTCACACCGGCAACGAAGTAACGCTGCACGAAGGGGTATACCACCAGGATGGGCAGGGTAGCGAAGATGATGGTGGCGGATTCGATGGACTCCGACACGCTGGTGGCAACTGCCGATGCGCCGCCTTCCATCATGGCCACGTCCACCGCCTGAGAGCCCTTGATCAGGTTATACAGCTTCAGCTGCAGGGGCTGCAGGGAGCGGTCGGTGATGTAGTACAGGGCATCCTGGAAGCTGTTCCACTTGCCAACGGCGTAGAACAGGGTCAGCGTGGCCAGGGAGGCCAGGGACAGGGGCAGATAGATCTGCGTAAGGATCTGGAAATCGTTAGCACCGTCGATGGTGGCCGCCTCTTCAAGAGATTCGGGCAGAGAAGCGAAGAAGCTCTTGAGGATGATCATGTTGTAGGTGGACAGCGCACCGGGGATGATCAGGGACCAGGCGTTGTTCAGTAGTCCCAGCTCCTTGATGTTCAGGTAGATCGGGATGGTGCCGCCGGAGAAGTACATGGTGAACAGTGCCATCAGGTTGAAGAACTTGCGGCCCTTGAGTCGCTTCTTGGTCAGCGGGTAGGCCATGAGGATGGTCAGCACCATGGCGATGGCGGTGTAGGTCACCGTAATGCCCACGGTGTACCACAGGGCATGCATCATGGAGGTATCGTTGAAGATAGCCTGATAGGCCATGGTGGTAAACTCCACCGGGAAGAAGCCTACGTCGCCGCGGAGAATAGCGGACTTAGAGGAGAAGGACACCGCGATCACATTCACAAAGGGCAGCAGGCACAGCATGGAGCAGGCCAGAATGATGATCGCCAGGATGATCTGCGGACCGGTCCAGATCTTTTCTTTCTTGATGTTCACGGGCTTAGCAGCCTGTACAGTCGTCATATCATCCACCTCCTTACCAGATACCATCTTCGCCCAGACGCTTGGTGACGAAGTTGGCCGTGCCAACCATGATCAGGCCCACCACGGACTGGAACAGGCCGATGGCAGTCGCGCGGTCAAACTTGGCATTGGTGATACCAGCGCGGTACACGAAGGTAGACAGCACGTCGCAGTAGTTCTGCACGCGGGTGTTACCCATAATGTAGGGACGGTCGAAGCTGATGTTCATCATCTGGCCCACGTTGAGGATCAGCAGCACCACGATGGTGGAGCGGATGCCGGGCAGCGTAACGTGCCAGATCTGCTGAAGCTTGTTGGCACCGTCAATCTTGGCGGCCTCGAACAGCTCCATGTTGATACCGGTGATAGCGGACAGGTAGAGGATCGTGCCCCAGCCCATGGACTGCCACACACCCACCAGGGTGTAGGTGATACGCCAGGGCCAGCCCTCCGTCAGGAAGGGGATGTTCTCCTCGATCCAGCCCCACTTGAGCAAGGTGGCATTCACAACGCCAGTGGTGGGAGCAAAGATCTGCAGCACCATACCGCCGATGATAACCCAGCTGAGGAAGTGCGGCAGGTACAGAAGCGTTTGGGAAACCTTCTTCACGCCGATGGAGCGAACCTCGTTGAGCATGATGGCCAGGATGATCGGGATCGGGAAACCGGCGATCAGGCCCATGAAGTTCAGCAGCAGCGTGTTGCCCAGGGCAACGGGGAAGTCGGGCATCTTCATCACGAATTCGAAGTTGTCCAGGCCGACCCATTTGCTGGCCCACATGCCCTTCACGGGGTTATACTTGGTGAAGGCAATACCCACACCCAGCATAGGCTTGTAACAGAAAATGATGTAGAACGCCACAGGCAGGATCAGCATAGCATACAGCCGCCAATCCCGCACCAGTGCGTTCACGGTCCTCCCGCGGGTTCGACGAAGATCCGTGGACATGTTCTCTCCCCCTCTAATGTGCAAAAAATCAACCAGAATGACCAACCTACGATGATTTTATTATAAAGTGAACAGAAGCATACTTCTATGCAAATCCTGCTTGATATTATGTGAAAGATGCAAATTTTGTCCATCTTCACACTGGATTTATCCATAACTGGGCATGTATGCGCTTACACATTTGTTTTACATCCTGCTGTACCCCTGATAAAAATATTAGTAGAAAATCACAAATACCGGATAATTGACACAGTTTTTCCGTTTTTCAGCCCATGCAAAAAATGCCTGATTTCCCTTCCCCTATTGCATGAAATGCTTTTTCCCCGAGCTACGGATGCACCTGCTCACAAAATTTTCCGCTTCCTATTGCAAGTTTGCCCCAAGTGTGGTATAACGGCATTGGAAACGTTACCAGAACCATCGACCCTCATTCCGAAAGGAGTCTTTCATATGCAGCGTGCCGCCGGTATCCTGCTGCCCATCACCAGCCTGCCGTCCAAGTACGGGGTGGGCTGCTTTTCCCAGAGTGCCTACGACTTTGTGGACTGGCTTCACGAGGCAGGCCAGACCTTCTGGCAGATCCTGCCCATCTGCCCCACCAGCTACGGCGATTCCCCCTACCAGTCCTTTTCCACCTATGCCGGCAACCCCTACTTCATCAGCCTGGAAGCATTGATTGAGGAAGGCGTGCTGACCCAGGAGGAGTGCGACGCGGCCGACCTGAGCACCGTGCCGGGCGAGGTAGACTACGCCAAGCTGTACCAGAACCGCTATCCCCTGCTGCGCAAGGCCTACGAGCGGTCCGACATCAGCAAGAACCCCGACTATCAGCTTTTCCTGCAGGAAAACGGCTGGTGGCTGTACGACTATGCGCTCTTCATGGCCCTGAAGACCTTCTTCTGCGGCCAGAGCTGGTCTGAATGGCCCGAGGACATCCGCCTGCGCTGGGACTTCGCCCTGGATCACTACCGCCGGGTGCTGTATTTCGACATCGAATTCCAGATGTACATGCAGTTCAAGTTCTTCCAGCAGTACCGCGCCCTGAAGAAGTACGCCAACGACAAAGGCATCAAGCTGGTGGGCGATATCCCGATCTATGTGGCCATGGACAGCGCGGACACCTGGGCCCACCCGGAACTGTTCCAGCTGGACGAAACCAACACTCCCACCGCCGTGGCCGGCTGCCCGCCGGACGGATTCTCCGCCACGGGCCAGCTGTGGGGCAACCCCCTCTACCGCTGGGATTACCACAAGGAAACCGGCTTTGACTGGTGGTGCAGCCGCATGTGGTATTGCTACCAGCTCTACGACGTGACCCGCATCGACCATTTCCGCGGCTTTGACGAGTATTACGCCATCCCCTACGGCGAAGAAACCGCCGTGAACGGCGAATGGCAGAAGGGCCCCGGCATGGATCTGTTCAACGCCCTTGAGAAGAACCTGGGCAAGCACGAGGTCATTGCCGAGGACCTGGGCTACATGACCGATACCGTCCGCGAAATGGTGAAGGACTCCGGCTTCCCCAACATGAAGGTGCTGGAATTTGCTTTCGACGCCCGGGACACCGGCTCCGCCAGCGACTATCTGACCCACAACTATGTGGAGAACTGCGTAGCCTACACCGGCACCCACGACAACGAAACCCTGGTTTCCTGGCTGAATACCATCAGCAAGGACGAATACAAGATGGTGCGTGATTATCTCTACGATTATCACACCCCCAAGAAGCACCTGTACAAGTCCCTGATCGCCCTGGCCATGCGCAGCGTGGCGAAGTACTGCATCATTCCCATGCAGGACTACCTGGGCCTGGACAATTCCGCCCGCATGAACCACCCCTCCACCATCGGCAGCAACTGGCTCTGGCGGCTCACCGAGGGCCAGCTGACGGAAGAGCTCCAGCAGGAGATCGCCGAACTGACCCGCCGCTTCGGCCGCTTCAACCCCGCCGCCCTGCCCGAGGAGGAAGAGGAGGAGCTGGAGGAAACCACAGAAACCACCGATCCCGTGGAAGAAGCCTAAGGCATACAAAAAGAGCTCCGCAGTTTGCGGAGCTCTTTTCTTGTGCTTGATTATTCCACGGCCATACCAGCGTCGATCATGGCCTGGGCCTCGGCGGAGTAGCTCACCACGCTGGCGGCCAGCCAGGCTTCCATGGTGGTGTTGAACTGCTCGTTCTCCTTCTCGCTCAGGGCAGCCTCATGCAGGGCCAGGGCGATGTCCTCGGTGTATTCCACAGCGCCGGCAGGCACGTCGCGGGTGTACTGCACGATGTGCACGCCATAGCTGCCCACCACGGGAGCAGCGATGTCGCCCACGTTGTTCACGGAGAAGGCAGCCCTCACGAACACGGGATCCCAGATGATGGAGTCCATGTGCACGCTGTAACCCTCGGACTTGGCGGGCTCCTGATCCATGCCGGGGTCAGTGCCGTATTCCACGATCAGGTCAGCGAAGGACACGCCGTCAGCCAGCTTCTGGTTGATCTCGTCGATGGTGGGCTGCACAGAGTCAATGATGGCCTGGTAGGCCGCATCCACGTCAGCCTGGGTCACAGGGGTGGTTTCTTCGGTGCCCTCAGTGGCAGCTTCGGGGTTCTCGGCAGCGTCCTGCTGCTCTTCCAGCTCGGCGGTCAGGGCCTGGTAGTTGCCCAGCAGCTCCTGATCCACTTCCAGCAGGATGTGGGTGATGCCGCGGTAGCCTTCGGGGGTGTAGTAGGCGGGCTCGCCGTAGTACTGGGTCATGTACTCATACATGCCCACGTCTTCCTTGTAGTTGGCCTCGTCCTGCTTCACATATTCGTCGAACAGGGCCTTCACTTCTTCATCGGTGACGGTAACGCCCTCCACCATGGAAGCTTCCACGCGGTCCAGCACGGTGTTCTCCATGGTGTTTTCCAGCATGGCGGCCTCGGTAAGACCCATGGATTCCAGCATGGACAGCATGCTCACCCGGGCAGCGGCCTTTTCTTCCTCGGTGGATTCAGCGGTCACGCCGCCGTAGTAGGACACATACATATCCACCAGCTGGTTCCACTCGGCGGTGTTCTGCTCGGCGATTTGGGCCTTTTCCTCTTCGGTGAACTGGTCATAGCCCATTTCGACAGCCTTCTGCTCCATCACTTCCAGCTGCACGGCATATTCCACGGCGTACTGGTTCATCACGGCCATAAAGGCGGCGTCGGAGGTATCGTAGCCATACTGGGCATAGGAGGACACCAGGTTGGAGGCGATCATGTCGATCTTCTCACGGGTGATCCCCTGGCCGTTGACGGTCACCAGCACATCGGCAGGGTTGGCGGTTACCTCGGTGGTTTCGGACTCGGCGATGGCGCACACGCTGGACGTGACACAGAGCATCACCGTCAGCAGCAGGGCCAGCAGGCGGGCAAACTTGTTCATGTTGGTTGTTCCTTTCTTGTGCCTGCATGATGCGCAGGCCTATTTCAGACCGGTCGGGACAAACCCTTGCCCCCTATTATGACACTTTTTCGGCCAATGCGCAACCGTCAATCTGCAAAAGTTACACTATGTTCATCTATCGGTCACCGGGTCATCACACAAGGCGGCGGGCCGCCAGGGTCAGCCGCTCCTGCAGGCGGCAGAGAAACTCCTTGTTGGTGGGCTTGCCCCTTTCTGGGTCCACTGAATGGCCGAAGAACCGCTCCAGCGCAGGCAGTTCGCCCCGGCTCCAGGTGGCCTCGATCAGGGTGCGCAGGCTGCGTTCTACCGCAGCGGGGGTCATGCCGTGCCGCCTCGCCACCAGGGGATACAGCCGTCCCTGCAAATCTTCCATCAGCGGCGGATGCACCACCGTAAGGGCCGCCATATCCGGCAGAAACGCCCAGGCCCGCAGGCCCGGCTTCACCGTCAATGCCCTGAGCAGCGCGTGGGCCAACGGGGCGATCTGTTCCGCCCGGCCCATGGCCGCCGGAGGCATGCCCGAGGGCAGCTCCTCCCCGGCCCGGATCACCCAGGGCGGTGCCAGGGGCGGCCGTTCCGCCAGGCGACGGGCAAGCTGCTCCGTCTCCGGGCAGGGGCACAGCAGGCATACATCATGATGGCTGGCGCACAGGGCGGCATAGGCCTCCTCTGCATCCAGGTACACCACGCCCTGCCACGTCTCTCCCTGGGCCTCCACCCAGGCCTGCCATCCCTCTCCCTGATGCCTCGTCAGGGCCAGAATCGCGCACCGCATGCCCATCCCTCCTTTGTATATAGAAAGAATTTCGCCCAGGGCACATTTTGTCCCTTTGTCGAAAACCATAAACCTTTGTTCAGTATTGATTTATCCTGCCGGTTTTGTTACAATTTTTCTGTGCTGCTGCACACAGGAGGCATCCCATGCAAGCCAATGATTTTTCCACCGGCTCGGTGAAGCGGCGGATCATCGCCCAGGCGATTCCGCTCACGCTGGCCCAGCTGGTACAGCTGCTTTATAACATTGTGGACCGCATTTATATCGGCCACCTGCCCGGCGTGGGCAGCACGGCCCTGACAGGCCTGGGCGTGACCTTCCCGGTGATCGTGCTCATCGCCGCCTTTACCAGCCTGTTCGGCCAGGGCGGCACGCCGCTTTTCTCCATCGCCCGGGGGCAGAAAAACGAAAAAGAGGCCGAGCGCATCATCGGCAATGTGTTCTCCCTGCTGATGCTCGCCGCCGCGGTGCTTTTTGTCTTCTGCTATACGCTGCGCAGACCCATTCTGTTCCTCTTTGGTGCCAGCGAAGCTTCCTACTATTATGCTGATCAGTACCTGCGCATTTACCTGCTGGGCACAGCCTTTTCCATGCTGGTCACCGGCATGAACGGGTTCATCAACGCCCAGGGATTCCCTAAGATCGGCATGCTGACCACCATCCTGGGCGCGGTGCTGAACATCCTGCTGGACCCGCTGTTCATCTTTGTGCTGAACATGGGCGTGTCCGGTGCGGCCCTGGCCACCATCATCAGCCAGGCGGTGTCCGCGCTGTGGGTGCTGCGCTTCCTCACCGGCAAAAAAGCCCTGCTTCGCCTGAAAAAAGAGAACCTGCGCATCGACCTGGCCCGCACCCGGCGCATCGTGAGCCTGGGCTTCTCCGGCTTTGTGATGGCAGGCACCAACTGCCTGGTGCAGATCGTGTGCAACAACCAGCTGCAATTTTTCGGCGGCGACCTGTATGTGGGCATCATGACGGTGCTGAACTCCGTGAGGGAGATTCTCTCCCTGCCGGTGGGCGGCATCAGCAGCGGTGCCCAGCCGGTGATGGGCTACAACTACGGTGCCAACCAGCCCGGCCGCGTGAAGGAGAGCATCCGTTTCTCGGCAGTGCTGGGCTTTGTGTATACGCTGCTGGCCTGGATCGCCGTGATGCTCTTCCCCCGGCAGCTCATGAGCGTGTTCGCCAGCGACAGTGCCACCATCACCCACGGCGTGGAGAGCATGTTCATCTACTTTTTCGGCTTTGTGTTCATGTCCTTCCAGTTCGTGGGGCAAACCACCTTCCAGGCCCTGGGCAAATCGAAGCAGGCGGTGTTCTTCTCTCTCTTGCGCAAGGCGTTCATCGTGGTGCCCCTCACGCTTCTCCTGCCCCGGCTGGGACTGGGCGTGCACGGCGTTTTCCTGGCTGAGCCCATCTCCAATGCCATCGGCGGCCTGGCCTGCTTTATCACCATGTGGCGGACGGTCTACCGCAAGCTGTAACACCCGAAAGGAGTTTTTACCATGGAACTGATGCGCATCCGCATTCAGCTGAACGATACCCTCGCCCTGGATTCCCCCTCCGCCGGTGTGCGGATGCTGCCCTTCACCGGCACGGTGAAGAGCAAGCTGTTCACCGGAAAGGTGCTGCCCGGCGGCGTGGATACCCAAGTTTTCCCCGAAGCTGACCGGGGCAGCCTGCACGCCCGGTACATGCTGGAGGGCAAGGACTTCACCGGCAAGCCCTGCAAGCTGTTTATCGACAACCGCGCCATGATGCAAAAGGATGCGGAAACCGTGACCTACCCCCGCATCTATACCGACAGCGAAGCCCTGCGCTACCTGGAAACCGCTGACCTCACCGGCAGCCTGGATTTCAGCGACGACGGCCTGACCATCGTCATCCACAGCCAGGATACCGCCACCCGCAAGCACATCGCCCTGCAGCGCGCCGGGCTGACGCTGCGCGGCGTATTGGAGCGCAAAACCGCCAAGCCCTGCCCCCTGGTGCTGATGCTCCACGGCTTCGGCGGCGATATGGGCCTGGACGCAGGCATGTATCAGGCCATGTCCGACCGGCTCACCGCTGCCGGTCTTGCCACCCTGCGCATTGATTTCAACGGTCACGGCCGCAGCGACGGCAGCTTTACCGCCATGACCCCCTACAACGAGATCGAGGACGCAGCCGCCTTCCTGCAATACGCCCGGGAGCTGGACTGGGTAACGGAGATCTACGTATCCGGCCATTCCCAGGGCGGCGTGGTAGGCGGCATGCTGGCCGGGTATTATCCCGATGTGGTGAAAAAGCTGGTGCTGCTGGCCCCCGCCGCCTCCCTGAAGACCGACGCCCAGCAGGGCCACTGCATGTTTGCCGATTACGACACCGAGCACATCCCTGCCAGCGTTGACGTGGACGGCCGCCACAACGTGGGCGGGCTGTACTTCCGCATGGCCAAAACGCTGCCTATTTTCGAGGTCACCGCCCAGTATCAGAACCCCCTGCTGGTGGTGTTCGGCGGCCAGGACAACGTGGTGAGCTACACCTACGCCAAGCAATACCTGAAAAACCGCACCCAGGGCGAGATGCACCTGTACAAGACCCTGGATCATGGCCTGGGCGGCGAGGAGCACGCCCTGATGCTGAATCAGGTGGTGGATTTCCTGGTAAAGTAACCCAGCAGGACTGTTTTTTCTATGTTCTATCAGGCCCGGGAGGGGGCCGGATGTATTGACAACGGCGTTTTCCCAGGTTTATAATCAGCACATCCATCAAGCAAAGGACAGGAGGCGTGAATCATGATGAACCGTGCAGCATGCATGACCATGGCTGATCTCCGCCCCGCCTGCGCCATCCTTGCGAAGGCCTATTATGCTTTTACCAGCGCAGCATGCTTTAGCGTGCTGCGCTTTCGCTTTTACTACTTTAGCCATTACCTACTTACCTAAAAGATAGCAGATTTCGTGATGCACCGTACCATGAAAGCGGCTTCTTTTAGAAAGAGAAGCCGCTTTTCCATTCGAGAACGAGGAGGGATCGGGATGAAAAAAGCCGCAGCATGGCTGATGACCGCAGTGCTTCTGTTGGCAATGTTCACTTCCGGCGCATCCGCAGAGGAACCCAGCTACCGCATCGGCATATGCCAGCTTCAGCAGCACGCTGCACTGGAGGACGCCACGCAGGGGTTCATCGACGCGGTTACGCAGCAGATGGACGGGCAGTGCCAGGTCAGCGTGCGGAATGCCTCCGGTGATCCGGGCACCTGTATCTCCATCGTCAATGCCTTCCTGGCGGAGGATGTGGATCTGATCCTGGCCAATTCCACCCAGGCTTTGCAGGCCGCCAGTGCCGCCACCGGCGATACCCCGATCCTGGGCGTGGCGGTAACGGACTACCCCGCCGCGCTGGATATGAGCATCTGGGAGGGCGTGACCGGCATCAATGTTTCCGGCACCTCTGACCTGGCTCCCCTGGACGCCCAGGCCGCCCTGCTGCAGGCCATGTTCCCCGACGCCAAGCAGGTGGGCCTGCTCTACTGCTCCTCTGAGGTCAATTCCGGCTATCAGGTGCGCACCATCCGCCAGCATCTGGAAAAGCTGGGTTTCACCTGCACCGACTACGCCTTTACCGATACCAACGATGTGTTCTCCGTGGCGCAGAGTGCCTGCCAGGGCAGCGATGTGCTGTTCGTCCCCACGGATAACACCATTGCCTCCTGCACGGAGCTTCTGCGCAACGTGATCGAAATGGAGCGCGTACCGGTGATCGGCGGCGACGAGGGCATTTGCTCCGGCTGCGGCGTGGCCACCATCTGCATCAATTATTATGATCTGGGCTACGCCACCGGCCTGATGGCCTGCGACATCCTGCTGGGCAAGACCGATATCGCCCAGCTGCCCATCGCCTACTCCCCCACCTTCACCCAGGTCGTCAATGCCGAAATGTGCGAATACCTGGGCGTGACCATCCCCGAGGACTACGCGCCCATCGAGGAATAACCTACCGGAAGCCAGCCTGAGGGGCCTGCCAGCAGGACCCGAGGGGCTTCAAAATACAAAACAGCAATGTAGAATGGAGGAACCCCAAATGAAGAAGCTGTTTGCCATCCTGACCGCCGCCCTGATGTGCCTGACCCTGTGCGCCCCCGCCATGGCCGAAGATACCTACACCATCGGTATCTGCCAGCTGGTGCAGCACGACGCCCTTGACGCAGCCACCCAAGGCTTTGTAGACACCCTGAAGGAAAAGCTGGGCGACAAGGTCACCTTCGACGTGCAGAATGCCTCCGGCGAATCTGCCACCTGCATCACCATCGTCAACTCTTTCATTTCCGCCAATGTTGACCTGATCATGGCCAACGCCACCCCCGCCCTGCAGGCCGCTTATGCCGGCACGGCCGAGATCCCGATCCTGGGCACCTCTGTCACCGACTATGCCACCGCCCTGGACATGGCCGACTGGAACGGCACCACCGGCGAGAATGTTTCCGGCACCTCCGACCTGGCTCCCCTGGCTGAGCAGGCCAAGATGCTGCAGGAGCTGTTCCCCAACGCCAAGGAAGTGGGCCTGCTGTACTGCTCTGCCGAGGCCAACTCCGTGTACCAGGTGGACGTTATCACCGGCTACCTGACCGAGATGGGCTACAACTGCACCAACTATGCCTTCGCTGACTCCAACGACGTTTCCGCCGTTGCCATGAACGCCTGCGCCGCCAGCGACGTGATCTACATCCCCACCGATAACACCGCCGCTTCCTGCACCGAGGCCATCCGCAATGTGGTAGAACCCGAAGGCGTGCCGGTCATCGCCGGTGAAGAGGGCATCTGCTCCGGCTGCGGCGTGGCCACCCTGTCCATCAGCTACTACGATCTGGGCTGCGCCACCGGCGAAATGGCCTACGACATCCTGGTCAACGGTGCCGATGTGTCCACCATGGAGATCCGCTTTGCCCCCAACGTTACCAAGAAGTACAACGCTGAACTGTGTGAGATCCTGAAGGTCACCATCCCCGAGGATTACGTGGCGATCAACTAATCGTTTTTCACACTGCGGGAAGGGCGGATCGCATGCCGCCCTTCCCCATCATGCTGTCTGGAGGAAGCTACCGTGAATTTGGCAACTCTGCTTAACGCAATGCCCGGTGCCGTGGCGCAGGGTATGATCTGGGGCATTATGGCCATCGGCCTGTACATCACCTACAATGTCCTGAATTTTTCCGATCTGACGGTGGATGGCACCATGGCCACCGGCGGCGCGGTGTGCATCATGCTGATGCTCAACGGCGTCAACGTTTGGGTCGCGCTTTTGTGCGCCATCATCGCGGGCATGCTGGCGGGCCTGGTCACGGGCCTGTTCCACACCTGCATGGGCATCCCCGGCATTCTGTCCGGCATCCTGACGCAGCTGTCCCTGTACTCGATCAACCTGGTCATCATGGACGGCAAGGCCAACCAGGCCGTCAACGTCAGGAAGTACGACCTGATCGTGTCCTCGCGTTATGTCAGAGAGCTTTCCCTGCAAAACCCGATCCTCATCACTCTGATCATCGTGGTGGTGCTCATCGCGGTGCTGTACTGGTTCTTCGGCCGCGAAGTCGGCGCAGCCCTGCGCTCCACCGGCTCCAACGAGGCCATGTCCCGCGCCCAGGGCCTGAACACCAACGTGTATAAGATCATCGGCCTGATGCTGGCCAACGGCATCGTCGCCCTGGCCTCTGCCATGTACTCCCACTACCAGGGCTTTGTGGATGTGAACATGGGCCGCGGTGCCATCGTCATCGGCCTGGCGGCGATCATCATCAGCAACGTCATCTTCGGCAAGATCTTCACTAACTTTGCCGCCAAGCTGTTTGCCGTGGTCATCGGTGCCGTTCTGTACTATGTGGTCATCCAGGTGGTGTTGTGGCTGGGCCTGGACACCAACCTGCTCAAGCTTTTGTCTGCGCTGGTCGTTGCGATGTTCCTCGCGCTGCCCTACTGGAAGGGCAAGATCCATCTGAACAGAGGAGGGCGCAGCCATGCTTGACCTGATCAACATCAAAAAAACCTTCAACCCCCGAACCGTGAATGAAAAGGTCGCGCTCAACGGCGTTAACCTTCACCTGAACGACGGCGACTTTGTGACCATGATCGGCGGCAACGGCGCAGGTAAATCCACCACGCTGAACGCTATCGCCGGTGTGTGGCCCGTGGACGAGGGCCAGATCATCATCGACGGGCAGGACATCACCCACCTGTCGGAGCACCGCCGTGCGCTGCTGCTGGGCCGCGTCTTCCAGGACCCCATGACTGGCACCGCCGCCACCATGCAGATCGAGGAAAACCTCGCCCTGGCGGCCCGCCGCGGCCAGCGCAGAACCCTGCGCGCCGGCATCACCCGGGCTGAGCGCGAGGAATACCGCGAAAAGCTGCGCACCCTGGGCCTTGGCCTGGAGGATCGCATGACCTCCAAGGTGGGCCTGCTCTCCGGCGGCCAGCGTCAGGCCCTGACCCTTTTGATGGCCACGCTGAAAAAGCCCAAGCTCCTCCTCCTGGACGAGCACACCGCCGCCCTGGACCCCCGCACGGCAGACAAGGTGCTCACCCTGTCCCGCCAGATCATCGAAGAGAACAACCTGATGACCATGATGGTCACCCACAACATGCGCGACGCCATTGCCTACGGCAACCGGCTGATCATGATGCACGAGGGCAAGGTCATCCTGGACATTTCCGGCGAGGAAAAGAAAAAGCTCACCGTGGAAAACCTGCTGGAGCAGTTTGCCCGTGTCAGCGGCGACGAGTTCGTGAACGACCGCGCACTGCTGTCCTGAGGCGATGCACATAAAAAGGCGGACAAGCACTGTCCGCCTTTTTCATATGCCATTTTGTTTTCTTTAGAACTGTTCCGCCGTTCCCCAGCGTTTCGCACCGGGGCTGACCGCCTGCATCACCTTGTCGATCTTTTCCACCCAGCCTCCCTTGAAGATGCTGCAAATGGCCGCATCGGGCGCGAGGATATCCGTCGGGTGGGTTTCCAGCGCGCTGGCGCGGCAGCCGCCCAGGCATTGCAGGGCATGCTCGCAGTTACGGCACTCCGGGTTATGCTCCAGCACCTCGGTGGCACGGGTGTCGATCAGGCGCATGTAGCGGGAGTCGGTAAGGCAATTGGCCAGGCCGATATCAGGGATGAGGGGAAATTCCTGCTGGATGTCCATGCCGGAAAGGGCCATACAGGGCAGGACGCGGCCTTCGGCGGAGATGTACATCACCATCCGGGCGTGGCCGCAAACGCAGGTCTTGTCCGGGTTGGCGCAGTTCTTCATGCTGGGGATATCGTATGCCTCCATCTCACCGGGCGATGCCGAGAAGAAGCCGCCCAGCTGGATAGACAAGGGCATCCCGTCTGCATAGTAGTGCGGAATGTAGTCCAGGTAAAGCTGATACAATTCGTCGATGGAGATGGATTCGCCGTAGCCGCCTTCCTTCCACGCGCCCACGTTGGAGATGGGGGTGGTTTTCAGGCTGCGGCAGCCCAGTTCAGCCAGTTTGTTGACGGTATCCCGCAGCAGATGCTTGTTGCCCTGATGGATGCACATCTCCGCGCCAGTGGGAAAGCCCTTCTCCCTACAGCGCAGGAAGGCGTCCTCCACGATCCTCCCAGCGTTGGGGATGCCCCGCAGCCAGTCGTGCCAGCCCTCGGTGCCGTCGTAGCTCATGTTGAATTCCGGGTGGATACCGCGTTTGTCCAGCGCATCCAGCAGCTCGTCAGTCACCAGCTTGCCGTTGGAATAGATGGTGGTGATGGTGATGCCGCCCGCCAGCAGGGCATCCACGATCTCCATGAAATCCTTGCGCACCAGGGGTTCGCCGCCGGTGAGGGACACCTCCATCACACCGCAGTCGACCAGCTGCTGCACGATGGACATGATGGCTTCATGGCTCAGTTCGCCAAACTTGGCGTCCGGCGCAGACATGTAGCAATGCTTGCAGCGGTAGTTGCAGTGCCCGGTGATGGACCAGTGCGCCGTGCGGATGTACCGTGCCGGGTAAAGCTTGTATTCCTGCTCGGGGCGGATGGTGTCGCCCCGCTGGCAGCGGGTAATCAAGCCGCGCTTCTCGATCTGCCCCAGCAGCTCCCGGATCTCCTGGGGCACCAGCGGCAGCGAGGTGTCGATCAGGCCGTTGCACAGCTGAAGGGCCTGCATTTCCTTGGCGGTGATGAACAAGGGGCGACTCACGCCTTTTTCCACCACCGCATAGGGCAGCTTCTGCCAGCCGCGCAGAAGGAGCTTTTCATGCAGCTTGTAAAACATTGTATCACCCTTTTCCCCTTTTCAATAAGGGCTGTGAAGATGCTCACAGCCCCTGCATGATCGTTGGATCAGGTATCGTAGCCATAACCGGCAAAGCCGCACACGCAGCGTTCGCCGCCCTGTTTGGAGTAACCGCCGCCAGCCAGCACGCAGGCGCAGGTCTTGTCGTTGCTGTCCTTGGTGCCGCCGCCGCCCATGGCACAGGCGCAGCTCACGTCGCCACCGCCGGACACTGCGTCCAGCTCGTCGTCGTCCAGTTCGCCCGTGGGCTTGGCAAAATCAGCCTCGGTCAGTTCGATGCCCAGCTCCTTGGCCAGGGCGATCAACTCTTCCATGCCCAGCGTACCGACCTTGGCGGTCAGCTCCTCATCTTTGGAAACAGCCTCCAGGAATCTCTTCATGTTTTCGGTCATGGTCAAAACTCCTTTCTTGTCCAGGTTCAGGAAGGTCCTTCGTCAGGGCCTGGGGCAGACGCCCGCCCTGCGGTGTGCCAGCGAGCAGGTGGACTCCTTCGCGCAGTTGGAACAGGTGAAGTCAAACCAGGAGATATCGGGGAATGCTTCTCCGCCCTGGGGCTCGCAGTGGTGGCCGGACTTGCCCGGGGTTTTCCCGCAGCCGCACCACACGCAGGTGAAATTCTCGCAGGTTTCAATGATCTTGTCGCCCACGGTGGGCACCTTCAGTCCCTCGCCGCCGGTCACCTGCTCCAGATGGTCATCACTCAGCTCCACCGCTCTGGTTTCCGGCTCGTTCTTTCCCGTCATGGCTTGCTTCCTCCTTATGCTTTCTTTGCTTGTTGATACGATAGAAAGGCCCGGGTGGTATATCCGCAGCGGAAAATCACCCGCCCAGGGTCATCCGCAGGCTGGTCAGTGCCTTTTTGTGGATCACCTTGGCGTTGATGTAGGACATGCGCATCTTTTCCGCCACGGCCTTCAGGGTATAGCCCTGGTAGTAGTGCAGAATGACCAGGTCGCGCTCCTTCTCCTTCAGGGTCAGCAGAGCATCCGCCAGGCCGTCCAGCGCATCATCCGCCAGCGGGAAGGGAGCGGGTTCGTCTACCATCCAGTCCTCGAATGCCACCATGGTGCGGTGGGTGCGGAAGTAATCCGTCACCGTGTTGCGGGTGATGGTGTAGATCCAGGTGGACAGGGACGCCTTGGCGGGGTCATAGCTGTCCAGCTTCTGCACCACTTTCAGAAAAACAGCAGAAACAAGATCCTCCGCTTCGTGGGGATCCTGTATCTTGCCGCGCACATAGGCGTGCACCTTGGGGTGGTACTCTTCATAAATTTGCTGAGCAGTTACCATTTCGGTCGCTCCTCATTCTCGGGGATAGCATGCCGTCCCAGCAAGACATCCACCTGAACCGTGGGTACGGTGTTTGTTCCCGCTGCACTGACAAGCTCAAGGTCGTTTTCCTCCAGCTCTGTACCATAGCGGCTTTCCACATCATGAATGATGCCCGTCAGCCTTGCATTTGGCTGAAAACGCTGCTGGTCAAAAAGGTGGGCTAATTTCTTTTCCATGCTCAATACCTTCCCTCATGGTCCTTCCGCACACGGGGCAATTGACCGGAGCGCCAAAGGCACCGCCGGTGACCTGCACCAGCTGGTCGTCCTGCAGTTCCGGTGTTTCCATGGTAAGCTCGACATCGCTTAACGGCAGATAGTACATATTCGTATTGGTGGTTCCGCCATTGGCCTGCGCCAGCTGATCATCGCTCAGTTCTGCTGCGGTCTTTCTGATTTCCTTGTTTTCCATGCATATTGCCTCCTTCTATGCACTTCTGACAGCAGTTATAAATCTACTTGCAAAGCACCCACCTTGGATTCCACCATCTGCACGTCTTCCTCGGTCTTTTTCGGTGTTTCAGCTATTACTTCCGCCTCCGTGTCCGCTGTGCCGCCGGAAACAGAGGCCAGCAGCTCATCGTTCAACGCTTCGGCTTCGGGGCAATGGATCTTCTTGCATTCCATGCGGCTTCCTCCTGCTGTTCTTATTGACTCTTCGCAAGACTAACTATCACCTCAGGATTGTTGCTGGGTGCCTGGGGCAACTTCCCATTGTGTTTTTTTGTGATCTCTGCGACCTGGCACGGATAACACAGCTGGGTTTCGATGAACACATTTTCCGTAGCTCCACAGCATTTGCAGACCATCGGCTGGGCAGGGTCGCTTCCGCCTGCGACAGCTTCCAATGCGTCGTCGTTCATGGCTTCCGGGGCAACCTTCTTTGCCTCTTTGTTGTCCATGTTTCTGCCCTCCCTTGTGTTTCTTTGTCTATTGATACGATCAGGCATAACGTTCGGTATAACCCTGGAACCATTATTGGTCCAGCCGCTGCCGCTCCACCAGCTCGGCAAACCTGCCGTTCAGGGCAATCAACTCGTCGTAGGTGCCGTCTTCCACAATGCGGCCCTTCTCCAGGTAGATGATCCTGTCGCAGTTCTTGATGGTACTGAGCCGGTGGGCAATCACGATACGGGTACACTTGAGCTTTTCCAGGGAGTCGGAAACCGTCTTCTGGGTGATGTTGTCCAGGGCGGAGGTCGCCTCGTCAAACATGAGGATCTTGGGCTTGGGGGCGATGGCCCGGGCGATCATCAGCCGCTGACGCTGGCCGCCGGAAATACCGCCCGAGCCCTCGGAAATGATGGTGTGCATGCCCATGGGCATCCGGCGGATGTCCTCGGCAATGCCAGCCATTTCGGCGGCCTCCCAGGCCTGGTCGAGGGTCAGCTGGGGCGCGGAGATCACAATGTTGGAATAAATATCGCCCTGGAACAGCTTGCCGTTTTGCATCACCACGCCGATCTTGCGGCGCAGGGATTTCAGGTCGATGGTATTCAGATCCTTGCCGTTGTAGTACACCGCGCCCTTTTGCGGCTTTTCAAACCCCAGCAGGATGCGCATCAGCGTGGACTTGCCGCAGCCGGTGCTGCCCACGATGGCCACATACTGGCCGGGCTTGATCTTCAGGGACAGGTCATCCAGCACCAGAGGCATATCCTCCCGGTAGCGGAAGGACACGTTGTTCACCTCAATGGCACCGGAAATGCGCTCGATCACCTGCTTGCCCTCGGAAACCTCGGGCTCCGCGTCCATGATGGGCTTGGCCATGGCCATCACGGGCTTGAACTGAGCCACCGTCATGGCGATGCCCGACAGGGACATGAACGCACCGCTGACCATGCCATAGGCCGAGGTGAAGGCATAGTAATCCGAAACACCCACGCCGCTTTGCAGGGCCATCGTATACATCACCAGCGTGCCCGCCAGGGAAATGGCGGTGGAGATCACGCTGTTCAGCCGCAGGAAAAGGGGCGGATTGTAGGTCATGGCCACCTGGTCAGCATACAGGCCAGACCAGCGGGCATAGGCGCGCTTTTCCGCGCCGGAAAGCTTGATCTTCTGGATGCCGGTGATCAGCGCGTAGCTCATGCCGCTTTCCTGGGCGGAGAGTTCCATCTGTCTGCGGGTGATCTTCGTCTGATACAGCGTGGTGCAGATGGAAAACGCCAGCGTGACCAGAATGATCACAAGCGCAGGCACCACCAATGCCGGGGCAAAGGCGAAAATCTGCGTTATATACATCAAAGAGAACAGGGAGGTAAGGCCCGTGTTCAGCACCGCGGACACCAGCATCTGGCACAGGGACTGGATCTGCTGGGCGCGGCTGGCCAGCTCGCCGCTGGACCACTGCTTGAAGAACTCTGCCGGCAGGGACAGGATGCGCATCATCGTTGCCGCCTGCACGGAGAGGTTCAGCTTGGTGGTGATGCGCCCGGACAGCAGCGTTTTGATGGAACCCAGCAGCAGCTGGCTCACCGATACGCTGACCATGAACACCGCCAGGGCCAGCAGCAGCCGGACGCTGCCGCTCATGGCCACCGGGCCAAAGAGCAGGGCCGTCAGGCGGGGCGTCAGCAGGCCCACCAGCGACACCAGAAAAGTGGACAGCACCACCAGCACGATATCCGCCCGGTCAAGGCAGCCTGCAATGTAGCGCATCAGCGTCGGCACGGTCAGCTTCGTCAGCGGAAAAGGCTTGTAGAAGCAGATGGCCTCATCGTCGAAGAGTGCTTCGTTTTTCCGGCCGACCTTCACCCACTGGACAGCCTGCGCATCATAATAGGCATAGCCCGTCAGCCCCTTGGGGATCAGTGCCACCACGCTGCCGTCGTCCTTGCGGCGGGCCAGCATGGCACCGATGGCATCCTTGTACCAGCCTGCTTGCAGCTGCACATTGCGCCGCATGATGCCATGGGGCCGCAGCAGGTATTCCAGCCGGTCATCCAGGCCCTTGACGGTGTCGGGCACCTCCCGGGGCTTGATCTTGTAGTATTTCAGAATTTCGCCGATCTCGCCGCTGGCCTTGGCCTCGTCGCTCTGGTAGGCAGCGGACATCTTGGTGCCCAGCACCGCATCCGCAATACGGACGAAGGCTTCTTCAAACAGCTGGTCGTCGCTTTGCTTGCGCTGCTTGATCTGCTCGTCAAACCAACCCATATCCTTCGTCCCCCCTTTACTCGCTGCACACCAGCTTGGTATAGAATCCGTTCAGCGCGTACAGTTCCTCATGGGTGCCGCGCTCCACCACCTGGCCCCGGTCCATCACAATGATCTCGTCGCAATCCCGGATGGTGGAAAGCCGGTGCGCCACCACAATGCAGGTGATGCCGCGATCCTTGATGGACTTCACCACGTTGTATTCCGTGCGGGCATCCAGGGCGGAGGTGGCTTCGTCCAGGATGATGATGGTGGGGTCCTGGGCCAGCACGCGGGCGATTTCGATGCGCTGCCGCTGGCCGCCGGAAAAGTCCTTGCCGCCCTCGGTGATGCGGTAGTTGTAGCCACCGTCGCGCTGCATGATATCCTCATGGAGCTGGGCATCCCGGGCAGCCATGATCATCTCAAAATCCTCGATGGAGTTATCCCACATCTTGATGTTGTTGGCAATGGTATCTTCAAACAGGATGATGTCCTGATCCACCACCGCCAGGGAGCCGGTGAACACGCTGCGGTCGATGGCGGTCATGGGCTTGCCGTCGAAAAGGATCTGGCCGCTCCAGGGCTGGTACAAGCCAGAGATCAGCTTGGACAGAGTAGACTTGCCGCAGCCGGAGGTTCCCACAAAGGCCACGCGGCTGCCGGGCTTCAGCGTCAGGTTGAAGTCCTGGATCAGCGGCTCCGCCAGGCGGGAGTAGCCGAAGGTCACGTTTTTCATTTCGATGGCACCGGAAAGCTTCTGATAGGTTTCGTCCTCCTCGCCCTGGCTTTGGTACACCACGTCGGAGGGATACTGCATCACGTCCTCGATGCGCTCCATCTGGGTGCGCATCTCCTGCAGGGTCTGCCCGGCAGAAAGCAGCTGCTGCGCCGGTGCCATAAAGGAAGCCAGGAACCCCTGGAACGCCATCACCATGCCGATGGTAAAGGAGCCCTCCATCACCAGATACACGCCCAGAATGGTCACGGCGGTGTTGGTCAGGGTGGAAACGATCTGCGGCACAAGGCCCAGGTATTGGTTGAGCTTGCTGAAGCGCACCTCCTGCAGGTTCACGCTGGCCTGGTAGCCCGACCACTTTTCAAAAAAGCCGTTCTCCGCACCGCTGGCCTTGATGGTTTCGATCATCTCGATGCCCGCCACCGTGGTGCCGGAAAGTTTGCCTGCGTCGCGCATCTGCACCCGGGTGATGTTCACCCGCTTGCGGGAAATGATGCGGGACATGGCCATGTTGATCACGATGGAGGCAATGCCCACCAGCGTCAGCAGCACGCTGTAACGCAGCATCACCACCAGGTAGAACACCATCATCGCCGCCTGGATCACCAGGGGCGCAAAGGTGCTGACCAGGCTCGCCGCGATGGACGCATTGGTGCCCTTGCGCTGCTGGATATCGCCCGCCATGCGCTGGGAGAAGAACTCCATGGGCAGCTGCAGCACCTTCCACATGTAGGTGGTGCTGCCCACTGCGGCGATCTTGCCATTGATGCGGGCGGCATAAAACGCCTGGATGAAGGCAATGATGATCTGCACGATGGACAGGCCGGCCAACGCCCACAGGAAGGGCGTGACCCATTCCGGGTTGGTGCCGGTGAGCAGGCGGTCGAGAAACACACGGGAAAAGCCCGGCTGGATGATCCCCAGCAGGGAGGCAATCACTGCGGTAATGATGGTGAAGGCCACGGCCTCGCCAGTGCCCTTCATGCGCTGGCGGGCAAAGGCCAATACGCTCTTGGGCTTGCCGCCGGGTTCGAAGCCCTCGCCGGGCTCAAACATCAGGCAGATGCCGGTGAAGGACTTATCGAAAACCTCCATGGACACACTATAATTGCCCTGGGCGGGGTCGTTGAGAACGGCCTTGTCGCCCCGGAAGCCGCACAGCACCACAAAGTGGTTGAAATTCCAGTGGATGAGGCAGGGAAACTTGCCGTTTTTCTTCAGATCGTCCGGCTCCATGCGGTAGCCCTTGGCGATGAGGCCGTAGCTGCGGGCCGCACGGAGCACATTCTTGGCATTGGAGCCGTCCCGGCTGACGCCGCAGTCGGCGCGCACCTGCTCCAGGGGGATCCACTTGTCATAATAGGCCAGCACCATGGTCAGCGAGGCGGCACCGCACTCCAGTGCCTCCATCTGCATGACCACCGGCACCTTGGCCGCGCCCTGGGTCACGGGCTGCTTGATGTTCTTTGCATTAGCCATGGCGCACCTCAATTCAGCACGAAGGACATGGGCGATACGCTGTCAATGACGATCTGCGCAGCATACACGCCGTCGGCGCAGGCTGCATCCAGCGTAACGGGATAGACCCACTCGCCCTGCTGCAAGCCGCCCACATGGCGCATGTACTCGGTGAAGGTGTCATCCACCTGCACAGGCTGAGTGCCGATGGCCAGCACCCTGCCCTCCGCGCCGCCCACGGAAATCGCTGCTTCCAGCAAAACCTTGTCCGCATCCGCTTCCTTCACATAGGCGGTCACAGTGCCGTTTTCCGCCACGGCAACAGCGGGCAGCACCGTGTCCATATGCCCGAACACGCCCCACACGCATACCCCCACCAGCAGGATCACAACGGCGGTCAGCAGCATCCACACCGAAGGGGTGGACACGCGGATATAATCGTTGAGCTGCTCAGGGGAGGAAATGCGGTCCAGGCTCTTTTTGCGGAACAGGTTGCTCATGGTATCAGCTCCTCAGTTTCTTTCGGATCGACAGGATGTTGCTGCCGTTTTCATACCGGTAGGTGACCTCGTCCATGCTCTTTTTCACCATGAAGATGCCCAGCCCGCCCAGAGCGCGTTCCTCGGCGGGAAGGCTGGTGTCCGGATCGGCAGCGGCCAGGGGATCATAGGGCACGCCCTTGTCGATGAAGGTGATCACCACAGAAAGCGGCTCCTCCACCACCTCCACCCGCACGGTGGCCTCGCCCACGTCCGGGTTATAGGCATAGTGGGCAATGTTGCCAAACAATTCGTCGATGGCGATGTTGATTTGCATCCGGGCCTTCACGGGGCAGTCCAGGGCTTCCAGCTGCTCCTCCACAAAGGCGGTCACGGTTTCGATGTTTTCCACCGTAGCGGCGATGGTCAATTCCTTCATTGGGACACCTCCCCGTGATAGGTCAGGCACAGCATGGTAATGTCGTCGAACTGCTCTGCTTCGCCTGCGAAGGCATCCACATCCGCCTTGACGGATTCACAGATATCCTTCGCCGTGCCGCCATGCTGTCCGTTCAGCAGCGTCAGCAGCCGTTCATCACCGTAGAGCTTTTCTTCGGCGTTGGTGGCCTCGGTCACGCCGTCGGTGTACAGGTAGAGGGTATCGCCGGGGTTCAGCTGCAACTCATTTTTGCGGTAGCGGATGCCCTCCATGCCGGCCAGCACAAAGCTCGCCTTGGTTTTCAGGTACTCAAAGCTGCCGTCTGCGCGGCGCAAAAGCGGCGGATTATGCCCCGCGTTGGCAAAGGTCATCTGGCCGGTCTTCACATTGAGCAGACCCATCCATGCGGTAACGAACATGCCCGCATCGTTGCCCTCGCACAGCTTTTCATTGGCGGTGGTGAACACCGCATCCACGCTCATGCCGGACTCGGCAAAGCTCTTGAGCAGCGTTTTGGACTGCATCATGAACATGGCCGCAGGAATGCCCTTGCCGGACACATCCGCCACCAGGAAGGCCAGGGTGTCCTCGTCCACAAAATAGAAGTCGTAGAAGTCGCCGCCCACTTCCTTGGCGGTGAACATGGCCGCGTGGATGTCGAATTCCCTGCGGCCCGGATAGGGCGGGAACACCGACGGCAGGGCCGAATGCTGGATGGCCTTGGCAAAGGCCAGCTCCGCGTCGATGCGGGCAGCAGCATCGGCGATATACCGCTTCAGCGTGTCCACGGTGGAGTTGATGTCGTTGGACAGTGCGTCAAACTCCACATGGGAGCGAACGTTCACCACCGTGTCCAGCTTGCCCGACGTGATATCGGACAGGGACGCATTCACCCTGTGCAGGTTATCCACCACGATCCACTTCATCAGCACGGAAATCAGCACGAAAAGCATGGCCAGCACGCCCGCCTCCATAAAGATGGTGGTGCGCACCGCCATGTTGCGCGAAACGGTGGCCTCGCTTTGCGGCAAAACAGAAATGATGTGATATCCCTCGGAGAACGCATACATGCAATACGAGGGAATATCGTAAACGTTTGACTCAAACACCGTCCACTCGGGCATGTCGGCCACGTCCATGCTCAGGCCGATCATTTCCAGCGAGGTTTTTTTGTAATTTCCCCGGTCGCTGACGATCTTGCCGCTTTCGTCAATGATGATGATGCGGCCAGCCTCGCCCACCCGGCGGTTTTTGGTGGTACCCGCCACCTTCTCGCTGATCACCTTGAAAAACTGCTCAAAGTCGTAGCCCACCTGAACGAATCCGCCCCGGTCCAGCGCGACGCCGGCATATTTGCGGGAGATATCCGCCTGCCAGGAAATGGGCTGGTAGCTCTGAACAAACTCCCTTTCGTCCTCCAGCAGGCAGAGGAACTCGCCCGACTGCGTACCGGAGGCCATATCATAGCCATCAAAACCTTCAAAGGTGCTTTCGATAATAATGCCTTCGGGCGAGATCAGGTTGATCTCAACGACCTTATAGTTTTTCGCCAGCGTTTCCAGATAAGCCTGATCCACCGCTGAAATGGCGTTGATATACGCCGCCACATTGCGCGCGATGGTCAGCAGGTTCTTATCGGAGGCGTCGATGATATCCTGCCGGACGTCCTCAATGTTCAGCCGCAGCAGTTCCTCCGTGCTTTGCTCGGACAGCCGCGTTTGCAATGAATGCGTAAGGACCGTGGTAATGGCAAAGGCGATCACAACACACACCAGCAGCCATGTGATCATGGTCTGGGAGATCTTCCGCCGCTTTATCCCCTTTTTCACAGAGCATTCCCCATTTCTTTGGTCAGTCAGCCTGTGCGGACACGCTGTTACTCGATCGTCAGGATATCGCAGAAGCCCGTTACGTCAAAAACCTCGGCAATGGTTTCGTTCACATGGCAGACAACCATGCTGCCCTGCTTGTTCATAATCTTCTGGGCGGCCAGCAGCACGCGCAGCCCGGCGGAAGAAAGATAATCCAGGCCCGCAAAATCCAGCACAAGGCTTTCCACGCCGTCCAAGCTGGCCTTCAGCTCCGCCTCCAGCTGGGGGGCGGTGGTTGTGTCCAGGCGACCGGTAAGGTTGATGGTCAGTTCGGTTCCGTTCAGCTTCTTTTCAATGGTCATAGCAGTTCTCTCCTTGATTTCACATATCTTTCCTGATGCTTCCCCAGCCCGTGATGCACGCTCACCCGGCTGCGTTGAGTTATTTTGTTTTGCCTTCGCTTGATATGATGAATACATCCTGATTATATCATCTTTTCTTATCCTATGACAAGCAGTTTAGCCCCGCCGCAAAAAGAAACGGCGGATTTTATTCCCCGGGTTTGCTCATTTTTTCTCCGGAGCATATACCTTTTTCATTCCCGATCGTATCAATCAGTGAAAACACAAGGAGGGCATAAAAATGAAGAATAACGAAATCAGATTGCCGGAACTGAACGAGGCCGAGCTGGAGCAAGCCTCCGGTGGTGCCTTGGGCATCCTCGTCCAGCCCCCTCTTTATGGCATATGTCCCAAGTGTTCCAAGCAGTATCCCCTCGGCCAGCCCGATTCGTCGGACTGTCCCGACTGCCATGTGCCGCTGGAGATCGGCTGACCGACTGCCTGTTTCAACTATACCCGATGCGGAGGAATGACCATGAAAAAAGCTTGCATCGCCATGATCTTGCTGGTTTTGCTCACTTTCTTCCTGACAGGCTGCCAGCAGGCACCCGTGGCGGACACCGCCAGCCTGGAAGATTACCTGGCCACCGTCAAGGAGCAATCAGAGGCCATCAAGACTGCCCTGGCCCAGGAAAACCTGACACAGACGGACATGAACCAAAAATCCGAAGAACTGCGTGCCCTGTGGGAGAGCGCATTGAATCACCTGCTGGATGAGGCCAAGCGCACGCTTCCCGAAGACACCCTGGCGCAGCTCACCGCCGGGCAGACCGCCTGGCAGGCCGCCATGACGGCAGCCGTCGATGAAGCTGGCAAGGCCTATGAAGGCGGCTCGATCTATCCATTGGTCGTGAACAGCGAGGCAGCCAGGCTGACGGAGGAGCGCGTTTACGAATTGTGTGAACAGCTGAAATAAGCACACCGGAGCCAGCCTGATCCCCGCCGCCGGTTCCATCATATTTCTTGCATGTCTTGTCAATCTCTGGTATAATAATCGGGAATTGCAGCTCTTGCTCTTTTCATTTGAGCAAGGGCCTTTTGTTTCTTTCGTGCGCTGGAGGAAACAGACGATCATCCCCATAAACCCATGAAAGTAGGGAAGTTCATGACCAAATTCCTTTCCCGTCTGTTTTTGCTGCTCCTTTTGCTGGGCTGCATCACCGCCGCCCAGGCCGAGGATCTTTCCGTGTGGGAATCCTTCCAGCAGCAGCCCGAACGCCTCGAAGGCCACGCTTATATCGAGCTGCTCCCCCTGATGGAGCCCGTGAAGCTCACCGCCGCCCAGAACGGCGAAGAGGATCAGTACTGGACGCTGGATTTCTGGCTGTGTGAAACCAACGGCGTAGGCTTCACCATCGAAGAAGAACGCCTGGTTTTCTTCGACCAGAACCTGACCCCCGTCCGGGACATCAGTGCCCCCGCCGACGAGCTGTTCCATTTCTACACCAACCAGATCAACCCCGGCGATTTCCTGCTGTTCGGCGACGCCTATCCCAAGGATGAGCGGCTGTCCCACATCGGCTTGATGATCACCGGCACCGACGCCAACGGTCACAAGATGACCTTCCCCATGGTGTACACGCTCTCCCAGGAGTTTGTGGACGACTACACCATGGAAGAGCTGGCTCAGGCACCTTCCTGCGACCATCTTCTGCTGATGCCCAACGGCGGCTCTCCCCTGCTGCTGAAGGAAGAACCCGACGGCCTGTGGTGGATCACCGAGCTGGGCGTGAACAACCCCACCGACGACCCTCTGACCATCAAGAGCTTTGATATTTTCTATTTCAACCTGGAAGGTGTGGCTGTTGCCCACCTGCATATGGACAACAAGGCCGCCGCGCTGATGTGCGGCCTGCCCACCACAGAGCTTCCCTCCCACGAAAGCATGCTGATCGCCGACTGGTGCCCCGACGGTGATAAGTCTGCCATGGCCATCCGTCTGGCTGTGACCGATCCGCAGGGTGAAGAGCACGTCGCTGTGTTCTTCCGCGAGCTTTCCCGAGAAGTGGCGGCCCCATGATGGAATCCGTTGGCCAAAGGCTGAAAGCTGCCCGGCTGGAAAAGGGCCTGACCCAGCTCCAGCTGGCCGAGGCTTTGTTCGTTACCCGGCAAACCGTATCCAACTGGGAAAACAACCGCTCCGAGCCCGACCTGGAAACGGTGCGCCGCCTGGCCGCGCTGCTGGAGGTTGATCCCAGCATCTTTCTGGGGCAGGAAGCACCGCCCGTTCAGGTGGAGCCGCCCCAGGAAATCCCCGTGCAGGAGGAGGTCGTGCAGCCTTCCCCTGCCAAGCGGTTCGACTGGCGGTATGCCATCGCCGCCGCTGTGCTGATCCTGCTGCTGGCCGGCAGCATGCTCTTCCGTGCCAGAGAAACCGCCATCAACTACACCCCGGAATGGTTCCAGGCACCGGCCGCCGCCGTCACCAGCGACCAGGCTCTGCTGGATATTTATATCCGCCCCAACAACAGCGAGGTCACCCTGCCCGATGCAAAGGGCCGCAAGACCTGGCCCTTTGCCCTGCTGCTGCGCGAGAAAAACGGCATCGGTGCCCAGGTGGAGCTGATCCGCGTCGTTCCGTTTTTCGCTGACGGCTCCCATGACACGTTGGACTATGACAAGGATCTTCTTGCCACCAAATGCCAGAGCAGCCACATCGACCGCCATGGCGTGATGCGTCTGTTCCTCGAACTAGTCGAAAAAAACGCCCCCTTGACGGGCGTAGGCTTCCATGTTTTCATCACCGATGACAGGAATCATCAAACCACGTTCCGCTATTATGCCGCCGCCGACCAGCTGTGACACTTTTCATCCATCCTTCCCCAAGGATGGATGTTTTGTTTATTTTGGCACGCTTTCCTAACCATTCCATACAGTGTAAAAGAATCTTTGCGTGACAATTGGGTCCTTTATCAGGTATAAATACAAAGATGGATCATGCTGTGTGCACGCGCAGCCGGTTCGTCTGCCCTGCCGGTCTTTCGTTGAGCGCACCTCGGAGGACCGGCGGGCATTATGGCTCCCTCACTATTTTACAAAGGGGACAACACACATGAAGCGTCGTTTTGGATTAAGCCTTGCCCTGGTGCTTCTCCTTCTCTGCTGGTGCAGTGCCGCCTTCGCTATTGAGAACAGCTATGGCGTGGAATTCCACCCCATGAGCCAAAGCCAGTACACCCTTTCTCTGCCCGATGGTCTGGTCGCCACCACCACCTGCGAAGGCAACACCCTGACCATCAAGGTAGACGCTGATGCTTCCGATTGGGCCAGGGTGCTGGCTGATTCTACTTCTCCCCAGTCGATTTCGCTGGAGATAAAAGGCATTGCCCCGGCAGGCGAAACTGTAACAGGCTGCTATGCAAGCGGCGCGATGCTTTCCTCCAAGGAGGATGCCGATGCCGCCATCGAATTCCAGGAGTGGTACATCGGCGAGTGGCTGAGCGACATGACCGATTGGACCGATTCCATTGGTATCGGTACGCTTGACCCGGCGAATTCCCTGTTTGCGCCCCGCGCCACCTCTGCCGAGTCTCCCGATACCCTCCTGGTCTGCTGGATCAACAGTGCCGATCCCAGCTATCGTTATTATGAGTGGCTGGATATCATCGTCGAGTGGCCCGGGATCGATATGACTTGGCCTGCCACCGGTGCTTTCTCCGTCCCCTATCGTTTTATCTCCGCCGAAACCATGGAACCCTGCAAGGACCAGATCACTTCTTCCCACCTGGAGGTCACCGATATCCAGAACGGTTCCATCGTCTACAATATCCTTTCGGACGAAGTGATGAACGAGCAACCTCAGCTTAGCCTGAGCTTCCAGGCCCCCAAGAAGGCTGTCCGCGCCCGCCTGAGTGAAAACTACGGCACCTATGAAGACAACGTCCAGGACGGCGTTGTCACCTTCGAAGACGTTGCCAGTCTTGATCCCACCCGTTTTGACGAGACCCGTTTCTCCCTGGTCTGGTATGACAAGAACGACAAGCTGGTAGACTACGGCTTCTTCGTGCTGTACACCACACTGGATGAGGATGCCCCCTGGCCCAATTATGTAGAGGACTGGCAACCTGTCCCTGCCAGCCGCATCACCGTGCAGAACGGCGTGGCCAACGCCGGCATCGAGTATGCTTATGACGAGTCCATCGGCACCATACACACCAGCCACGACGGCACCATCAAGGTCACCGGCGAGCTGGGGGCTTTCGATATTACCGTCACGCCGCCGGAAGGTGCCGCTTACTACCGCACCTCCGGCCAGATGGGCTGGCACAGCTTCCGCGGTCCCATGCCCTGGTGTGTTGATGAAGTTGAAACAAACATCACCCTCTTCACGCCTGAAGTCTACCCGGCCTCTGATAACTGGCAGGCCCGGCACGACATCATGCTTCAGCCCGTCAAAGCCGGTCCCATGACGGTATATTTGCAGACCGACGGCTTCTACCGCTTCGGCGGCGGCATGTCTGCCGTATACTGGTACGCCAACAAGGAAGATGCAGACAACGATCCCCTGAACCCCATGCTGAAGGAGTTCATCTGCTTCACCTCCGACGAGCTGGCCGCAACCGAGCAAACCGACATGATCGAAGATGAAGCCTCCATCACCTCCCCGGTGAAGAAGATCCTCTGCATCGGCAACCACCCCTGGCGGCTGAAGGTGCTGCACCACCCCCAGAAGGGCGAGCGTTCCCGCCATTACGAATTGCAGATGGTCAACGAAACCGGCGCAGCCCAGGCCCTGACGGAGCCAGTGGTCTTCTACATGCCTTATCCCGAGGACCTCGACCCCGACAAGGAATATGATTATGACCTGTTCCACTTTGACAGCAACTACCGTCAGAATGTGAATGTGTCCGTCACTGCCACGCCCTATGGCCTGCGCTTCGAGGTGTCCTCGCTGAGCCCCTTCGTCCTGTCCTACGATGAGGTGATCCCCGAAACGCCCACCCCTGCGCCCACGGAGGAACCCACCCCCACTCCCACGGCGACCCCCACGGCGACCCCGACTGCTACGCCCGCATCCGTGCCCACGGCTGAGCCCACTGCAACGCCCACTGCAGAACCCACCGCAACGCCTGTTGTGACCCCGGCCGCCACGCCTACCCTGGCTCCCACCGCTGCCCCCACCGCAACGCCCGAGCCCACCGATGTGCCCAAGACCGGCGACGAGTCCCACCTGGCTCTGTTCGGCCTGATGGCCATCCTGTCCCTGGCCGGCCTGGCCCTGCTGAGCAAAGCCAGAAAGGGTAACGCATAAGCAATCCTGACATAGAAATCCCCCGTTTTCCACGCTGTATGATGGAAAACGGGGGATTTTTTGTGTTTCGTAGATTTTGAGTTCATTCAGCATCCCCCCGCATGCAGCCCATCCCTCTGCATCGAAGTTTTCAAAAACACCCCTTCATTTCAATGGTGCCGTGATTTCCCAACCAGGCGACATCAACCATATTGCCTAACGTTGCCAAATTGAGTATAATATGAATAGTTGATCGTTTCGTTATCTGCCGGCACTTGAGCCAAAAGGGGAATCAGCATGTACCAGGTATTTGTTGTGGAGGATGAATTGCTCATCCGCCAGAGCATCCGTAATGTGATCGAGAATATGCCCGGCCCCTTTGCCTTTTGCGGCGAGGCCTCCGACGGGGAAATGGCCCTGTCCATGATGCAGGACCTGATGCCCGACATTGTTCTGACGGATATCCGCATGCCCTTTCTGGACGGGTTTGAGCTCATCCGCCATGCCAAGGCCATGATGCCCTGGCTGAAGATCATTATCATCAGCGGCTACGGCGATTTTGAATCTGCCCAGAAGGCCATTTCCCTGGGGGTGGATCAGTATCTGCTCAAGCCCATCCGCTCAGCCGAGTTGACTAAGGTCATTGAGGAAATGGCCCGGCAGATCGACGAGAGCAAAACCAAAAGCACCCTGCCCCGGGGCTATGACCAGGACGAGGTGCAGTTGGCCCTGCGCCAGCATTTCATGCAGCAGCTGCTCTATGGCGGGCTGAACACCGCCACCCTGCTGGAGCGGGCCCGGGCACTGGGGCTGGACATTGTGAAACCCTATTATCAGCTGGTGCTGTTTTCCTTTAACCCGGAAGAATTCGATTACCAGACCACCCGCTTTGCCGTGCAGAACATTTTGCAGCAGCAGGGTTTGCCGCTGTATTATTTCACCGAGTCCAATCAGCTGACCGTTTTGTGTTACGGCCAGGATACCGACGCCCTCAGCGAAGAGGTGTACCAGTTCATCAACATCCTCCGGCATGAAATGAAGGAGCTTTGCCCCACCATCACGGCGGTGGTGGGCAATGTGGTGCAGCGGCTCAGCGGCGTGTGCCGTGCCTATAACACCGCGGCGGATCTGCTGAAAAAGGTTTGCGGCGTTTCCGTGGGTCAGGTGGTGGACGTGAACGACACCGCCCAGATCGCCGCCGAGATGATCGAGCTGGGCGACCCCTTTGGCGGCGAGTTCCAGCAAAAGCTGCAATACGCCACCGCCAGGGATGTGCCTGCCCTGGTGGATGAAGTGCTGGCCAGCCCGGAAGGCAGCCGGTTCAACAGCATGCTGATGCGCTACTACGCGCTGATCGACATCCTGAAAATGACGGTGGAGCAGATCGCCCGCTCCACCCCCGGCGTGGACGCCAAGGACATTGCCACCAAGCTCAGCGGCGAACATGATATTTTCGCCGCCTCCGGCCGGATGGAGGACTTCCGCCAGACGGCGGTGGAGCTTTTGCAGAAGGCTGTGAGCATGAAGCAGGAAAACCCTGCCAACATCAAATACAGCCACGTCATCAGCAGGGCTGAAAAATACGTGGCTGAAAATTTCTGCGATCCGAATATTTCTTTGATCAGCGTGGCGAAATACGTGGGGCTCAGCTCCGCGCATTTCAGCACCGTGTTCTCCCAGACGCTGGGGCGTTCCTTCATTAACTATCTTACGGCCATGCGCATCGAGCGGGCCAAGGAGTTGCTCACCACCACCAGCCTGAAGCTCTCCACCATTGCCATGGAGATCGGCTACAACGAGCCGAACTACTTCAGCCATGTGTTCCGCAAGGTGGAAGGCATCACCCCCAAAGAATACCGCAACCGGGCCAACCAATCGGTTGATCAGTAACCCCGGCCGTCCATGATCTCCCGGGTGATGGTGGCAGCGTCGAAGGTCGATTCCTCCACATAGGTCAGCTTGGGCGGTTTGCCGCCGGCTTCCAGCTTTTCAATGATGGCTTGCACCCTGGGGCCATGGAGGGGATTGCACTCCACGTCAAAGCTGATCTCCCCGGCCATCACCAGTTCCAGTGCGCGGTGGCTGGCATCGAAGGATATGATGGTCACATCCTTCCCGGGCTGCAATCCGGCCTTCTTCAGCGCGTCGATGGCACCATAGGCCATGTTGTCGTTCTCCGAGTAGATCACATCAAACTGAACATTCCGGGCCAGGAGCGCTTCTACCAGCTCCTGGCCTTTTGCCTGGGTAAAATCGCCGGTATCGCGGTACACCAGCTCCCACTGGGGGTGTTCCGCCAGCGCATGATCCAAGCCTTCGGTGCGGCCGATCTGGGCCGAGGAGCCGATGTTCCCCTGCAAATGCACGATGCGCAGTGCCTCGTCGCCGAAACGCTTTTCCAGCCAGGCCACGGCCTCGTCGCCCTCCTTGCGGAAGTCGGAACCGATCCAGCAGGTGAACATGCTGTCATCCTCCGCTTCGATCATCCTGTCCACAATGATCACCGGTATGCCCGCGGACTTGGCCTCGGCCAGCACGGTATCCCAGCCCTTTTCGGTGGTGGGGGCCAGAACGATGTAATCCACCCCCTGATGGATGAAATTCCGGATGGCGGTGATCTGCTTTTCCTGCTTCTGCTGGGCGTCGTCTAAAATCAGGCGGTAGCCGTTCTGCTCGGAAAGGGCCTGCTGCATGCTGCGGGTGTTGGCGTTGCGCCAGTCGCTTTCCGCGCCCACCTGAGAGAAGCCCACCACGATCATATCATCATAGGTATCGTCGGCAACAGGAGCAGCAGGGGCACAGCCGCACAGCAGCACCAGCAGCAGTGCGCACACAAGCGCAAGATATTTCCTGGTCATCAGGCATCCTCCTTTCCCTGGGGGCGGGTCTGGGGCAGGCGGATGGACACAATGGAGCCCTTGCCCACCTGGCTTTCAAAGAAGAGTCCGTAGGGTTCGCCGCAGTACAGGCGGATGCGCTTGTGCACGTTCACCAGGCCCAGGCCGGTGTGGCGATCCTCGTAGATGCCAGCCTGCAAAACGCGCACCTGTTCTTCGTCCATGCCTGCGCCGTTATCGGTCACCTTCAGCAGAAGGTCGTTGCCGTCGGCCTCGCCGGTGACGGCGATGGTGCCCATGCCCCGCCGGTTCTTGATGCCGTGGTACAGGGCGTTTTCCACCAGGGGCTGCAAAATCAGCTTGGGCACCATGCAGTCCAGCAGTTCATCGGGGATGTTGATCTCGTAGCGCAGAATGTCGCTGTAACGGATCTGCTGGATCTCCAGATAGCTGGCCACCTGGGTTCGCTCCGCATCCAGGGAGATAATGTCCTCTCCCTTGTTGAGCGAATTGCGGAAGAAGGTGCTCAGGCTGGTGACCATGGTCACCACGTCCTCCTCGCGCTGGCTCTCTGCCAGAATAGCAATGGAGTCCAGCGTATTATAAAGGAAGTGGGGGTTGATCTGCGCCTGCAGGAGTTCCAGTTCCGCCCGGTGCAGGGAGCGCTGGTCCTCGATCTGCTTGGCCATCAGCGCATCCACGCGCCGGGCCATTTCGTCAAAGCCGCTGTCCAGGGTCTGCAGCTCGGTGATGTGGGTCTCCACGGGGGTGCTGGCGAAGTTCCCCTCGCCAAACTGCTGCGCCTTGCGGGACAGCGCGCTGATGGGCCCGGTGATCCGCCTGGCCACCCGAACGGAATACAGCACCATGGCCAGCGTCAGCACCGCCACGCCGGCAATGACGACAATGATGACCAGCGTCATCTGCTGGGTGATCATGCCCTGCAATCGGGCCAGCTCCCGAACCTCATCGTTGATGAAGTCGTTCATGTAGGTTTCGATCAGCTTGGTCAGGCCCGTTTCGCCGCGGATATTGCGTTCCAGCAGCTCCATGCGCAGGTCGTAGGATTCCTCCTGGGCAATCTCGATCATGTAGCCCCGCAGGTTTTCGCACATGTCCAGCATGCTCTGGACGCGCCAGCGGTTGTCCCTCAGGGTGGTGATGCTTTCCAGCCGCTGCAATACGCCCACGGCGTCGTCCAGCACATCCACGGGCAGCTCGGCCACCGAGGTTTCGCTCCTGGGGCGGATCACATGGTTATACATGCCCGAGTCCAGCTGATTTTTGAATTCCTGGTTGAAATCGGCGGCGGTGTTGGCACTTTGCAGCACGCCCGTATATTGATGGTTGATGGACAGGAGCATCACGATCAATATCACGATAATCGCGCCCATCACCGGCAGCACCGTGCCAAGGAGCCTGCGGATCTGCTGCCCGATGGTGCGGTTGGGTTGATTCTTTTGCATGGTATACACCTCTTTACATTAATTATAGCATGTTTTTTCACACAGGGAAAATCCCTCCAAAAAAAGTATCAGAAATCGAATGAATTTTTCATTTCCAGAAAAAAGAAAAGAAAATTTCCAAAAAAGTTCCTGTATGCAGAAAAAGAATGTGAATGTCCTTCCGGGTGGATTCATATACAATAACAGTAACAAGTCCACCAGAATGGACAAAGAGAAAACAGGAGGAACGAATCATGAAGAAGTTTGCTGCTCTGCTGCTTGCGATGCTGCTGGTGCTGACCATGACCGTCGGCTCTGCCATGGCGGAAGTCACCGTTGGTATCGTGAACAACCCCCCGTCCGAGTCCGGCTACCGTGAAGCCAACGTGAAGGACTTCGAGGCCGTGTTCTCCGCTGAGAACGGCTACACCGCCAAGACCTACTACTCCCTGAAGAACGACGAACAGCTGGCCGCTGCTCAGCAGTTCATCACCGACGGCGTGGATTACCTGCTGATCTCCGCCGCTGAGACCACTGGCTGGGACGCCGTGCTGACCTCCGCTCAGGAAAATGGCATCCCCGTGTTCCTGTTCGACCGTATGATCGCTTGCGACGAGAGCCTGTATGAGGCTGCTGTCGTGTCCGACATGGCTAACCAGGGCAAGCTGGCCGTGGAATGGCTGATCGCCCAGAACCTGGAAGCTTACAACATCATCCACATTCAGGGTGCCATGGGCTCCGACGCTCAGATCGGCCGTACCGGCGCGCTGGACGCTCAGGTTGCCGCCAACGACAACTGGAAGCTCGTCGTGCAGCAGACCGCTACCTGGGACGAAGCTGAAGCCAAGAAGATCACCGAATCCGTGATCAACTCCAAGGAAGCTTTCAACATCATCTACGCTGAGAACGACGGCATGGCCAAGGGCGCTGTGGCTGCCCTGGACGAGGCTGGCATCTCCCACGGCGTGAACGGCGACGTGATCGTGATGGGCTTTGACTGCAACCGCTGGGCTCTTCGCGAACTGCTGGCTGGCAACTGGAACTACGACGGCCAGTGCTCTCCCTTCCAGGCTCAGGTCATCTCCGATCTGATCCAGAAGCTGGAAGCTGGCGAGGCTCTGAACCTGGAATCCAAGAAGATCATCTCCGAGGAGAAGGGCTTCGACGCCAAGACCCTGACCCAGGAAGACATCGACACCTACGGCCTGGGCGAGTAATCCGTTCAGACAGTTGAGTAACAAGTAAACCCCTGCGCGGTGCGGCCGGTGTGGAGTGATCCGCATGCCGCACCGCGCTTCGCGGCTTTTTCCGGAAGGCCCAGCATGGAAGGAGGAACGTGTATGCAAAACGACGTCGTTTTGTCTATGCGTGGCATCGGCAAATCATTCCCGGGCGTTCGGGCCCTGCATAACGTAGATTTCACCCTGCGCAAGGGCGAGGTCCACGCGCTGATGGGCGAGAACGGCGCGGGCAAATCCACCCTGATCAAGGTGCTCACCGGCGTTTACACCAAGGACGCCGGCACCATCCACATGGACGGCGTGGAGGGCGAGGTCATCATCCGCTCCCCCCAGGACGCCCAGCAGGCAGGTATCAGCACCGTGTATCAGGAGATCACCCTGTGCCCCAACATCACCGTGGCAGAGAATATGTTCATCGGCCGCGGCAAGGGCGCGCTGGTGAAGTGGAAGGACATGGAGAAACGTGCCGGTGAGATCCTTCAAAGCCTGGGCATCCCCGCCCGGCCCAAGCAGCAGCTGGGCAGCTGCTCCCTGGCCGTGCAGCAGATGGTGGCCATCGCCCGTGCGGTGGACATGGACTGCAAGGTGCTCATCCTGGACGAGCCCACCTCCTCCCTGGACGACAAGGAAGTGGCCATGCTCTTCTCCCTCATGCGCGACCTGAAGAGCCGCGGCGTGGGCATCATCTTCGTAACCCACTTCCTGGAGCAGGTCTACGCCGTCAGCGACCGGATCACCGTTCTTCGCAATGGTGAACTGGTGGGCGAATACGAGGTGAAGGATCTGCCTCAGGTGGAGCTGGTGTCCAAAATGATGGGCAAGGAGCTGGAGGGCCTGAGCGACCTGGTGCGGGACGACACCCCCGTGGCCGACACCTCCACCCCCGTGTACGAAGCCGCCGGTCTTTCCAGTGCCAAGGGCGTGAACCCCTTTGATTTCGCCATCCGCAAGGGCGAGGTCAACGGCTTCACGGGCCTGCTGGGTTCCGGCCGAAGCGAGAGCGTGCGCGCCATCTTCGGTGCCGACCGCGTCACCGGCGGCAAGGTCATGATCGACGGCAAGAGCGTGAAGGTGGGCAAGCCCATCGACGCCATGAAGCAGGGCATCGGCTACCTGCCCGAGGACCGCAAGGACGACGGCATCATCGCCGACCTGAGCGTGCGGGACAACATCATCCTGGCCCTGCAGGTGGAAAAGGGCTTCTTCCATCCCTTCTCCCAGGCGGAGGCCGAAGCCTTTGCCGATGAGTACATCAAGGCCCTGGAGATCAAGACCGCATCCTCTGATACGCCCATCAAGTCCCTTTCCGGCGGCAACCAGCAGAAGGTCATCCTGGCCCGCTGGCTTTTGACCCACCCCAAGTACCTGATCCTGGACGAGCCCACCCGCGGCATCGACGTGGGTACGAAGACGGAGATCCAGCGTCTGGTACGCAAGCTGGCTGAAGAGGGCATGAGCGTGACCTTTATTTCCTCTGAGATCGAAGAAATGCTGCGCACCTGTTCCAGGCTGATCGTGATGCGCGACCGCCACATCGTGGGCGAACTTCGCGGCACCGAGCTGACCCAGGACAATGTGATGCGCACCATCGCGGGAGGTGGGGACTGATATGGCTAAGCAAACAAAAATAAACTGGAGCAAGCATTCGCAATTGATCGTGCCGCTGCTCTCCATTGCGCTGATCGTTCTGTTCAACGCTTTCCGCGACCCCAGCTTCTTCTCCATTGAGATCACCACCAACAACGCCGGCAGCACCGTGCTCACCGGCAACCTGATCTCCATCCTCAACGGTGCCAGCGAGCTGGCCATCCTGGCCATGGGCATGACGCTGGTCACCGCAGCCTGCGGCGGCCAGGATATCTCCGTGGGTGCCCTGGCAGCCATTGCTGGCAGCGTGTTTGTCAAGGTGCTGCGCGCGGGCGAGATCACCCCGGTGACCATCGCCCTGGGCTTTGTGGCCTGCTGCGTGGTGGCCATGGCCTTTGGTGCCTTTAACGGCACCCTGGTATCCGCCTTCAAGATCCAGCCCATGATCGCTACGTTGGTATTGTTCACCTGCGGCCGCTCCGTGGCCTACTGGATCAACGGCGGTGCCACCCCCACCGTGGAAAGCCCGCTGATCAACGCCATCGGCAGCTTTATCCCCGGCGTGCCGGTGCCCACCCCCATCCTGATTGTAATCGTCACGGCCATCGTGCTGGCCCTGGTGTTCCGCTTCACCAGCCTGGGGCTGTACACCCAGGCCGTGGGCATCAACCAGCGCGCCGCCCGGCTGAATGGCATCAACACCACCATGATCAAGCTGCTCTCCTTCATGATCCTGGGCGTGTGCTGTGCCATTGCAGGCGTCATCGCCGTGAGCCGCCTGAGCCTGATCAACCACGAAACCCTGCTGCTGGACATCGAAATGGACGCCATTCTGGCCGTTGCCATCGGCGGCAATGCCCTGAGCGGCGGCAAGTTCAAGATCGCCGGTTCCGTGCTGGGTGCCTACGCCATCCAGGCACTGACCATCACCCTCTACGCCATGAAGGTCCCCTCCACCGACGTGAAGGCCTATAAGGCCATCGTGATCATCCTGATCGTGGTGATCGGCTCGCCTGTGGTGAAGGCCAAGCTGAGCCAGCTGTGGAAGAAGATCAAAGAGGGCAAGCAGGGAAAGGAGGCTGTCCGGGCATGAAAAACAACAACCTGAAACGCCGTGAGCCTCTTACCGATACTCAATTGCTCATGACCATCACCATCGGCATCTTCTTTACCATGTACTTTGCCGCCATGGCCATCTGGGGCGGCGGATTCCTGCGCTGGCAGCAGGTGTTCGACATGCTGAACAACAACGCAGCCCTGATCATCGTGGCCTGCGGCCTTACCGTGGTCATGATCGGCGGCGGCATCGACATCTCCGTGGGCGGCGTCACGGCCCTGGTGGTCATGAGCTGCATCGTCCACATGAACAACGGCGGCAGTATCTTCACCGCCGCGCTGCTGGCCCTGGGCATCGGCGTTGGCTTCGGCCTGGTGCATGGCTTCCTGATCTCCTACCTGGAGATCCAGCCCTTCATCATCACCCTGGCAGGCATGTTCTTCGCCAGAGGCATGACCACCATTGTTTCCCTGGAGCCTCAAAAAATCGCCCACGAGGGCTTCCAGCAGCTGATGAAGACCAAGATCGAGATCCCCTGGCTGGGCTACATTGCCAAAAAGGGCAACCTGATCCCCGCCCGCATGGAGATCGGCGTGGTGATCGCCCTGCTGATCGTGCTGATCATCTTCTTCGTGCTGCGCAAGACCCGCCTGGGCCGCAACTTCTATGCCATGGGCGGCAACAGCCAGTCGGCCCTGATGCTGGGCGTGAACGTGAAGCGCACTCGCTTCTACTCCTACCTGATCAGCGGCGTGCTCTCCGGCATTGCTGGCTTCGTGTTCATGATGCACACCGGCGCAGGCAACGCCACCAACGCTGCCGGTGCTGAAATGAACGCCATCGCATCCGCCATCATCGGCGGTACGCTGCTCTCCGGCGGCGTGGGCAACGTAATCGGCACACTGTTCGGCACCCTGACGCTGACCACCATCAAGGCCATCGTGACCACCTCCGGCCTGCGCGACCCCTGGTGGCAGTCCATCACCACCGGCGCGATGCTGTGCTTCTTCATCCTTTTGCAGAGCGTGGTGCTTTCCAACCGCGGCAAGGGTGGATTGAAAAAAATGGTGCCCCAGTGGATGAAAATCACCCAGAAGGATTGATACAACAAAAAACCGGCTAAACAGCCGGTTTTTTGTTATGCAGCAGTACCTCGCAGCTTCTCTGCTCACTTGTCCTTCCCCAGCGAATCCCGGAACTCTCCCGGGGTTTTGCCGACGATCTTCTTGAAGCTCTTGGAGAAATGCGCCACGTCGTTGTAGCCCACCTGCTCGGCAATGGCGTGCACGCGCATGGAGGGGTCCGCCAGGAGTGCTTTGGCCTTTTCGATGCGCATACCGCCGATGAGGTCGAAGAAGCTTTGGCCGGTGTGGCGGTTGATCAGCTTGGACAGGTGCCACTGGCTGACGTACACATGGTCGGCCACGTCTGCCAGGGAAATGCGCTCGGTGCAGTGCTGGCGCATATAGTCCAGTGCCGCCCGGACAATGAAGCTCCCGGCCTCGCCTGGATCGGCTTCGGCAGGCGGCTCTTCGGCAGCAGGGAGGTTGTCCAGCCGCTCCTTCATGGTGCTGATGGCTTCCTCCAGCTCGTTCATTTTGCTGGGCTTGAGCAGGTACCGGCACACCCCCAGGTTGATGGCCCGCTGGGCGTAGTCGAAGTCCCGGTAGGCGGTAAGCACCGTTACCTGCATTTGGGGAAATTCGCTTTGCAGGGCAGCCAGCATGGTCAGGCCGTCCATATTGGGCATGCGGATGTCCGTCAGCACCATGTCCGGCTTTTCCTGTCGGATCAGGGCCAGGCCTTCCCGGCCGTCGCTGGCCGTGCCCACCACCTGGCAGCCCAGGCTTTCCCACTTCACCACCTTGGATAGTCCTTCCACGATCAAGTGCTCGTCATCCACCAAAACAACCCGGTACATCTCATCACCTACTTATTCGTCAAAGGGGCGCAGGGCCATCACATTGGCCCAGCATTCTTCCGCCGTCATCGAGCCCTCGGCCACGGCGGAAACGCATTCCAGCAGCCAGGTTTCCCGGGCGTCCTTGTTCATGTCGTCCTGGAAGGGGCGCAGCATCACATCGCTGTTGTCCAGCAGCGCATAGGAGGATTCCAGCAGCGCACCGCTCAGCCCCTGGCCGCCCAGGGCGCGGATGCTCTCCTTTTGCGTGAGCCACGACAGCAGGGCCACGGCAGCATCGCGCTTTTCCGGGTCCTCCCAGGCCTTGCGGGTGAGATAAAAGCCCATGGAGGTGCCGCCCACGAACGCCCGGGAGTCTGCATCCTCTGCATAGGCGGGCATGGGCATCACGATGGTGGTGTTCATGTTTTCCGCCGGAATGCTGTTGGCAAACCAGCTGCCGTCGATCTGCATGGCAGCCTTTTTTTCGCGGAAAAGCTGGCTGCTGCGTTCCTCGGTGGTGGCATGGGCATTATCGGCAAAGGCGCCGATCTGCTGCAAATGGCGGATCAGCTCCATGCCCCTGAACCAGGAGGCAGGCACATCCTCCAGGGTTTGGGGGCGGGCCTTATGCTCTGTTACCGGGCCGCTGACCAGAATCGCCATTTCCGCCAGGTAGTGGGGAATATCCGACAGGGACACCGAAATGGGCACGATGCCCTCCTGCCGGAACACGGCAATGGCCCTTTCCAGCTTGTCCCAAGTGGTGGGCAGCTCCAGGCCGTATTGCTCAAACAGGTCTTTGTTGACGAACAACCCCTCCCAGAAGGGCCGGACAGGGATGGCGTACACATTGCCGTCCGCCTCGGCCACGGCCTGGTTTTCCAGCAGGTCAAGCTCCGGATAGGCCGCGTTGATCTCGCTGATGGGCACCACTTTGCTCAGGATGGGGGCCGAGTCCGCATTGGCCGCAAAGAAGAACAGCACGTCCGGCTCGTTGCCGGCGGCAAAGTCGTAGAGCACACTGGCCTTCCAAGCCTCGTCGCTGGCAGAGGAATTATCCTCCACCACATAGCCGGTCTGCTCTTCAAAAGCCTTCAGCAGCTCCACATAGGCTTCGGCAGCCGTGTCGGCCCCGGCAAAGGTGCTGGCGGTGTACAGCGTCAGCCCGTCTGCCAGGGCAAAACTCGGCAGAAGCAGCACCACCACAAGCAGGCAAAGCTTTCGCATCAGGCATTCTCCTCTCCGTTCAGGGGTATATCCAGCTGCACCACGGTGCGGCCCAGGTCGTCGGTCTCCACGCGGATATCCGCCCGGCCACCGTAGATCAGCTGCAAGCGCGTGCTGATGTTGGCCAGGCCCAGGTGGTGTCCGCCCTGGTTGTCGCCACTGAGCGACGCGCGGATGCGTTGCCAGTCCTCTTCTGAGAGGCTCTTGCCGCTGTTGATCACCTGCAGGCGCAGGCAATCCCCAGCTCTAAGGCTGTGCAACTCGATCATGCCGCCGCCCGCGGGCTCGATGCCATGCTCCACCGCGTTTTCCAACAGGGGCTGCAGGGTGAGAAGCGGCACCACGGCACCCATCACGCTGTCGTCAAAATGGTACTCCACCTGCAATTTTTCGCCGAAGCGCAGGCCCACAAAATAGCAGTACGCCCGGGCCACGTCGATCTCCTCGCTCATGGACACCATGCGCCGGTTGGCGCGGCCCATGCCAGCGTTCAGCAGCACGCTGAGGGATTCCACCATGCCGGACATGGCTTCGCTGCCCTCCATGCGGGCCTGCCAGTTCAGGGTCTCCAGGGCGTTGTTGATGAAATGCGGATTGATGCGGCTTTGCATGGCCTGGATCTTCGCATCCCGCAGGGCGATCTCTTCCTTGTAGGTCTTGTCGATCAGCTCCTGGATACGGCGGCTCATCTTGGAGAAGGCCCGGCCTAGCCTGCCCAGCTCGTCATCGCCGTGCATGGGCACCGTTACGCCCAGCTCGCCTTCCTCAATGCGCTGGGAGGCCTGGGAAAGCAGGCTGATGGGCCGCACGATCCTCTGGCGCGCATACAGGAGGATCAGCGTCAGGATGGGCACCAGCAGCGCGAACAGGCCCGTCATCAACCGGCGGAAGGCGTAGACCTCGCCGTAGATGCGCTCCTGGTTCACGCTCAGCCGCAGGCCGAAATCGTAGTCCCGGTCCTTGTCCCGGCGGACGTAGACCAGCTTGTTCTCGTCTGTTTCATACAGGCCCTGGGGCCATTCATCCCAGGCTGCGTCGCTGTTCCCGGCCTGGCCCAGCATCAGCTGCACGTCGCCGTCCCAGGTCTGGGCCAGGCTGCGCACTTCGGCAAAGAGCTTGTCCTGATTCACGCCCAGCACCAGCATGCCGAAGCGTTCCATTTTCAGGTTCATCAGGTTGCGCACCAGGTACAGCTGACCCTCCGCTTCCAGGAAGAGGCACTTGGTATCCAGCGTTTCGCCCAGCTCTGCAATGTGCTGGGCTGCGCTGCGCTGGTAGGCCATGGCCGCCTCGTAGCCGGCGCGGTTGTAGATCAGCATGTCCGGGTCATCCACCGGGAAATACAGCGCGAAGCTGAACAGCTCCTCGCGGCTGTACTTGCGCTCAATGTAGTTGCGGGACTGGCGCAGAAACTCCGCCGCGCTGGTGGAGCCAGCCTGATACCCGGCATAGACCTGGGTCAGCTCCCCGTCGTAGGTGGCACCCTTGGCCAGCTCAATGGCCCGCTGGATGTGCTGCAGGCCCAGGGTGTAGGCATGCTCCACGCTGGAGGTGAGGGCTGTTTCCGTTTTGGTGCGCAGTTCATCAAACAGCGCGCCGCCCATGTACTGCCCCAGCAGCAGCGTAGGCACCAGATAGCACAGCAGCACGATCATCACCAGCTGCACCCGGATCGACTTCAAATACTTCATCATACGTTATTCCTGAAAGGGCAGTCCGGCGAAATCCGCCATGACCTTCACCAGCTTTTTCGCATGGGCGAGGGTGTCCATCTCTGCAAAAACGCGCACCCGGGGCTCGGTGCCGGAGAAGCGCACAATGATCCAGCCGCCCTCGAAATACACCTTGCAGCCGTCCATGTAGCTCACGCGCTGCACTTCAAGGCCGAAGTCCGGCAGCTGCTTTTCCGTCAGGATGCGCCGCTGGATGTCCGCCTTGCTCGTTTCCGTGAGGGCCCAGTCATACTCGGCCATGTGCATCTCGCCAAACTCGTCATAGATCTCCTGCACCAGGGCGGAAAGGGGCTTTTTGGTCACACTGATCATCTCCACCAGGAGGGACGCAGCGTACAGGCCGTCCTTGCCGCTGATGTGCCCGCGCACCGTCAGGCCGCCGGAGCTTTCGCCGCCGATGAGCGCATCGTGCTGATCCATCCCGGAGGAAATGTGCTTGAAGCCCACCGGCACCTCGATGCACGTTTGCCCGAAGGCCTCCGCCACCCGGTCCAGCAGGTGGGTGGTGGCGATGTTGCGCACCGCCGCGCCGCGCCAGCCCTTGTATTTCAGCAGATAGTAATAGAGCAGCACCAGCACCTCGTTGGCCGGAACGTAATTGCCCTTCTCGTCAATGATGCCCAGGCGGTCAGCGTCGCCGTCGGTGGCAATGCCGATATCCGCGTGGTGGTCGGTGACGATGCCCTGCAAGTCGCGCAGTGTTTCCGGGTTGGGGGCAGGCAGGTGGCCGCCGAAGAAGGCATCGTGCCGGTCGTTGATCACATCCACATCGCACCGGGCGGTGTAGAGGATGGTCATCAGGCCCGTCAGGCTCACGCCGTACATGGGGTCCAGCTCGATGCGGGGCCGCCGGGCGCGGATAGCCTCCATGTCGATCTGCGCCATGATGGAATCCAGGTAGGCATCCCGGGGATCAATGAAGGTGATCTTGCCCTGCTGCAGGGCTTGCTCGAAGGGCAGAGCGTGAATATCCTCATCCTTCAGCGCATTGGCTGCCTGGCCGATGGCGTCCGTCACGTTCTGGGCAGCATCCCGGCCGCCCAGGGTAAACAGCTTGATGCCGTTGTAAATGGCCGGGTTATGGCTGGCCGTGACCGATGCGCCGTAGGGCAGCCCCATGTGCTTGACGGTGAACATGATCTGGGGCGTGGGGGCAGCCAGGTTGACAAAGTAGAGCTTCACGCCCTCCCCTGCCATGACCTCGGAAAACCATATGGCGGATTCCCGGCTGAGGAACCGCCGGTCATAGCCGATGCACATGCCCTGCTCCGCCAGGCCCTCCGCCTTGATGCGCCGGGCCAGAGCACAGGCCACCCGGCGGATGTTCCCCTTGGTGAAGATATCGCCGATGATGGCGCGCCATCCGCCCGTACCAAACTCGATCATGCTGCTCACTCCTTAACCCATCACCACGCGCACATGGTGGGTTCCTTCGCTGAACACCGGGATGCTGCGCACCGCCGCGCCGTCCACCTCCAGGGTCTTGACGCCCTTCTGCACATGGTCAGGGTTTTCCACATGGATATCGTAGGTAGCACCGCGCCAGGTGCGGAGGGCGTCAAAGCCATCCCACTCCGTCGGGATGCAGGGATCCACCGTCAGCCCGTCAAAGGCGGGGCGGATGCCCAGCATGTACCGGGTGGCGGCGTAGTAAGCCCAGCCTGCCGAGCCGGTCATGAAGGGGTGCCGCGCCCGGCCATGGGCGGTGTGATCCTTGCCCATGATGAACTGGCAGTAGGTATAGGGCTCTGCCTGGCGGATTTCAAGGATATCGTTCTGGTTTTCCGGCAGCAGCGCGTCATAGAATTTCATGGCCCGGTCGCCGCGGCCCAGGCGGCACTCCGCCACCCATGCCCAGGGGTTGGGATGGCTGAACACCGCGCCATTTTCCTTGATGCCGGGGTATACGCGGGTCACAAAGCCGATGGCGTCGTCCGGCTTGGTGAAGGAGGGCGCGTTGAGCATCAGCCCGTAGGGGGTGTAGAGCCACTCATCCACCGCATCCATGCAGGAGATGCCCTGCTCCTGGCTGGCCGCACCGCTGACCACCGCCCAGGTGTTGCTTTCCATGTGGACCTTGCCCTCTTCGGCGTCCAGGCTGCCCACGGGCCGCCCGTCGGCGGTGATTCCCCGCAGGAACCACTGGCCGTTCCACAATTCACGCTGGCAGGTCTGCTTCATGCCGTCCAGCAGGGTTTCGTACCGCTGCACGTCCTCCGTTCGGCCCAGGTGACGGGCGGCATCCAGGAAGTGCTCGGTGGCCCACACCAGCAGGAAGGCCACCATGGCACTTTCGCCGCCGCCCAGGTTGAGGCAGTCGTTCCAGTCGGCGCGCAGGCCCTTGGTCACGCCATGGGCACCCACCTGGCTGTAAGAGAAATCCAGTGCAGCCTTCATGTGTTCCCACACGGTGGCCTCGCCCTGATCCGCATAGGGGATCACCTTGTCAAAGAAGGCCGTATCGCCGGTTTCGCGCACATGCTCCACAATGGCAGGCAGCAGCCACAGGGCATCGTCGGCGCAGGTGTCCTTCAGGCCATGGATCATGCTGGCCTTGTCCGGCGTGGGCACCACCGTGGGCGACTTGAAGGACTGCTGCTTCTGCGGCTCAAACCAGGCAGGGTCAAACAGGTGCAGGCCGTAGCCCATGCTCACCTGGCCGTGGAGCAGCTGCTCGATGCGCTTTAAGCACATTTCCGGTTCCGCATGGGGGATGCACATGGCGTCCTGCGCGGTGTCCCGGTAGCCCAGGCCCGTGCGGCCGCCCACCTCAATAAAGGAAGAAAACCGGGAGAACAGCACGTTCACCTCGCTCTGATACAGGTTCCAGATGTTCAGGCTGCGGTTCATGTTCTCATGGGGCGTGCGGATCTGCAAGGGCGAGAGCTTCGCCTGCCAGAAGGCTGCCAGCTCGGCAAAGGCTGCGTCGGTGCCTGCCTCGTCGTAGCGGATACGGGCGTCCTCCACCGCCTGGCCCCTGCCCGTGCCCAGGTAGAACAGCACGCGCTTTTCCTCGCCGGGCTGAAGGGTGATCTTCTTTTGCAGCGCGCCGCAGGGGTTGCCGCCCAGCTCGGTGGAGCCGGAAAGCGCGCCCCTTTGCACGGTAATGGGGTCGCGCTCGGTGTGATAAGCGCCTATGAACTGATCCCGCATGCCGTCGAAGCCGTCGGGCTCAAAGTTGCCGGCAAGGAACTGCCAACTGTCTTCCTCATAGTGGGCCTCGAACAGCACCGCGCCGTTTTCTTCGTGAGAGCCGCAGGCGTACAGGCTCATCTGGAAATTCTCGTTATCCATATTGATATGATGGAAGGAGAACTCCACATAGCCGTACACGCTTATCTGGCGCACCTTGTCCGTGGTGTTCCTGATGCGCACGTCGAAGATCTCCACCGGATCGCGGCCGTCCTTTTCCCGGGGGATGAACAGCGTCTGCCGGGCAGCGATGCCCTGATAATCGCACTCGTAGGTGGAGTAGCTCAGGCCATGACGGCAGACGTATTTTACCTCGTCCAGGGGCAGGCCCGTGGGCTGCCAGCTCACCGACCAGTACTTGCCCGTTTCGTCATCCCGCAGATACACATAGTGCCCGGGGAAATCCATGGGCACGCCGTTGGGGCGGAACCGGGTGATGCGGTGATACTGGGGGGAATCCAGCCAGCAGTAGCCGCCCGCGTTGTGGGAGATCACCGCACCCATGCGCTGGGTACCCAGGTAGTTGGTCATGGAAAAAGGCACGTCCACCCGGTCGATCACGTATTCTCTTTTCTGGTCGTCAAAATAGCCGTATCGCATGGATCACAGTCCTCCCTATGCGCACATTTCCTTACCTTAAGCATAACAGGATATTTTTCGAAAGGAAAGACCTGCTGATGTGATTTTTTGTATTTGATTGCGTTTTTTATTGTGTTTTACGGCAAATTCGCAACCACAAACAACAAAAGACAATCCTGCACGATGAAATTTCTGCCGTTTTCACCTATCATGGTAGTATCCAAAGGAGGCGATCAATCGTGAAAGCTGCGCCCCGTCATGCCTCGATGGGCCTTTCCCGCCGCAAAAAGAATCTGTGGCTGCTGACCATGGTCGCTCCCGGAGCGATCTGGCTGCTCCTTCTGCGATACCTGCCCATGTTCGGCGTGGTGATCGCGTTCAAAAAGTACCGTGCCTTCAAGCCCAACACCTTCTGGAACAACATCGTGAAAAGCGAATGGGTGGGGCTGGATAACTTTGCCTTTCTGAAATCCCCCGACACGGCGGTGATGATCCGCAACACGCTTTTATACAATATTACCTGGATCCTGCTGGGCCTGTTCATCGCCGTGGCCTTCGCCATCATGATGAGCGAGCTGCGCAACCGCTTTGCCGCCAAAGCCTACCAAACGATGATGTTCTTCCCCTACTTCCTCAGCTGGGTGGTGGCAAGCTATTTCGTGCTGGCTTTCCTGGATCCCACCTCCGGCATGATCCCGGCTATCCAGAAGAGCATGGGGCTCAAGGCCACCAACTTTTATCACGATGTTACCTGGTGGCCGCTGATCCTCACCATCTGCAACCGGTGGAAATACACGGGTTATGCGTCGGTGTTGTACCTGGCGGCCATCACCGGCATCGACTCCACCCAGTATGAGGCCGCGGCGGTGGACGGTGCCACCAAATGGCAGCAGATCTGGCATGTGACGCTGCCCAACATCCGCACCATGATCATCATCCTGCTGATCATGGACGTGGGCAAGATCTTCAACGCCGACTTCGGCCTGTTCTACAACGTGCCGCAGAACTCCGGCTCCCTCTACCCGGTGACCCAGGTCATCGACACCTATGTCTACCGCGCCTACGCCAACACCCACAACATGGGCATGAGCTCCGCCGCGGGCCTGCTGCAAAGCGTGGTAGGCTGCCTGTGCATCATCGGCACCAACGCCATCGTCCGCAAGATCGACCCGGACAGCACGCTGTTTTAAGGAGGTGGCTGCAATATGATCGCTCATTCCGTCAAGCGCAGGCGTCACGCCGATCTGAACAGCTTCTCCGCCAGGACCCAGGCGGTTTTCCACCTGGTTCTGGGCCTGTTCTCCCTTCTGTGCGTGATCCCCTTCATCTTCGTGGTCATCATCTCCTTTACGTCAGAGGAAAGCATCCGGCAGATCGGCTATTCCTTCGTTCCCCAGTCCTTCTCCGTGCAGGCCTATGAGTACGTGTTCGACCTGGGCGACGCGCTGTGGCGCAGCTATTTCAACAGCTTCTACATCACCATTCTGGGCACGGTGCTCAGCGTGATCATCTGCGTGCTCTACGCCTATCCCCTCTTCCGCAAGGATTTCAAGTACCGCAACTTCTTCAACTACATGAGCTTCATCACCATGATCTTCGGCGGCGGCCTGGTGCCCACCTTCGTCATTTGCAAGAGCGTTCTGGGCCTGAGCGACAACTACGCCGCGCTGATCGTGCCGCTTCTGTTCAACCCCTTCAACATCATTGTGATGCGCACCTTCTTCCAGACCTCCGTGCCCATGGAGCTCATCGAAGCCGCCACCATCGACGGCAGCGGCGAGTATTCCACCCTGGTGCGCATCGTGGTGCCCATCGTGAAGCCGGGCATCGCCACCGTGGCGCTGCTCAACGCCCTGGCCTTCTGGAACGAATGGTTCCTGTCCCTGTTGTACCTGAACAAGAACATGGACATCATGCCCCTGCAATACCTGCTGATGCGCATGCAGCGCAACGCCGACTTCCTGGCCAAGAACTCCTCCATCATCGGCGTGGATGCTGCCCTGGCCGCCCGTGAACTTCCCTCCCAGTCGCTGAAGATGGCCCTGGTGGTGTTCATCGTGCTGCCCATCGCCTGCGCGTATCCCTTCTTCCAGCGGTATGTGGTGGCAGGCCTCACCGTGGGCTCGGTGAAGGGGTAACCCCAATTGGTAAGCACGGCCAAGTGCATGGCCGCTTGCATAAAAACAACACAAGGAGGATCCCATCATGAAGAAATTCCTGGCTCTGTTCCTGGCCCTCAGCATGATGCTGGGCTGCGTCGCTCTGGCTTCTGCCGATGAGCTGCCCGTCATCACCATCATGTTCCACGGCTCCAACGTGACCGACGACTCCGCCGTTCTGGAAAAGGTCAACGAGTACATCGCTGACAAGGTCGGCGCGAAGCTGGAAGTCATCTGGGGCACCTGGGGCGACTTCGACCAGAAGGCCGCCGACGCCCTGATGTCTGCCGACGAGACCGTTGACATGGTGTTCACCTGCTCCTGGAGTGCCAACGAGTACAACACCTATGCCAAGAACGGCTACTTCGTCAAGCTGGACGACCTGATTGCCGAGCACGGTGCCGAGCTGGTCGCCGCCATCCCCGCCTCCCTGATGCAGGCCGCCACCATCGAAGGTGCTGAAGGCATGGGCATCTATGCCGTGAACGGCTACAAGGACTTCGCCACCCAGAACTGCTGGGACGTGAACGTGACCCTGCTGAACGAGCTGGGCTACACCCTGGACCAGGTGAAGGAAATGAGCTTCTACGACTTTGGCGAACTGTTTGCCAAGGCCAAGGAAGTGAAGGGCGACTCCTTCTATCCCTTCCTGGTTGAGCCCATGGTGCTGGAGCGCATGGTGACCAATTCCATCATCGTGGCTGGCGACGCTGGCTCCACCAACCTGCTGTCCCTGTACATGAATCCTGCCGACGTTTCTGCCGACGGTGCCTATGGCAACGTGCTGCTGAACAAGTTCGCTACCCCCGAGTACAAGGCCTTCGTCGAGAAGATGCACGAGTACTATGAGGCTGGCTATGTGAACCCCGCCCTGGCCGTGGCCGAAACCTCCAACGACACCCGCACCAACACCCAGCTGAAGGCTGAGTACCTGATCGGCACCCAGTCCTATGCCCTGGGCTATGAGTACACCGCTTCCGCCGAGCGCGGCATCGAAGTGGCCTTCATCCCCTGCACCGATCCCTACGTTGACACCACCGCCTCTCAGGGTGCCATGGTGGCCATCAACTCCGCCTCCAACTATCCCGTGGAATCCTTCAAGTTCCTGGCTCTGCTGAACTCCGATCCCTACCTGATGACCCTGCTGAACTACGGCGTGGAAGGCATCCACTACACCAAGAACGCCGACGGCCTGATCGAGTTCACCGAGAAGCGCGCTGACTACACCCCCTGGACCAACGGCATGGGCAACGTGACCATCCTGCCCGATACCGCCGCTGAGGGTGCTGGCTTCCGCAAGTCCTTCGTGGAATACTACGGCGGTGCCAAGGCCATTCCTTCCCTGGGCTTCGTGTTCGACAACACCTCTGTGGCCAACGAAATGGCTGCCCTGGGCAACGTTGCTGCCCAGTACGCCCTGGCCCTGGACGCCGGTGCTGTTGATCCCGCCACCGAGCTGCCCGCCTTCCTGGCTGCCCTGGACGCCGCCGGCATGCAGACCTACCTGGATGCTGCCAACGCTCAGCTGGAAGCCTACCTGGCCAAGTAATTTCATCATCACCAACGCAAAGGGGACGGCCACAAGGCCGTCCCTTCTTTCATATGGCAGCTATGGTTGTGAGGTTTCTTGCAGCAGCCAGTCGATGTGCAGGCCGTAGCTCTGGGGGGACACAAACACGGGGTGTGGCGGTGATACCAACCGCGCCAGCTCTACGATTCGTAGATACTGCCAACCTTTTCTTGCTATAACAAGGTAAGCAGCGTATAATACAATTAATTCTAACACGTCCCATCACAACAGCGCACACAGAAAGACAGGAGGATCATATGCATCCCGATATTTACCTTTTTGGCCAGATTCTCGGTACCCATTCTTTTTTGCTTCGCGGTGGTTTTCTCCAGCCCGATGCCTACTCGGAGATTGATGCACAGTACTTTCTCCCCGGCGGTGAAACCGGCACTGCCGCCACAGTGCTCAGCTCGTTGGGCGCATCGGTTCGCATGGCAGGTACATACATCGGCACCGCTGTTGCACCGCTACTGAAGGAGTTCTACCACGACAAACCCGTGGATCTCTCTCCTCTGTATTTCACCCCGGATGATCCAGGCGTCATGGACTATGTGGTCATTGCCGGATTGGTTCGCTCTCCCATGGGCAGGTTCCAGACATTGTTTTCGCAAGACACTAAATGGTGGAATATCCCCCAGGAAAAGGATATCGCATCTTGCAAGGCTGCTGCCATCGATCCCTTCTTCCGCGAGGAATCAACGCTTGCGGCACAGTTATGCGTCAAGCATGGCATTCCCTACGTGACCATTGACGCTCCGCACGATACCTATCTGCATCAACATGCTGCCGTGAATGTTGTTTCTGGCGAATGCCTCCACCAGCATTATCAGGGTATGGAAAAAGAAGCTGTATTTGCCCTGTTGCAACAGGAAAGCGAAGGCCTGACCATCATCACATCCGGCGGTGGCAATATGCTCTATGGCCGCAAGGGACAAGCCATGAAGCAAATGGCCCCTTTCCAGGTAGACGTTCGCAGCACCCTTGGTGCAGGCGATACATTCAAGGCCGGCTGCACCTATGCGCTTCTGCACAACATGCCAGATGACGACCTTGTCCGTTTTGCCAGTGCCTGTTCCGGTATTGCGATCTCCCGCTTTCCGCTTCCCCTCCATCCACCGACGCTGGACGAAGTTACCCAACTGATCGAGCAACAGTAAAAATCCTGTACGCCCCGGACGTCAAACGATGCCCGGGGCTTTTGCATTCAATAAGCCTGTTCTGTTTCCCCCAGCATCCAATCCACATACAGCCCATACCCCTGGGTGGGGTCTGACACAAACACGTGGGTGTGTCGATGATGCCGAAGCTTTTCATGCAATTCTAATCCAACTCCAAAGCGGCTCTCATTGTAATCAGCAACAGCATAATGTATAATCCTTTCGAAAAGGAACGAAAGGAACTTTCCTTTATGCATAAGAAGCTATGGAATAAAGACTATATTCTGCTTCTGCAGGGAAACACGGTCAGCACCATTGGCGATTTGATGTACAGCGTTGCCATCGGCTATTGGGTCTATCAGCAGACAGGTTCCAGCGCCCTGATGGGAATCATGTCCTCCATATCGATGTTTGTGACCATGTTTTTCTCTCCTCTTTGCGGCAGCATCGTGGATAAATGCAACCGCAAGTGGCTGATCGTAGGCATCGATGTATTGCAGGGCTTGCTCATGCTGGTCGTAGGACTATTGGCCTGGCAGAATACCCTGAGTGTACCCATCGTGCTGATCGTGGCATTGCTGGCCGCCTTTGGCAGCGTTTTCTATTCTCCTGCTGTCAGCACGCTGATGATCGATATTATCCCTCGCAATGATATGGTACAGGGCCAGTCTATTTTTTCAGGTGTTTCATCGCTTATCAACCTGACTGGTTCAGCCCTCAGCGGCGTGATGGTAGCTTTCCTCGGCGTACCGCTGATTGTGGTCATCAACGGCCTGAGCAACCTGTATTCCGCTGTCTCTGAATTCTTCATCCATGTGCCAAGAACTCCCCAGCAAGGCACACAGGTTACAGCCAGGGGCCTCTTGCGGGATATGGGCAGCGCCGTGAAGACCATCTTTTCAGACGGCTGCCTGCGCCTGTTTGTCCCCAGCATCCTGCTGCTGAACCTGCTTTGCGCAGGTCCCATGACCCTCATGCTGCCCTTCTGCCTGGAAAAGGGGTTCACCGTGGATATGTACGGCTACCTTTCTGCGGTAATGACAGCAGGTTCCCTTTTGTGCGTGCTGTTTCTGGGCATTGTGAAGCTGACGCCCAAGGCACGCTTCTGGACGATGACGCTTGGCTTTTCCCTCTTCGGAGTGTTCAGCCTGCTGGCATATTTCTCCACGCAGTTCATACCCATGTGTGTACTCTTTTTCCTTGCCAGCCTGACCAATGCAGCCGGCAACGCCGTATTCAACGCCGCCCTGATGCTGGCCCTGCCTGAAGAGAACCGCAGTGCTATCCTGGGCTTTGTCCAGTCCTCCTGCTGTGGCGGCATGGCGCTGTCCGCGGTGATCTTTGGTTTTCTGGGGGATGTTTTCCCGTTACACCTGGTTTTTGCCGCAGGCATCACACTGGCGCTACTCCCCATACTGTACGTTTGCCTGAACAGACACACCAAGGCATTCATTCTGACCCATTGCGAATAATGTACTTCCGCACGTCCTTTGCCGGGACGTGCATTTTCATGTCTGCCCCGCTTCCCCCAGCATCCAATCTACATACAGCCCGTACCCCTGGGTGGGATCGGACACAAACACATGCGTCACCGCGCCGATGATCCGCCCGTCCTGGATGATCGGGCTGCCGCTCATGCCCTGCACGATACCGCCGGTGGTTTCCAGCAGGCGCGGGTCGGTCACCTTGATCACCATGCTCTTGGGCGCGGGGGCGTTTTGGGTGTTCACCCTGGTGATCTCCACGGTAAACTCCTGCATGCCGGTGCCGTCCACCGTGGAGAGGATGGTCGCCGGACCCTCGTGCACGCCGGAACGCAGGCCGATGGGCAGGCCGTCGGGATAAATCGGGTTCACCGGGGCAGACTGCATGGTGCCGTAAATGCCCAGCGTGCTGTTGCGGCGGATGTCCCCCAGGGTTTGCGGGTCCATCAGAAAGCTGCCCTTCAGCTCGCCCGGCGTGCCCTTCACGCCCTTTTGCACCGCCACCACATCCGCCTTGAGGATCTGCCCCTGGCCCACCGTCAGCACCTGGCCGGTGTCGCCGTCGGTGATGGCGTGGCCCAGCGCGGCGTAGCGGCCGGTTTCCGGGTCATAAAAGGACAGGGTGCCCACCCCGGCGGTGGAGTCCCGCACCCACGCGCCCATGCGCACTGTGCCGGTGGATGCGTCCATCCGGGGCGTCATGGTGGTGGTCATCACGGTGCCGTTGCGCTGGTATTCCACCGGCAGCGGCTTTTCGCCCAGGCGGGCGATGAGCTCCGTCAGCTGCTGGGCGGATACGATGTCCACCCCGTCCACCCGGCGCAGCACATCCCCTGGCTTGATGCCGCTGAGGGACGCCGGGCTGGCGTGCTGGCTCAGGTCGCTGGTGCCCACCACCAGCACACCCTCGGTGCGCATGGCCACGCCCAGCGCACTGCCCCCGGGGATCAGCCGCTTCTCCGGGCTGACCTGCACCTCCACCTTTTTCAGCGGCAAGATGCCCATCAGGCTCAGCATCAGCTCGCTGGTACCGGCGGTTTCACTCACCAGCTCCACCTGGCCCAGGGTTTCGTCCTCCGAGGCACTCACCGCCAGATTGCCGCCCCGGGACACCAGTCGCAGCTGAGGCCCCAGTGCCAGGTTCTGCACCTGGCCTTCCGTCAGGGCCATGGTATCGGGCAGGGTGCGCAGGGTTTCCTGCATGGGGGAAAAGTACCCCAGGGCAATGAACATGGCCAGCACCACGCCTGTGGCGCGCCGTAAACAGGAGGCGTTTCGTCCGGATGCTCTCTTCATGGGCAGCCCTCGCTTTCTTCCCTGGCAGTTTGCCGGGGAAAGCGCGTCGCCATGCTGGAAGATAGCGAAAGCCGCACCGGATTTCTCCAGCGCGGCCAATTCGTTTTGCCTGTTTTACGGAAAGAGCTTTTCCAGCGTTTTGATGTCGCAGATGCCATCAGCCTCCAGGCCCTGACTCTCCTGGAAAGCCTTCACGGCAGCCTGGGTCGCCTGGTCGTACCTGGCGGAGAGCTGCCCATCGTAGAAGCCCAGCTCGCAGAGTCGGTACTGCATTTCCCAAACATAGTTGGTGTAGTCGCCGGGCTGAAGGATCATGTACAGGGGCTCGCAGTCCGTGCGGTTCGTGACCGTTTCGCACACGCTGCAAACCGTGGTTTTGCCGTCTGCTGCCGGGCGGAAGTCATGGTCGCCCAGGCCGCCTTCAGTGCGCTGGCAGATGGTGCAGGTCCGGGCACTGACGCAGGTGGCCTCGGCCCAGGCATGGTCGTGGGGCGGAATGGGATCAAGCATGTCGTCAGCGTAGAAGTGCAGGAAGGAGTAATTCAGCTTTTCTTCCCCGGCCACGGCGTTGAAGATAGGAATGGAGTAGCTTTCGATCTCCGCTGCGCTGTTCAGGGGGAACTGGGCGTGAACAACGATGCTGCCATCCTCTGCATATGTCCAGTCACAGGACAGCAAGGGGAATCCGTCAGCCCTGATGTGGGTCACCTTGCCCTGGGTGTCGGTGAGCATGATATACCCCGGCTCCTGCACCAGCAGGTCGGCTGCTTTGGCGGTGTGTTCGTGGGCAGGATCGGTGCACTGCATTTGCAGGGTCAGGGCCGGATCAGCCGGGCGAATGCAGTAATCCAAGGTGAAAGTTGCCCCGTCCCAGGCGACGTTGGTCACTTCTGCGCTGAGCAGCTTGCTGTTGTGGTGCTGCCGTGCGCCGCCCTCGGTGCGGCCGCAAATGGCGCATACCTTCGGGCCGATGCCGGTGGTCTCCGTCCACTGATGTTCATGGGTGGCGACGGGGTCTGCCAGTGCCGGAGGATCAAAGTGCAGGTAGGCTTCCTGTACCTGTGCCTTCCCAGCCTCGCCGCAGAACACGGGCACCGAGATGGTTTCGATGTCCTCCAGGCCGTAGAGGGGGAACTTCACCAGCACGGTGATGCTGCCGTCCTCCTCGTACACCCAGTCGTAGGAAGAGGCGGTGTCCGCCAGCTGCTCTGCGTGGGTCACATCGCCGTTCCGATCGGTGAGCATGATGAAGGAAGGCTCCTGCACCCATAGATCGGCGTTCTCCGTGCCCTGGTCGTGGCCGTGGTACAGGTTCATACACTGCATGCGCAAAGTCAGAGAAGGATCAGCCGGACTGACGCGATAGGCAATGAAGCAGTTCACGCCGTCCCAGTAGGCATCCACCACTTCAGCATTCAGCAGGGTGCTGTTGTGATAGCTCTCGAGGCCGCTGACGAGGTAATCTTCGTTGATATCTGTGGGTTTTTCAGATTTTTCCGTCAGGAAATAGCTCACGCCGCGGTAGGCAGCAGCCACGGCCACCGTGCCGGTGATCAGCACCAGGATCAGCACCAGGGCCATGGAAAACGTCAATTTGCGTTTCACAGGGGGTAACTCTCCTTTCGATGCATTCACGACACGGTTGAAAAGTGCCGGATCGCGGTCGACCCCGGACAGGGCGGCATCCAGTGCCAGACGGACGTCCTCACGCTTGCGGCTCATGGTCAATCCTCCTTTTCTGTGTCGGTCCATGCAATACGCAGTTTTTTGTGGGCAGCGTTCAGCCTGCCTGTCACTGTCTGATACGGTATTCCCAATAGCTCGCCGGTCTCCCGGACGGTAAAGCCCTGGTAATCATGCAAAAGCACCACGTCCATCAGCTTGCGGGGCAGACGCATGATATCTACGGTCATTTCCGTCAGGCCATAGTCCGCAGGAGATGCAGGCTCCGGCAGCTTGTCCAGGGTGATGCGGCGGTCCATCAGCCGCATCCAGGTGGAGCGGCGCATGGTGTGGCACACGTTCACGGCGATGCGCATCAGCCAGGTCTTTTCGCTGCTGTCGCCCCGGAATTTGTCCAGTGCCAGATAGGCCTTGAGGAAGGTCTCCTGCACTGCGTCCCGGGCCAGCTGCTCATCCTGCAGATACACACAGCACATCCGGCGGATGGGTATTTCGTATTCAGTGATCAGGCGGCGCAGGGTTTCATCACGGCTTTGCGCGCATTCGATCTCAGCCATGGGCCCGCCTCGCTTTCTTGTTCATCTTGGAGCTGCGTGGATCCCCGCGCTCCTTGCACCTATATAGACGCATCAAGGGTGATGTTTGACTGGGGCCGAAAAAATTTTCCGCAAAAAAGCCGCGCCAGGTCTTTTCCCAGCGCGGCTTGTGTTATTTGATTCAGTCTGCTTTACGCTTGATCTCGCCCCGGTTGGTGGTGGCGTTGAGCAGCGCGAACCGGCTGGCCAGGCGGCAGTCGGAATTGGGGAACTGGGCGTAGAATCCGCGGCGGATGCGTTCCATGATCATCTGGCCCTGCATTTCGCTGGCCATGGGCAAAAGCATGGCGATCTGGTTCACGCTCTGCCTGGTCACGGTGTCGCCGCGGCGCAGGTTGGAGCGCATCACTTCCATCAGGCCGTTCATGGTGCGGTCCAGCTGCAGGGGCTGATCCTCCAGGCCGGCCACCATCACCACGCCCAGCAGGATGTTCGCTCCCAGGCGTTCCAGGCACCGCTTCTGAAGGTGATACATTTCGCGGAAAATATGGATGTCGCACACCAGCGCGCCGGCGGTGTCCACGTCGCCGATCAGGTCGGCATAAAGGTCGTTCAGCGTATCGTTGATGGTCTGCTCGCTACGCATCAGCTGGGCGTAGTATTCGCGCACGTTTTCATCGTAGCGTTCCCGGTCCAGGCTGCCGGTCAGGTGAGACGCATGCTGATACTGCCGCAAGGCTTCCTGGTCGCGGCGAGCACTCATCAGGGCCTCGGTCAGGCGCAGGTGCAATCCGTCGTTGAAGGGCTGGGCATCCAGGGCGGTGCGGCACACGCTGATCATTTCCTGGGTGTCGCCAGCCTGCTCCAGCAGGTTCAGGTAGTTTTCCACCATGGTCAGGTAGGTCAGGCGCACCTTGTCGGCCCGGGGCTTGGCCCAGTCGGGGCAGTCCTGGTCACACAGAAGCTCGCCGCCAAAAAGCTGCAGGGCGGCGCGGAACTGGTGCCGGTTCTCGCCGGTCAGCTCGTCCACATGATCCACCCTGGCCGCGATCTTTTCGAATTCGTCCAGGTCCACGGTCACGCCGCTTTGCGTTTCCCAGCGATAGCCGCCGCGGGCCGTGACCAGGCAGCTGGCAAAAGCCGGTCCAGCCTGATTCATGATCGTGCGCAGGCGGCTGATCAGGGTCTTCAGCGCGCCTTCGGGGCTGGCGGAGGTATCGTTGGGCCACATGATCTCCATCAGGCGGCGGGCGGGCACACTCTCGCCCTGGTGCAGCATCAGATACTGCATCAGCAAAATTCCCTTGGGTGTTTTGGCAAGAATGCTGTCAGCCGAGCGGCCATCCACATCCACATGGAAACCACCCAGCATTCTTACATGGATCATCCCAACCCCTCCGTCACACATAAAGTTACATGCATTATAACACACATCATGCCAAAATGAAACTATTATATGTGCAAAATTTGGTTCTTTCTTCGGAATTATTTACCATGCCGGGGCAGCCTTGACGCTTGTGCGCAGTCAGCCCTTGTGGTACAATTTGGCTAAAGAGAAATGCTGCCTGCGCCATGCCAGGCTTTTCATTCACCAAGGAGGCCGCCCATGCTGAAACGCCTGTTGATCCTGCTGCTTGCCCTGATGCTTCTCCTGCCCGCCGCTCAGGCAGATGCCCCCGGCAGTGCTGCGCTGTACCTGCTGGTGGAGCAGGATGCCCAGGGCACTGATACGCCCGTGGGCACCGCTGTTTTGTTTCAGGATCAGTCCACGCTGCTCACCACCGTATGGGCAGCCCAGGCCGAGGGCGAGTTGTTCGCCGTGGGCCAGGGCGGCAGACTGCGCATCACCGGTGCGCTGCGCCCCCATGATGACAGCGAGCTGGTGCTTTTGCAGCTGGAAGCACCCTCCCCTGCCGCGCCCCTGAGCCTCAGCACCCAGGCCAGCGAGCTGACCGTGCTGGGCCACCAGGGCGACCAGGTGGTTTCCGGACTGATTGCCTATCCCACCTACGGCTATTATGGCGAGCTGCCCGCCGCCATCTTCACCGCGCCTGCGCCCCTTATGCCCGGCAGCGTGCTGCTGAACAGCTACGGCGAGCTGGCCGGCATCACCCTGGCCACCCACCTGGAGGGCATCAACCGCTATGTGGCCCTGACCAGCGAGGAGATCCTGGCCGAGTTCTCCAACGCCGGTGCAAAGACCGACGGCGTCACCTGGCTGAAGGGCTTCACCGTCACCCCGGATATCGGCCAGGTGACCGTGGACTGGGCCGCCGCCCTGCCGGAATGCCCGGAGGAGGACTGCGTGATCAGCCTGTTCTTCGCCGATGCCAGCAACCCTTATTTCTCCTACCTGACCCCGGAGGAGGGCACCAGCTTCGACCTGTGCCTGACCCCCGGCCGCACCTATGACGTATGGGTGCAGCATGCCCACGGGGAGATCGCCATCACCGCCCAGCGGCCCCGGGAATATGCCATCACCGCCACCGTGGGCGAAACCGAACCCTTTTCCCTGTTTGATTACCAGGATCATGAGATCTACCTGGGCAGCGTGCCCCTGGCGGAGGCCGAAACTGCCCTCACCCAGAAGGTGCCGCCCCTGGAGCGCATCACCAAGGATGCCCTGACCGACCCGGATACCGCCATTTTCCTGCAGGTGTTCTCCTCCTATACCATTGAGGAGACCTCTGAGGCCGACCTGCTGCTGACCCTTTTCACCCCCGAGGGCTATGCCTTCGACCATCTGGGGCTGTTCATTTTCGATACCAGCCTGCAAAATGAAGACGTGTGGAACGTGGATATCACCGCCCTTTTCGACGATTACACCGCCTTCAGCCCCTCCGGCGAAATGCAAAGCGGCGACTACGCCCTGCACTACTACCTGGACGGTGCCCTGGCCAACGAGCTCCGTTGGACGCTGGAATAAAGCATAAAAAAGCTTTGGACGCTGTTTGTAACTATGCCGGGCATCGGCGAGGCGGTGCCCGGATCATATTTCATGCCCTTCATTTGATCTGACCCCATTGCACTTTTGATCTGATTGTGGTAGTATATGGCCAACGTAAACGTTTAAGGAGGCTAAACTCCGTGCTTTTTACCCCCTATGAATACAAGCACTGCCCTGTTCCGGGCGGCGGTTATGCCACGGGCTTCCTGTATCACCCCCGGCAGGAGGGGCTACTTTATCTGCGCACGGATATCGGCGGAACCTACCGCTTTGACCGGGAGAACCAGGAATGGGTCTGCCTGATCCCCCATGTAACCATGGAGGACCTGGCCATGGCCTTCCCCATTTCCTTTGCGGTGGACGCCAATCTCCCCCGGCGGCTGTATATCGTCTGCGGCGAATATCACCGCCCCGGCGGCCAGCTGGCCATCTCCGACGACTGCGGCGACAGCTTCACCATGAAGCCCGTGCCCTTCTTTGTCCACGGCAACCTCAGCGGCCGCGGCACCGGCGAGCGGCTCATCGTGGACGAGCGCGACCCCGACACCCTGTGGTTCGCCAGCCAGCGGGACGGCCTGTGGGTCACCCATGACCTGGGCGACACCTGGCAACATGTGCCCGGCCTGCCAGAAACCCACCTGACCTTTATCCTGCAGGCGCAGGGGCAGCTTATCGTGGGCTCCGCCGGCGTAGCCACCAAGCAGGATGACCTGCGCGGCCCCGCCCTGTATATTGGCGACGGCGAAAGTTTCCGCCCCATGGAGCAGCCCCAGGGCCGCAAGGTGGACGGCCTGCGCGTTTCCGGCCTGGCTGCCCAGCGGTGGAGCACGGACGACCAGTATCTCTACGTCACCTTCAGCGGCAACGGCCCTCATTCCTTTATCGACGACCTGGGTTACAGCTGCGATTCCGGCGATGCCCTGGATGGCCGCATCGTGCGCTATCCCCTGGCGGACGGCGGCTTCGGCCCCATGGAGGAGATCACCCCTTGCGCCGCCTCCTCGGCCAAGGGTGTGGCATTGGAAAACCACCTCCCCGGCGAAATGCTCCCCTGGGGACACTCCGGCATCTGCGCCAGCCGCAACACCCCGGGCCTGCTCATCGCCTCCACCATCTGCAAAAAGAACGGCGACAGCATCTTCCTCTCCCGGGACTACGGCACCACCTGGCAGCAGATCCTCTTCGGCCTCCAGGAGGGGGACATCCGCTTCCGCACCTCCTACATGCAGCCCCAGCACAACGGCGGCGGCTCGCTGATCCACTGGCTCAGCGACGTGAAGCTGAACCCCTTCGACGATAACGAGAGCTGGTTCAACACCGGCACCGGCGTGTTCCGCTCCTTTGATTTGCTGCAAGACACCCGCTATTATACCGATTGGAGCGACGGCCTGGAGGAAACCGTGCACCTGAACGTGTACGGCATGCCCTCCGGCGATGTGCAGGTGCTGGATATCATCGGCGACCTGGGCGGCTTTGCCTTCACCGATGTGGACAAGCCCTGCCGCAACTCCTTCGACGACGAGAACGGCAACCGCTACATCACCTGCATCAATGCTGATTTCCCCGACAGCGACCCCAGCCGCATCGTGGTCACCGCCCGGGGCAACTGGACGGGCCGCACCAAGGGCGGACTGATCCTGACCCGGGACAACGCCAAGACCTGGCAACGCCTGCCCATGCCCTGGGGCCTGACAGAGAAGATCGACCAGGCCTGCCGGACCATCGAACGGCCCAACATCAACGCAGGCTGGGCCGCCATGTCCCCCGACGGGCAGACCATCGTGTGGAGCCTGGCCGAGCGGATCGAGCTCCCCGTGAGCCGGGTGGTCATCACCCGGGACGAGGGCCAAAGCTACCAGCGCGTACTGGTCTACCAGCTGGACGGCAGCGAAAAGACCACCGGCAGCTTCAAGGTATTTGCCGACCGCATTGACAGTAGCCTCTTCTACGGCTTTGGCGACCACAGCGACCTGTATGTTTCCGTGGACGGCGGCTGCACCTTCCGTCAGCTGCCCGCGCCGGAGGGCTTCCCGGCGGATATCCACATGGCCCGGATCGACTGCGCCAACAAAACCGAGATCCGCGGCGAGGCAGGCCGCACCGGCCGCTTCCTGATCACCCTCGGGGAGCATGGCCTGTGGATGCTGCAATACGCAAACGGTCAGTTCACCGCCAACCGGCTCTCCGCCGAGGGCGACTGGGTGTACCGGGCTGGCTTTGGCCTGGGTGAACGGGACGGCGATTACATCACCGGCCACAAGGCCATTTACATGAATGCAAAGATCGCCGGAGAATACGGCTTCTACCGCACCTTCGACGACTGCAAGACCTATGAACGCATCAACACCGGCAGGCAGATGTTCGGCGATATCATCTCCATCGACGGCGACTGCCGCAACTTTGGTCAATTCTACCTGGCCACCGGATCCTTTGGCCTGATCTACGGAAAGGAGCAGTAACCATGCACGTTTACCAGGAAGGCAAGCGACTGATCATCGCCCAGGGCAATTCTCAGGTGTGGATCGACCCCTGGGGCGAAAACTCCCTGCGCGTCCGCATGAGCGGCGACCCCCGCATGGATGAAAACGACTGGGCCCTCACCGAGCCCGTGCCGGAAACCAACAGCACCATCACCTTTGAAACCGTGGACACCACCGACCCCTGGTACAAGGGCGAGGAATGGGCCAAGTATCACTACACCGGTACGCTGACCACCATGGTGAACGGCAAGATCACCGTGAAGGTGAGCCCCGAGGGCTGGCTGAGCTTCTACAACCAGAAGGGCGAATTGCTCACCGAGGAATACTGGCGCACCCGCGACCGGCTGAACCGCTACTGCGTGCCGCTGCGCATCACCGGCCGCGAAATGAAGCCCGTGCTGGGCACCGACTCCTTCGAGCTCACCGCCCGTTTCGAAGCCTTTGACGATGAAAAGATCTTCGGCATGGGCCAGTACCAGCACCGCCACCTGGACAAGAAGGGTGCTACCCTCGAACTGGCGCACCGCAACTCCCAGGCCAGCGTGCCCTTCTACGTTTCCACCCGGGGCTACGGCTTTTTGTGGAACAACCCGGCCATCGGCACCGCCACCTTCGGCACCAACAAGACCGAGTGGGTGGCCAAGCGCACCCGCAAGCTGGACTATTTCATCACCGCTGGCGACACCCCTGCGGAGATCGAGGCCCAGTACTCCGCCGCCACCGGCCGCACCCCCATGATGCCCGAGTACGGCCTGGGCTACTGGCAGTGCAAGCTGCGCTACCGCACCCAGGACGAGGTGCTGGCCGTGGCCCGTGAACACAAGCGTCGCGGCCTGCCCATGGACGTGATCGTGATCGACTTCTTCCACTGGACCATGCAGGGCGACTTCAAGTTCGAGCCCCGCGACTGGCCCGACCCCGAGGCCATGGTGAAGGAGCTCAAGGACATGGGCATCGAAACGGTGGTATCCGTGTGGCCCACCATTGACGAGCGCAGCGAAAACTACGGCTACATGAACGAGATGGGCTATCTCATGGCCACCGACCGCTGCACCGAACGTTCCACCTGGATGGGCCCCACCGTCTACTACGACGCCACCCACCCCGGCGCACAGAAATTCGTGTGGGAACGCTGCAAGGCCAACTACTACGATAAGGGCATCCGCTGCTTCTGGCTGGACGAGGCCGAGCCCGAGTGCTCCTACGATTTCGACAATTACCGCTACTGGGCTGGCCCTGCCATGCAGGTGACCAACACCTACCCCGTGGGCTACGCCAAGGGCTTCTACGAGGGCCTGAAGGCCGCCGGCGAAAAGGACATCCTGTCCCTGGTGCGCTGCGCCTGGGCTGGCAGCCAGAAGTATGCCGTTCTGACCTGGTCGGGCGACATCCACTCCTCCTTCCGCGCCATGCGCGAGCAGCTGCAGGCTGGCCTGAGCATGGGCATGGCTGGCATTCCCTGGTGGACCAGCGACATCGGCGGCTTCCTGGGCGGCGTGATCGACGACCCGGCCTTCCGCGAGCTGCTCATCCGCTGGTTCCAGTGGAGCTGCTTCTGCCCCGTGTTCCGCATGCACGGCGAGCGCAGCCCCTGGCACGAGCGCGAGCAGGAGTTCATCAACAACGTGCGCCAGCTCACCTCCGGCCAGGACAACGAGGTGTGGTCCTTCGGGGAGGAAGCCTACGAGATCCTGACCAAGTACCTGTTCATCCGCGAGCGCATCCGCCCCTATGTGCGCAGCCTGATGCAGCAGGCCCACGAAACCGGCGCGCCCGTGATGCGCCCCCTGTACTACGACTTCCCCCAGGACGCCACTGCCCTGAACGTGGAGGACTGCTACATGTTCGGCCCCGATATGCTGGTGGCACCCATCATGGAAGCTGGTGCTGATACGCGCAAGGTGTACCTGCCTGCCGGCTGCCGCTGGACGGACGCCTATACCAAGCAGGTTTACGAGGGCGGCCAGTTCGTCACCGTGCCCGCGCCCATCGGCGTGATCCCCGTGATGATCCGCGAAGGAAAGGACTACCCCATCTATGAATGATACCTTCCAGCACATCCGTCCTGCCCGGGCGGAGGATGCCTCCCGCCTGGGCGAGATCCTGGTGTTCAACAACCGCCTCAACTTCTACCCCATTTTCCAGGATGACGAATACTCCTTCGGCGAAATGCAGGTGATCCCCGTCGCCAGCGAATTCCTGACCGACGCGCAGCTCATGGCCCGCACCTACGTCTATGACGACGGCATCGTCCGCGGGCTGATCATCCTGGAGGGCGACGAGGTGAAGCGGCTGTTTGTGGACCCCTGTTTCCAGGGCCGGGGCATCGGCGCAGAGCTGCTCCGCTTTGCGGTGGAAGAGCACCGCGCCACCCACCTGTGGGCCCTGGAGAAAAACGTGAAGGCCCTGCGGTTCTATCAGCGGTACGGCTTCCGTGTGACGGATGAAAAGGTGTTTGAGGAAGGCACCACGGAGTATCTGGTGCATTTGAAGAGGCTGCCATGAGCAAACTTGATCATTCCTTCATCTACAAAGGCTTCCGCACCTGGCTGGCGGAGCACTGCGGCGAAACAGAAGCAGCCCGTATCTGGGCCGACGCATCGCTGCGCCTGACTGAGCTGGAAGCCTCCCACCCCGGCCTGGACAACGACAGCCGCATGATGATCCTGCCTGCCGCCGCCCTGTACCAGGCCGCGCCGGAGCTGCTCCCCCTGCTGAAGGAATACGCTGCCGACATGGGCCGGCGCATTGGCCGCGTGGTGCATGCGGTCACCTCCGTCCCCGGCGTATCCCGGCTGCTGTGGAGCCAGATGCCCCGGCTGATGCGCGCCATGTCCAGCCCGGCAAAAGGGTATGAACGCCGCATCGTCAGCGAAACGCGGGAGCTGGTGGGCGTGGATATCCTGTCCTGTCCGCTGCACAACGCTGCCGTCCTTCTGGGCGTACCGGAGGTATCCGCCGTTGTCTGCGCCATGGACAAGGCGTACATGACAGGGTTCAAGTATATCCAGTACACCCGTACCACCGCCCTGGGCGAAGGCCACAGCTGCTGCGACTACCGGCTGCGGTTTGACCCTGGGAAGAAATAACGGCATAGCAAAAAGGCCACCTGCACGGTGGCCTTTTACATTGCTTGGTTGGATTTACTTTCCCTGCTTGGCAGCGCGCTCCTTGGCGTAAATGGCCATGGCGCACTCCAGACGCTTGCGTTCCAGCTGGCACTCCATGTCGTAAGGCTTGGAGATATCGCCGTGGAAGGCCTCGGCGTTGGCAGCGCAGCCGCCGGAGCAATAGAAGCGGGCCCAGCAGTCGCGGCACTTTTCCTTGGTGAGCACGTGGTTGTTGGCAAACTTCTTCTGCAATTCGCTGTTGAAGGTGCCGTCCAGCACGGAGCCCATGCGGTAGCCCTCGCGGCCCACGAACTGGTGGCAGGGATAAATGTCACCGTCGGGGGTCACAGCGATGTACTCGTTGCCCGCGCCGCAGCCGGTCAGACGCTTGCGCAGGCAGGGGCCGCCCTCCAGATCCACATTGAAGTGGAAGAAGTTGAACCACTTGCCGTTGGCGCGGCGATCCATATAGGCCACGGCCAGACGCTCGTATTCCTCGCGCAGCTGGGGCAGGTCTTCCTCGTGGAGGGCATACTCGCAGGCCGGGTCGGTGACCACGGGTTCCACGGAAAGCTGCTCAAAGCCCTCGTCCGCCAGGAAGAGCACATCGTTGGCGAAGTCCTTGTTGTAGCCGGTGAAGGTGCCGCGGACGTAGTATTCCTGATGGCCGCGACGCTTGGCGAACTCCTTGGCCTTTTCAGCGATGATGGCGTAGCTGCCCTTGCCGTTCACGGTGGGGCGCATACGGTCGTGCACCTCGGGGCGGCCGTCCATGGAGATGACCACGTTGCCCATTTCTTTATTGAAGAAATCCATGATCTCTTCGGTCATCAGCACGCAGTTGGTGGTGGTGGTAAACTTGAACTTCTTGTTCTTCTCGGCCTCAATGGAGCGACCGTATTCCACCAGACGCTTCATCACGTCGAAGTTCATCAGCGGTTCGCCGCCGAAGAAGTCCACCTCCAGGTGAACGCGCTTGCCGCTCTTTTCCACCAGCCAGTCCAGGGCCTTCTTGCCCACCTCGTAGGACAGGAGCTTGCGCTCGCCCATGCAGAAGTCGCCGGTGGCGGCAAAGCAATACTTGCAGCGCAGGTTGCAGTCGTGGGCCACATGCAGGCACATGGACTTCACCACGCCGGGGTCCTGCAGCTGCTTCACATCGTCGTAGTTATCGGGGGCGTTCAGCGCGCCGATCTCCTCCAGCTGGCGCAATTCGCCGATGACCTCGTCCAGCTCTTCCTGGGTATACTTGTCCTTCAGCTGGGTCTTGATCTCCTCAGCGGTGCAGTCGTTCCAGAGGGTGAGTACATCATAGGCCAGGTCGTCCAGGGCGTGGACCGCGCCGGAGCCAACGTCCAGCATCATGGGCTGACCAACGGCTTTGAAAGTATGGATCACAGTGGTTGCCTCCTACATAGAAAAAGGGCGGAGTCATCCTCCGGCCCTTTCAAGAATACACCTGATTACTTAGACTCGCGGCGGATCTTGCCCTCGTTGCCAGCCAGAACAGCGTTGTTCTCCTTGTTGGCGCAGGACTGGTTAGCCACGGTGCAGCTGGTCTTGCAGGCACTCTGGCAGGAAGCCTGGCACTCGCCGCAGCCGCCGTGCACCAGGGACTGCTTCAGGCAGGGGGACTGGATGGTCTCGATATGCTTCATGAGAAATCTCCTCCGTTTATTGATGGAATAGGACTATTATACACCATCTTTTCTCATCTTGCAATCACTTCGGCGAAATATTCGACAGAATCATTCCTACGATGCCGCCGCCAGCGATACCCATGCCCAAATCCGCCAGATAGGAGGTCAGCGGTGCCTGCTGGCCGGAGAGCACCGCATACAGGGCCACGCCCACGGCCATGTAGCCCAGGCCCACCGCCGCGCCGCGGAGCAGTCCCCCCTGGCCGCCCCGGCCCACAGCCACCCATACGCCCACGGCGATGGCCGCCAGCTTCAGCACCTGGTTAAAAATGCGCACCGCGTCCTCGGTGGGGCGTACCCACTGCATCACCAGGGCAAACACTGCCACCCCGGCCAGGGTCACCAGTACCGATGCCCCCAGGCCTATCAAAATGCCCGTCCACTGCTTTTTCTTCATGCCGCCCTGGTGGCGGCGCACCCGTTTCTGTGCCATGCAAACGCCCTCCTTTTCACTTGTGCCACAGCCTATGCATTTTCAAAATAAGTTATGATGATATGATTGATAAAAAAATATCGTTATTTTTTTGTCGAAATGTAGCTTTTTCCTGCAAGCTATGCTATACTGTGGTCGAGCTGCATAAGCAGCAGAATTTGCAAGGAGGAAACTTACCATGATGAAGCGTATTTCCGCGCTGCTTCTGGCCCTGGTGCTGGTGCTGACTGCCACCGTCGCCCTGGCTGACACCGTGACCGGCGTTGGCACTGCCAAGGGCTACAACAACGGCGACGTGACCGTGACCATCACCGTGACCGACGGCGTGATCACCTCTGTGGTTGCAGAGGGTGTGGATCAGACCGAAGGCATCGGCTCCAAGGCCATCGAGGCCCTGCCCGCCGCTATGGTGGCTGGCAACACCCTGAACGTGGACGTGATGTCCACTGCCACCCTCACCTCCAACGCCGTGATCGAGGCCGCCAAGCTGGCCCTGACCGCCGCTGGCCTGAACCCCGACGACTACAACACCAAGGTCGTTGAGGAAGCCGTCGACGCCGCTTACGACGTGGACGTGGTGATCGTGGGTGCCGGCGGTGCCGGCATGACCGCCGCCCTGACCGCTGCCGAAGCCGGCAAGAAGGTCATCATTCTGGAGAGCCAGCCCCTGGTTGGCGGCAACTCCGTGAAGGCCACCGGCGGCATGAACGCTGCCAAGACCCCCGCCCAGGACGAGAACACCTTCGGCGAAAACGCCGGTGTTGACAAGCAGCTGGCCGCTGCCGCTTCCTATGCCGATAACGCCGCCATCGCCGACCTGACCGAGAAGGTCACCGTGCAGTGGAAGGCCTATCAGGAGAACCCCACCGGCTACTTCGACTCTGTTGAGCTGATGCAGCTGGATACCATGATCGGCGGCAAGGGCGTGAACAACCCCGAGCTGGTGGCCACCATGGTCAACGGCACTGCTGATGCCATCGACTGGCTGAAGACCGTGAACATCAACCTGACCAGCGTTGGTTCCTTCGGCGGTGCTTCCGTGAAGCGTATCCATCGCCCTGTGAACGATGCCGGCCAGACCGTCTCCGTGGGCTCCTACATGATCCCCCTGCTGGAGACCGCCTGCAACGAGAGCGAGAACATCACCATCCTGCTGGAAACCGAAGCCAAGTCCATCATCATGAAGGACGGTGCTGCCTGCGGCATCGTGGCTGAGGGCAAGAACGGCGAGACCGTGACCGTGAACGCCAAGGCCGTGATCCTGACTGCTGGCGGCTTCGGTGCCAACCTGGACATGGTGGCCGAGCTGAAGCCCGAGCTGAAGGGCTTCATGACCACTAATGCTGCCGGCATCCAGGGCCAGGGCATCAAGATGGCCCAGGAAATCGGTGCTGCCGTGGTGGATATGGACCAGATCCAGATCCATCCCACCGTGCAGGCTGACACCTCTGCCCTGATCACCGAAGGCCTGCGCGGCGACGGTGCTGTGCTGGTGAATGCCGAGGGCAAGCGTTTCATCGACGAAGTGGGCACCCGCGACGTGGTTTCCGCTGCCGAGATCGCTCAGACCGGTTCCTACTCCTGGCTGATCGTGGACGACGCCATGCTGCAGAAGTCCGCTGTTATCCAGGGCTATGTGAAGAAGGGCTTCACCTTCCAGGGTGCTACCTACGAAGAGCTGGGTGCCGCCATCGGCGTGGACGGTGCTGCCCTGGCCGAAACCATGAACACCTGGAACAGCTATGTCGAGGCCAAGAACGACCCCGACTTCGGCCGTACCAGCTTCGCCAATCCCCTGAACACCGCTCCCTTCTATGCCATCAAGGTCACCGCTGGCGTGCATCACACCATGGGCGGCCTGCAGATCAACGCCGACACCCAGGTGCTGGACGTGAATGGCAATGCCATCCCCGGCCTGTACGCTGCTGGCGAGATCACCGGCGGTGTCCACGGTGCTAACCGTCTGGGCGGCAACGCCGTGGCTGACTTCGTGGTCTTCGGCCGCATCGCCGGTGCTGAGGCTGCTGAGTACGTGAAGTAATTCGAGCATGCAAATGCGAGAGGCGGCTTTTTCTGAGAAAAAGCCCCTCTCGCGCTCTCCCGAAAAAGCAGCGGGCCAGGCAGACAATGCCCGGGCAGCTGACGATTCGGGGATATGAGATTTTCCCCTGGAGTGATGAACTCCGGGGGATTTTTTATTGGGATACGGTGAACAGGGAGTAGAAGTAGCCTTTCTTATTCGACCTCAGGCTCCGGCGGGTCTTCCTGGGTGTCCACCACAACGCTTTCTTCACCGGGGAGGATGGCCACGAAGGTTTCGTCCTGCACATCCTCGGGGGCGGTGGATGCAGGCTCCGGGGCAGGCGGTTCCTCTGCCGGGGCGATGTCTTCCGGCGGTGCATCCTCTTTAGGGCGGCGCACGCACAGGGCTGCAACAGCGATCACCAGGCCGATGCACCCCTGCCCCAGAAAGCCCCCGGCGAACAGGAAGGGCTCGTCCAGCGTTACTTGAAACCATGTGTTGGCCGATGCCGGCAGCCAGCCGCGAAGGGCCGGGAAGATGCGCTCCGCATAGGGCAGCAGCAGGGCCCCGGCTGCGCAGCCAGCCACGGCGCACAGCCCCTCCCAGAAGCGATCCGCCCCCAGCACCACCGGGGCCGTGGCCGGGGCGAGGCCGCTCCAGCCCAGCACTGCACCGAAGATCACCCCGCCGATGACGGTGCCCCCGTCCAGGGGCGGCACGGCCACCGTATCCACGTCGATCACCGCCAGCCACATCATCAGCGCGGTGAGCATGGTGCCCAGGCCCACCGCCAGCAGCAGCCGTCGCAGCATGGCCGGATGCAAAAGCCCCAGGGCGCAGCGCAGGTCATCCCGGCGGTGCAGGCCCAGCCGCTGGGCCGCAATACCCAGGGCCAGCCCTGCCATGCCGCCCAAGAGAAGCTCCTTCATGTGCGCCGCTTCCTTTCCTTGATCCTCGCCGCCACCGCCGCGGCCAGCCACGCCAGCCCGCCAAAAGCATAGGCACTCACGCTGCCCTGCATCAGCCCCGTGAGCAAGCCGCCGTTCATCCGTGCCAGGCCCGCTGCCAGCACCATCGCCAGCCCTGCACAAAAACACACCACGCACCCCTGCCAGGTGGAGCGCAGCCGGGGCTCCTTTCGCCTGCGGATGCGCTCCGGCAACGCCGCCAGGAACGCCCCCAGGGCCATCATGGCAAACACCGCCAGGTGATGCACCTCCCCCGCCATGACCATCAGGGCGATGATGACCAAAACCAGCAACGCGGAGCACCTCCTTCCATCACTACATACCCAGCCTGACCCCTCTCAGGCCGCTGCGGCGGCCAGCTCCCCCCCCAAGGGGAGCCAAGAAACATCCCCCGCGTCGCGGCGCATCCGTTATGCGTCGTGACCCCTACACGGAGATCACCCAGCACCGCCACCCCGAATGGGATTCTTAAGGGCCGAAGGGCCCTTAAGCGGGTTGTCAGGGCAGAGCCCTGACCGGGAGTCCAGAGGGCAGAGCCCTCTGGTCAGGGGTGTCCAGAGGGGGCAGAGCCCCCTCTGGCGTTCTCCCAGGCGCGGCGGATGGCGGTGAGGATGTCGCCGTGGGCGTCGCGCAGGGACATGGTGGCAGAGGAGGTCACGTCGGCCAGCTGCTGCTTTTCTTCTTCGGAGAGGTCGGCGTATTTGACCAGTTCCTCGTCCTTTTCACTGTCGGATTTCAAGGGGCGGCCGGTTTCGTCGGAGCAGTATTTGTTGAACCAGGCTTCGATCTCATCCACGGTCATGCCCACAAAAAGCTGCTGGTAAACGTCCATTTGCTCCTGCCAGGTGCCGGTGGTCAGCTTGTAGGCATCGCCGCGCTGGCGTTTGCTCTGCCAGCCGGACACCTCCTGGAGAAAGCTCTCGTCGGTATCCTCGGTTTTGCCGGAGGTCTTGCCTGCCGCGTCGTCCCACAGGGCATAGCCGCCCTGGCCCGGAAAGCCGCTGAAGTGCGGCATGCTGGCCCCGTCATAATTGGGGGTGGCCACCTCCAGCTGATCCACGTCCAGGCTCAGCACCTTGCCTGAGGCGTCGAACACGCCGTGGGCAAACACTACATTAAAGGAATACACCTGGGCACCAGTGTCGTCAGTGCCGGGGCCCACGCGGCCGGTGGCTGCCATGCCGATGCCGCTCTTGGCACCATCGGGCAGGTAGGGCACGGGCTGCTGCTCGTTGGGCTGCTGGCTGGTGACCGGCGTGGCCTGCACGGTTTCTTCACCCAGGGCCATGCGCACGGCGGCCTTGATGGCCTCGCTGGTCACCGTAGCGCCGCTGACGCTGTCCACCTGCCAGGTTCCGGCGGACACCATGGCGTCCGGCAAGGCGTCAATGGCCTTGGTGCCCACGCCCTGGGTTTCATGGTGCTCAGTCACCTCAACTTTGCTGAGCTTCTCGCCATCCACCTCCACACGCACCTTCAGCGTGCCGCCGTAGCCCTGGGCCTGGCCCACGCGCTCTTCTGCGCCCGCGGTGCAGGCCGCCATCGTACCGGCCATCATCAGGCACAGGCATACATTCCAGATCCGCCTCATCGTTCCATACCATCCTTTCGCGCTTGTTGGTCGCGGATAGTTTGAACGAGCCCGGCATATTTCATTCAGGCATCATTATTTTTTCAAATCGTAACTTTTTTGCAATGAAAAGAAGGAACTTTTCGCCAGCGTGGAGAATGTTTGTATGAAGAAATAGGATTTTTGCGCTCAATTTCACCCAGTTATGGAAGAAATGACCGCCTTGATCCGTTTCCTGTGTAAAACCCAATCATGAACCTTGCGGAAGGCAGGTGCTTCATCCCATATGAAGAAACAGAAACGACGCGACCCTATCAAAGTGATGCTTGTGTGGACGGTATGCCTGGCCGTGCTGGCTGCAGGCTGCTTCTTCCTGGGCAACTATATCACGACCTACCGTGACAGCCTGCTGGAAGCCAAGCAGAAGGAAGTCGAGGCCATCAACGCCCAGCGCGACCAGGAGTACGCCAAGGCCCTGGCCGAGTTTGAGGCTGCCACCCAGAGCGGTGCCAACCTGGCCTGGCCCACCCCCTCCGGCGAGGGCTTGGAAGTGATCGACCTGACCAGCTATCCCCTGGAGAACCCCAGCATCGTCACCCTGAACCGTGCCGACATCATGAACAACGGCATGCTGCTGGTGAACGAGTGGCACTCCCGCCCCGATGACTTCATCGAGGAAAACCTGGTTTCCATCGGCAACTATACCGATGGCAAGATCGCCGTGGACAACTATAACCTGGAATTGTTCCCCGTGGTGATCGACGCCCTGCAGGCCGCCATCAACGACGCTGCCACCCTGGGCCACGAGAACTACATCGTCCGCGAAGCCTACCGCTCCTGGGATACGCAGAACGCCCTGTTCAATAAATACATGGATCAGTATTCCAGCCGCTATTCCGGCGACGAGCTCATCGAGCGCACCAAGCGCGACGTGAACTACCCCGGCACCAGCGAGTTCAACACCGGCCTCACCTTCACCCTTGACCTGTACAAGCGCGGCGATGCGGCTGTGAACAACGCCAACTACATCGAAACCGAAGCCGGCAAGTGGATGAGCGAAAACTGCTGGAAGTACGGCCTGGTGTTCCGCTTCCCCAAGTCCGACTTCCCCCTCAAGGGCACCCAGGACAAGAGCTACAAGACCGGCGTGAACGTTTCCCTGGAAGCCTACCGCTATGTGGGCAAGGGCCACGCCACCGTGATGAACCAGCTGGGCCTGTGCCTGGAAGAGTACATCGAGTATCTCCAGGAGCACTCCCACATCGCCGTGTTTGAAAACGGCGTCCTCCGCTACGAGATCGTCCGCCAGTACGTGGGCGACGACGTGAACCCCATCCAGATCGAGATCACCGGCAAGGCCATCAACTACATCTCCAGCCTGGACAACATGGGTGCCGTCATCACCGTGTTCGAGTATTGACCAAAGGGGACGCTGTCCCCTTTGGAAACCCCTGGGCAGGGGCTTTGCCCCTGCACCCCACCAGAGGGCTCTGCCCTCTGGACTCCCGCGAAGGGCCTTCGGCCCTTTCGAAACCCATTCTGCGAGAGCAGAGTGGGTTTTTCCTTTGCTGGGGTCACGGCGCATAACGGATGCGCCGCGACGCGGGGGAAGGGGCAACACCTCATCCGACCTCGCTACGCTCGGCCACCTTCCCCTCAAGGGGAAGGTTTTTGCATGGC
>JAGBBA010000071.1 GCA_017938695.1 Clostridia bacterium | reverse complement strand
GTGCAGAGGGCAGAGCCCTCTGCTCAGGGGATTTCTAAGGGGACGAAGTCCCCTTAGACCCCGTGCTTGACGCGGTCGGCTTCTTCAGCGCGCTTGGCGTTGTTGAAACGGTCGAGGGTGCCGACGAGGTAGCCGGTGATGCGGCGGATGCGGTGGAAGGGCTGGTTGCCGAAGTCGTAGGACAGGTCGACGTACTCGCCGTCCACGTGGATGTCGATACCGAAGGGTTCCTTGCCGAATTTCTCCTTGGCGCGCTGGATGTAGGCGTTGATCTCGGCCTGCTCCAGCTGACCGCCGGTGACAGTGACGTTGCATGCCATGGTTATCATCTCCTTGGGTGTATTATACACCCTTTTGCGGCAAGTGAAACACTATATATTGTGTTTTTGAAAATTATTTTTGTCTACTGGTTGTGTCTGCGTTCCATCAGGTTCTTTTTCTTGGAAAGAACGAAGAGCCGGTTTCTGCCTTTGGGCGGCTTTTTCTCCACAAAAAACACCTCCTGGGGGCAGTTTTCCCCGCAGGAGGCGCAAGTATTTACATCGCGTGAATGATCTGCATGTCCCGGGCCGGATCGTTGCTGCGGTACATGGCCGTGCCCATCACGGCCACATCCAGGCCAGCGGCTTTCAGGTCGGGCAGGTTGCTGATGGCCACGCCGCCGTCGGCCTCGATCATCCCCTGGTAGCCCCAGGCGCGCAGGGTGCGGATCTTCTCCAGCATGGCACTCTGGAATTTCTGGCCGCCAAAGCCGGGCTCCACCGTCATGATCAGCACCATATCCACCAGGGGCAGCAGCTGGCGGATGCTCTCCACCGGCGTGCCAGGCTTGACGGAAAGGCCCGTGGACAGCCCCAGCTCCCGGATATGCCGCAGCATACCGGCCACATCGCCAGGGATCTCCGCATGGATGGTGATGCCCCATGCGCCGGTCTTGGCAAAGGTGTCAATGTACTTTTCCGGGTTGTCCATCATCAGGTGGACGTCCAGCGGAATGGTGAAACGCTGGTGCAGTGCCTCCACCAAGGCCGGGCCGTAGCTGAGATTGGGCACGAAATGGGCGTCCATGATATCCACATGCAGCAGGTCGCAGCCAGCGTCGATCACGCGCTGCACGTCGCGCTCCATGTTCAGGGGATCAGCCGCCAGGATCGACGGAGCAATCTTAATCATATCTTTCCCTCCATGCCTGTTTGACTTCCGCCAGCAGTGCGCGGTAGCGGGCCACGCGCTGGGGATGGATGCTGCCTTCATCGCACGCAGCCGTTACGCTGCACCCGGGCTCCCTGTCGTGGAAGCAGGGCTCGAAGCGGCAGCTGCCTTCATGCTCGGCAAACTCCGGGTAATATTCCTTGAGGGTGATGGGTTCCATGCCGCCGTCCAGCTCCAGCAGGCTGAAGCCTGCGGTGTCCAGCACGCGCATGCCGTCCTGCATCAGCAGTTCTGCATGCCGGGTGGTGTTCTTGCCGCGCTGGATCTTCCGGCTGATCTCGCCCGTTTCCAGTTCCAGGCCGAACAGCGCGTTCAGCAGCGTGCTTTTGCCCACGCCGCTCTGCCCCGTCAGGCAGCACAGGCGGCTGCCCATCAGGACCTTCAGCTCTACAAGGCCTTTGCCGGACTTGGCCGATACCGGGCATACCGGTACGCCAGCCCCGGCATACTGGGCGCGCAGCTCGTCCGCCAGGGATTCATCCAGGTCGCACTTGTTGATCACCAGCAGCATGTCCATGTTCTGGGCGCGGGCGCGTACCATCATGCGGTCCACCAGCATCAGGTCGGGCTCCGGCACAGGAGCCACCACGATCAGCAGCAGGGCCACATTGGCCACCGGCGGGCGCAGGCACTCGGAGGTGCGGGGCAAGATGTCCTCCAGCCAGCCGTGCTCCTCGCCGGTGCCGGGGGTGAAGGTGACCTCATCCCCCACCAGGGGCGACATTTTCATCCGGCGGAATTTCTTTTTGCACCGCAGGGTGAATTCATTCCCCTCGCTGTCCACCACCGTGTAAAACCCGCCGAAGCCGCGGATCAGGGTCCCTTGTTTCATTTCGGTATCCGTAACGGTTCCCTCCATCATTTCAGCGTCACCTGATGCTGATAGGCAAACTTGTCGTTGAAATACACGCGGTAGGTGTAGTCGCCGCTCTCCTGGGCCTTCAGTTCCACCTCGGGGTGGCGGCTGGCATTGGCCGGGAATTCACCCTGATAGGCGGTAATTTCGCCATTGCCCGCGTTCAGCGTAATGCGCACCGAGGTCAGGCCATCGGTCTGGGGCAGGTCAAGGATCACCTTCGCGCTGGAAAGCAGCTCCGGCACGCGGTACACCGTCAGCGTCACCTGGCCGCCCTGGATCACCGCGGTTTCCGCAGCGGGGGTCTGGGTGGCTACGGTGTTGTGCAGCGCAGCGTCCGTGGTATCCACATAGGATACATTGGAGCCCAGGCTCAGCCCCAGGCTGGCAAGGCGTTCCTGGGCCGCGCTGAGGGAGTAGCCCTGCAGCTCCGGCACATAGGTCATGCCGCCGGAAACCTTCACCTGCACGATGTCCCCAGCCTTGCACTGGGTGCCCTCCGCCGGCTCCTGGCTGATGATCAGATCCGCCTGCACCTCAGAGGATACCACCCTCTCCAGCACCATCAGCGTGACGCCCATGGGCTGCAAGGTGTTGATAGCGTTCTGGGTGGACATGCCCACAATGCTGGGCAGCTGCTGGCTGGAAGGCCCCTTCGATACCGTCAGCACCACCGAGTCGCCCTTGCGCAGGGTGGTGTCCACCTCCGGGGCCTGCAGGATCACCGTACCGTCGGAAATGGTGGGATGGTTGATCTCCACGATCTCCGGGTTCAGGCCAACGCGCTGGGCCGTGCGCTGGGCCACGGTGACTTCCATGCCCACAAAATCGGGCACCGGTGTAGTGTTCACCACGTTCTCGTAGATCGCCATGCCGCCCACATACAGGCCGTAGCACACCGCTGCGGTCATCAGCAGGGAGAGCAGGATCCACCAGCCCTGGTTCTTCTTGGTCACCCGGCGGCGGGCCGTATTGTAATGCACAGGGCCCAGCTCGGTCTTGCCCTGCACGGCAGGCTTCACCGGCATGCCGCCCGGGCCCGGGTTCTGCACCGGGGCCATCATGGGCTTTTCCACCAGACGGGGCTGCATTTTGTCGATGCGCCCCTCCAGGGCCATGCGCAGCTCGGCGGCCATTTCCCTGGCACTCTGGTAGCGGTACTGGGGCTTCTTTTCCATGGCCATCAGGCACACATGGTTGATGGCGGCCGGAGAATCCGGGGCAAAGTTTTCGATGTTCACAGGGCGGGCATGCAGGTGCTGCATGGCCACCGCCACGGGGCTGTCGCCGTCGAAAGGCACGCGGCCGGTGAGCATCTCATAAAGCACCACGCCCACGGAATACAGGTCGCTGGTCACGTCTGCGGCCTGGCCGCTGGCCTGCTCCGGGCTGAAATAGTGCACCGAGCCCATCACGCTGTCGCCCCTGGTCAGGGTGGAGCTGTTGGCCATGCGGGCGATGCCGAAATCCGCCACCTTGATGTGGCCGTCGGCATGCACCAGAATGTTCTGCGGCTTGATATCGCGGTGGATAATGCCGTTTTGATGGGCATGCTGCAAAGCCGAAAGGATGCGGATGGTGATCTGCGCCGCCACCTGGGGCGAGAGCCGCCCCTTCTCCTTGATCAGTTCCTTCAGCGTTTTGCCCTGGACGTATTCCATCACCAGGTAGCGGTTTTCGCCGTCCATGCCCACGTCCAGCAGATTGACGATGTTGTGGTGAGTCATTTTGCTGGCGGCCTCGGCCTCGCGCTGGAAGCGGCTGACAAATTCCGCGTCCTGGTTGAATTCCGGGCGCAGCACCTTCACCGCCACATTGTGGCCGGTACGCTGGTCGATGGCGCGGTACACGATGGCCATGCCGCCCACGCCGATCTGCTCCACTAAGCGGTAGCGGTCCGCAAGGATCTTCTCGCTCATGCGTTGCCCTCCTTATCCAGGAGGATCACCAGGCTGATGTTATCCCGGCCGCCGCCCTCCAGGGCCGCGTCGATCAGCTTGTCCGCCGCTTTTTCGGGCTTGTTGGCTTTGAGGATATCGGCGATTTTGCCGTCATCCACCATGCCGTAAAGGCCGTCGGAGCACACCAGCCACACATCGCCTGCACGGCGTTCTTCGCAAAGCAGGTCGATCTCGATGCCGTCCTCCGTGCCCACCGCCCGGGTGATCACATTGCGCATGGGGTGAGTGGCTGCCTGCTCCCGGGTCAGCATGCCGGAGCGCATCAATTCCGCCACCACGGAGTGATCATCGGTGATCTGCTCCATCACGCCCTCGCGGATGCGATAAGCGCGGCTATCGCCCACATGGCCGATGTACACGCAGGTGTCGCTCAGCCACAGGGCCGTGAGCGTCGTGCCCATGCCGGCAAGGCTTTCGTCTTCCTTCTGCTGCAGGAACAGGCGGCGGTTCACCGCGCCGATAGCCGTGCGCAGGCTGCCCTGCTCCGGCTCCTTGCCATTGAGCAGCTCGATCACGCCGTCCCGTGCGCCGCTGGAAGCCGTTTCGCCGCCGTTATGGCCGCCCATGCCGTCAGCAACGCCCCACAGCCGGTTCTCCGGCGATTCGATCAGCGCGTCCTGGTTAGTGCGGCGCACCTTGCCGATGTGGGTTCGGGTCACCACCTGCACGGTGCTCTTGCGGGCAGGCTTGGCCTTTTCGGGCTGCACAGGGGCAGTTTCCGCCTTCTCCACAGGCTTTTCCTGCTCCGGCACATCCTTCACAGGCTCCTGGTTTTCCTGGTGCTTCTCGCCCAGAAGGAAGTTCTTCAGCCGGGCCTTGCTCTCTTTGGAAAAATGGAATTTGTGGCTCATTGTTCTTTCTCCATGATCGTCTTTCTGCGGAGCTGGCCGCAGGCACCTTCGATATCGTCGCCCATTTCGCGGCGGCGGGTGGCGGAAATGTGCAGCCTCTCCAGCGTGCTGAGGAAGCTTTGCACCACTTTCTCATTCACGCCCTTCAGGTCGCGTTCCTCCACCACGTTCAGGGGGATCAGGTTCACATGGCACTGCATGCCCCGCAGCTTGGAGGCAAGCTCCACAGCATGCTTTTCCTCGCAGTTCACGCCGCCCACCAGGGCATATTCGAAGATCACCCGGCGGCCGGTCTTGTCGATGTAATTGCGGCAGGCCTTCAGCAGCTCGTCCATGGGGTACACCTTGGCAATGGGCATGGTCTGGCGGCGGATGTCGTCGTTGGGCGCGTGGAGCGAAACGCTCAGCGTCACCGGCAGGTCTTCCTCCGCCAGGTCATACATCTTCGGCACCAGGCCGCAGGTGGACAGGCTCACGTTTCTCAGGCCGATGCTCACCCCGTCGGGCTCGCGCAAAAGCCGCAGGAACTTCATCACGTTGTCGTAATTGTCCAGGGGCTCGCCGCTGCCCATCAGCACCACGTTGTGCACCCGGTCCTTGCCCTCCAGAAAGCGGTTGGCGCAGATGATCTCGCCCAGCATTTCGCCGGGGGTCAGGCTGCGGACGCACCCGTCCAGCGTGCTGGCGCAGAAGGTGCAGCCCATGCGGCAGCCCACCTGGGTGGAGATGCACAGCGTGTACCCGTGGTGGTAGTGCATCAGCACGCCTTCCACGCAGTTGCCGTCCTTGAGCCCGAAGAGGAACTTCACCGTGTCGTCCAGTTTGGACTGCCGCTTTTCGATGATCTCCACCGGCTGGGCCACGGCCATTTCCTGCAGGCGCGCGCGCAGATCCTTGGGCAGGTTGGTCATGCCGTCAAAATCGGCCCCCTGGTGGATCCACTTGAAGATCTGCTTGCCGCGGAAGCTGGGCAAGCCCTGCTCCTTGCACCAGTCGGTGAGCTCCGCCGGGTTCATGCCGGTCAGCTCGATCATAAACGTTTCCTCCGCATGCGGCAAATATAGAAGCCGCCCACATGGTCCCGGTGAGGCATCAGCTGCAGGCCCGTGGCATAATGCTGGCGGAACTGCTCGGGGATGCTCTCCGGCAGCTTGTCGATCTCATACTCCGGGTGGCGGGCCAGGAAGGCCTCCACCTGGTTCACGTTTTCATCCTTGAGCACCGAGCAGGTGGAGTACACCAGCGTGCCGCCCTCCTTCACATAGGGGGCAACGGCGTCCAGCAAGCTGGCCTGGATAGCGGTCAGCTCCTTCACGCTTTCGGGCGTTACGCGGTACTTCACGTCGGGCTTGTCGGCCATCACGCCCAGACCGGAGCAGGGCGCATCCAGCAGCACAGCGTCCATGGTCATGTCCAGGTCGTCGCGGTGCTTGGAAGCGTCGCGGGTCATGGGGCGGATGTTCTCCAGGTGCAGCCGCTTGGCCTGGGCGGTGATCAGCGCGGTGCGGTGCTCGTGCATCTCCCACGCCTGGACGCGGCCGGTGCCGCCCATCATTTCCGCCAGCAGGCAGGTCTTGCCGCCGGGGGCTGCGCAGGCGTCCAGCAGCTGCGCGCCGCGCTTGGGGTTCACGGCCATGCAGGCCATCATGCTGCTTTCCCCCTGGATGGAGAACTTTCCACCCAGGAAGTCCGCATCCTGGCCGATATCCGCCATGCCGCGGATGTGCCAGCTGTGGGGTACGCTGCCCTTTTCATGCTCCCAGACCTTCTTGTTCAGCAGGGCCTCGAAGGCCTCGTCGTCCAGCTCGGTCATGTTGGGGCGCACGGTGATGTAGGTCTCCGGCTCCGAGTGGCTCATCAGGGCCACGGCCTCGTCCTTGCCCCAGTCGGCGATGAGCTTCTCCACCAGCCATTCGGGCACGGAATGCTTCACAGACAGGGCGCGGACGGGCTCAGCCGCTTCGTCCGGCCAGGTCAGTTCGTCCTTCTTGCGGATCAGGTTGCGCAGAATGCCGTTGCACACGCCAGCCAGGCCTTCCATGCCCAGCTCCTTGCACAGCTCCACGCAGGTGTTGGTGGCCGCGCTTTCGGGGATGCGGTCTTCCAGCAGAATCTGGCATGCACCCAGACGCAGGATGTTCCGCAGCTTGATGTCGGTATCCGGCTTGGCCATCACCTGGGTCAGCGCGTGGTCGATGGTCAGCAGATGTTCGATGGTATCGTAGGCCAGCCGGGCCGCCAGGCGACGGTCAGCCGGGTTCAGGCCGGACTTCACCAGCTTGTCGTTCAGGGACAGGGAGGCATAAGCGTCGTTCTCCGTCACTTCACGGATCACACTCAGTGCCATGCGGCGGGCAGCCAGGCCCTCCACCGGCGGCGCAGCCTTGGGCTTGCGGTCACCCCGGAAATTCCCCGGTTTCCCACCAAAGCCCGGCTTATTGCCCTGGTAGGGCTTGCGATCCCCACCGAAGCCCTTCCGTTCGCTGGAAAAAGGCTTCTTTTCGCCACGATTATCCACTTTTACACCACTTTTATGATCATTGCGTGCAAATTTCCCATTGTTGTTCCCACGGAAGCCGGTTTTTGCACCGCCATTCGCAGGATGATCCCCACGCTTGATATCATCACTCATATGTTAATCCTCTTTCAGCACCGTGCCCACCGCCATGGGATGGCCGCGCAGGTAGTCTTTTGCGTTCATGGGCTTTCCGCCGGGGGCCTGCAGCATGTTGATGCACACCGCGCCCTGGCCGCAGGCGATGGTCAGGCCGTTCTTGGCATCCGCCGCGATGATCTCGCCCGGCTCACCCTTGCCTTCCGCTACGCTGGCCCGCAGCAGCTTCAGCCTGCCGCCCTCATAGGCGGTGGAGCACCCCGGCCAGGGGTTCAGGCCGTGGATGCGGTTCACGATGCTCTCCGCGTCCATCGTCCAGTCGATGATGCCCATCTGCTTGTCCAGCATGGGGTCGTAGGTCATCTGGCTTTCATCCTGGGGGATGCGCTCCAGCGTGCCGTTTTCCAGGGCATGCAGGGTTTCCAGCAAGAGATCTGCGCCCATCTGGCTCAATCGGAGGGTTAGCTCCCCTGCCGTTTCGCCGCGCTGGATGGGGGTCGCGCTCTTCAGCAGCATGTCGCCGGTGTCGATGCCCTTGTCCATCATCATGGTGGTGACACCGGCTTCCTTGTCGCCCTGCAAAATGGCCCAGTTGATGGGCGCGCTGCCACGGTGGCGTGGCAGAAGGGACGCATGCACGTTGATGTTCCCCATGGGCGGAATGTCCAGGATCTCCTGGGACAGGATCTGCCCGAAAGCCGCCGTCACGCACAGGTCAGGGGCCAGGGCCTTCAAGTCCTCCACGCCGTCGCGGCGGATGCGCTGGGGCTGGAACACGGGAATGTTCTGCGTCAGGGCGTATTCCTTCACCGGGGACATGGTCACCTTGTTGCCGCGGCCCTTGGGACGGTCGGGCTGTGTGAACACGCCCACCACCTCATAGCCGTTTTCGCACAGCGCTTTCAGCGACGGCACGGCAAACTCCGGCGTACCCATAAAGACGATTCTCATTCTTCATCATCCTCCGGCACATGGCCTTCGATTTCCTCGGGGGTCAGCTCGCGGTCCATCACGTCGATGTACACCCGGCCGTCCAGGTGATCCAGCTCATGGCACACCGCCCGGGCGAAGAAGCCCTCGGCCTCAAACTCAAAGGCGTTGCCCTTGCGGTCCTGGGCCTGCACCTTCACCCAGTTGGGACGGGTCACGATGCCCTGGCGGCCAGGCAGGCTCAGGCAGCCCTCGCGGCCGCACTGGGAGCCGCTGCGCTCCACGATCACCGGGTTGATCAGCTCGATCAGCCCCTCGCCCACATCAATGACCACCACCCGGCGCAGGATGCCCACCTGGGGCGCAGCCAGACCCACGCCTTCGGCCTTGTACATGGTATCGGCCATGTCCTTGAGCAGGATCCACAGCCGCAGATCAAACTTCTCCTGGGGCTTGCACACCTTGCGCAGGCATTCCTCGCCCAGCTTGACAATATTACGAATCGCCATAATTATCGGTTCTCCTCACATCATTGTTGTCGGATTATATTCAAAATAGGTTTCCACCTGGTCAGCCTCTTCCCTGGCCAGCTCCGTCAGTTCGGCGGCGAAGGCCTCGGTTTCCGGGTGAACCAGCAGCTTCATCAGAATATGCCAGCGGCTTTTCCCCCGAAGGATGGTCACCGACGGCTGATCCAGCCGGATCATCAGCGTGCGCTTTTTCCAGGCAGGGTGCTCATCCAGCAGCTGCATGCAAGCTGCTATCAGCTTTTCTGCATGCGCCTGGGCAGCCTTGGCGGAAACGGACTCCACCAGCAGACGCGCCAGAATGGTAAAGGGCGGATACAGCCCCGTGCGCCGCCGGTCGAACTCCTGCTCGAAAAACGCCCGGTAGTCCTGCCGTGCCGAGGCAAGGATCACCTCATCCTCCGGCTTGTAGGTCTGTATGATCACCTGGCCCGGCATTTCGCCCCGGCCCGCGCGGCCAGCCACCTGGGTCAGCAGCTGGAAGGTACGCTCCCTGGCCCGGTAGTCCGGCAGGTTCAGCGTCATGTCCGCTGCCACCACGCCCACCAGCGTCACCTTGGGGAAATCCAACCCCTTGGCGATCATCTGCGTGCCCACAAGAATGCGCGCCCGGCCCGACCGGAACTCGTCCAGCAGCTTGGCGTGGCCATCCTTGCCGGAGGTGGTGTCGATGTCCATGCGCACCACGCCCACGTTGGGGAAAAGCTTGTGCAGCTCCTCCTCCACCTTCTGCGTGCCTGCACCAAAGTAGCGGATGTACTTGCTGCCGCATTCCGGGCAGGTGGTGGGGGGCGACTGGGCAAAGCCGCAGTAATGGCAATGCAGCTGCCCGTCCCCGCCGGAAACATGGTAGGTCATGGATACGTCGCAGTTGGGGCACTTCATCACATGGCCGCAGCTGCGGCAGCTGATAAAGGCATTGTACCCCCTGCGGTTCATCAACAGCATGGCCTGCTGGCCCTGGCGCAGGCAATCGCGGAGAGCCGCCACCAGCTTGCCGGAAAACACCGAGCGGTTGCCCTGCTCCAATTCCTGCCGCATGTCGATGATCTCCACCTGCGGCAAGGGCCGGTTCATCACCCGGTGGGGCATTTCCAGCAGGGTGTAATCCCCCCGCCGCGCCTTGGCGAATGACAGGATGCTGGGCGTGGCACTGGCCAGCACCAGCATGGCGTCTTCGGTGTCGCACCGCCACTGGGCTACCTCCCGGGCATCATAACGGGGATGCCTGTCGCTGAGGTAGGTGGTCTCATGTTCCTCGTCCACCACGATGAGCCCCAGGTTTTCCGCCGGAGCAAACACCGCCGACCGAGCACCGATGATCACCCGCGCCTCGCCCCTGCGGATACGCCGCCACTCATCGAAGCGTTCGCCGGCAGAAAGCCGCGAATGCAGCACCGCCGCCACCGCGCCGAACCTGCGGCGGAACCAGTCCACCATCTGGGGCGTCAGGGCGATCTCCGGCACCAGGATCATGGCGGATTTGCCCATTTCCAGCGTGCTGCGCACCAGGCGGATGAACACCTCCGTCTTGCCGCTGCCGGTCACGCCATGGAGCAGGAACCGCCCCCGGCCCTGGGCCAGGTCAGGCAGCATGACGGAAAGCACCTCCTGCTGGGAGGGCGTCAGCTGCGGATCGGGTGCAGGGGGCGCGTCAACGCTGCCGCCCGGGCGGCGGAGCACTTCCTCCTGCATGATCTCCACCAGACCCGCCTGCTGCAATTGCTTCAGCGGTTCCAGGGGATCGCGCACCATCAGCTTCAATTCGCTCACCGGATGGGGAATGCCGTCCCGGAGCAGTTCCAGCAGCTGCCTGCGCTTTTGCGACCGGCCCTGCTTGAAAATGGCTTCGTCCACGTCCTCTTTGGGGATGGCCAGCCGCGCGATGGGCTGCTGCTTCACCTGCACCCGGCCGCCCCGCATTTCCGCAGGGAGCATCAGGCGCAGGGTTTCCGCCAGGGGGCAGTGGGCGTTTTCCGCCATGCGTTGAGCCAGTTCCAGCAGGCAGGGCAGTATGGCCGGATAGTCCTCCAGGGGGGCGATGATGCTTTTCAGCTTTTCCGGCGGCACGTCGGTGGTTTCGCTGAAGCCCACCACCACGCCTTCCTTGTGGCGCGGACCGAAGGGAACCTCCACCCGCTGCCCCACGGAAAGCTCCATGCCCTCCGGCACACGGTAGGTGAAGGTATGCGCCACATTCTCGTGGACGATATCCACAATGACCTGCGCCAGCACACCCACACCTCCCTAAAATCCAAAATCAATCCACTATCCATTATACTGTTTTCTGCGGATTTTCACAAGAGGAAACCACGCCCTGAATAAGAAAAGCCGCACGGTTATTTCCGCGCGGCAAAATCATATGCCAGCATGATCCATTGGTAAAGCTCCGTATCCAATTCATCCGCTGAAGCCACCGGCACGTGATGCGTCCATCGCCCGGGATAGGGCTCCACCGCCTGGGCGATCCTGGGCGACTCCACCCGATGGCCCAGGCCAAAGGTCACCACCAGCCGTTTGCCCCTTAAGGATGCAAAAGCAAACCGCCGTCCGTTGTCAAAGGCAATCTGACTTTTCTGCACAGTCACCGTTGCATCAGGAAAGCGGGACAGTATGCCCTCTTCCAACGCCTCGTACACGGGCAGCAACTGCGGAACCCTGCTGAAAAACAGCATCACGTCTGCATTCATGCCTTTTTCTCCGTCATGTTCACCAGGAAAATACTGCCGATGATCAGTCCGCCGCCAGCAACCGTCAGCCAGGTCATGGTTTCGCCCAGCAGCACCACACCGCCCACCATGGTGGTCAGGGGGATCAGGTTGATGAAAATGGCCGAGGCCAGGGGGCTCATTTCAAACAGGGCATTACCGTAGAGGTAATAGCACAGGGCCGAGCAGACCACCGCCAGCACTGCCATGGCTGCCCAGCCGTCCCATGGGATGGCCGTCAAGTCGCAGCTTTCCCCTGCCGCCAGGGGCAGCAGCGTCACCAGGGCCGTCAGAGCCTGCCAGGCGTTCATATTCAGGCTGGTGTACTGCGCCCGCAGCTTGCGGCTGATGAAAATATACATCACCCACACCACGCTGGCCCCCAGGATGAACAGATCGCCCACGATGGACGCCTCCCCCTCGTTGCTGCCGGAGAGGAGGATCATCCCCACGCCCAGCAGGGAGATCACCGCGCCTGCCACCTGGGCCGGACGCAGCCGGGTCTTGTCCACCACAGCCTCCGCCACCATGGTCATGATGGGGATGGCTGCCAAAATCAGCGAGGCATTCACCGTGGAAGTGCGCTCAATGCCGTGATATTCAAAGAAATAATACAGCGTGATGCCCGTGATCGCCGAAAGGAGCATCGGCAGGATATCCTGGCGGCGCAGGGGCATTTTCTTTTCCACGCCCAGGGTGATGGGCACCAGGCAGGCCGCCGCCACGATGTAGCGGAACAGGGCCAGCACCATGGGGGTAAAGCCGGCATTCATGGCATGCTTGCTGGCAATAAAGGAAAGGCCCCACATCACATTGACAAACACCATGCTGATCCATTGCTTGTGCATGGGCATCACTCACTTTCTGGCAACGATAAAAGCCCGTCTGTCGCACAACAGACGGGACAATTATGCTAAGCTAATCTCAGGCTTCTTCCTGAGTCTTGGGGAGAGCGCGCTGCACATTGCCGCTACGCAGGCAACGAGTGCACACGTTCATCCGCTTGGCAGCACCATTCACCATCACACGAACGCTCTGCACATTGGGCGCCCAGGTGCGGTTGGTCTTGCGGTTGGAGTGGCTGACGGAATGGCCGTTCAGCGTACCCTTTTCGCAAATCTCGCAATACTTACCCATGAGATTCCACCTCCTTGTTGGAGTTTACACACATCAAAGCCTTATGATTGTACCATGCCCCAACAGAAAAAGCAAGCACTTTTTCCTGCTTTTTTCCGCCTTTCTCGAGATTTCTTGTGTTTCGCTTCGTTTCCAAACGGGTATAACCCTTATAGAAGGTCACAAAGGAGGTTTTTCCATGACTCACGACGTCATCCGCGGGCTGATGCTCCCCTTCCTGGGTACCGCACTGGGCTCTGCCTGCGTTTTCTTTATGCGCAAGGGCATGCACCCCAATCTTCGCCGCGCCCTCACCGGCTTTGCCGCCGGCGTGATGGTGGCTGCCTCCATCTGGAGCCTCTTGATCCCCGCGATGAATCAGTCCGAGCACATGGGCAAGTTCGCCTTTGTGCCCGCCGCCGTCGGGTTTTTGCTGGGCATTGCTTTCCTGCTGGTGCTGGACAAGATCATCCCCCACCTGCACATGAACTCCGCCGTGTGCGAAGGCCCCAGCTGCCGCATGAAGAAAACCACCATGCTGGTGCTGGCAGTGGCCCTGCACAACCTGCCCGAGGGCATGGCCGTGGGCGTGGTCTATGCCGATATTCTTTCCGGCACCGGAGCCATCACCCTGTCCGCCGCCCTGGCGTTGAGCCTGGGCATCGCCATCCAGAATTTCCCCGAGGGTGCCATCATTTCCATGCCCCTGCGCTCCGAGGGCGTGGGTAAGGGCCGAGCCTTCACCTACGGCGTACTGTCCGGCATAGTGGAGCCCATCGGCGCGCTGCTGACCATCTGGGCTGCCAGCCTGGTGACCCCTGCCCTGCCCTATCTGCTCAGCTTTGCCGCCGGTTCCATGATGTATGTGGTGGTGGAAGAGCTCATCCCCGAAATGTCCGAGGAGCCCCACTCCAACATCGGCACGGTGCTGTTTGCCATCGGCTTCACGCTGATGATGGTGCTGGACGTGGCACTGGGCTGATCCCGACACGCATAGCAAAAGGCTTCCTTTTCAGGAAGCCTTTTGCTGTTTACGCACATTGTAGTAATTCACGCAGTTCACTGCCGCGTTGATGCACAGCACCACCGCAATGCCGATGCGCACCGGCTTGCTCAGCTGCACCAGGTCAAGCCCGTACAGGATCATCAGCACGCCGCCGATGATGGTCAGAATGCCGTTCACCAGCACCAGGTATTTCAGTTGCTTTTTCATTGCTACTCCTTCATGTAGGACAGGTCGCTCAGCCGGCGGATCATCCGCTTGCCCTCATTGTCTTTAAGCATCCAGGACACGCCGCCAGCCATGCCGAACAGGTCCATGTCGTTCAGGGTTTCGGCAGGCAGGCACAGCCACATGGCGTTGAACACGCTCAGCAGGTCGCCGTGGGACACAAGGATGATGTTCTGCGCATTGCTCTGCATGATCTCCTCAAAGAAGGGCAGCAGGCGGTTCCATTCGTCCCGGCGGCTTTCCGCATCAGAAAACATCCGGTCGTCGATGGTCTTTTCCTGCACCTCGATATTCTCCCGCAGCCACTGTACCGACTTGCCTACGCACTTGCCCAGGTTGCGCTCGCGCAGCTCCTGGCGCAAAACAGGCTCGATGCCCAGGTGCCTGCCCACGATCTCCGCCGTGTGCCGGGCCCTGAGCAGGTCGGAGGCATACATCACAAAGGGCTTGCCGCCGATCTCTTTGGCCAGGTTCTTGCCAATGTTCTCCGCCTGCTGCACGCCCAGATCAGACAAGTCCCAGTCCGTCCAGGAGCCCACCATGCCGTTGGTATGGTGAATGGACTGGGTGTGCTGGATGGTTATGATCTGCTTCACGAAAACATCTTCTCCAGTTCTTCGTACTTCTCATGGGTGATCAGCGCATCCTGGGCAATGCCGTTGAGCTGCACCACATAGGTCCAGCGGCCGTAGGGCGTGATGTTATTGATCTGGTTCAGGTTGATGATATAGCTCTTGTGGCAGCGGAAGAACACCTGGGGATCCAGCCGGGCTTCGGTTTCGCCCAGGGAGTCGCCGGTCTCGTAGCGGCCGCCGCCGCTGGTGTAGATCACCGTGGCGCGGTTTTCGCGCTGCACCAGCAGGATGTCGCTCATGTTGATGAAGGACACCCCCTCTTTGTGGTGGAGCATCAGCCTGCCGGTGGCCGCATTGGGGGCAGGCTTGGCAGGCACCGGCAGGGGCGTATCGTTCACATGGCCGATGCGGTCGCGGGCGCGCTCCAGGGTCTTCATCACGCGATCCACCTTGAAGGGCTTGATCAGATAGTCGAAAGCATACACCTCAAAGGCATCGCCCATGTACTGGTCGTGGGCGGTGGCGAAGATCATCACGATGGAGGGATCCATGTCCTGGATGATCTTGCCGCACTCCACGCCGGTCTTGCCGGGCATTTCCACGTCCAGGAAAACGATCTGCGGGCGCAATGCTTCTACCATGTCCAGCAATTCCTCGCCGTCCTTGGCCTCGCCCACCAGTTCAAAGCCTTCCACCTTTTCGATCATACGTCGCTCGATCAGCCGCATGCCCTCGTCATCATCTGCAATAACGACCTTGATAGGTTCCATGTGTACATCACTCACTTCCACAAGCATAAAAGCGGAGAAGCCGCAGCCTCTCCGCACAGGTATCCATTATGCGCGTCTGCGCCGGTCGCAGGGGCGGGTCAGCACCTCCTGCATGATGAAAGCCTTCACCATGTTGTCGCCGTTCCAGTCCAGCTGGATGCCGGGCTTTTCCACCGGCACCGGCACCAAGGGGCGGTCTGGCTGCAGCAGGTTGTCATCATGTTCGTCGCAGGGGTGGATGCCCTCATGGGTATCCGTTCCCATGCTGCCCAGCACGACCTGAGGCTTTTCCGTCACCTGAACGCGGGTCTGGATGCGCGGCTGCACCACCTTAACAGGCTCGCTGTTATGCTCATCGCAGGGGTGGATCCCCTCGTGGGTCACAGGCTTGGCCGCAGGTGCTGCAGGCGCAGGCTGCGCGGCAGTCTTGGCCTCGTCGAACCACTCCGCCAGCGTTTGTTCCAGCGTTGCCGCTTTCTTTGCAGGCGTCTTCACAGCCTTCCTGGCCGCCTTCTGGGCTTTCTTTTTGTTCTTGCTGATCGCCGACACAATACCGAGAATCACAACGATCAGTGCAAACAAATCATCCACGGTCATCCCTCCTTTCCAGGGGAGATGGGCCGGGCCTGTATGCAGGCAGGCCCGGCTGCATCAGCCATTACTTCTTGTCAGTGCTGGGGATGGTCTGCTGGGGGGCAGAAGCCTTGGCGATGGAATCGCGCATGGTGGTATCGGCCACCACATTCTGCATGTTGTAGTAGTCCATCACGCCCAGCTTGCCTTCACGCAGGGCAGCAGCCATAGCACGGGGCACATCGGCCTCGGCCTCGACGACCTTGGCGCGCATTTCCTGCACGGCGGCCTTCATTTCCTGCTCGTGGGCAACGGCCATGGCGCGGCGTTCCTCGGCCTTGGCCTGAGCAATGCGGCGGTCGGCTTCGGCCTGGTCCATCATCAGCTGAGCACCGATGTTGCGGCCCACGTCCACGTCGGCAATGTCAATGGACAGGATCTCATAGGCAGTACCGGCGTCCAGGCCCTTGGACAGCACAGTGCGGCTGATCAGGTCGGGGTTCTCCAGCACCTGCTTGTGGGTCTCGGCAGAGCCCACGGTGGTAACAATACCTTCGCCAACACGGGCGATAACGGTTTCCTCACCGGCGCCGCCCACCAGGCGTTCGATGTTGGTACGCACGGTCACGCGGGCCTTGGCGCGCAGCTCAATGCCGTCCTTGGCAATGGCAGCCACCACGGGGGTCTCGATGACCTTGGGGGTAACGCTCATCTGCACAGCCTCGAACACGTCGCGGCCAGCCAGGTCGATGGCGCAGGCCTTCTCAAAGGCCATTTCGATGTTGGCGCGCTGGGCGGCGATCAGGGCGTTGATCACACGGTCAACGTTACCGCCAGCCAGGAAGTGGGTTTCCAGCTTGCTGATGGTCACATCCAGACCGGCCTTGTTGGCCTTGATCAGGGGATGCACCAGACGCTGGGGCTGGATGCGGCGGATGCGCATGCCCACCAGGGTACCGATGGAGATATGCACGCCGCTGGCCAGGGCGGAAATCCACAGGCCAATGGGGAAGAAACGAAGGAACACGGCCAGCACGATCAGTGCCAGCACAACCACAAAGATGATCCAGGCAAATTCAGCTCCCATAAATCTATCCTCCTTATTGATCAACCATCACAGGGATGGTTTTATCCAATGGTACGAACCAGCACGCGGCTGCCCTCCACCCGGACGATTTGAACCTTCACGCCGGACTGGATGAACTCGCCCTCGCTGACCACGTTCAGGCGCACGCCGTCAAACTCGGCCATGCCGGTGGGGCGAAGCACGGTGGTGGTCACGCCTTCCTTGCCCAGGAAGACCTGCATATCCTCGCTGGCACGGTAGCCAGCCTCGTTGCTCTCGGTTTCGTTGAGCACGATCTTGCTCTTGCTCAGCTTGCCGTTGGCCACCGAGCGCAGCGAAACCGATATGGCAATGGTGATCACCGACAGGCTGAGGATCGTCATGCCCAGGGCGGCCATGGGGCCCAGGTTGATCCAGGTGGCCACCACGGCGATCACGTGCAGGATCACACCGGCAATACCCGGCAGACCGAAGCCCGGCATAAACGCTTCCAGCACGATCAGCACAAGGCCAACGACGAAACAGATCAAAATCGGTAAATTAGCGGCGATAAATTCCAACATGGTTGATACCTCCCTTGCTTTCGTGGACAGTATAGCACAACGGTTTTCGCCGCGCCATAGTCTTTGCATGAAAGATACACTTTCCCGCCTCAAATGACAGTTTTCAGCCGTTCCAGGTCTTGCTGGTAGACTTCCGTCAGGCTGCGGTTGTAGATGATGGACGCCGGATGGTACAAAGGAAACACGCGAAAACCCTGTCCCTGCACGGTTGTCTCCGTCACGCGGCCATGATAAGCACCGATCACCGCATCCTTGCCCAGCAGGGCCTTCAGGGCCACATTGCCCAGGGTGACGATCATCCCCGGCTGCACCAGCATGATCTCCTCGTACAGGTAGGGCGTGAACAGGGCCAGCTCCTCCTGGTTGGGCGGTCTGTTGGACACGCTGCCCTTGGGGCTGACCTTGGTGGGCCGCACCTTCACCACATTGCTGATGTAAATGTCCTCCCGGTTCAGCCCCACCACCTGGAGAAAGCCGTCCAGGTTTTTGCCAGCTTTGCCCACAAAGGGGCGGCCCTGCAGGGTCTCCTGCTCGCCCGGAGCCTCGCCGATCAGCATGATGGGCGGGTGATCCGTCTTTCCCTCGCCGAAGACCAGCGTTTTCTCCTCCGCCGGCCACAGCGTATCAAAGAAAGCCCGGCACCGCCTGCGGAATTGTTCCATAGCGTCCTCCGTTCAATTTGAGTCCGGATTATTTTGCGCCGCCGTAAATGTCCTCATACAGCCCCAGCTCCATCAGCTTGTCGCGCAGGGACTGCATATCCTCCCAGGCTTCCGCCTTTTTGGAGGCATCGCGCAGCAGGGCCGACGGGTGGTAGGTGGGCATCATCCACACGCCCTTGCGCTCGAACCAGCGGCCCCTGTCACGGGTGATGCGGATCTCCGGGCCCAGGGTGTTCTTCGCCGCCGTTGATCCCAGCAGCACGATCACCTTGGGCTTCACCAGGGCCACCTGCATCCGCAGATGCAGCTTGCAGGCCTCGGCTTCGACTTCTTCCGGCACGCGGTTGTTGGGCGGGCGGCACTTGACAATATTGCAGATGTACACCCTGTCCCGGGGCAAGGAAATGGCCGCCAGCATCCTGGTCAACAGCTGTCCAGCCGGGCCCACGAAGGCCAGGCCTTCCTCGTCCTCCACCTGGCCGGGGCCTTCGCCGATGAACATCAGCGGCGACTGCTTATCCCCCTGGCCGGGCACCTTGTTGTGAATGTTCTGGCACAAGGGGCACATGGTGCATGCCGCCACCTGCCGGTCGAACAATTCCCAGCTGATTTCCGCCATGCCGCATGCCTCCTTAGATCTTCGTTTGCCACAGGGTAAAGGATTGGCTGATATCCGCCTGCACCCAGGTGATCAGGCTGATCAGCAGGGCGATCAGAATCAGGATCACCACCGTGCCTGCCAGCACGCCGAAGAAATCCCCCACGCCTGCCAGCATGCGCCATTTGCTCTGCTTCAGGGCAATGCGTTCTTCCTCGGTCAGATAATCATCATAATACACCTCGTCGGTGTAATATTCTTCATCGCCCTCGTCATAATCGTCGTAGTCGTCCTCCACAGGCTGCTGGAACACCGGCTGATAGTCCTCGTCCTCCAGCGTCTGGGGATCGTTGTTGAAATACGCCATGCTGTTTCCTCCTTCCACAGCATATAACGGATCAGCCCGCCACATCCCTGCTTACACGTAATCCAACCAGGGAGCGTCCGCCTCGTCGCGGCCCGTCAGGCTGCCGTGGTCGCTCAACTGGGGGAAGTCCAGCTGCCGCAGTGCCTCATACAGCACAATGGCCACCGAGTTGGACAAATTCAGGCTCCGAGCCTCCTCGCGCATGGGAATGCGCACGCACCTGTCGTAGACCTTCTCCAGCAGGTTTTCCGGCAGGCCCCGGGTCTCGCAGCCGAACACCAGGAAATCCCCGTCCTGGTACTCCGCCTGATGATACCCCCTGGGTGCCTTGGTGCTGGCAAAGTGCATCCGCGCCCCGGGATGCGCCTGCAAGAACGTCTCCATGTCGGGATAGGTGCGGTAGTTCATCAGGTGCCAGTAGTCCAGCCCAGCACGCTTCAGGTATTTATCAGAAAGTGAAAACCCCAACGGCTCGATCAGGTGCAGCATAGCCCCTGTGGCCGCGCAGGTTCTGGCGATGTTTCCGGTATTCTGCGGAATTTCCGGATTCACCAGCACGATATGCAGCAAAGTCATCATCTCCCATATTATTGTAACATTCCCACCGTGGATTAACAAGGCTTTCGCCCCTTGCCCGTGTCAAAAAAACCGAAGCAGAACAATGAAAAAGAGAGTAGCCGTAGCTACCCCCTTATTCTTCTCTCAATTTATTCAGCAGGGCTTCGATCCGCTCCGTGCAGTCTTGTTTGCGGAATTGAGCACTTCGCCAATCGTCTGACAAGGGTAGATACACCATATCCTTGGCCTTCGGGCCCAAATCCCACTGTCCCTCAGCGTCCCGGTTGGCTTCCAGCCAGTCCGTCACAAAGCTCAGTAATTTTCGGCCAGCCGGATATCCTGCCAGCAGTTCCACCGCAGCCAGATAACGGCTTGTTTCCTTCGAAGCAAACACGGCTGGCAACTGGTTCAGCGGCTTGTCATACACATAATAGATGCCTTTTTCCCCAGCCAGCAGGTATTGTATCAGTCGTTGCTCTGTAGCCTGTGTCAGCACACCCTGTAACACCTGCACCGGATACAGCACAGCCAGGTTTGCACGTTGCGGTGGCTTAGCCCCATCATAAAACGTCTGCGCATAGGCTGTCTGATAAACCACATCGTCATACTTCCCATCAGCAAAGGCCGTCTCCACTGGTTCTGCCCATTTTCGCGCGAAGGCCAGAGCCTCCGGCTGGTCAGGATCAAACGCCCGTATCCATGCCGACAGCATCAGTCTGGTATACTGCGCCCAGTCCTGCCCTTTTTCCCAATAGTTATCAATTTTTCGTTCGCCGCGCAGGCATGCCACCATGCAGTCCAGTGCTTTACGGATGGCTTCATCCTGTGCTGTAAAGCCCAGTCGCATCAGTCTGCGCAGGGCTTGTTCCGTAGTCAAAGGATGCTTTCCGTCAGGCTGCGCCAGAGAATGGAACATGTTGCCCCAGGTGCCGTCTGCATGCTGACAGGCCAGAATTTCTTTCGCCCAGCGGCCCTCACGGTGATCCATCCAGTCACTCCTTCACATAATCCACCAGCGTCATGCGCTCGTTGACCGTCCGCGTTTCGCCGGTCTGCCGGTAGCCCATCTTCTCATACAGGTGGCAGTTGCCCTTCTCCTGCAAAATGGTGTCCAGCCGCCACTGATGCGCCCCGTGGAGCTCCTCCGCCAGCCGGATAGCCGCCTGGGCAATGCCTCGGCCCTGCCACTCCGGCAGCACCCACAGCGGCCCCAGCTTCTTCCAGCCGTCGCCCATGTCACGCACGCTGATGGCCCCCACCTTCTCCCCATCCGCCAGGATGAAATAGAAAGACCGCTGGGGCTGCTCCAGGCGCATCACGGTTTTCTCCAGGGGCTCCGCCGCCGGATTGGTGTCCAGGTCCTGATAGCGTTCCAGCAGTTGCGCAAAGCCCTGTATCTGCAATTGCCACAAGGCTTCTGCTTCTTCCCGCTGCACAAGGCGCAAGGTCACTTGCATTTATGCCACCTCACAGATGCTTTTCTTTTTCATAAAATGCCCGCACCAGCATGGCAAACTCTTCGTCGCTTTCGCAGGCCCGTCGGCACTGCTGCTTTTTCTCGTCCGACAATGCCAGTGCCCGTTCCACCTTGCCGCAAGGATATTCCCCACACGCGCTGCATTTGGCCACGCCGTGTTCCTTCACGCAGGGCAGCAGCATGAAGCTGCACGTCGGCCTGCTGCCGCAGCCGGTGCAGCGGATTTTCTCATGGCTCACCACCTGGTCGCGCCAGCCCACACGATGCCAGAACACCGCCGTTTCGTGCAGTTCTTCCTCCGTCCGCGCCAGATACCGCGGACACACCGCGCAGTCGTCGCCGCACACGGAGTAGATGGGTTCAGCCTTTTCCAGCTCTTTCAGCCGGGCCTGATACCACTTCACTGTTTTTTCTCCAGCTCGCGCACGCGCTTTTCCAGCAGGGCCAGTTGCTGGGTCATGGCGCGGCTGCGCTCGTTTTCCCGGGACACGATGCACGTCAGGTAGAACATCATCACCAGCGAGAACAGCGCAAAGGCCGTCAGCACCATGTTCAACGGAATATCGATGCCCACCACCCGCGCCAGCGCGTAGACCAGCTCCGGGAACAGCACCGCCAGCACCATTACCACCGCCAGGGCCAGCCACAGAAGCGAATAGCCCAGGTTCAGCTTTTTGCGGTGGATCATCCGCACGGCCGTCACGACCACCACAGCCACCACGATGATCAGCAGAATCTGCAGCCTGTTACTCATGCCGTGCAGCCTCCTTTCGGCCCGTCAGCCTTATGCCAGCCAGCAGCACCGCCAGCGACACCTTGATCATATAATACACGCTCTTCAGTGCCCGGATGGAGCTCACGCCGCCCTGGCGTTCGTTCATCAGCACAGGGATTTCCTTCACCCGGTAACCCTTCACCAGCGCAGTCACGATAGCCTCCGGTTCGGGGTAGTCCTGGGCGTAGCTTTCGGCAAATTCCCGGGTCAGTGCCTGGCCGCAGGCGCGGAAGCCGCTGGTAGCGTCCAGCACATGCTTGCCCGTGCACAGTTGAATCAGCCGCGACAGGAAGTTGATGCCCACGCGCCGCATGGCCGAGGACTGGAAACCCTGCCCGTCCTGGGCCACAAAACGGCTGCCCACCACCATGTCGGCCTCGCCGTCCACAATGGGCTTCACCAGGTCGCGGATGTACTCCGCCCGGTGCTGGCCGTCGCCGTCAAACTGCACCGTCACATCATACCCATGCTCCACCGCATAGCGGTAGCCCGTCTGCACACCGCCGCCGATGCCCAGGTTCAGCGGCAGATCCAAATATGGAATCCCGTTGGCCCGAAGGATATCCCTCGTTCCGTCCTTCGAGCAGTCGTTGATCACAATGCAGTCCGCCTCCGGGCACTCCCGTTGCAGCCCCTGCACTGTGGCCAGGATAGCATCCTCTTCATTATAGGCCGGGATGATCACCAGCAGCTTCATACCCCCAGCCTCCTTCTTTCGTCGTTTTATCTATTCTACCACATTTTGCGTCAAGTAACAACCCAAGGGCTCTGCCCTTGGGGAACCTGCTCAAGGGTCTTCGACCCTTAAGAATCCCATTCGGAGTGCGCGTGGGGTACGCATATATGTTGGGGGCACGACGCGGGGTCTTCGACCCATTTCCTTCGGTCGCGCCGCGGCGCGGGGAGAGCAGCAAAAAAGGCTCCCGGGTGGGAGCCTTCGTTGTCAGGCGATGCCTGCCTGGGTGGCAGCGTTGGTTTGGATTTCATTCATCCGTGCGTAGATGCCGCCCTTGGCCACCAGCTCGGCATGGGTGCCGACCTCGGCCACGCGGCCCTCGTCAATGACCAGGATCATATCAGCGTTGCGGATGGTGGACAGGCGGTGCGCAATGGCCACGATGGTGCGGGTACCGGCGATACCGGCAATGGCCTTCTGAATCTGCTGCTCGGTCTCCACGTCCACCGAGGCGGTGGCTTCGTCTAGAATGATGATGGGCGACTTGCGCAGGATGGCGCGGGCAATGGCTACTCGCTGCTTCTGGCCGCCGGAGAGGCGCAGACCGCGCTCGCCCACCAGGGTTTCATAGCCATCGGGCATATCCATGATATCCTTGTGGATGTTGGCCGCCCTGGCAGCCTCCTGGATTTCCTCCAGGCTGGCTTCCGGCACCGCGTAGCCGATGTTTTCCGCAATGGTGCCGTTGAACAGGAAGGTGTCCTGCAAGACCGGCGAAATATTCCGCCGCAGGCTGGACAGCGTTACTTCGCTGATGTCCTTGCCATCCACCAGGATGCGGCCCTGGCTGGGCTCATAGAACCGGGAGATCAGCTGGGTCAGGGTGGTTTTGCCCACACCCGTGGGGCCCACAAGAGCCAGCATCTTGCCGGGAGCGCAGTGGAAGCTCACATCCTGCAGCACAGGGCTGCCCTCCTGATAGGCAAAGTCCACATGCTCAAAGGTGATGCTGCCCTCCACCTTGCCCAGGTCCTGGGCGTTTTCCTTGTCGGCGATCTCAAAGGGCGCATCCAGGATGCCCATCACGCGCTCGGCACCAGCCATGGACTGCTGCATGCTTTCCAGCAGATTCGCCAGACCTGCAATAGGCCCGTAGAACATGCCCAGGTACAGCATAAAGGCCACGATATCCGCCACCATCAGCCCTTCATGCAGGGCCAGATAGCCGCCGAAGCCCACCACCAGGATCGTGCCCAGGGAGGACACAAACTCCACCGAAGGATGGAACACCGCGCTGATCTTCAGTGCATGCAGCATGGCCTTGATATGGTCGAAGTTCTTCTCGTTGACCTTTTCGGTTTCGTAGTCCTCCCGGCCGAAGGACTGGATCTCGTGCACGCCGGAAATATTGTCCTGCAGCTTGCCGTTCAGTTCGCCCATCTTCTTCTGGGAAATGCGGAAGAAGGGCCGCACCTTTTTGGCAAACACAAAGCCGGAGGCCAGGATCAGCGGCAGGGGCGCACAGGTGATCAGGGCCAGCTTGGGGTTGATGGTCAAAAGCACCACCAGAACACCCACAAAGGTCACCACATTGGTGATCACATCAGGGATGATATGGGCGTACAAAAGTTCAAAGTCACGGGTGTCGTTGACGATGCGGCTCATCAGGTCGCCGGTCTGCTTGTCGTGGAAATACCCCAGGTGGAGTCTTTCCAGTTTGTCATAGGTCTTGGTGCGCAGATCGCCCACCAGGTACCACGCCGCCTTGTGGGCCATGTAGTTGCTGCCAAAGCGGAACAGGATGCGCAGCAGATACAGTGCCACCAGCACCGCCGTCAGCTGCAGGATGGTGCCCATGGCTTCCTCGGTCATGCCGCGCTCCACCAGGCCCGTCATGCTGGACAGCACCCGCGGCGCAGCCAGGTTCACGGCCGTCAGGCCCAAGGTAGCCAATAGTGCCAGCACATACAGATTCTTGTACCTCACAGCCTCCCGGCTGAGTCTCCAGAGTAGCTTCATTCTATCTCTCCTTTATCTTTCATCGCCTCTATTATACCATATTTTCCCTCCGTTTGCAAAATCTTTCCAACGCAAAAGGCAGCCGAGCTATATCGGCTGCCTTGCATATCAAATTTGTCCAACCACGTCGTCCATGTTGTACAGGCCGGGCTCCTTGCCCACCAGGAACAACGCCGCCTGCAGTGCACCGGCAGCGAAAACGCTGCGGTTTTCCGCGCTATGGCTGATTTTCACCTGCTCGGATGTGCCGAAGAAGCACACCTCATGTTCGCCGGTCACCGTGCCGCCGCGCAGGGCATGCACGCCGATCTCCTTGGGCTGACGCTTGCAGTCGCGGCCATGGCGGCCGAACACCGCTTCCTTCGGGGATTCACAGCCCTGCTTCACTGCATCCAGCAGCATCAAAGCCGTACCGGAGGGTGCATCCGCCTTGCGGTTGTGGTGGGCCTCAACGATCTCGATGTCAAAGCTCTCCCCCAGCACCGAGGCGGCTTTCTTGGCCAGCGCACGCAGGAGCGCGATGCCCAGGCTCATGTTGCCGCTGCGGAAGATGGGGATCACCTTGGCAGCCTCGTCAATGGCGGCCAGCTGCTCTTCGCTCAGGCCGGTGGAGGCGATCACCGCCGGGATCTTGTGCTTCACCGCGTAGCTCAGAAGGTCAGCACCGGGCTTCCAGGTGGAAAAATCCACGATGGCATCCACGGGCGGGCAGTTTTCAAAATCGGTATACAGCGGATAATCCGCCTGGCCGGGCACGATATCCACACCGCAGGCCACTTCGATATCCCTGGCCTTGGCCTGGGCCGCCACCTCGCGGCCCATAAAGCCCAGCGCGCCGGAAATCAGGATCTTCATCAGTGTGTCCCTCCTCAGGCGATCAGGCCCAGCTCGCGCATGATGGCGTACATCTTCTCACGGGGGCCGGGCTGCATGGGCACCAAGGGCAGGCGCAGCTCGTCCTCGCACAGGCCCAGCTTGGCCATGGCGGCCTTCACCGGGATGGGGCTGGTTTCGCTGAACAGGGCATTCACAAAGGGCAGCAGCTTCAGCTGGATCTGAGCCGCCTCGGCGTTCTTGCCCTCCAGAGCCAGCTGCGCCATCTTGGAGGTTTCGGCAGGCAGCACGTTGGACAGCACGGAGATCACGCCCTTGAAGCCACAGGCAATGGTGGGCAGGATCAGGTCGTCGTTACCGCAGTAGAAGTCCACCTTGTCGCCGCACAGGCGCACCTTCTCCATGGCCTGGGCCACGTCGGAGTTAGCTTCCTTCACAGCGATCACGTTCTCGTGCTGGCAGATCTCCGCCAAGGCCTCAGGGCCGATGTTCAGACCCGTGCGGCTGGGTACGTTGTAGACGATCACCGGCAGGGTGGCAGCATCTGCAATAGCATTGAAGTGGGCCACCAGGCCCGCCTGGCTGGTCTTGTTGTAGTAGGGCGTAACCACCAGCTGGGCATCTGCGCCGAACTCAGCAGAATGCTTGGCGGCATACACGGCCTCGCTGGTTGCATTGGAGCCGGTACCGGCGATCACCGGCACGCGATGATCAGCCTTCTCCACCACGCGGCGGATCACCGCGAGATGCTCCTCCCAGGTCATGGTGGCAGGCTCGCCGGTGGTACCCACAGCAATCAGGGCACTCACGCCATTGGCGATCTGATCCTCCACCAGTTTGTCAAGGGCTTCGTAGTCCACTTCACCGTTCTTGAACGGGGTAATGAGGGCAGTACCGCAGCCGGTGAACAAAGGCTTTCTCATCATAGGACCTCCAATCGTTATCCTCCGCGCACCGTAAGCGCGCAGCGCGGAAAAACCAAATAGCTTATTCAACGCGACTTATTATTGAACAGTCGCTGCTTTTCGGGAGGGGTTGGGAGGAACGATGAAACGCGCCGCCAGTGGCGGATGCAGCGTTTTATCGTTCCAATGAGGCACAGAGTCCAGATGTCGTTCTCGGCATCTGGACGACAATGCCGAATTGCGTGGTCCGCAATGGCTTTTCTCAGAAAAGCCGCCTCCCAGCGTTCCCCCTCGTCAATTCTTCTCAATATACCCCTTCGCGCACAGCAGCTCGGCGGTCAGGATGGCACCGCCAGCGGCACCGCGGACGGTGTTGTGGCTCAGGCAGACGAAGCGGTAGTCGAAGATCTTGTCCTCGCGCAGGCGACCGATGGACACGCCGAAGCCGTTCTGGAAGTCGCGGTCCAGCTTGGTCTGGGGACGGGTGGGATCTTCAAAGTACTGCAGGAAGGGCTTGGGCGCGTTGGGCAGGTTCAGCCGCTGGGCCTCGGTTTCGTAGTTGTTCCAGCGTTCCTTGATCTCCTCAATGCTGGGCTTGTTCTTGAAGGACACGCTCACCGCCGCCATGTGGCCGTCGGAGGCAGCCACGCGCAGGCACTGGGCACTGATGACGGGCTCCGTGGCGTTCACGATGGCCAGGCCGTCCTCGGTATCCTCCACCTTGCCCCACAGCTTCAGGGGTTCGTTCTCGCTCTTCTCGTCCTCGCCGCCGATGTAGGGGATCACGTTGTCCACCATCTCAGGCCAGGTCTTGAAGGTCTTGCCAGCACCGGAAATAGCCTGGTAGGTGCACACGCTGACCTTTTCCACACCGAAGTCCATCAGGGGGGTCAGGGCGGGCACATAGCTCTGGATGGAGCAGTTGGGCTTCACAGCAATAAAGCCCTTCTTGCAGCCCAGACGCTTGCGCTGCTGCTCGATCACGCGGATGTGGTCGGCATTGATCTCCGGCACCACCATGGGCACATCCTTCACGCCGCGGCAGGCGGAGTTGTTGCTCACCACGGGGATCTCGTGCTTGGCATAGGATTCCTCCAGGGCGCGGATCTCATCCTTGGTGAGATTCGCCACTGCGCAGAACACGAAATCGACTTGCTTTCCCACTTCGTCGATGTTGGAGGCATCCACAACGGTGAGTTCTGCCACATCAGCAGGAATTTCCCAATCGAAAGCCCAGTTAGCTCCCACCGCATCCTTATACTTCTTGCCTGCGCTGCGGGCAGAAGCCGCCACGCAGGTCACCTGAAACCAGGGATGATCCTTCAAAAGAGAAATGAAGCGCTGACCCACCATGCCGGTTGCGCCCACGATACCAACGCGATACTTTTCCATGTTTCTTCATCCTTTCCAGTAAAACCCACAGTATAGAAAAAATCACCCCAAGCGATGCCTGCGGTGCGCCAACAGGATACAGCGGTGCCGCGCACCCCTGCCATTCCTGACGAACCAGCGCTCCGCCGGACATCCCTGTCCGATGACAGTCGCGGACTTGTTCACCCCGCGCCCAAGGCGACCCACCGGGCCTGACCCGCCTTTCGGCATCGTTCCCTTTCGCGCTGCTTCACAGGATGCCCATCCTCTGCCGCGCTACTCATGAAAAATGCGCCTCTGATTCCATGAACTATGTACTTCCGGGAAACGTGAACATCATATCACGGACGGTCCCGCATGTCAATGCGAATGCGGGACGATCCTTGTTTCTTCTTTGTTTTTCCTTTGCAGTCCCTTCAGCTTCGCTTTCTTTTGTCGGCCAGCAGCCGCAAAAGGCCGCTGATGCCTTTGGGTGCCTTCACGCATACCATCCGCACCGCCATGGGCTCACCTCCCCCTTCTGCCCAGCCGGATCAGCACATACCCGGCGGCGATCAGCGCGATCCCCGCCAGCGCAGCCCAGGCCCAGCCGGGAATGCACAAAAACACCAGCAGCAGCCCCGCAGCGATCAGCACCAGGCCGATCACCGGCAGGATGCTTCCATGCTTGTAACACCGTCGTTCCCCAGGCCGTACCCATCCGCTCTGCATGGCTGATCCCTCGCTTCCGCTACATTCTATGCAAAATCCAACCTGATGACCACCAAATCTTCCCGCTTCTTTGTAACATTTTTGAAATGTTCATCAACAATTCATTTACATTTCAGGATAAATCATGTACAATAAGATGAAGCAGTGTCCAAGGAGGTCGATCCATATGCCTAATCTCAGCAGTATTTCCACCCTGCTCCCCAACCTGACAGACGTACTGGTGTATGCCGCCATCGCGGTAATCACCTTGATCGGCGTGGTGAAATGCCTGCTCCCCCTGTGGGGCACCACCCATTCCCTGCGCCGGGCCATCCGCCGGCTGCAGCAGGATGCAGGCAATAAGCGCGACAAACCCGTCTGGCAGGAGGGCCGCTTTATGGGCCGCCGCCTGAAGGGTTATTGGCTGCGCTTTTTGCAGAATGCCGAGCAGCTGGACCGCCGCGGCCTGCCCTGCAACGTGGAGGACTACATCAACGATGATACCGTCACCCACGGCCCCGGCAACGCTCCCCTGGCAGAGATGATCCCCAGCATGCTCACCTCCCTGGGTATTCTGGGCACCTTCATGGGCATGATGCGCGGCTTGAGCGGCCTGGACTTCGCCAATTCCGATGCTATTATCGAGGGCATCCCCACCCTGCTGGACGGCATGCGCTTCGCCTTCGGCACCTCGGTGGCCGGTGTGAGCTGCTCCATTATTTTCACCATGCTCAACCGCATTGCCCAGGGCTCCAGCTACCGCGCCATCGACGACTTTGTGGAGTCCTTCACCCAGCTGGCCATGCAGCGGCCTTTGGATAACGACGTGCAGCTGATCTGCCAGAACCAGGACAGCAACCACATGCTTTCCACCCTGACCGACACCCTGCCCGGCCAGCTGGCCAACTCCATGGAGGTCAGCGTCAGCCGCGCCATGCAGCCCGTGGCCCAGAGCATGGACAGCTTCCTGATCGGTGCCACCCGTGCCCAGGTGGACGGTGTGGGCCGCATCGTGACCAACTTCGTCAACCAGATGAACGCCAGCCTGAACCACCAGTTCCTGGAGCTGGGCCGGACGCTGACGGAGATTAACCAGAACCAGCAACTGTCCATGGAGCGCGTGGAGCAGTCCATGCAGACCGCCGGGGCCATCGTCAGCGATGTGAACCGCCTGCAGGGCGTGAGCCAGGACGTGATGACCCATTTTGAAAACTACGTCCGCGAGCTGGGCGACGCCCGCCGCCGCGACGAACACTTTGAGCAGAACACCACCGAGCTGCTGGAGAAAATGCGCCAGGCCAATGAGCAGCAGTCTGCTTCCCTGCTGCGGCTGAAGGGCTACCAGGACGAGCTCACTTCCGCCCTGGAGCAGTTCCGCCAGCAGAGCCAAACTGCCATGAACGGCATGCAGCACAGCCAGGCTGCCAATGCCGAGCAGCTGGCCCAGGTGGGCAAGACCATGCAGGACTCCAGCAAGGAGCTGGCCCAGAGCTATCAGGGCTTTGTGCAGAACGTGGTGGAGGGCCTCTCCCGCGCCCTGGGCATGTTCGATGAAAACATGAACGGCCTGATCGCCAACCTGAGCGACACCGTGGAGCGCGCCAATGCCACCGGCACCGACGGCAGCACCACCGCCCAGCTCAGCGAGATCCAGCGGATGCTCACTTCCATGCAGGCTTCCCTCAAGCAGGCCGCCGACAGCCTGGATAAGAAGGAGGCCTGATCATGGCCAAGCAACGCATCCACAACACCCGTGCAGGCCGCGGCGGCAACAGCGGCTCCAGCTGGATCAGCTATTCCGACATGATGGCTGCCCTGGTGCTGATCTTCGTGCTGATCCTTTCCGTGTCCCTGCACGCCTACATGAATATGCTGGAAACCAAATCCGCCGAGCTGGAGGAGCAGAAGACCCTGGTGGCTGCCCAGCAGGCCCAGGTGGATACCATCGCCGCCCAGCTGGCCGCCCAGCAAACCACCCTGGACGAGCAGACTGCCGCCCTGGCAGCCGCCCAGGATACCCTGACCAAAGCCCAGGCCGTGCTGACTGCCCAGCAGCAGGAGCTGGATACCGCCAACGCTGCCCTGGCCTCCCGCGAAACGGAGCTGGCCAGCCTGCAGGGCGAGCTTGCCAACAAGCAGACCGCCCTGGACGCCGCCACCCAGGTGCTCAACGCCCAGCGTGAAGAAATGGCCGCCCAGGCCCAGAAGATCGACGACCTGGTAGGCATGCGCACCAAGATCGTCAGCGACCTGAGCCAGACGCTGAACACCTCCGGCCTGCGCGTTACCGTGGACGCCGACACCGGCGACATCGTGCTGGAATCCGCCGTGTTCTTCGACTTCAACTCCTCCAAGCTCTCCCCCGAGGGCGAGGCCATCCTGGACCGTTTCCTCCCCGCCTACATGAGCGTGCTGCTGGATCCCCAGTACCGGGAGTTCATGGGCGAGATCATCATCGAGGGCCACACGGACAACGTGGGCGAGTACATGTCCAACCTGGAGCTGAGCCAGGCCCGTGCCCAGACGGTGGTGCGCTACTGCCTCACCACCAATTCCCTTTCCGCCTACCAGCGCGAGATGCTCCGCGCCCTGATCGTGCCCAAGGGCAAGAGTTACACCGACCCCATTTATAACGAGGACGGCACCGTGAACGAGGAGAAATCCCGCCGCGTGGAATTCAAGTTCAGCCTCCGCGACGCCGATATGATCGCCGAGATGAACCGCATCCTGAACAAGATGGAGACCGAATAATGAAGTATGTTGCGATCGTCACCGTTCTGCTGCTCATTGCCAGCCTGGTGGGCGTAGGCTACCTGTACCTCACCGCTAACGTCACGGTGGAAGCCATCGGCGTGGTGGCGGTGGAGGCTGCCTCCCAGCCCGATATGTTCCAGGCGCTGGCCCGTCAAGTGGAGGAACAGCGCGTTATCGGCACAGCTTACACCACTGCCCCCCTGAGCGATGCAGCGAACTACCAGTTCTACACCTACACCGTCCGGCTGAAGAACAACTGCTTCGTCACTGCCGATATGGTGGAAGTGCAGGTCACCCCCATGCAGGGCGATGTGCTCCAGCTGGCCGACAGCAGTGCCCGCGCCCTGGCTGCCCGTTCCACCGGCGACCTGAGCGCCACCATCCTGACGGATATCAACATGCACTCCGTCAGGGAGCTGAACATCAGCTATTACATGTGGGGCATCCCCTTCACCATCCGCACCGCCTATGGACACTAACGCACAAGAGCCTCCCGGTTCAGCCGGGAGGCTCTTTCCATAGTGTTGATTATTCTCCATACAGTTCAAAGGGCATCAGCCAGGTTTCACCCTGCAGGTCACACCGCACAGCCAGTGCTTGAACTTCAGGCTGTTTCCGGCCAAGCCAAACCGTGCCGGATACCACGATGCACGCCGCGCCGTTTTCATCCTTCCCTGCATTGGCCGTGATGATGGGCTCGGAGTCCAGTTTCAGCGGCTTGCCGCCGTCATCGGTCAGGGAAAGCTCCATCTGCTTGATGAACGCCGTCAACTCCGGCATTTCATCCGGAATGCCCTTGGGGTACATCAGCAGCTCGAACCACAGCATTCCCTGGGTCGTCTTCTGAACATTCTTGTACCGGGCTGTGAAGTGCGGTGTGTCATAGCTCTCTTGCAGCGGCTTCAGCGACTTGACCCACTTGATTTCAGCGTCTTCATCCATATACAGGTTCACCGTCCGGACATGCACCTCTCGGCCTATAGCATCGTCCCATTTGGTGACCTGCAGCGTCACCGCCTGCAATTCATCCAGCACCATATCCTGATAGGCCACGATGCCGCAGGACACTTCCCGCCGCTGCCGACCATATACATCCGTAATGATTTTCCCGAACTGCTGCCGGTACCGGCCGTACACCAGCGTATCCCACGGTGCGCGCAGCTTCGTATAGTAGCCCAGCAGCTGGTCGTCGCCTGCGCTATCGGCCTTCATGGCCACCGTGGCGTACACGCCAAGGGGCGTGCGCACCGCCTCGGTGATCTCCATGTCGATGCCCTCGTGCGCAAACTGAGTTTCCTGGGCATGCAACGGCTGGATCCCCTGGGCTGTGTTCTTCACCTGCACGTCAAAGCTCAGCTTGATCTCACTGCGGTCAAACCGCTGCCGGTCTTCCTCCTCGAGCGTTTCAGGGCTCCAAATGCACACCGGGATATGCTCGCCGTTTTCATCCAGGAAAATCGACCAGCCCTCAAAGACCGGCATCACCACCCATGCGCCCTGCTCTCTCAGGGCACGGACTTCCGCCTCGTGATTCATATCGGCAAACACTGTTACCTCTTGTTTCGGCTGGTAGACCCCCAGGGTCAGTTCCACATGGAGTACCTCGCCGTCCTTGGGCCGCTGGGTCAGCAGCATCGCTTCGCCGCCCTGGAGCAGTGTCTGCCCCTCGGTGATCCACCGTGCAAACAAGCCCGTATCTGGATCAGCCGTATAGGTTTCGCCGTTCACCTGCATCCGGTCCATCTGCACGTACAGGGGCAAATCTGCTTTTTCCGTTTCCAGCGTCCAGTCCAGGGCCAGGGCGTATCCATCGGTGACGGCACTGGTCACCTCCAGCGTCACGCCGCCAGCCCCGGCTTTCTGGTTCACGGCAGTCATCAGCATTTCGATCTCCGGCTTCTCCCCGGCATACAGGTAGCGGATGGCGTCCCAGTTGGCTGTTGCCACCGCGCCTGCTGTCAGCAGCACCAGCGTCAAAGCCAGGGCCAATGCCGCGGACATTTTCTTTTTCACGCGCACCTTCTCCTTCCCGTCCGGCAGGCTGGTCAGGAGCTGCTCCATCCGCGCTTCAACATGCGCTGGCATGGGGGCGTACATCTGTTGTAACTCGTTTGATGTGATGCGCTTCATCCCAGCTCCACCTCCTCGTTCAGCGTCTTTTCCAGGGCCTTGCGCGCCCTGTGCAGCCGCCCTTTCAGTGCCGTCTGGCTGATGCCCAGCACCCCTGCGGCTTCCTTTTCAGACATACCCTCCATGTACTTGAGCAATAGCGGCAGCCGCCAGCGTTCCGGCAGCGCGTCAATGGCCTCTTTCAGCGCGGTATCCGGCGGCGTGTAGGGTGGCTCCGGCAGGACTTCCACCGGTACCATCCGCGCCCGCTGCCGCTGAATGTTGCGGCATTCGTTGATCACGATCCGCGTCAGCCAGGCCCGTTCGCTGCCCGAGCGGACGCTATCCCGTGCTGTCCATGCCTTCATCAGCCCCTGCTGCACAGCATCCTGCGCATCCGCATGGCTGCGCAAAATGGCCAGGCTGATCCTGTACAGGCCCGGCATGTGCATCTGGCACAGGCTGATGAATGCTGCCTCGTTCATGCTCATCCTCCATGGTGGTTTGAGAAGATCTTCGCCTATAAGACGTTTGGCAGAAAGGAAAAGTTACGCTTGCACGAAAAAAATCCGGACATATGTCCGGATTTTTTTCATTGCCTTAGAAGGGCAGTTCGTCGGCACGGGGACGGTAGTCCGCGCTCAGCTCAGTCACAATACCCTTTTCGTTGTTCACGTAAATGGTCAGGTAGTCGCTGCCATCCTCGAACTGGGAAATGCGATAGGAGGTACTGTAAGAGGACTCGTTCACATCCACATAGGTGAAACCAGCCACAGCGGCATCCACCTCTTCCTTGGTCATGCCCAGGTAGAAGCCGGGCACAGAGGCCTCCATGCCTTCCATGTCGTAGTTGTCGAAGGTGACCTCGGTCACGAAGCAGTAGGGCAGCTTGGCAGCACGATCCTGCTCGTAGTTCTTCACATACACGTCCAGGGTCTTGTTGTCCTTGAACAGCTTCACCCGGCAGGAGGAATCGGCGGCAACGTAATCGTCGTCCAGATAGGTGCTGATGTCCTTCACCGTCCAGCCGTTGTCCAGCAGGGTCTGCACGGGCACCAGCAGCTGGTAGCTCACACCGTCCAGCTTGAAGGAGTGGCCGAACAGGGTGCCGTCATCGTTGTGCGCGGCGTAGCGGCCATAGACCTCCGTGGGGTTGGGATCGTAAGCGGACAGCACCACATCGGGCATTTCGTCGGTGAAGTTGTACAGCTCCATTTCGGTCAGCTTGCCCTCGTAGAAGTCGGCGCAGAACTCACGGCGGTTGTCATACTCGTAGGTCATGTAGTAGGCAGGCTCTTTGTCGTACAGATCATTAGGCACGCCATAGGCAGCGATGATCTCTTCCTTGGTGGACTGCATGGTGATGCCCTTGGCAAATTCCACGGCAGGAGCAGCAGCATTGTAGGGGCTGGGATCAAAGCGGAGCTTGATCACATAGCACTTCTCATAGGACTGGGTCACGATGTCGGGGTTGTACAGGGCCACATCGAAGGTCATGGTGTCCTTCACCATTTCGATGCTGCCGATGGTGTAATTGTTGGGCTGCAGGGTTTCGCCCTTATCCTTGAAGGACCAGCCGTTGTCCAGCAGATCCTGGGCCTTCATGGGCAGCTGGTACACCACGCCGTCCACCGAGGCACGAAAATCGTAGATATTGTCAGTCAGGGCCAGGGCTTCCTCGGCCACGGCGGGCATGCAGCCCAGGCACAGGAGCACGCACAGCACAAGGCTCATCAGCTTCTTCATCATGTCAAAAACCTCCCTCATTTGGTTTACAGGCTAATTGTACCATAGTTTACAATTTCCTGCAACGTTTTCGTAAACGAAAACGAATAAAAAACAGCCCTTATTCGTTGAAAAATAAGGGCTGCGCGTTTTATTTCAGGAAATAATCCACCATGTAACCTGTGAAACCATTGTAGTGGACCTTCACCCAGCCGTTGCTGGCGGGGGACAGAACCGTCACCACCGCATTATGCGGGACTCGTGCCAGCACCGTGCCCGTGAGCATGGAGGGCTTGCCCCGCAGGTTCACGAAGGTCTTCTGGGGATGGGCCACCTGCCGGGTGGGCGTTTCAGGCAGGTTATACAGCGTCAGGTACTTGGTCATCATGTAGCCCACCGTACCGGCGGCGTTTTTCACCTTGCACCATTCCAGGCCATGGGCCAGCACGGTCACCTTGGTGCCGTTGCGGTACTGCCCCAGCACGCTGCTGGTAGCGTCCGCCTTGGCGCGCAGGTTCAGCACCTGGGTAGCCTTGGGGTTGCTCACCACCGCGTAGGCAGTGCCTGTCGCCGTGGAACTGCTGCTACCGGTCACCACCGGGTCGATCACGCCATCCTTCAGGAACTCCGCCTTCATAAAGCCGATTTTCCCGTCGATGGACACCTTCCACCAGATATCGCCAGTCTGCAGCACCATCACATACTTGCCGCCCTTGTACTGGCCGATGGAGGTATAGTCCATACCAGGGCCGGTGCGCAGGTTCAGCCCCGTGTTGTTGGGGGTGACGATGGTGGCCACGTCCTCGCTGTAAGCGTAGGTATAGCGGGTGATGTACTCCTGCCGGAAGTACCCCTCCACGCCGTCCACCCGGACGTGATACCAGCCGTTGGCGTAGTTCAGCAGCACGCAGGGCACGCCGTTGTAGAAGCTGTCGATCACCTTGGCATTGTAGTTGGGCGCGGCCCGCAGGTTCAGATAGGAGCTGGCCTTGGGATTGCTCACCACGCCCACCGTGCCGTAGCGCACGTCCTCCACCTTCACATAGTTTTTGCTCATGTAACCTGTTTTGCCGTCCGGCCCGGCCACATAATACCAATTGCCGCTTTCGCCGGAAATTTGTACCCATTTGCCGCTGGTATAGGCCCCCAGCCAGTCGGAATACTGGGTGGGCTGCTCCCGCAGATTGACGGAACTGCTGTTATACACCACGCCATAGCGCGTTTCCGCCAGGGCTGGACAGGCCAGCAGCACCAGCAGCAAAACCAGCAGCCACAACCGGGTCTTCCTCATGCCGATCTCCTCGCTTCCCCGGAGAATTTCCTCTCGTACCAATGCAACGCACGGGCACTGGCAATTCATCCCGGAAAATGATCAAACTATTATTACATTTCTGTTTCTTTTCCCAGCAGCCAGATGTGCCGGTCCTTGCGGAACACCAGGCAGGTCACCAGGCCGATGACCCACAGCACCATGAACAGTGCCGCCGCACCCGAGCCCTTGCCCGTGCCGAACAAAAGCGTCAGCAGACTCCCCTGCCCCTGGGCTGCCAGCATGGGTTCAAACACATGATCCACCAGCGCGCCGCCCAGCAGATATCCCACCGGAATGGTGAAGAACTGCAGCGTGTTGCGCGCCGCCCATACACGGCCCTGCATAACCACCGGGATGCCCGTGCGCATCACCACCGACAGGTTGGCGTTCATCAGCGGAATGGCGATCCAACCGATCACCGCGCCTGCGCACCATACCGGCAGGGACTTGCCCAGTGCCAGCAGCAGGTTTTCTGTGCACATGGAAAGCAGCAGCGTGTTGCAGATGATCCGCACCCGGCTCTTGGGCTTGGGCCACAGGCTGGCCACCAGGCTGCCCAGCAGCATGGCGACGCCCGTGGCGGTGTTGACCACGCCCAGCAGAGTCTCGCCGTTTTCACGGGGCAGGAGCAGGGCAGGCAGGGCTGCGTTGTACATGGATGCCGTCAGGTTGATGGCCGCCAGGAACAGGATCAGGTGCAGTATGCCCCGGTTCTTTCCCAACCAGCGAAGGCCGTCCCTTGCCTGGGCCAGCACGTTCTGCCCGGCTGCTTCCTTCTGCGGCACCGGCGGGATCTTCAGGCACGCCAGGGAAACAAACGCCGCCGCGAAGGTCGCCAGGTCAAACAGGATCACCGCGTCCAGCCCGGCCAGGGTCAGCACGGCGGTGGCCAGCACCGGCGTCAGCAGGTTGTTCACCGAGTTCAGGAAGGACTGCACCGCGCTGGCCTGCTGATAATGCTCCTTGGGGGTGAGCAGCGTGACCGTCACATCCGCCGCAGGCTGCTGCACGGTGTTCATCAGGCCATTCAAGGCATTGAGCGCATAGAGATGCCATATCTGCAGCGCATCCATTTTCAGCAGCACCATCACCATCACGGTGCACAGGGCTGCCAGGGTATCGCATACCAAAAGGGTGCGCTTCTTGTCCCAGCGGTCGGTGAAAGCACCGGCCAGGATGCTCATCAGCACATAGGGCGCATAGGAACACACCGTCAATAGGGCGGTGACCAGTGCCGATCCCTCCTGCTGGTACGACCATACGATCAGCGCATAGTTGGTCATGGCACTGCCAAGGGCGGAAAAGCCCTGCGTCAGCGACAGTGTCAGAAAGGGACGCATATCCCGTAAAGTTTTCATCAGATGCATATTGACTCCACTCCTATCATATGTTGCATTGATCAGGCGCAAAGTCAATGGGGACGATTTATTGAATTGCTCCAGGCAGGCTCGTCCTCATCAGACCTTGCGTGGAGCCCTTGCAATGGCCAGCAGCACGGGGCGTTCACCTTCTTTTGCTATGATAAAACAAGTATATGTTAAAATTGTAAATTATGCAAGATGGATGCAATATATTCCATGCCTGCACCGTCCTTATGGTTGAACCCGGTGCAAACCGCAATGATTTCAAGGGAGGTCCATCCATGAAAAAGCGAATGTTATCCATCCTTTGCGTCCTTATGACGCTGATGCTGGCCATGCCTGCCGTGGCCGAGCCCATCATCACCAGTTCTTTGGGCTACACCGCCTATCTGGGCGAAACCAACTTCCTGTACCTCACCGGCCCCGACGGCGTGACCAAGGTACTTCAAACGCCCATTGCCGACCTGATCGGCATGAACGAGGAATACCTCTACTGCACCACATCGGACGGCCGCCGGTATGAAGTGAAGCTGGACGGCTCTGCCTCCCGCGTGATGACGGAGGATCCCCTGCTCAGCGACGCCTATATCCTGGAGGAAGGCATCCTGAACATCAACAGTGCCACCGACGGCGTGCTGTCCGGCATTCCCAATGTGGAGGCCGCCTGCGTCACCGCCAGCTGGCTGTACTATGTCACGCCCAACGGCTTGGGTGGCTATGCGCTGATGGGCATTCCCCTGCCCATCACCACCGGCACCGTGCCTGCCGCCCAGGTGGTGTACCCCCTGGTGAGCAAGCCCCTGACTGTCACCGCCTCCAACGATGCGGTGGTCATCATCACGGAGAACCAGGCCGCCGAGATCATCATGCCTGACACCCAGCAGAAGGAGTCCGTGAGCCTCATCGGGCAGAACGTCACCCACGCCTTCCTGTTCAACGGCAAGCTGGTCACCCTGCAGCAGCAGGAGAACGGCCACTTCACGGTGGTCAGCGCGACGGATTTCAGCATTCCCGATCCCCTGTCCTTCCTCACGCCGGTACCCACCAGTGCCCCCACCGCCACGGTGACCGCCAAGCCCACCGCGACCCCCAAGGTCACCGCCACGCCCAAGCCTGCTTCCTCCAATACCACTGAGGACGACGGCCGCATTTCCAAGGGCGACACCGGCTCTGCCGTGCGCAAGATGCAGCGTCGCCTGGCCGAGCTGGGCTATCCCGTGGGTAACGTGGACGGCGACTTTGGCGAAAACACCCTGCTGGCCGTGAACCTGTTCCAGTGCGCCATCGGCTACCGCAACCGCAGCTATGCCTCTTCCAAGATGCTGGACCGCCTGTACAGCCGCAATGCCCCCAAGTACGACCCCTACGCTCCCCTGAAGGAAGGCGACGAGGGTGCAGATGTGGAGATCATGCAGACCTTCCTGCACAACCTGGGTTACAGCGTTGGCGAAAAAGGCATTGATGGCAAGTTCGGCAAGGATACCAAGGCTGCCGTGGAGCAGTTCCAGTTCGTTGCCGGGCTGGAAGTAACCGGTGAGGCTGATGCCGAGACCCTCAAGCTGCTCTACGATCCCGAGCATCCCATCCCCAATGCCACCCCCACCCCCGTTCCCACGGAAACGCCGGCTCCCACCGATGTGCCTACGCAAGAGCCTACCCAGGCACCTACCGAAGCACCCACCGAGGCTCCTACTCAGGAACCCACCGAATCCCCCACCCAGGAACCCACCCAAGCTCCTACCGAGGAACCCACGGAGGAGCCCACTCAGGAACCTACCCAGGCTCCTACCGAAGCTCCCACCGAAGAGCCCACGCAGGAACCTACCGAAGCTCCCACCGAAGAGCCTACTCAGGAACCCACTCAGGCTCCCACCGATGCCCCTGCGCCCGATCCTGACGACGGCATCGCCACCCCCACCGATCTCCAGTAACCCCACGGAGGCAGCCCCGCGCTGCCTCCATTTTCTTTTTGCGTTTCTGCGCAAATGCTGGTATAATGGTGGACAAAGGAGGCGAAGGCTTTGGCAGATCAGGAACTGGACATGTGCGGCTTTCTGTGCGTGCATGAGGACAAGGTGGCACAGGTGCAATCCACCCTGCCCGACGAGGACACCCTTTCCCGGCTGGCTGACCTGTTCAAGGTCTTCGGCGACGGCACCCGTATTCGCATCCTCTATGTGCTGTTTGAGGCGGAGGTTTGCGTATGCGATCTGGCCAAGCTGCTGGGCATGACGCAGTCCGCCGTGTCCCACCAGCTGCGGATTCTCAAGCAGGCCCGCCTGGTGAAGAGCCGCAGGGACGGCAAGACCATCTTCTATTCCCTGGCTGATGAGCATGTCCGCAGCCTTATTCAGCAAGGCACGGAACACATACACGAGGACTAATGTTTTTTGCTGGAAACAAAATGAAACCGCAGGCCATATGAGGCTTGCGGTTTTTTACTACGTTGTTTGTTGGCTGTGCGGTTGTTTTTGAATAGATTTGATTTGCAGCATGGGGCCGCTTTCGCGCGTCGAAAGCGGCGCAAAGCCGCCGGGGGGAAGCGATCACGCTTCCCCCCGGACCCCCTCGCCTCTTCTGGGGCAGGTCGAGCGGCTATAATGCGGGGCGGCTCCAGTTCGAGTTGTTTTGTCAAGGGTGTTTTCCCCAATAATTTAATTCGTAAGGAATAAGGGCATCTCACGCCGTCTTATAACATCGAATGACCTTAACTAAACAGCACCCTCGAAGGATTTCGTTGGGTGCTGTTCTTGTGTTACAGGTCGGGTACAGATGTGCCTTTTCCGCCTGTGGAAGGTTGCTCAGC
>JAGBBA010000070.1 GCA_017938695.1 Clostridia bacterium | reverse complement strand
TCCTGCTTCCAGATTTCCTTGTCCTGCTCGTTGGAGTGGTACCACACGTTCCACTCGTCGAAGGACAGGTTGATCTTCTTCTTGGAGTGCTTGGTGCCGCCCACGGCATCGCAGATGGCGACCACGGTCTTGATGAAGCCGTCCAGGTCCATGTTGCGGGCCAGGAAGTCGGGGGTGTTGTTGGTCTGGTTGCCGTAGTAGCGGTGCAGGCTCACATAGTCGATCTGATCGTAGCACTGGGTGAGCATCTCGTACTCCCAGCTGCCGAAGGTGGGCATCTGGTAGGAGGAGGAACCGCAGGCCACCAGCTCGATGGAGGGATCCACCCACTTCATCATCTTACCAGCCTCGTTGGCAACACGACCATACTCGTAGGCGGTCTTCTGGCCCATCTGCCAGGGGCCGTCCATTTCGTTGCCCAGGCACCACAGCTTGATGCCGAAGGGATCCTTGGCGCCGTTCTTGATGCGCAGGTCGCTCCAATAGCTGCCGCCGGGATGGTTGGCGTATTCCACCACATTGCGGGCCGCGTCCGGGCCGCGGGAGCCCAGATTGACGGCGTACATCACATCGGTGTTGGCCTTCTTGGCCCAGTCCACAAACTCATGCAGACCCACTTCGTTGGTTTCGGTGGTGAACCAGGCCAGATCCAGCCGCTTGGGCCGCTGATCCCGGGGGCCGATGGAATCTTCCCAGTTGAAACCGGAGACAAAGTTGCCGCCGGGGTAACGGGTGACCGGCACATCCAGCTTGCGCACCATGTCGATCACGTCCTGACGGAAGCCATTCTCGTCAGCGGTGGGATGGGTGGGCTCGTAGATGCCGCCGTACACGGCGCGGCCCAAATGCTCAATAAAGGAACCGTAGATGCGGGGATCGATCTTGCCGATGGCAAAATCCCGATCCATGATCATGGTAGCTTTCTTCATAATGGTATCTCCTTGCTTATCCAAGTTGGCATAGGCTGCCAGTTCCTAAAGTACTACAGAAACGTGAGAAAATCAACCCTTCACAGCGCCTGCGGTCATGCCTTCCACGATGAACTTCTGGGCCAGCAGGTACAGGATGAGCAGCGGCAGGATGGCGAAGCAGGAGCCGGTGATCATCAGGTCGTAGTTGTTGCCGTAGGGAGTGAACAGGGTGTTCAGGCCCAGCGGGATGGTGTACTTATCCATACTGGAGATGACCAGCAGGGGCCACAGCAGGGAGTTCCACGCGCCCATGCACACCATGACTGCCATGGAAGCGAAGGCGGGCAGCATGATGGGCATAATGATGCGGACAAAGATGCCGTACTCGGTGCAGCCGTCCACGCGGCCCGCATCCAGCAGGTCATTGGGCACGCCTTCAAGGAATTGCTTGAAGAAGAACACCGCGCTCATGTTGACCAGGAAGGGCAGCATCACACCGGCGTAGCTGTTGCGCAGGCCCATGGCGTTGATCTGGGTGTACATGGGCAGCATGAGGATCTCCAGCGGGATCATCATCACCAGCAGCACACACAGGAACAGCACATTCTTACCCTTGAAGTTATACTTGGAGAAGCCGTAAGCCACCCAAGAGGAAGCCAGCAGCGTCAACACGCCCTGAATAGCCACGATCATCAGGCTGTTCTTATACCACAGGAAGTAATCGTGGGGGCCGTAGGTGCCATCGCTCATCACGCCGGTGAAGAGGTACTTCCACGCCTTCAGGTGCAGCTTTTCCGGCTGGATGCTCAGATTCAGGCCGCTGATGAACAGCTCTGCGCCGCCCTTGAAGGTACCCAGCAAGAGCGCCCACAGGGGAATAATGATCAAAATCGCCAAGACGGTGAAGAAGGCAACCAACAGGATGGTGGAAAGGGTACGCAGGCCATTGTGTTCTTTTTTGGGGCTGGTAGCTTGTACAGTCATGGCTTAACCCTCCTTCTTCTTGCCCACAGTGATGGTGCCGGTGGCAATCAGCTGGGCAACGGTGATGACCATGGCGCCCGCCAGCAGCACCAGACCCACGGCGCTGGCAAAGCCCATCTTGTCAACCTTTTCAAAGCCGTAGCGGTACAGGTAGCCCACGATGGTGAGGCCGTAGTTCTTGGGGGAGTTGTTGGTACCGAAGATCATCAGGCTTTCGGTAAACATGGAAAGGCCGGCATAGATGGAAATGGTGAGCACGTAGATGGCGGTGGGCTTGAGCAGCGGCAAACCAACGTGCAGGAACTTCTGCACAGCGTTGGCACCGTCAATGTCCGCAGCCTCATACAGGTCAGCGGGGATGGACTTGATGCCCGCCATGTAATAGAGAATATTCATACCGGTCCAGCGCCAGCAGCACAGCAGCACCATGGCGAACATGGCGGTGCCTGCGCTGTGCTTCATCCACGGAATGGCCTCAAGACCAAACAGGGCGCGGACCTGATTCATCAGCGAGCCGGGCAGCTCGGAGAACATCATGCGGAAGATGATACCGGCAACAACCACGGAGCAAAGCACGGGCATATAGTAGATGGCTTTGAAGAAGCCGGATGCCTTCATGGCCTTGGTTTCCAGCATGTAGGCGAACAGCAGCGGGAAGGGCACCAGCAGCGCGCAGGTCAGGCCCATGTACACCAGCGAGTTCTTGACAGCTACATAGAAGTTCTTGTTGCCGAACATGTCGGTATAGTTTTTCCAGCCGATCCACTCCCGGGAGGAGCTCTTGATGGACTGGAAGCTCATCTGGATGGTGGAGATGAACGGAGAGAGGAAGAAGACCAAAAAGATAAGGATGAAGGGGAAAACGAACACATAGGGAGCGATCTTCTGGGAATAGAGCAGTTCCCGGTTAAAGAAAACGTACAGGCCGATAAAGAAGATACCGGCTACAGCGGGCCATACACGGTAGCGGGCAATGCCCAGCCACAGGCTCTGAAGGGGCGAGTAGGCTTCGCCTTCGGCAAGGGGCGCGAAGAAATAATCGCTCAGATCCTTGCCCTGATCGAAGGCCTGATCATACCGGACGGCCTTGCCGCTGAGGGAAAACAGAGCCGTTACGCTCAGGGCGATCAGCAACAGACCGATGATGAGCAGCGGCATGGTAGCCAATCTTTTCTTTCTGGTTTTTGCCCGTGCCGCCTCAAGGCTGGACAAGCTGGCGTTTGCATTCATAGCTTTCAGCGCTCCTTTGCATGAGGATTGCAGGTTTTTGGGAGAAAAAGCGCATGGGAGCCGAAGCTCCCATGCGCCGGTAGCTTGGGAAGATTAGAACAGGTCGCTGTCGATGGCGTCCTGAGCAGCTTCCAGAGCGGTAGCGGTGTCCACGCCGTCAACGTACACTTCGTTCCACAGGGTGGAGCCGAGGTAGCTGTTGATGGTGGGGCTGATGGAGGTGGACAGGACGTAGCCGATCTCGTTGCGCACGGCGATCAGGGCATCCACGGGGTAGCCAACGAAGTAGGCGTTGAAGGCATTGGTGTCATCCTTCATGAGCGTTTCGTTGTCCCAAACAGCGGTGTTGATAGGATCGAAGCCCAGGAAGGACCAGATCTTCTCGTTGCCGGTGGGGCCGATCTTGGCGAAAGCCAGGAAGCGGGCAGCCAGATCGGGGTTGGTGCCGTTGGCGTAAACCACGGTGCCGGTACCGCCCTGACCGATGGAGCGGATCTGGCCTTCTTCAAACACGGGGCAGGGAGCGACAACGTAACGATCCTTGCAGGCATCGCCGATTTCACCGGTGAAGCGGCTCATGAACCAGTAGGGCATGATGACGCAAGCAACCTTGTTGTTGGCGATGTAGGCCTTGCCTTCTTCGGTGTCGGGCTGACCGCCGGGGCAGGTTTCAGCAATGCCGGCTTCCAGCCAGGCCTTCTGGGTGTCGATGATCTTGGCAACTTCGGGGGTGTTGATGAAAGCGGATTCGCCATCCTGCCAGTCCTTTCCCTGCTGAGCCAGCATCAGGGAAGCGACCCACTGGGTGCTGGTTTCCACGGTGCCCATCCAGGCATCGGGCACGGCAGCCTTCAGGGTCTTGCCGGCTTCCAGCCACTGATCCCAGGTCTTGATGGCGGTGTAGTCAACGCCAGCGCTCTCCAGCAGAGCGGCATCG
>JAGBBA010000069.1 GCA_017938695.1 Clostridia bacterium | reverse complement strand
GCAAACTCGATGCCCTTTTCGCACTCGTAGTAGCCAAAGAGCAAGTCGCCGTCGGACCAGATGGTGTAGTTGGCAATGCCTGCGCTTTTGAGCAGTTCCACCATTTCGGGCCAGATTTCATCGTGGCGGCGCTTGTATTCCGCCTCCATACCGGGTTTGATGCGTCCCATCCATGCAAAGCGTTCCATAAGGTAGCCTCCTTTGCTGCGGTTCGGTTGTAGGGTTCGTTCAAGATACCCTGATTGTACCACGGAGGCATTCCCGGCGATAGGCCGTCACTATCTCACTTTTCGCGCCCTGAATTAACATGACGGTACTGGGTGGGGTTCATGCCGGTCAGATCGGTAAAGAGCTGATAGAAGTGACTGGTGTTGCTGTAGCCCACCTGATAGCAGATTTCGGTGACGGACAGATCGCTATCCCGGAGCAGTTTTCGCGCCTGACCGATGCGCTGTCGCTGCACGTGCTGGGTGGGTGTCATGCCGGTGGCCTTGCGCACGGTCTGGCTCAGATACGCCGCCGACACATGATGGCTCTGCGCGAACTCACTGAGATTCACCGACGCATACCGGTGCCGGATCTCTTCCAGCACAGCCACCACCAGCTCATTGCCGCTGGAGGGCGGCATGGCCAGATGATCGGTGTACTCCAGCATATACATCAAAAGAAGTGTAATCGACGTTTTGAGAATCCGCTGGGAGGCAGGCTTCTCGCTGACCAGCGCGCACACCAGACTTTCCAGCAGCGCCTGAATGCCGGGATGCTCCCCCACCCGGAAGTGGAGATAGGGCAAATTGGCCTTGCCCTGCTTGATATTATCCAGCAGAAAACGCCCCAGCGCGTTGCCCGATCCAATAGCCCTCTGGGTTTCCTCCAAAAAGCCGGGCTGAATGATAAAGTTCACGCCCACATCATTTTCGCCGCATTTCTCAATGGCGTGCACCGCGTGGCAGCTCATCAGCAGCACATCCCCCGCCCGGAGGGTCAGCGGCTCCCTGCCGGGAAACTGATGCACCGTCTGCCCGCTGACCATGTACAGCATCTCCACATAGTCATGCCGGTGGGCCGGGAACGCCACAAAGCGCGTATGGGGCCTCAGTGTGATCATCCGGGACGAGGGCAGCAATCGCTGGCCCGATATCGTCAGGATTTCGCCCTCGCCGTAATGGCTCCATTGCAAGGGCTCACCCTGCAGGATGGCTCTCTCTTCCTCTGTGATGGCCTTAAGCCGGTTCAGGATGATTTCGTTCATGGTGGTCACCTCATTCTAAACCTATTTTAACCAATGCTGCCATGAGATGCAAGTGAAAATCGCCTATTCAGGCAGTCATGCCAAAGGCCCGGCAGAACAATCTGCCGGGCCTTTGGTGTTGAAAAAGAAGTTGATTCTGTATAGGCAATGTTTGTTTTACAGCTTGCACTCCAGCTTAGCCAGTTCCTCAACCACGTAGTTGTACACGAAGTCCACGGCTTCTTCCACGGGCTTGCGCTCCTGCATGGACTTGTCGCGGGTGGAAACCTCGATGGTGCCGCTCTTGAGGCCCTTGGGGCTGACGATCATGCGCACCGGCACGCCAAACAGGTCGGCATCGGCGAACATAACACCCGCGCTGACGGGACGGTCATCCCAGATCACTTCGATGCCCTTCTGGGTCAGTTCGTCGTAGATCTTCTGGGACATGGCAGCCACTTCCTCGTTGTCGGGGCGCATGGAGCACAGGTGCACATGCCAGGGAGCGATGGAGATGGGCCAGATGGGGCCGTAATCGTCCCGATGGGCTTCGCACACGGAGGCGGCCAGACGGCCTACGCCGATGCCGTAGCAGCCCATGATGGGGTTCTTCATGCTGCCATCCTGATCCACATAGGTCATGCCCATGCTCTCGGTGTACTTGGTGCCCAGCTGGAAGATGTTGCCCACTTCGATGCCGCGGGAGGTGTAAATGCTGGGCTTGCCGCAAACGGGGCAGATGCCGCCGTCGTACGCCTTGGCCACGTCCACGTATTCCACATCGCCGATGTCGCGGGCGATGTTCAGGCCAGTCAGGTGAGCGTCGGCCTCATTGGCGCCGCACACCAGGGCGTTGATGCCCTTGAGGGAAGCGTCGAACACCACGCGCACTTCGCTGGAAATGCCCTTGGGGCCGATGAAACCGGCAGTGAGGGGGCTGTTCTCGGTCAGCTCGGCGGGATGGATTTCAGCCTTGATATAGTTGCGCAGCTTGGTTTCGTTGATATCCAGATCGCCGCGCAGGAAAGCCACCACGTACTTGTCGGTCAGGTTCTCCTGATATACCACGGCCTTGCAGGTCTGATCGGCGCGCACGTTCAGGAAGGCGCACAGATCCTCGATGCTCTTCACATCGGGGGTGGAAACCTTGGTCAGCTCGGCCATTTCGCCAGCCTCGTTGGTCACGATGCAGGGTGCGGCTTCCATGTTGGCGCGGTAGTCGCAGTCGTGGCACAGCACGATGGTATCCTCGCCCACGGCGGTCAGCAGCATATACTCGTGGGACACCTTGCCGCCCATCATGCCGCTGTCGCTGGCAACGGCCACCACCTCGGGCACGCCTGCGCGGGCAAAGATACGGTTGTAGGCGTCATAGCAGATCTGGTAGTAGCGCTCCAGATCCTCCTGAGAGGTGTGGAAGGAGTAAGCGTCCTTCATGGTGAACTCGCGCACGCGGATCAGGCCGCCGCGGCAGCGGGGCTCGTCGCGGAACTTGGTCTGGATCTGGTAGATCATGAAGGGATACTGGGTGTAGCTGTCGGCGATAT
>JAGBBA010000068.1 GCA_017938695.1 Clostridia bacterium | reverse complement strand
CAGGTTATCCTGAACACCTGGTACGGCGGCGAAATGAAGAAGGGCATGTTCTCCATGATGAACTACTACCTGCCCCTGAACGGCATGGCTTCCATGCACTGCTCCGCCAACACCGATATGAACGGCGAGAACACCGCCCTGTTCTTCGGCCTGTCCGGCACCGGCAAGACCACCCTGTCCACCGACCCCAAGCGTCTGCTGATCGGTGACGACGAGCACGGCTGGGACGACAACGGCGTGTTTAACTTCGAAGGCGGCTGCTATGCCAAGGTCATCAACCTGGATGCCGAGTCCGAGCCCGACATCTACGCTGCCATCAAGCGCAACGCTCTGCTGGAGAACGTGACCGTGGACGAGAACGGCAAGTGCGATTTCGCTGACGACTCCGTCACCGAGAACACCCGCGTGTCCTATCCCATCGACCACATCAAGAACATCGTGAAGCCCGTTTCTGCGGCTCCCGCTGCCAAGAACGTGATTTTCCTGTCTGCTGATGCTTTCGGCGTGCTGCCCCCCGTGTCCATCCTGACCCCCGAACAGGCTCAGTACTACTTCCTGTCCGGCTTCACCGCCAAGCTGGCTGGCACCGAGCGCGGCATCACCGAGCCCACCCCCACCTTCTCTGCTTGCTTCGGCCAGGCCTTCCTGGAGCTGCATCCCACCAAGTACGGTGAGGAACTGGTGAAGAAGATGGAAGCCAACGGCGCCAAGGCCTACCTGGTCAACACCGGCTGGAACGGCACCGGCAAGCGCATCACCATCAAGGATACCCGCGGCATCATCGACGCCATCCTGAACGGTGACATCCTGAAGGCTCCCACCAAGAAGATCCCCATGTTCGACCTGGAAGTGCCCACCGAGCTGCCCGGCGTGAACCCCGCCATCCTGGATCCCCGCGACACCTATGCCGACGCCTCCGAGTGGGAGACCAAGGCCCAGGATCTGGCTGGCCGCTTCATCAAGAATTTCGTGAAGTACACCGGCAACGACGCTGGCAAGGCCCTGGTTGCTGCTGGCCCCCAGCTCTAAGGGCTCTGCCCTTAGAGATCCCGCCAGAGGGGTATCACCCCTCTGGACTCCCAAGCCGCGATTGAGTTGAGCACTTTGTTCGACTGATTGCGCGTGGAACGGTTTTACGCGGCCTGCCGAAAGGCGGGTCGCTTTTTGTATGAGAAAAGGCTCCCTCGGGTGAGGGAGCCTTTCGTGTGTTGTTTTATTCCCAATCGCACAGACCGGCTTGCTCCAGGTATTCCTGCTGCAGGTCCATATAGTCGTCGATCAGGCCGCCGACCTTGACGGACATGTCGGGGTCGAAGTTGTTCTGGGCGGTGAGGGCCTCGACGATGTACTCGAAGGCCTCGTCATCGTCGTAGTAGTTGTCGCCTGCGTCGCCGTTTTCGTCCAGCACACCGGCTTCGTGCATGAAAGCCATATCGGCGTCGATAGCCTGGCTGATCAGCTGGTCGATGAGGAAGGACAGGGCCTTGTGGCCTTTGCGGTCGATGCGGGGCAGGATGAACGCCAGGGCGTCATCCTTGTTGTAGCCGTTCATCATAGGAGTGCCTCCTGAATTCGGAATTCGGAATGCGTAATGCAGTTTGTTGGCTGGGCACCCACGCTTCTTGCCCCGCGTCGCGGCGCGCCTGTTGCGCGCCGTGACCCCTTCTGAAATAGCGTATGTTTGCCCTCTCAAAAAAGGGAGTCCAGAGGGTCGAAGACCCTTTGGTCGGGGTGTCCAGAGGGGCTGAAAGCCCCTCTGGTGGGGTCCAGGGGCAAAGCCCCTGGTTACAGGACTGCCTTGAACTTCTCCAGGGTGTCCTTGAAGACGGACATGGCTTTGCGCAGGGGTTCGGGGCTGGACATGTCGATGCCGGCCAGCTTCAGGGCCTCGATGGGGGGCACGCTGCTGCCAGCAGAAAGGAACTTGCGGTAGTCGGCCACGGCGGATTCGCCCTCGGTGAGGATGCGCTCGCTCAGACTCACGGCGGCGCACAGACCGGTGGCGTAGACGTACACATAGAAGGCGCGGTAGAAGTGGGGGATGCGCATCCACTCGTTGGCGATGACCTCGTCCACTTCGCAGGCGGCACCGTAGTACTTCTGGTTCAGCTCGTAATAGGCCTTGGACAGGGAGTCCTTGGTCAGGGGCTGGCCCTTGGCGGCCATGTCGTGGCTGATGCGCTCAAACTCAGCGAACATGGTCTGGCGGAAGCAGGTGGTGCGGAACTGCTCCAGGAAGTGGTTGAGCAGATAGGCCTGGGCCTTCTTGTCGGTGAAGGTGGAGAGCAGGTGGCGCATCATCACGGCCTCGTTGCAGGTGGAGGCGACCTCCGCCACGAACAGGCTGTAATCAGCCTTGGGCAGGGGCTGGGCCTGGTTGCTGTAATAGCTGTGCATGGAGTGGCCCAGCTCGTGAGCGATGGTGAAGGCACTGTCCAGGTTATCGTTGTGGTTCAGCAGCACATAGGGGTGCACCTTGGCCAGGCCGCCGGCGGAGAAAGCACCGGAGGACTTGTTCTCGCTGGGGTAAACGTCGATCCAGCCGTTGTCGCGGGCTTCCACCAGCTTGGCGATGTAGTCCTCGCCCATGGGCTTGAGGCCCTCCAGCACCAGATCGAAGGCCTTTTCATAGGGCATGTCCATCTTGAAATCGCTGACCATGGGGCAGTAAAGGTCGTACATGTGCAGTTCATCCAGGCCCAGCACCTTCTTGCGCAGCTCCAGGTACTCGTTCAGCACGGGCAGGAATTCGTGGATGACCTCGATCAGATTGTCATAGACGGCCTGGGGAATTTGCAGGGGCTCCATCTTGGCGGCCAGGGCAGAGGAATACTTGCGGGCAGCAGCGCGGAAGGTATCGTTCTGCACAGAGCCGTTGTAAGTGGCGGCGATGGTGTTGCCAAACTTGCCGTAGGTGCCCATGATGCCCTCGAAGGCCTGCTTGCGCACCTCACGGTTGCCGCTGTGGATGAAGGTGGAGTAGTTGCCCTCGGTCAGCTCCTGCTGGGAGCCGTCCTCCAGGGTGATGGTGGGGAACTTCATGTCCACGTCGGTGAGCATGGAGAAGGCATTGTTGGGCGCGCTGGACACCTGGCCCATCATGGCCAGCAGACGCTCCTGGTCCTTGGGCAGGGCGTGGGCCTTGTCGCGCAGGAGATCTGCGAGAAACACGGAGTAGTCGCTCATCTCGGGATCGTTCATCATCTCGGTGAGGACGCTCTCGTCCAGTTCCAGCAGCTCGGGGGTCATGAAGGCGGAGGCGGTGCCGGCCTGCACACCCAGGGCGTGGACGCGGTCGCTCATGGCCTGGGCGGCGGGGTCGCCGTTGTCGGTCTCCTTGTTCAGGAAGGCGTACTCAAAAACGGGCATCAGTTCTTCGTCCAGGGCGAAGTAGGCGCGGATGACCTTGCGGGGATCCTCAGCCACCTTGCCGTCGAACTGGGCAAAGGCGGCGATCTTCTCGCCCAGGGCGGCGAAAGCCTTCTCCCAGTCCTCCACGGTGGGATAAATGTCGGTAAGCTTCCACTTGTACTTTTCTTCGATCTCGCAACGCTTGCGAAGCTTTTCAGCCATGTTGGTGTCCTTCTTTCTTTGAATGGTGATTTTATTGTAGCCCAATTGCATGGGAAATGCAAGGTTACTTCTGATAGATAACGCTGCGGTTCACGGTGGCCCCGTTGGAGCCGATGGGGTAGAAGGCGATGCGCTGGTCGCCGAGCACGATGGTGCCGGTGGAACCCCGCAGCTGCTTTTGCTTGAGTAGCAGCTGCACCAGTTTGTCGGTTATTTCCGGGCCGCCGCCCCGGGTGAGGCAATCCTTCCACAGGGTGAAGTGGCAGCCCTCGCTGAGCCGGGAGCAGAAGAAGGTCTGGGCACTTTCCAGCACCTGGCCCTGGCCGCACACGGGGCAGACCACATCGGGCACGGCTTTGCCTTTGGCGGTAAGCTTCTGCTGCCGCTTTTTGCGGCGGCCGTCATCGGGGAAAACCACGCTGGCGCGGTTATCCCGGGCGTAATTCACCAGGAAGGTGGAGAAGCGGCGGATGCTCTCCATAAACTTGGCAGGGTCCTGCTTGCCGTCGGTGATCTGGTCCAGGGCCAGCTCCCAGCGTCCGGTCATTTCGGGGGAGGCAATCTCCTGAGGCATGATGGCGATGAGCTGCACGCCCTTGTCCGTAGCCAGGATGGTCTTGCCCTTGCGCTGGGCATAGCCCACCTGCATCAGCCGCTCGATGATGGCGGCACGGGTGGCAGGGGTGCCGATGCCGCTGCCCTTCATCTGCCGCTGGAGCTCTTCATCCTCCAGCTCGCGCCCGGCGTTTTCCATGGCGGAAAGCAGGGAGGCGTCGTTATGCTGGGGCGGCGGCTTGGTGGCGTCCTGCTTGATATGCGTATCCTTCACGGTGCGCACATCACCCCGGGACAGGGGCGGCAGGGCGGTTTCTTCTTCGCTTTCGGCAGGCTTCTTTTTACGGGTCTTGGGGGGATTGGCCAGGGGCGCAATGTCCCGCCAGCCGTTTTGCAAAACCACCCGGCCATTGGTGCGGAGGCGATGCTCGCCCACCTGGGTGATGACCTTGGTGGCATCGTATTCGCAGGGGGGATAGAAGGCCGCCAGCATGCGCCGGGCCACCAGGTCGTAGAGCTGCCGCTCGTCCTCGGGGAAGGTGGAGGGGTCCACACGCTTGGCGGTGGGGATCAGTGCATGGTGGTCGGTGACCTTGGTTTCATCCACGGTGCGCTTGCTGACGGGCAGCTTGCCACCGGGCAGGGCCGGAGGCACCAGGGCCTGGTACTGCTGGGGCAAAAGCTTCATGGTTTGCACCACACGGGGGATCATGTCCGGGGACAGATAGCGGCTGTCGGTACGGGGGTAGGTGAGGGCCTTGCGCGTTTCGTAGAGGCTCTGGGCCAGCTTCAGCGTTTTGTCGGCGGTGAAGCCCAATAGCTTATTGGCGTCGCGCTGCAGGCTGGTCAGGTCGTACAGCTGGGGCGGAAGGTCGCGCTTGCGGGTGGTTTCAGCAGAGAGCACGGTGCCCGTCTGTCCCTTCACCTGGGCAGCGATGGCCTTGGCGGCATCAGCGTTGGGCAGGTGGGTGTCGGGGTCAAGCTTCTCGTCGAACCACATGCCCTTGTAGTCGCCGAAGTCGGCGGTAAGGGTGGCGTATTCCTCCGGCTTGAAGTTCTCGATCTCTTGGCGGCGTTTCACCAGGATCGCCAGGGTGGGCGTTTGCACACGGCCCACGGAGAGCAGCGTATCATACTTGAGGGTAAAGGCCCGGGAGGCGTTCATGCCCACCAGCCAGTCCGCCTGGGAGCGGCACTGGGCACTGTGAAACAGACCCTCATACTTTTCGCCGGGGTGGATGGTGCGGAACCCCTCGGCAATGGCCTCGTCGGTCATGGAGGAGATCCACAGTCTTTGAATGGGCTTGTTGCAGCCACTTTTTTGATAGATGTAGCGGAAAATCAGTTCGCCCTCGCGCCCTGCGTCAGTGGCGCAGATGACGGAGTCGGTTTCGGCGGCGGTGATGAGATCCTTCACCACCTTGTATTGATCCCGGGAGGACGCAATGACCTTCAGTGGGATATCCTCCGGCAGGATGGGCAGGGTGGACATGGACCACTTCTTGTATTTTTCGTCCAGCTCGTCAGGCTCGCACAGGGTGACCAGGTGCCCCACAGCCCAGGTGACAATGTACTGGTCGCCCATCAGGCAGCCCTTGCCCTGATTTCTGCACCCCAGCACCCGGGCGATATCCCGGCCCACGCTGGGCTTTTCGGCAACCACAACGATGCGTCCCATAGTCATCCTCCTTGAAAACGTATTATACCACAAAATATCCGGGGTGGACAAGGGGGCAAGGCTGGGCTATACTGGGGTGGGTGATGAATGTGGATTATATCGTGCAGCAGGAAGGCCGCAGGCTGCGTGACGTGCTGCGCCGCGACATGGGCGTGAGCTACTCGGCCATGAAATCCGCCAAGTGGGATAACCGCATCCTGGTGGACGGCGTGCCCACGCCGGTGAATGCCCCGCTCCATGCCGGGCAGGTGGTGACCATGCTCTGGCCGGAGGAAAAGCCGGTGTATCAGCTGCGGCCCTATGACCTGGCACTGGATATCCCCTATGAGGACGAGCACCTGCTGGTGATCAACAAGCCTGCGCCCCTGGCCAGCCAGAGCAGCGCGGCCTACCCGGATGATTCGCTGGAGAACGCGGCGTTTGCCTACATGGGCTGCCCCAAGGATTATGTGTACCGGCCTGTGAATCGGCTGGACAAGGGCACCAGCGGCCTGATGGTGGTTGCAAAAACGCCCCATATGCAGCACCTTTTGCAAAAGCAGCTGCACACAGAGGCGTTTCAGCGGATCTATCTGGCTGTGGTGGAGGGCGTGCCGGAACCGGCGTGTGGCACCGTTGACGCACCCATCGCCAAGGTGGAGGAAGCCAGCATCCGGCGGCAGGTGTGCCCGGAGGGGCGGCCCTCGGTGACGCACTATCAGGTGGAGAAAGCCAGCGGCGGCCGTGCCCTGGTGCGGCTTCGGCTGGAAACAGGCCGGACGCATCAAATTCGGGTGCACATGAGCCACATGGGCTGGCCGGTGTGCGGCGACTTTCTGTATGGCTCAGAATTGCCGGAGCTGCCGGGGCGGTTTGCGCTGCACTCGGCAGAGCTGGTGCTGGTGCATCCCATGACGGGGGAAACGCTGCACCTGCATGCGCAGCTGCCGGAGGCACTTACTTCTTTGCTTTGACGAAGGTGGCGGTGGGGCCGTCGAGGGCCTGCTGCAGGGCGGTTTCCAGCCAGGCAAGCCCCTGCTGGCGCAGATCGCTGAGCCTGGCACTGACTTGCTCCCAGGGAATATCCTCGCCCTCGGTGTCCAGGCCCAGCTGGCGCATCAGGTTGTCGATGCGGCTGTTCTTGGACTCCGGGTCGTCATCGCGGTAGCGGCGGAACACGGAGAAGGGCCGCTGCAAAATGGAGGCAAAGGTGGCCCCGTGGAAGGAATCGGTGCAGATGTAGGCGGCTTCGTCCAGCCAGCCAAGCCACTGCTGGGGGGAGAGCCCGTCCGCCAGGTCGTAGGGCTGGCGGTAGGCATTCTCGGTAACGGGGATGACCTTCACCCTCAGGCCGGTCTTGCGGGAGAACTCCTCCACACGCCGCCAGTAGGACGGATCGTCGCCGATGAAATAGCACAAAAGGTACGGGTGCTTGCGCCCGGGACGCTGGGCCAGTTCCTGCCAGGCATCACGGGGCTGGAGGCACACCGGATCAGGCAACACCTGGGGGGCATGGCCCAGCATGGGCTCCAGCAGGGCGGCACCCTCGGCCTCGCGCACAGAAACAGCAGAAAAGTCTTTGATCAGTCCGGCCATGCGCCGGGCTTTTCTTTGGTTGGGCATTTGGCTCACACCCAGGGAGGGCGCATAAGCCACCTTGGGCTGACGGGAGGCAAAATCCAGGAAATACGCCGGGTTCAGCCACACCGGCGACCAGATCTGGTCGCTGCCGCAAAGCAGTGCACTGTAATGGGCGGCCTGTTTCTTCAGGGCGGCGTGGTCGGCACAGACAGGGGACAGGTGCATGTTCTCCCGGTAGAAATCGGCGAAGGAGGCGCTCTTGCTGCGGGCCCCCTGGTTGCTGGCCTTCACGACCTTCTTTTGCAGCCCATCCAGGATCAGCTTGGGGGAGTTGCCGCTCAGCAGCAGATTGCGGATCTTTTCCGCCTGGCTGGGCTTGTAGTCGATATGCTCGGCCTGGTAGCCCAGTTCGCTCACGGCCTTCTGCAAGGCCCAGGCCTGCAGGGTGGAGCCGTAGTTATCATTATGCAGGAAGGTGATGATGCCCACACGCTTCATGAAATCATCCTCTCAAGTGGTTACAGCCATTATACCACGGTTTCAGCTCCGGCGTAAAGGTGTGCGGACTTCATGAATATGCCCGTCGTCGCGCAGGGTGACCCAGCCGGAAGGTACGGGTTCGCCGTCGCAGGTGAGGGCAGGGATATCCCGGCCAGCGTGGAAGTGCCAGGTGCTGCTGCCCACTTGCAGGCTGATGGTGAAGCCGTCCCATTCCGGGGGTACCATGGGGTGCAGGCGCACCTGGTCGCCGCGCTTGTGCAGGCCCAGCAGCTTTTCCACCACAATGGTATACAGCCAGGCCGCGCTGCCGGTGTAGTGGCTCCAACCGCCCCGGCCCATCTGCTGGGGATTGGTGTAGATGTCCCCGGCCAGGGCATAGGGTTCCAGGCGGTAACGGTCGGGGTTCTCGCCGTGGCGGATGGGGTTCAGGGCGGTGACTAACTCCCAGGCACGGTCGGCCCAGCCTAGTTCGCACAGGGCCCAGAGCATCCAGGCAGCTGCATGGGTGTACTGGCCGCCATTCTCCCGGATGCCGGGCAGATAGCCGCCGATGTAGCCTGCGTCCAGCTTGCCGTCGAAGGGAGGAGTGAGGAGCTTCATCAGGCCCCGGCGCGGATCGTAAAGCTGCTGCCAGGCCTGATCCACAGCCTGGGCGGTGCGCTGGGTCACGCCCAGGGCCAGCACAGCCCAGCTCTGGCACAGGCTGTCGATGCGGCACTCCGGGCTGGCAGCACTGCCCAGGGGCATGCCGTCCTCAAAGAAGGCGCGCATGTACCAGGAGCCGTCCCAGCCAAAGCGTTCGATGGACTCCACCAGGCGGCTGTGAACTTCCAGGATCTCGGCTTGTGCAGCCTCGTCGCAGTGTTCGGCAAAGGCTTTCAGCGTATAGGCATAGAACAGCGCCAGCCAGATGCTCTCACCCCGGACGCGGTTCATGCCGTCGTTCCAGTCGCCGCCGTCCATCAGGGGCAGACCGTGGGGCCCCAGGCGGATGGAGGTCAGCGCGCGGATGCAGTGGGTGTGCAGGGAATCGGTTTCCTGGGTGGAGGGCGGCGTGTGGTAGAGGTCTTCCTGCCCGTCGGGGACGGGTTCGCCCAGCAGCCAGGGGACTTGCTCCTGCAGGACGGCAGCATCGCCGGTGTGCTGGATGTACCAGCAGGCCATGAAGGGCAGGAACAGGCGGTCATCCGCAATGCGGGTGCGCACGCCGGTCTGTTGCGGATGCCACCAGTGCTGCACGTCGCCCTCCACATACTGGTGACGGGTGCAGTTCAGCAGGTGGGCGCGGACGCGCTGGGGCTCGGTGAGGGTGAGGGCGGTCATGTCCTGCAACTGGTCGCGGAAGCCGATGGCACCGCCAGCCTGGTAGAAGCCGCAGCGGCTTTCCAGCCGGGAGACCCGGGTTTGCCAGGGTAGGATGCGGTTGATAAGCAGGTTCAGGCCGTCGTCGGGGGTGGCGATGCGCAGGGCATCCAGCCGGGATGCCCATTGCTGGCGTGCGGCGCGGTACAGCACAGAGGTGCCGCCTTGCCTGATTTGGCTCAGCAGGCGTTCCAGGTCGTCCATCTGGCGGCAGGCACCCAGGAGCCAGGTGACGGCCTCGCTGCCCCCGGCCGGGATGGTGATCTCCATTTCCAGCAGGGCCAGGGTACCGGCCTCGTCATCGGGGGCGTTGAGATTCGGTAAAGCACTGAACCCGTGGAATGCCAGCGGACTGACGATGCGGGCGGTGCTGCGACCTTCTGCCAGGGAAAGGCAGCCAAGCTGGGGCATGAGGGGCGAGTGCGCCACCACGCCGTTCTCGATGGGGGTGAGACACACCAGGGATTCATCCATGCCGCCCCGGCCCATAACGAAGCGCGCAGCGATCACTAAGGTGAAGGATTGTGCACTTTTTGTCATGTTTTTCAGGCGCAGGGTGCGGCTGCCAAAGGCGGTGTGGGGGATCGTGGCAGCAGTGAGCGTCATGTCCAGACCGTATCCCAGGCTGCGCCATACGGTAACGCCGGGGGTATACTGCACCCGGCAGGAGAGCCCTTGCCCCAGGGGCATTGGTGTGGGAGTGAACACATTTTGTCCCTGCGCCAGATAGACGGCTTCCCCCACGGTGGGGCACACAGGATCGTTGCTCCAGGGGGTGAGCCGGTGCAGGTGGCTGTTACCGGCGAAGGACATGTTCAGGCCGCTCTCCATGCATAGGGTGCCGAAACGTTCGCCGGAAAGCAGGCTGCACCAGGGCGCAGGCGTGGCAGAGCCGCTTTCCAGGCGGATGACATAATCATCCGTGCCGGGCTGAAAGCCGCCGATGCCGTTGTCAAAGCGGAGCGTTTCGGGCTCCAGGGGTGGTGACTGGGGATCAGCGTCGGTCGGGAGAAGATCGGGCAGGGGGCAGGACTGTGCTTCCAGCTGAGCCGTGACGGTACCGGCTCCTTCGTACAGAATGACCCGGGAAAGGGCTTCGAGGGTCTCGCGGCCGCCTTCAGGCAGGTCGGAGGCCAGCAGCAGCGCGGCGTGACGAGTCATCAGGACGTTTTGGGCTTTCATGCGGGCACGGTCGGCCTGGTCGCCTTCGCAGAGGATACACAACTGCACTTTTTGTCCCATCAGGCCGAGCCAGGACACGGCGTCGGCGGCATCGGTGACCAGGGAGGCACAGGCGTCGGAGTGCAGCATCAGCGTCAGCAGGGGTTGGTGGGGGTCAAGGCCGATGGTGCGAAGGAACTCGTGCCCGTGCATCAAAGGCGACACGGCCCCCTGATGAGGCTGGCTGCGCCACAACAGCGGCCCGAACAGCCGGGTGAGCTCCCCGGCACGGGATTGCGGCAGGGGCAGCGAGTCGGTCATGGTGCGACTCAGTAGCCGGGACAGGGTGAGCAGACCGTTTAGATCGGACAGGCGAGGGGTGAGGGCATCCAGGGAGAATGCCTCGCCGGGGCGCATCAGCCGGGTGACGAAGATCACCGCAGCCTTGCCACGGCCACCCACCTTCAGCCGTGCACGGAAGGATGCGCAGGGCGTGACGGGCGCGCCAATGAGGCCGTCCTGCAGGGGTTGGCGCAGGGAGACAGGTTGGTGCAGCGTGTGGTTGCGCCCCTGGAAGGCCATGCGGTCGGTCTGCGCGGCCAGTGCCAGCAGGGGTTCGTGGGTGGAAATGGCGTGACATAGCGTGAGCTTGCGTTCGCCTGATGCCTTGGGGCGGCGCGTCACGGTGAGCACCCGTTCCTCGGGCCTGGCGGTTTCGATAAACAAATCGCTGTATACAGGATGGTCGGAGGCCTCCGGACGCAGCTCGGGCACCAGGCAGGAGGCCAGGTCGATGATGCACTCCCGGGCGGCCAGGTTGGCCACTTCTACCACATGCAGGAAGGACCCCTGCACCGGGTCTGTCAGGGCGGTGAGGGTGGTTTGCAGGCTGCCGCAGGTGCGGATGAAGCGGATGCTGCCCTCGCTGAACAGGGTGTCGCCGGGCAGGGCTGGGTCGGTCAGGCGGTAGGTGGTCAGGCCGTCGTTCAGGTAGAACTGGATGCCCTCCAGCTGGGTGGGATCGCCGGTGAACCGGGTCAGCTCGATGCCACGGGAGCGCATCACACCCAGCCCCTGGGCAGACATGAGCAGCATGGCCTCGGGGCTGCCGATGACGTGGGCATCCACCGGGGCGGTCATGGCCTGGGCACTGCGGCGGAAGGGAGGCTCCTTGGGGGCGATGTTCTCGGGGTGGATGATCCTGGGGGGCAGCGTCAGGCGTGGCAGGTGCTTTTCCTTCAACAGCAGAGAGGCCGCAGCAGCCGCAGGCACCGAGGCGAAGTGCCGCACCAGTGCCTGGTCGGTCAAGGCGTTGCAGAGGGCGCACAGCAGCATGCCCTGGTGATGGGCCATGTGGCTCTGCACGATGGCTTCTTGCGTGCCGTCGGGCAGATGGGCCGGGTCAAAGTCGATGCTCTCGTAATACCCCAGGCGGCCCAACATGCCCCGGCTGCGCAGCCGCATCAGGCTGTCGTGGGCTTCCTCCAGGGCAAAGGGCAGGCACAGGGCGGCGGCGTAGGGCGCGATGACCGGGTGGCTGCCGCAGGGGCCCAGGGCCAGCTCCGGCAGGCCCCAGGCGCGGTATTGGTAATTCATCTGGGGGTCAAAGCCCCACCAACCGCTTTCGGAAATGCCGAACATGCCCTCCACACCATTTCTGTGCTGGGCGCGGATCATGGCCTGCAGGGTGTGGCTCATCATGGTGCCGTGGGTGGTGGGCAGGAGCAGCCGGGGCATCAGGTACTCAAAGGCGGTGCCGCCCCAGCTGATGTAGGCTGTGCTGCGGCCTGTGCGCACCAGCGTACGGTTCAGCCGGGCAAAGTGGCGCAGAGGCACGTCGCGGCGCATCACGGCCACAAAGCTGAGCAGCTGCGCCTCGCAGGCAAACAGGTCGTAATGGGCGGCATCCAGGGCTTCCTTCTTTGTGTCGTAGCCGATGGAAAACAGCTGGGCGTCATGGTCGAACAGGCGGTGCAGCTCCATGTGCGCAGCAAAGCTGTCCACCTGATGGGACAGGCGGCGGTGTTCCTCTGCCATTTCCGGCAGGCAGGCGCGAAGCCCCTGGGCCACGGCGATCAGGCAGGCGCAAAGGTTGCCGCAATCCACGCTGGAAATGAAGGGAGGATCCATCACGGCCAGGGTGTCGGTGGCGTACCAGTTGTAGGACAGGCCGTGCCACAGGGGCAGCTGCTCCAGGGTATCCATGGTGTGACGGATGCGGCGGCACATGTCCTCGGTAGAAATGATGCCCAGCTCCCTGGCGGCCAGACAGGACAGAAGATACATGCCAATGTTGGTGGGCGATGTGCGCCGGGCCAGGCCGCGCCAGGGTTTCACCTGCAGGTTGTCCGGCGGAAGATGGTGGTCGGCCTCGGTGACGGTTTCCTCAAAGAAACGCCAGGTGGATTCGGCGATCTCCATGAGGGAGGTGGCCATTTCTTTGGTGGGGCGTTGGGCCAGGTGCAGGGGAGCGTCCAGGTGGATGTGCATCAGGGGGAAGCAGGCGAAGGCCGCGGCAAACACAAGCCCCGGCAGGAACAGCGGCGCATCAGCCAAGGCGGCGACGGCGAAGAGAATGGCGGCCAGCCCCTGGCTCCAGTTCTCCAGGGAGAAAAGCTCCGCGCCGCCGTCGGCGTGGGCGGCAGGCTGCCAGTCCAGCCGGTGCTGGTGGGAGAAAAAGCTCCGCCACAGGGCACGGAGGATGGCATCCGCCCGGATGGCGGCACGCAGGGGCAGGTGCACCCAGTGGGCCAGTGTCCGCCAGGAGAACAACTGCGGAAACTCCGGCACAAGCAGGGCAAACAGGGCCAGCGGCGTGTTTCTGGCCAGCACGGCATAGAGCATCAGCAGCAGCTGGCAAACGGGGATCAGACTGTGGCGCAGGTTTTGCCGGATATGGTAGCGGCTGTTGGAGGCGAGGGGATTCCGCCGCACGCCGCCGGGGGTTTTGACATGGGAAAAGAGCCAGGGCAGCAGCTGCCAGTCGCCCCGGGTCCAGCGGTGCAGCCGCTTGAGCCAGCCGGTAACGGTGGAAGGATGTCCGTCGTAGAGCGCGGTGGAGGAAACTTGTGCGCAGCCGGACAGTTCGCCTTCCAGCAGGTCGTGGCTGAGGACAGTATCCGGGAGGATCCACCCCTCGGTGGCCTCCAGCAGGGCGTCGGGGCGGTAGAGTCCCTTGCCCTGGAAGTGTCCTCGGCCGGAAAGCTGCTGCCACAGGCTGCTGGCTCCACCGCCGTAGGGATCCACGCCGCCGGGGCCGCCCTCCCACAGAGAGATGCGGCTGTGCACATGGTCGGGGTCGACTTCCATCCGGGGCTGAAGGATGCTGATGCCCCGCACGCCCTCGGCAGTATGACGGCGTTCATTCAACGGATGGGACAGGGTGCCGATCAGCGGCAGGATGGCATCCGGCGCGGTGGTGGTGTCGCTGTCCAGGGTGAGCACATAAGCGTAACGGCGGTGCAGGAAGGAAGGCGGCACGGTGGCGGCGTCGAATTCATCGGCACATTCGCCGTGAACGATCAGCTGGTTCAGGCTTTCCAGGGCACCGCGCTTGCGTTCCCGGCCGATGTAGCACCGTTGGTCGGCGTCCCACACCCTGCGCCGCTGGAAGTACATCATGCTGCCACCGTCGCCGTCGATGGCTTCCACAGCCATGCGCCCGGCGGTGATGATGGCCTGGTCGCTGCTGCTGGTCTGGGTGATGCTGTCGCCGTAATCCGCCAGCAGCAGGCAGTCGATGGCCCCCTCCGGGAAGGCCTTGCGGGCCAACAGCAGGCGGCGCACCATGGGAACGACCTGGCTGTGGTCGCGCAGGACGGTGGGGATTACCACCAAGGTGCGCATGTCCTCGCTGACATGATCGACCTGCATGCGGGGGCGGGGGAGCGGAGGCAGAAAGCGGCGGACGAGGCTGTCTGCGACCAGATGGGTGAGGCAGCTGGCCACGCCGAGAAAAACGGGCAGCATGAACAAGGGGTGACCGCTGTGCAGGAAGAGCAATGCAGAAATCACCGCTGAAATTCCCAGGCTGATGCGATACAGCCAGGGTGCATAGCGGCGGCAGAACAAGGCCACCGTGCCCCGCCTGGTGCCCAGATGATGCTGCAGGGCGTGCATGCCCTGGGGTTCCAGCAGATACCATCCGGTGTGGTCATGCAGCCCGTCTGGTTCGGCAGCAGCGCAGAGCACCAGGAGCTCCCGGGCCAGACGGGTTTCATCCGTCCGAAAAAGGCGAGCCAATGCAGCTATGCGCTGGCGGTACAGCATGCGGCTGTCCGCATCCATGCGGGGATAGGTGTCTGACGGGTCGTGCAGCAGTTGCAGGTGGAGGGGATCGTCAGGCTCCAGCACGGTGGGCCAGTCCAGCTTATCCAGCGTGCGGAAGGCTTGCAGAATGCCGGAAAGCTGGTCGATCAGAGCAGACTGCTGCTGGGCGTGCTGCTCTGCCACCATGGCAGAGGAATAGCCGTCTTGCCCCATGCGTTCCTCCAGCGCGGCAAGAAGCGAATGCTCCTGATAAGCGCGCAGCCAGGTCAGCATGGACTGCGTTGCGGTAACGGAAAAATGCTGCTGTTCCAGCAGAGCCATGGGTTTGCGGGTGCGTGTAAGACGGCGTGCCAGCTGCTGCCCTGCCTGGTGTTCATGAACGCAATGGGACAATTGATGAAGCACGGCGTGGAGCTGCTCCGCCAGGCACAGCTGCATGCCAAGGGGCAGATGCAGCCGTTCAGCCAGGGTCAGGCTGTGGTCGGCCTGATGTTTGCTGAGCAGGGCCAGCAGGGCCGGGGCATCGACTGAACCCTGCTGCAACAGGTGCTGCTGGCAGATCAGCAGGAGCCTGGGCACGCCGGAGTGATGGCGTGGCAGGGAAGGGGAGCGGCGTAGCTGCTGGTGCAGATACATCAGCGGCATCAGCAGGCTGCGGCTGTTTTCCCGCAGAAAGTCCAGGCTGGCGAGGGGACAGTCGCTTTGAAGAAGCTGCTGAAAAAACGTCAGGACATGCCGGTGCATGGCCAGTCGAATCGGACGTGAAGATTGTGCGTCGAACCCTGTCACATTAAAGTGTGTTTGTTGGCTTCGTTCGCCTGAAAAGGGCGTGCGATGAAGGGGAAAAGCACTTGCACGGCGAACCAAAACAAGACGTGCGACCCACCAGATCAGCAGGAAGGAAATGGCCAAGATGCTAAGCTGTACCAAGGTTTGACACCCCTTTGACAGTTCATGACTTTGAAACAGGGTGCGCCAGAATAGCTGAAAAAATGCAAATATAACAGAAGTGTAAAATGCAGGTGCTTGAAAAGGGAAAACCATTGACAGGAGAGGCAAGATATAGTATAATTTTCACCGTGGTTTAGTCTATCTGGGTGTGGTATGCCCACCCGGAAAATGCTGGCTTGCAGGAGTTGATTCAGCGTGCGCCATGGTTATGAAGCGAAAACAAAACGCATCACGGGCGCGGTGGCGTTGATCGTTGTTCTGGTGCTGGCGGTGATCGGGTTCTTCATTTTCAGCAAACTGGAAGAAGAAGCTTACCCCGAGCAGCGCGGCCAGATGAGCAAGGACTTCGGCAAGCTGCCCACCATGGAATACCAGGGCAAGACTTACCAGATGAAGCCGAACCTGACCAGCATGCTGTTTATCGGCTACGATAAAACAGATGATGCGCCTACCGTTGGTTTCCGCCAGGGCGGCCAGGCAGACTTCCTGGTGCTCTCCGTGCTGGATCACCGCAACAAAACGGTGCATCAGCTGCAGATCGACCGCGACACCATGACCAATGTGGCTGTTCTGGGCGTGATGGGCAACAAGGTCGGCACCCGCGTGATGCAGATCTGCTTGTCCCACGGCTTCGGTGCAGATGACGAAACCAACAGCAAGTATACGGTGGATGCCGTCAGCAACCTTTTGCAGGGCGCGCCCATCGACCTGTACCTGGCCATGGATATCCGCGGCATCAACATCCTGAACGATGCCCTGGGCGGCGTGAAGGTTCCCATTGAGGATGACTTCTCTGCCTACGATCCCACCATGGTACAGGGCACCACCATGAAGCTGCAGGGCCAGCAGGCCGAGTTGTATGTGCGCAGCCGCTATCACATTGGCGACGGCACCAACGAGCAGCGCATGCGCCGCCAGCAGCATTTTATGGATGCTGCGGTACAGCTGATCCAGGAGAGGATCAGTGCTGAAGCTTCTTTCGCCGACACGCTGCTGGACGCGATCGAGGAGGTCAGCAACACCAATGTGACCCGGGGTCGGCTCATCAACGAGATCAACCGGGCATACAAGTATGATATTCGCCCCGCTGATACCCTGGCGGGTGAATATAAAGCAGGCGACGATGGATTTATGGAGTTCCACGCGAGCGAAGAATCCATCATCTCCTGGATCATCAATGTCTTCTACAATCCCGTAGAGTGACGGAAACGTACTTGCGGAGATTGCGGAGAAAAAAGAAAGGAAGCGGGTTACTATGAAGAAGGTTCTGTCCCTGATCCTGGCCACCCTGCTGGTCCTGACCTCTGTGGCTGCTGTCGCCGAGGCTCTGCCCAGCAAGACCACCACCGACATCACTGTTGTGAACGAAGCTGTTGCTGAAAACGGCGAAGTGACCATCACTGTTGTCGAGCCCACCGAGAAGGTCCTGGAAGCCCTGACCGCTGCTGTTGAAGCTGTGCTGGGCGGCGCTAAGCCTGAGACCATCTTTGACGAAGACGTTCAGGCTGCTATCGCCGAGAAGCTGGGCGATGTGGAGCTGGAGCTGAACGAGATCGTGGCTGTTTCTGCCCCCGAGTATACCGAGGAGAACGGTGCCGTGACCGCCAAGTTCACCTTCGCCACTGCTTACACTGCTGACCAGAAGCTGGTTGCTGTTGTGTGCACCTACACCGGCGACGTGCCTGAAGAGTTCGTGCTGGACGCTGCTGCCAACGAAGATGGCACTGTGTCTGTGACCTTCACCGTGGAAGCTATGGCTAAGATCGCTGCCGCTGACGCTGCTACCCTGGCCATCCTGAACACCAAGTAATTGGCGATTCAACATTGAGAAATGACCGCACGCAGCGGCAGGTACTTATATCTGCTGCTGCGTGCGGAATTTCTGCTCATGGGCAATTTGCAACAAGACAAACGAAGTTACACCACATGGGGGATGAACATGACCTCTCAAGAACTGCAAGCAAAAGAAATGCACCAGGGTATGGCGGTGGCAAACCAGCAGCCTGAAGAACTGGAGATCGACCTTGTTGAGTTGATGTACCGTCTTCTGGAGAAAGCGAAGCTCATCATTCTGGCAGCCATTGCCGGTGCGATCATCGCTGGCGTGATCACGTTCCAGTTCATGACGCCCACCTACACGGCCACGTCCAAGCTGTACGTCCTCAATTCCAAGGATTCCGCGCTGAGCCTGTCCGACCTGCAGATCGGCACCCAGCTGGCTTCCGACTATATTGAGGTGTTTTCCAACTGGCACGTGCACGAGATGGTGATCCAGCGTCTGGGCCTGGATACGACTTACACCGAGCTCGACAAGAGAGTCAGTGTTTCCAACCCCTCTGGCACCCGTATTCTGTACATCAAGGTGAATGCTGAAAGCCCGGAAGCCGCGAAGGATCTGGCTGACACCTATGCCTTGGTGGCGCAGGAATTCATTGCTGCGAAGATGGAAACGGAAATGCCCAACGTCTTCGAGGAGGCTCTCACCCCCAGTAAGCCGTCTTCTCCCAACAAGACCAGGAACGTGATCCTGGGCTTCCTGCTGGGTGCTGTGCTGGCTTGCGGCATTGTGGTGGTGCAGTTCCTGACGGATGACCGCATCCGCACCTCCGAGAGCCTTGAAAAGTACCTGAATATGCCCACGCTGGGCATGATGCCTGCTACCAAGGGTAACGAGGTATCGAAGAAGCGCAAGAACAAAGGAGGTGCAGCGAAAGCATGAGACAGGCAATGATTCGTGAGCTTCCGCCCATGGACTATGCGGCGACCGAAGCCATCAACACCATCTGCACGAACCTGGCTTTCGCTGGCAGAAACCTCAAAAAGATCATCGTCACCAGCTGTGTTCAGAGCGAGGGTAAGAGCTTCATGACCATGCGCATTGCGCAGAACATGGCTCGCCGCGGCCGCCGCGTGTGCCTGGTGGATGCTGACATGCGCCGTTCCTTCCTGGTGAAGCGTTACGGCATGGAGACCGCCGGTGAGATGACCGGTCTGGCCCACTACCTGGCTGGCCAGTGTGAACTGGACGATGCCATTTACGAAACGGATATGTACGGCGCCTGCATCATTCCCGCGGGCCGCGACGTTTCGAACCCCATGGCGTTGATCGACTCTCCTTACTTCGGTGCGATGCTGGACGACCTGGCTGCCGCCTTTGACGTGGTGCTGGTGGACGCTCCGCCGGTGGGCATGGTAATCGACGCTGCGGTGATGGCTAACGACTGCGATGGCGTTGTGTTCGTGGTGGAATACAACCACACCCGTCGCCGCGACCTGGCTTCTGCCAAGCACCAGATGGAGCAGTCCGGCTGCAAGGTGCTGGGCGCCATCATCAACAAGGTGACCTTTGATACGCTGAGTGCGAAGAAGTACTACAACAAGGGGTACTACAAGCAGTACACCAGCGGCTACGAGCGTAAGTCTGACAAGGCCGAGAAAAAGTAAAGGCGTGAGACGATGTTCGTGGATATTCACCACCATCTGATCCACGGCGTGGACGATGGTCCCCAAACGTTTGAAGATACGCAGAAGATGCTGATCCACGCCAGCGAGCAGGGCGTAAGCCACATTGTGGCCACCTCCCATGCTACCCCTGGCCGGGAAGCATTTCCTGCTGACCGATACCTGCGACACCTTGACCAGGCTCAGCAGTGGTGCGACGAACAGGGCTTGAACCTGACCATCCACTCCGGCTGCGAGGTGCTGTACACCGATGAATCGCCCAGACTGCTGCACGAGGGCTATGTGCCTACGCTGGCGCAGACCTGGGTGGTACTGGCGGAGTTCTTCCCGATGGATTCCTTCGAGCGTCTTTGCCAGGCGGCGAGAGCCCTGGGCAATGAAGGCTTTACGGTGGTCGTGGCCCATGTGGAGCGGTACAAGGCTTTGCAGTCCATGAAGCATGTGGAGGAGTTGCGCGAGGAATATGCAGTGAAGATGCAGATGAACTGCAACACGCTGCTGACCAAGAAGGGCTTTCTGACGGACCGATGGGTGCGCAAGATGATCGAAAACGGCTACATTGACTATGTGGCTTCCGATGCGCACAATGTGTCCAGCAGGCCATGCAGCATGCAGAGCTGCTATGAGCTGCTGAAAAACAAATATGGCGAAGATACAGCCAATGCGCTGTGCTTCGAAAACCAGATGGAGCTGCTGGGGCTCCAATAAGAAACGAGAGAAGTCGCTGAACTTCTCTCGTTTCTTTTACAGTTCCCGGGGATCAATGCCCAGGTGGCTGCAAATTTGCAGCACCACATCGAAGGATGCGCCGCCAATGCCGCGGGATAGCAACGTCATCAGCGTACTGTAAGGAATATCTGCCTCCAGGGCGAATTGCCGCAGACTGGCGTAGCGGTCAAGGATCAGGTTGCGCAGGTGCATTTCACGGGTCATGAGGCACCTCGACGATGGTCACATCCACGCCCTTGTCCTGCAACGCGGCAACCTGGTCGTCGGTGCAGTCCCAGTCGGTGATGACGGAATCAAACACTTCCGCGTCACAAACCTTGATGAAGGAATCCACGCCGATCTTGCTGCCGGGCAGGAGCAGATGATTGCGCCGGCTGTTGCGGATGACTGCGCGCTGGAAAGCGGCGGTTTCATCCGTGCCATTGGACAGGCCGAAATCCGCCGTCAGGCCGCCGCCGGTGATAAACGCCAGGTCGAAGTGCATGCGGCTGACAAATTCGGTGGCCAGGCTGTCCACCAGGGAGCCGCTCTGCCGCATCTTGCCGCCTGCCAGGTAAACGTCGATGTTGCTGAAGCTGCGCAGGGTTTTGCCGATATCCACCGAATTGATGACCACGGTGTAGGGGAAATCAGTGGGCAGGAACATGGTCATGATGTGGCCGAAGGAACCGCCGGTGAGGTACACACAATCGTTTTTGTGGATGAGTGCAGCGGCAGCACGGGCGATCTCCCGGTAGTTGTCGTAGATGGGCATGGTGGCGAAGTCCCGGTCCAGCGGCGGACGCACGCTGACCTGCTGGGGAAGGATCGCACCGCCATGGGTGCGCTTGCACAGGCCCTGGCGTTCCAGAATGCCCAAATCACGGCGGGCGGATTCGGTGGAAATGCCGTAGGTTTCGGCGATTTCAGAAACGGTGATCTTGCCGTTTTGTTGCAGTGCAGCGAGGATCTGCTGCTGGCGTTCTTCCATGAACATAGGATGACCTCCTGTATGATAAAAGGTTGCTATCGAATTCGACAATATCATCATACAACACAAACGGAAATAAAACAATACAAACAGTAATCGGATTTGCGTCTATTTGCAAATAAAAAAAGCCGCATCACTGCGGCTGAAAGGTGACTTGCATCAGAATAAAGTGGACAGCGGAACGTAGATCATGGGTACGAAGATGGCGGGGAGCATATTGCCCACGGCGATGTGCTTGTCGTAGATCATGTTCAGGCCGATGCCGATGATCAGCAGGCTGCCCACGGCGGACATTTCATTGATAATGGGGTCGGTGAGCAGGGGAGCGATCCAGGTGGCCAGCAGGGCGATACTGCCCTGATACACCAGCACGGCCAGGGCGGAAAGCCCCACGCCTGCGCCCATGGTGCTGGCAAAGAAGATGGCAGACACGCCGTCCAGCGCAGCCTTGGCGATCAGCGTGGCGTGATTGCCGCGCAGGCCACTGTCCATAGCCCCGACGATGGCCATGGCACCCACGCAATACACCAGCGAGGCCGTGACAAAGCCCTTGGCAAAGCTGCCGCCCTGCTGGCCCTTGAGCAGCTTGCGCTCCGCCAGGGCACCCAGCTGATTCAGCCGCAGCTCGATATTCACCGCACTGCCGATCAAGCCGCCCGCCACCATGCTGACGATGACGCACATGGTATCGTGGGCCTTGATGGCACCGGTGACGCCGATCAGCACCACGCACAGGGCCAGGCCCTGCATCACGGTTTCGCGCAGCCGCTCCGGGATACCCTTGCGCAGCAGCAGGCCTACAGCTGTGCCGGCCAGAATGGCAATCACATTGATAAGCGTTCCGATCATGATAACACTTCTTTCGGATAAGATAAGCGAATAGAAAATGCCTGCCCCGAAGGACAGGCATCTTGTGATTCAGGATTACTGAGCGACGGTCTCAACAGGATAGACAGAAACCTGCTTCTTGTCGCGGCCCAGACGCTCGAAACGAACAACGCCGTCCACCAGAGCGAACAGGGTGTCGTCCTTGCCCTTGCCAACGTTCACGCCGGGATGGATCTTGGTGCCGCGCTGACGGACCAGGATGTTGCCAGCCAGAGAGAACTGGCCATCGGCACGCTTCGGGCCCAGGCGCTTGGATTCGCTGTCACGGCCGTTACGGGTAGAACCCATACCTTTCTTGTGAGCGAATTGCTGCAGATTGAGCTTAATCATCTTTTTTTCCTCCAATCTTGTATGGAAAGCTGAATATCTTGGGGAAACTGCTCTGCCACATCCTTCAGGCCCTGGTGCAGAAATCCGAAGAGGATTTGTGCATCGTGCATGGCGGATGCTTCGACAGAAGGGGGGAGGCAGAAGTGCAGCTTGCCGGAGTCGTTCTCGACGATCTCGGGTGTGATGCCGCACACGCTTTCAAGACTGTTGCAGCAGGTGGCTCCCAGCACGGAAACCGCTGCACAAACGATGTCGTAGCCCTCCTCTGCGTAGTCGGAATGACCATGGGCAGAGTAACCGGTAAACTGACCGACAGTGTTCCGGTAGAGCACGGCGCGGATCATTACGCGTTGATCGCGGTGATCTCCACCTTGGTGTAGGGCTGACGGTGGCCGGCCTTACGATGATAGTTCTTCTTGCTCTTGTACTTGTAGATGATGATCTTCTCGCCCTTGACCTGAGCAACGACCTTGCCCTCGACCTTAGCGCCTTCGATCACGGGATTGCCGACCTTCACTTCGCCCTCGTTGCCGATCATCAGCACGTCGAAGGAAATGGTGGAATCCACATCCTGGTTGACCTTCTCGATGTAGATCACATCGCCCTGGGAAACGCGGTATTGCTTGCCACCCGTCGCAATGATTGCATACATGGTGCAGCACCTCCTGAAATTTACTCGCCGGGCCATGAGGTTGTGCCGGAGCACATTTGGACAGACCTCTCCCGAGCGGCTTACCGAAATATTCTAACATGGGTCAAGTGCTATGTCAAGGGAAAAACAGCGATTTTGCAGGAAAAATCGGGGGTTATTCGGCGAAAAAGGCATCCAGTTTTCCTTCGCGGTTATAGCACAGGCCCTGCCAGCCGCAGTGCAGCGCAGCTTCGATATTGGCTGGCGCGTCGTCGATGAACAGCGTGCGGGCAGGATCAAGCTCCAGATAAGCCTCCGCCTTGCGGTAGATGGCCGGATCGGGCTTCACCAGCTGGTGGTGGCTGGAGATGAACAGCTTGTCGAACAGCTGAAAGAAGTCGTGGGTTTCATAGGCGTGGTCAAAGGGCTCCTTGCTGTAATTGGACAGCACGCACAGCCGCTTGCCATGGGCCTTGCAGGCATGCAGGGCGCGCAGGCCTTCGCCGATCTCCTCCAGCTCGTTCCAGTTGGTCATGATGCGGCGGATATTGGGCGCAAGCTCCTGGGGCGCGCTGCTGCACATGGCGGAAATAATCTCCTCCTGGGTCACGCCGCCCCGGTCCATCATCACCCAGTAGGGGGACAGGAACACCCAGGAACGCAGCTGGGCATGCAGGTCGGGCCGCTCGGGCACAATGCGCTGCATCAGCTCCGCAGGGTTGAAACGAAGAAGCACCTGGCCCACATCGAACACTACGGTGTCGATCTTGTCCCAGGGCATTTTGTCGTACAGATCGTCGATCATCATGGGGATCATCTTCAGCACCTCCAATATTGCAAGCATAAAGCATCCCGGGAGAAAATGCAAGGCGGACTTTTCATTTCGGCGAAAATCGTGTACAATAGAAATAAGGAGAGTGATCTTCATGAAAAGAGTATTTATCACCGTTCTGGACGGCGCGGGTGCAGGCTGGCTGCCGGACGCCGCTCAATATGGCGACGAGGGTGCATCCACTATCGCCCACGTGATCGAAAAGTGCCAGCCCAAGCTGCCCAACATGGCCAGGCTGGGTCTGGGCCACATTGAGGCGCTGGGCTATCCCAAGGATGAAAAGGCCGTGGGTGCCTTCGGCCGCAGCCTGGAAAAGAGCGCAGGCAAGGACACCACCACCGGCCACTGGGAAATCAGCGGCCTGCATCTGGCTAAGCCTTTCCCCACGTTCATCAACTTCCCCCAGGATTTTATCGAAGCGTATGAGAAGGCCATCGGCCACAAGGTGATCGGCAACAAGCCTGCCTCCGGCACGGCCATCCTGGAGGAGCTGGGCCCGGAGCATGTGGCCAACCGCACGCCCATTGTGTATACCTCGGCGGACAGCGTGTTCCAGATTGCCTGCCACGAGGAGGTTTTCTCCCGGGAGGAGCTCTACGAATTCTGCCGCATCGCCCGGGAGATGCTCCAGGGTGACCTGGGCGTGGGCCGGGTGATCGCTCGTCCCTTCGTGGGCGAGCCCGGGGCCTATGTGCGCACCAGCGGCCGCAAGGATTTCTCCCTGCCGCCCTGCGGCGAAACCCTGCTGGACGTGGTGAGCAAGGCTGGCATGCAAAGCCTGGGCGTGGGCAAAATTGAGGATATCTTCGATTTCCGCGGCCTGACGGGCTCGAACCACGCCAGCGGCAACCCGGCCTGCATCGAGGCGCAAATCGCCTATATGAAGCAGGAATTCGACGGCCTGTGCTTCACCAACCTGGTGGACACCGACTCCCTCTACGGCCACCGCAACGACGCTGAGGGCTTTGCCAAGGCACTGGAGTATTTTGACCAGAAGCTGCCGGAAATCCAGAGCCTAATGGGCGAGGGCGATCTGCTGATCGTCACCGCCGACCATGGCTGCGATCCCACCTATCCCGGCACCGATCATACCCGCGAGCACATTCCGCTTCTGGTGTGGCACCCCGGCATGAAGGAGCTCACCGACCTGGGCACCCGGGCCACCTATGCGGATATCGCTGCCACGGCGGCAGAATGGCTGGGTCTGCCGGAACGGTTCAACGCCACATCCTTCTGTGACAAGCTGATTTGAGGAGGTACGGACAGATGGTGACCTACGAGCAGATCGTAACGGCGGCGGAGGCCATCCGCCAGGCTGTGGGCGAAGCGGAGATCGGCGTGGTGCTGGGCAGTGGCCTGGGCGACTACGTGGAGGCACTGGAAGACGCCAAGTATATCGACTACAAGGATATTCCCGGGTTCCCCGTGTCCACCGCCCCCGGCCATGAGGGCCGCTGGTGGACGGGCAAGCTCCACGGCAAACGGGTGTGCATGATGCAGGGCCGCTTCCATGCCTATGAGGGCTGGGAGATGGACCGGGTGGTGATGCCTGTGCGCGTGATGAAGCTGCTGGGCGTGAAGACGCTGATCCTCACCAATGCGGCTGGCGGCGTGAACGAAACCTTCAAGCCTGGCACGCTGATGATCCTGACGGACTGCATCAATTTCTCCGGCAAGAATCCGCTGACCGGCCCCAACATGGATCAGTTCGGCCCCCGGTTCCCGGACATGTCCCATGCCTACGCACCGGAGCTGATCGCCCTGTGCGAGGAGCAGGCTGCCAAGCTGGGCGTGGACTGCGTGCGCAAGGGCGTGTACATGTGGTTCAACGGCCCCTGCTATGAAACCCCGGCGGAGATCCGCCTGGCCCGGGTGTGCGGCGCGGATGCGGTGGGCATGTCCACCGTGCCGGAAACCATTGTGGCCAACCACTGCGGCATGAAGGTGCTGGGCGTGAGCTGCATCACCAACATGGCGGCGGGCATCCTTGACCAGAAGCTGGATCACAGCGAGGTGGTGGAGGTGGCCAACCGGGTGAAGAGCACCTTCCGCAGCCTGCTGGACGCCACCATTGCGGCCATGTAAATCATTACCACGAAAGCATCCCCCTTCCGGCGGCCAAACTACGGCCAAAGGAAGGGGGATTTTTCATGAGCAAATTGCGGCGGATCCTGGCGGCGGCACTGAGCCTGTGCCTGTGGGTCCCGTTTGCCGGGGCAGCCAGGCCCCTGGAAGAAGGCACGCCCATGGCACTGACCACGCCCTCGCTGATCCTGGCGGAAACGGCCACGGGCACGGTGATCTTTGAGAAGGATGCGGACGTGCGTCGGGAGGCAGCGTCCATCACCAAAATGATGACGGCCCTGTTGGTGCTGGAAGCCCTGGAGCGGGGCGATGTGCAGCTTGGCGACCAGGTGACGGTGAGCCCCAATGCTGCCGGCATGCAGGGCAGCCAGGCCTTGCTGGATGCCAATGCGGTGTACTCGCTGGAGGATCTGCTGCGCACCACCATCATGGCCAGTGCCAACGACAGTGCGGTGGCCCTGGCGGAAAAGCTGTGCGGTTCAGAGGAGGCCTTTGTACAGCGGATGAACGCCCGGGCGGCGGAGCTGGGCATGACCAACACCCATTATGTGAACGCCACGGGCTATCCGAAAGAGGGGCAGTACACCACCGCCCGGGACGTGATGCTGCTCTCCTGCGAGGTGGCGAAGCACCCGACGTATCACAAATACGCCAGCGTGTGGGTCGACACGCTGACCCATCCCGGCGGCAGGGTCACCGACCTGACCAACACCAACCGGCTGGTGCGGTTCTATGAGGGCTGCGACGGCTTCAAGACCGGCTCCACTGATGCGGCGAAGTACTGCCTTTCGGCCACGGTGGAGAAAAACGGCTTGCGCCTGGTGGCGGTGGTACTGGGTACGCCCAACAGCCAGACCCGGTTCAACGAGGCCCGCAGCATGCTGGATTACGGCTTTGCCAACTACCAGCGCACGATCATCGCCAACAAGGGCGACCTGCTGGGGGAAAAATTGCCGGTAAAGGGCGGCAGCGCAGAAGAGGTGGAACTGATGCTGGGCAGCGGTCTGAGCATGCTGCTGCGCACCGGTCAGCAAAGCGGCCTGAAGATGGAGCTGTCCCTGCCGGAAAGCGTGGATGCCCCCGTTGCAGCAGGGGATGTGCTGGGCACGGTGAAGGTGCTGCTGGACGGGCAGATCATCGCCAAGCTGAACTGTGTGGCGGCGGACGATGTGCCGCGGCCGGGGTTCATCGAGGGGCTGTACCGGATTTTGAACAACTGGCGGTAAGGGAGCGTGGTGCGCTCCCTTTTCTCATGCAATTCTAATATATCTCACTATTGACAATACATAATTACATGAGGTATCATTTGTGCTGAGGTGATAAGGATGAAAAACTTCCTGAAAAACATTTTGCAGCACAGAAAAGATGAACCCGTATTCCGCAAAGAACCCTCGATTGCGGCGGGCTGGAAAACATGGTATAATGCCCCGTGGAGGGGTCATGATGGAAAATGGATTCGTTGATCTGAAGCAATATGTGCCGGGCGTTGAGGTGGACGTGCGCTATGCCACCGCCCACAACCTGGCTGGACATCCCCTGGCTGGCTATCGGGCCGAGAAGGCCATTTCCACGGTGGAAGCGGCGGAAGCCTTGCGCAAGGCGTTTGCCCTGGCGCAGCAGCTGGGCTACGGCATGCTGATCTATGACGCCTACCGCCCCCAGAAGGCGGTGGACGATTTCGTCCGCTGGAGCGAACAGCCGGAGAACGGTACCACCAAGGCAGAGTTTTATCCTGCGCTGGAAAAGACGCAGCTGTTCCCCCTGGGCTACATTGCCCGTAAGTCCGGGCACAGCCGGGGCTCCACCATCGACCTGACGCTGACCCGGGACGGCAAACCCGTGGACATGGGCGGCGACTTCGACCTGATGGACGAGCGCAGCCACCACAATGATCCCGGCCTGACAGATGAGCAGGAGAAGCACCGCCGGGTGTTGTGTGCCATCATGGCCTACGCAGGCTTTGCGCCCTACGAGTGCGAGTGGTGGCACTACCGGCTGATGAAAGAGCCCCATCCGGATTGCTATTTCGACTTTGACATTGTATAATGTACAAAAGGGAATCATGCGGCCTGGCCGCTGAGAAAGGAAGATACATGATGCTTGACCAGAATATTGCACGGGAAGTGCTGGCCTGCGCGGTGCGCACGGGCGGCGACTTTGCCGAAATTTTCATGGAGGATCGGGTGGATCACACCATCCTGATGCGCTCCGGCCGCATTGAAACGGTGAACACCGGCCGCATCCACGGCGCGGGCATCCGCGTGTTCAACGGCACCAATGCCATTTATGTGCACACCAACGATACCTCCCGGGCGGGCCTGATGGCCTGCGCCGAGCAGGCTGCCGCTGCCGTGAAGGGCGGCGCGGGCTGCACCCTGGAGGCCTTCAAGCCCTGGAATGCCGCCAGGCCCGAGGAGATCCGCATCCTGCCCGGCGAGGTGAAGGCTGCCCTGAAGGCTGAGAAGGTCCGTGCGGCTGAGGCTGCTGCACGGGCTGTGTCCCCTGAGATCGTGCAGGTGACTGCCAATTATACCGACAGCGTGCAGGACGTGCTGATCTGCAACACCGAGGGCACCTTCGTTGCTGATCGCCGCGTGTGGACCCGCATGGGCGTGGGCGCGGTGGCCAGCAACGGCAAGGAGATCCAGACTGGCTTTGAAGGCCCCGGTGCCATGATGGGCTTTGAGATTTTTGACGAGCGCATTGATCCTGCCAAGTATGGCGAGATCGCGGCCAAGCAGGCTCATACCATGCTGCATGCGCCCCTGTGCCCGGCCGGCATCATGCCCGTTGTGATCGACAATGGCTTCGGCGGCGTGATCTTCCACGAGGCCTGCGGCCACAGCCTGGAAGCCACCAGCGTGGCCTTCGGTGTGAGCGAGTTCTCCGGCAAGCTGGGCCAGACCATTGCCGCGCCCTGCGTTACCGCCATCGATGACGGCACCATGGTAAACGAGTGGGGCAGCCTCCACGTGGACGACGAGGGCATGCCCACAACCAACCTGACGCTGATCGAAAACGGCGTTCTGAAGAACTACATGATCGACAAGCTGGGCGGCCGCCGCATGAACATGGCTCCCACCGGCTCCGGCCGTCGCCAGAGCTACGCCTGGGCCCCCACCTCCCGCATGCGCAACACCTACATTGCCGCCGGTAACGACGACGAGGCCGAGATGATCGCCACCATGGGCAACGGCCTGTACGCCAAGAAAATGGGCGGCGGCTCGGTGAATCCGGCCACGGGCGAGTTCAACTTTGCCGTCAACGAGGGCTACCTGGTGAAGGACGGCAAGATCGCCCATCCCGTGCGCGGTGCCAGCCTGATCGGTCGCGGCAGCGAAGTGCTGCTCAAGATCGACCGCGTGGGCAAGGACATGCAGATGGGCCAGGGTATGTGCGGCTCTTCCAGCGGCAGCGTGCCCACCAACGTGGGTCAGCCCATGATCCGCGTCAGCAGCCTGACCGTGGGCGGCCAGGGCTAAGGAGGTAGAAGAGATGAACATGGATCAGTTTATTGACCAGCTGCTGGCCGCTGCCAAGGCTGCCGGCATTGACACCGCCGAGGTGTTTTATCAGGATGGCTCCTCCTTCTCTGTCGAGGCCATGGAGGGCGAGATCAAGGCCTACGAGGTTTCTTCCTCCTGTGGCCTGAGCCTGCGCGGCACCGTGAACGGCAAGATGGGCTATTCCGCCACCCAGGCCTTCGACGAGGCTGCCATCCAGCAGCTCATCGAGGGCGTGAAGGAATCCGCCGCCCTGGTGGAAACCGACGAGCAGGACGAGATCTTCGCCGGTGAAGCCGCTTATCCCGAACTGAAGGAAGCCGAAACCGACATCGACACCGTGCCTGCCGAGGATAAGCTGGCCCTGTGCCTGGCCGTGGAAAAGGCCGCCAAGGAAGCCGATCCCCGGGTGTGGAAGGTGGAAAGTGCCACCGTGGCCACCAACCGCTCCACCGTGCGGCTGAAGAACAGTTACGGCCTGGACCTGAAGTGGAACGACTGCATTTGCTACGCTTACGCCGCGCCCATCGCCAAGGATGGCGACTCCACCGCCGTGGGCATGGAGATCTCCTGCGGCAAGCGTTTTGATACCCTGAACGCGGAAGAGATCGGCAAGAAATCCACTGCGGAGGCCGTCAGTCAGCTGCACGGCGCGCCCGTGGAGCAGGGCAGCTACCGCATCATCATGCGCAACGATGCAATGAGCAGCCTGCTGCGCACCTTCTCCGGCATTTTCTCCGCTGAAAATGTGCAGCAGAAGATGTCCCTCCTGGGCGGCAAGGAAGGCACCGCCATCGCCAACGACGTGGTGACCCTGATGGACGATCCGCTGCTGGAGAACGGCTTCAATTCCAGCCCCTTCGACGCCGAAGGCTCCGCCAGCAAGACCAAGGCCGTGATCGACAAGGGTGTTTTGACCACCCTGCTCCACAGCCGCAAAACCGCCCGCAAGCAGGGCGTGGAAACCACCGGCAACGCCAGCCGCGGCAGCTATGCAGCCCCGGTGCGCGTGGCCCCCACCAACTTCTTCTTCAAGCCCGGCGAAAAGGACCTGGCCGCTTTGATGGCCGACATGGGCGAGGGCCTGGTGATCACCGAGCTGGGCGGCCTGCACTCCGGTGCGAACCCCACCAGCGGCGACTTCTCCCTGATTGCCAAAGGCTACACCGTCAAGGACGGCCAGCGCGACAAGACCGTGGAGCAGATCACCGTGGCCGGCAACTTCTACGAGCTGCTCAAGGGCATCCGCGCCATCGGTAGCGACCTGATCTTCCCCGCCAGCTCCACCGGCAGCCCCTCCATCGACGTGGGCATCCTGCAGGTATCCGGCAAGTGACCAGAGGGGGCATTCTGCCCCCTCTGGACTCCCCTGACCAAAGGGGACGCTGTCCCCTTTGGAAACCTCTGCCAAAGGGCCGTTCGGCCCTCTGGACTCCCTTTCGGGGATGTCCGGGCGTACGCCTGCCATGCAGGGGTCACGGTGCGCAGAGGGCGCACCGCGACGCGGAAAAAGGGGTGTTCCACCTATCCAAGCATCCGTCGTCCCGTTCCTTCAAGCCACTGCGGCTATCGCTCAAGCCGCAAAGGGACAATGCGGCGACTTTGCAGAGGATTGCTTCCGCGTAAGCGGAAGTTCAGGCAATCCTCTGCAACGCGTTATTATGTAGAGGAAGGTTTACCCCTCCTCGTCATGAGTCGCGGGAAATACAGTAAATTCAAGCAGTTATGGCTTGAAGGGAAACCTTCAAGTACATAGCTGCTTTTT
>JAGBBA010000067.1 GCA_017938695.1 Clostridia bacterium | reverse complement strand
TATGAATTATGAATTATGAATTATGAATTGAGAGTGTGTGCGGCGGGAACGCCTTCCGTCAGCTGCTTCCCAGCGTCGCGGCGCGACCGAATGAAACGGGTCGAAGACCCCGCGGCGTGACCCCAGCTCGGAGATCACTCAGCAACGCCATCCCCGAAAGGGATTCTTAAGGGCTGAAAGCCCTTAAGCGGGGATTCCAAAGGGGCAGAGCCCCTTTGGCGGGGATTTCTAAGGGGTGGAACCCCTTAGATGACCATGAGGAGGCGATAGGAGAAGATGATCATGGCGACGAAGAGGATGGAGTCCATGCGGTCGAGCATGCCGCCGTGACCGGGGAAGAGGTTGGAGAAGTCCTTGATGCCGCAGTGACGCTTGACCAGGGAGGCGAAGAGGTCGCCCATCTGGCCGGCGGCACCGCCCAGGATGCCCAGGATCAGGTAGGCAGGGAAGGTGGGCAGAAGGGCACGGGTGGCTTCATCGCAGCAGAGCCAGGCCACGCCGGCGACCAGCAGCGCACCGACGATGCTGCCCAGCAGACCGGCCACCGCGCCGGAAATGGTCTTGTTGGGGCTAACGGCGGGGCAGAACTTGGGGCCTCCCACGCGGCTGCCCACCAGGAAGGCCATGGTGTCGCCCATGACGGGGATGATGAACATCAGCGACAGAAGCACCACGGACAGGGCCTTGGGCTGCACCAGGGCCAGGGCGATGAGGCACATGCCGGGCAGAACGATGGTGATCAGCGGCATTACGCTGACCAGGATGTCCTCCAGCTTGGGCTCGTGCCGGAACATGACGCACACGCCGGTGACCATGCACACGATGATGAGAATGGGGATAATAACGGCGGTGTTGAGCATCAGCGTGAGGGGGATGCTCAGGGCCATGCCTACCCAGGTGGGCCAGGCCACGGGCCGGTGGCCCTTCAGGGCCAGGGCGTGATACTCTTCATAAACGGCAAAGCAGATGCAGATAAAGGCGGCAACGCTCAGCACTGCGCCGCCGAAGTACATCAGCACCGACAGAAGGATGATCAGCAGGCTTGCTGTGATGTATCTCTGTTTCATGATCAATCTCGCCTTTCATAATGTGACCAGAGGGGATGGGGTTTATTTCAGCCGTCCGCCGAAGCGACGCTCGCGGCCGCCAAAGGCGATAAGGGCTTCGTCATAATCCTGGACGGAGAAGTCCGGCCAGAGCACGGTGGGGAACAGGAACTCGGCATAGGCGCACTGATAAAGCAGGAAGTTGGACAGGCGCATCTCGCCGCTGGTGCGGATCATCAGGTCCACATCGGGCTGGCCGCGGGTATAAAGGTGGTCGGTCAGGGTCTTTTCGTTGATCATGGTGGGGGAAATCTCGCCGGTCTGTACCAGCATGGCCAGCTCCTGGGCAGCGCGCACCAGTTCGGCACGGCCGCCGTAGTTCAAGGCGATGTTCAGGCGCAGGCCGGTGTTCTTGGCGGTGCGCTCCTCGGCCTCGATAAGCACCTCGCGCTGCTTGGGGGGCAGATCGGCTTTGTCGCCCAGGATCAGGATGCGGACGTTCTTGGCGTCCAATTCATCGATCTCGGAGGCGAAAAAGTCCAGGATCAATTGCATCAGCGCGGCGACCTCCTCCTTGGAACGGTTCCAGTTCTCGGTGGAGAAGGCGTAAATGCTCAGGGCCTCGATGCCCAGATCGTCGGTGTGGCGGATGATCTCGCGCAGGGTCTCGGTGCCCTGGCGGTGGCCCATGGCCACGTTCAGCTTGTGCTTTTTCGCCCAGCGGCCGTTGCCGTCCATAATGATGGCCACGTGCCGGGGCAGCTTCTGGAAGTCCTCGCGGGTCTTAGGGGCTTTCTTTTTGGCAAAAGTCCACATACAGTTCATATTCCTCTTTTGATTGACAAATGCGTAAGCCCCCAAGGGAGCCTACGCATTGTAGACTATTTGAACACTCCATGGGGAGGTGTTGGAGGGCCCGCAGGCCCTCTGACTGTAATCGTATCCGGCGGCTTTGCCGACGGGGCGGGGCGTTTCCGGCTCTGCCGGAAACATTCCTTACGCGAAGGAACGCCCGTGAGCGGCTTGCCGCGAACAGTGACGGAGCGCAATTCTCAAAAAAGTGGCTTGGCCACTTTTTTGATGCGCAGCGCGCATAAGCCCCCAAGGGAGCCTACGCATTTATCGTTATTCCTTGGGCGTTTCGTCCATGAAGGCACTGACGGTCCATTCGCCTTCGCGCACACGAATCACGCGGAGCGTACCCTCGCGTCGCTCTTTCCGGGGCGCATGGGTGCAGACGATGGCAGGCTCTGCCGTGCCCTGCTGGCGGCAAAGGGCCAGTGCGTCATCCAGCCGCATGCCAAGCACGCTGACAAGCTGACTCAAATCTCCATGATCTCCTTTTCCTTGGCGGCGCACACGGCGTCCACGTCCTTGATGGCCTTGTCGGTCAGCTTCTGGGCATCGTCCTCGCCCTTGCGCTGGTCGTCCTCGGTGATGACGGAGTCCTTCTTCAGCTTCTTGATCTGCTCGATGGCGTCGCGGCGGATGGAACGGATGGCCACCTTGGCTTCTTCACAACCCTTGCGGGCCACCTTGGTCAGCTCCTTGCGGCGTTCCTCGTTCAGCTCGGGGAAGACCAGACGGATGATCTTGCCGTCGTTGGAGGGGTTCAGGCCCAGGTCGCTCTTCTGGATGGCCTTCTCGATCTCCTTGATCATGCTGGATTCCCAGGGGGCGATCACCAGCATGCGGGGTTCGGGAGAGGACACGTTGCCCACCTGGTTGATGGGGGTGGGGGTGCCGTAATAGTCAACGGTGATGCGGTCCAGCAGCTGGGGGTTGGCGCGGCCGGCGCGCAGGGTCTGCATATCGCGCTGATAAACGGCGCAGGACTTGGCCATCTTTTCTTTGGCGGTATCCAGGATCGCTTTCATAGGCATAGAGTATTAACCTCCTTGAGGATTAAATTCGATACATCTATTGTAAACGTTTTTTGCCAGAAAGGCAAGAGGCAGCGGCGCAAAAGTGCCAGGGTTTCCTTTTTTGTGGAAGTATGGTAAAATATTCGCAGGTTTTGCCCGAAGGAGCTGATGGATTTGAAGCGTTTCATTGCCTGCGCGATGGCTTTGATCATGTGTTTTTCCTGCGTCCTGGCGGAGGATACGTCCATTGACGAGCAGCTGGCCAAGCTGTTCAAGGGACACAAGACCACCGGCGCGACCCTGGTGGTGGCCAAGGAAGGCAAGATCGTATACGAGTACTATTACGGCTATGCCGACAAGAAAACGCAGGACGCCGTGGATGCGGACACCTGCTTCCGCACAGCCTCGGTAACGAAGCTGATCAGCGGCATCCATGTGATGCAGCTGGTGGAGCAGGGCCTGCTGGATCTGGACGAGAGCATCGGCACCTACCTGGGCTATGAGGTGAAGAACCACTACCACCCCGAGGTGCCGGTAACACTGCGCCAGCTGATGAGCCACACCTCCTCCCTGAACCCCAACGGCGGTTACAGCCGCACCGGCCGCACCCTGCGCCAGCTGCTGGACGCGGAGAACAACGCCTGGGGCAACTGGTACGACGAGATGCCTGGCAGCAAGTACCGCTATTCCAATTTCGGCGCGGGCGTGATGGGCTCGCTGGTGGAGGCAGTGACGGGGAAGAACATCAACGACTCCGTGACGGAGGGGCTCTTTGCTCCCCTGGGGATCAACGCGGCGTATCACCCCAGTCTGCTGAGCGTGCCGGACAATGCGGTGAGCCAGTACGACCCCACCGGTAAGCAGGTGAAATCCCGGCAGATGGCCCTGGACAGCGAGTGGGACCCGGGCGTGGATCCGGACAACCACTACCGCATCACCGTGGGCAGCGTGTGGATCAATGGCCGCGACCTGTGCCGCCTGGGCATCATGATGGCCCAGACCGGCATGCTGGACAACACCCGCATTTTGAAGCCTGCCACCGTGCAAATGATGATGGCCGACCAGAAGGGCCAGGGCCATGTGAAGGCTAACACGCCCTACGGCCTGTGCGTGAACCGGGTGGACAACCTGCTGGACGACCGGATGATCTACGGGCACCAGGGGCTTTCCGACGGCGTGTTGTGCAACCTGTACTGGGATCCGCAAACGCAGCTGGTGTTCGCGCTGATCACCAACGGCAGCAGCGTGAACATGAATGACCGCATTGGCAAGCTGTCCCGCAAGACCTTCGCGGTGATCTGGGAGGCATTTGGCGAGTGATGGCGAAGGGGATGAAGATCGGCGCGGCGGTCTGCACGGCACTGACGGTTTTGTTTGCATGCTTGCACCTGGAAAGCCTGGCCATCACCGCAGGCACCTTTGCCTATCATCTGCTGATGCGCCTGGCGGTGGGCTATGCGTTCGACAAAACGCTGAACAATCAGGTGGATTACAACCACCCCTGGTTCCGCATGCGCGCCTTTGAAGCAAAGCTCTACGAAAAACTGCGCGTGGCCCGGTGGAAAGCCGGCATGCCCACCTATGACCCCGATGCCTTCGACCGGCACAAGCACTCCTGGGAGGAGATCGTCCAGGCCATGTGCCAGGCGGAATGGGTGCACGAGGTGATTGTGCTGCTGAGCTTTCTGCCCATTGCTGTCGCGCCCTGGCTGGGCGGATGGGCCGCCTTTGTGATCACCTCGCTGCTGGCGGCCGGGTTTGACATGATGTTTGTCATCATGCAGCGGTACAACAGGCCCAGGGTGATGAAGATTGTGGAGAGAGTTCAAGAACGCAAAGGACACAAATGAAGCTGCGAGGCTGATAGTATGTGTATCATAGAAAACAGCAGCATAGCACTTGTTCCCTATTCCCATCAGGATGATCATGATATGTATCTTTGCTGGCAGGATATTCAGACACAGGAAGGGTACAATTTCGTTTTTCATCAATCCTTTGAAGCCTATCAACAAAGTGTGGAGATAGAGCGATTCAAGTTCTGGGTGACTGTGATTGAAAAAGCCGGAGGGAATCGGATCGGGGTTTTGCGTCTGGGATTGAATGAGGAATGCCCTGATCTGGCCATCTGGATTTATCCTCAGTACAGGCGAAAGGGCTACGGAACAGAAGCGTTTCGGCTTGCGCTGGAACACTTGTTTTGCAAAGAAGGCTATCAGACAATCTATGCCGGATGCTATGGTAATAATATCGGCAGCCTGAACATACTGAGAAAAATCGGGTTTGTTCCTTTTCCGGCCGGAAATGAAACGGAAGTAAACGCTTTTACGGGCGAGCCGACGGTTCAGCAATGCTTTTGCCTTGAAAAAGCATCATTTCAAAAAAGCAATTGAATAAGAGGTGCTGATATCCCGTCTTTTTTGTGCGCAGAGCCTTTCCCTGCGCACTGTTTTGTTGTACAATAGAAGAAAGAATTGCGTTGCAAAGGGGGATGCGCTATGTCCCGCGAAATACCTGCCGTTCTGCAAAAGGCCAGAGCCTTGTTTGACGACCTGACGCCCCTGGCCACGGACTGCGGCCGCCTGTGTGCTGGCCGGTGCTGCCAGCCCATGGAGGGCGAAAACACGGGCATGCTGCTGTTCCCAGGGGAGGCGGCGTATTACGAGGGCTTGCCGGGCTACACCGTGCAGCGCACCCCGGCGGGCGAACTGCTGACCTGCTCTGGCAGCTGCCAGCGGCAGGATCGTCCCCTGAGCTGTCGGTTATTCCCGTTGCTGCCGGTATTGCGGCCGGATGGCGTGAAGGTGGCCACCGACCTGCGGGCCAAGCCGGTGTGTCCCCTGGCCCGGCAGGGGAAAAGTGCGCTGCGCCAGGAGTTTGTATCAGCGGTGCGCATCTGCGGCCAGCTGCTGGCGCAGGACGAGCAGCAGCGTCCATTCCTGGAAAAACTCACTTCTCAGCAGGATGAATTGAAGGCCCTGCGGAAGCAGTTTGGAGGTGGCAGCCATGTTTGAACCCGTCAGCATCACCCGTGAGATCATCGGCAACGGAGCCAGCCTGCTTTTGCAGGGCGACGGCACCGGTGTGCTGCCGCCGGAGGTGGCCGCCTTCGAAGGCAAGGTGCAGTGCGTGTATGTGGATCCGCCGTTTATGACCGGCGGTACTTTTACCAGGCGGCGTCGCTTCGGGCAAAAGGGCTGGAAGACCGGCTCCCCTGCGCCGGAGTACCCTGCCTATGACGACCGGTTTGCCAGCCGCCAGGACTACATGGCTTTCCTGCGCGGGCTACTGACCAACGCCCACCGCCTGCTGAGTGCCACCGGCGTCATGTGCCTGCACCTGGACTGGCGCGCCTCGGCCTACGCCCGCGTGCTGTGCGACGAGATCTTCGGCGAGGATCGGTTCCTCAACGAGGTCATCTGGGCCTATGAAAGCGGCGGCCGCGCCAAGCGGCATTTCAGCCGCAAGCATGATGTGATCCTCATCTATGCCAAGAGCCGGAAGTACCGCTTCGACCTGACCCAGGTTCCCCTGGAGCGCGGCAGCGTGCGCCGCAATCACATGCGCCGCCAGGTGGATGAAACCGGCCGGGTTTACCGCAGCATCCGCTCCGGGGGCAAGGAGTACCGCTATTATGATGACACCCCCGTCTACCCCGGCGACGTGTGGACGGACATCAGCCACCTGCAGCAGCGCGACCCGGAGCGCAGCGGCTACGCTACCCAGAAGCCCCTGAAGCTGCTGGACCGCCTGCTGCGGCCGGTGGTGAAGCCGGGGGACATCGTGTGCGACCTGTGCTGCGGCAGCGGCACGGCCCTGGCGGCGGCCCAGGCCCTGGGTTGCCAGGTCATCGGCATGGATATGAGCCCTGAGGCGGTGCTGATCACCCGCAGCCGCCTGCACCTGGCGGACATGACCATCGACTGCGAAGATACCCCCGTCGCCCAGCTGGAAGGCAGCTACCAGCCGGAAGACGGCGTGCTGCTTTTGACGGACTTCCGGGCGCAGCACAAGTCCTTCCCGAAAACGGAGCGTGCCTTCGACCGGCTGGAGTGCTGGTCAGCCGGGTACATGCTGAACGGCAGCATGGTCACCCTGCAGCACTTCCACCGCAGCCCCAAGCACCCGGAGCTGCCGCTGATGTGCGTCCTGCCGGAAAACCTGCCCAGCCTGGCCGTGCAAACGGTGGATGCGGCAGGGAGGAAAACCGTGTTCCAGTGGAAATAAAGAAATCCGCCCGGCCTCATGCGAGACCGGGCGGTTGTTTGTGTGCGATTACAGCTTGCTTGCGGCGGCCTTGTCCAGCAGGAACACCACGTTGGGATGGGTGCGCAGGATGGAGGCCTGGCAGGCGGGGTTCACGTCGTCCTGCACGGCGGCACGGACGGCCTCGGCCTTGCCCTCGCCGGTGGCGATGAGCAGCACCTGCTTGGCATTCATGATGCTACCGATGCCCAGGCTGATGGCCTGACGCGGCACATCGGCCTCGGAGTCGAAGAAGCGGGTGTTGGCTTCGATGGTGGACTTGGTCAGGTTCACCACATGGCAGCCGTAGACGAACTTGTCGCCGGGCTCGTTGAAGCCGATGTGGCCGTTGTGGCCAATGCCCAGCAGCTGCACGTCGATGTTGCCAGCCTCGACGATAGCCTCGTCATAGGCCTTGGCGGCGGCGTCCATGTCAGCGGCGTTGCCGTCAGGCACATGGATGGCTTCGCGGCGGATGTTCACGTGGTTGAACAGCTCTTCATCCATGAAACGATGGTAGCTGCACTCATGATCCACAGGGATGCCCACATACTCGTCCAGGTTGTAGGTCACGCACTTGGAGAAGTCGATGGCACCGGACTTGTTCATGGCGATCAGGTTCTGATAGGTGGGGATGGGGGAAGAACCGGTGGCCAGGCCCAGCACGCTCTCGGGCTTGTTGATCAGGTGGGAAGCGATCAGCACGGCAGTCGCCTGACCGACCTGCTCGGCAGTATCAAAAACACGAATTTCCATGATAAAACCTCCTTGAGGGTGAGTTTGTATTATAATGTATTATAAGGCCCGTGGATATACCTGTCAAGAGGGAAGTTGATTATTCTTCCTCGTAGACCAAAATATCCCCCGGCTGGCAGTCCAGGGCCTTGCAGATGGCGTCCAGGGTGGCGAAGCGCACAGCTTTGGCCTTGCCGGTTTTCAGAATGGACAGGTTAGCCATGGTGATGCCCACCTTCTGGCTCAGCTCGGTGAGGCTCATTTTGCGGCGGGCCAGCATCACGTCAAGGTCGATTCGGATCATGGGTTTTACCTCGCTTTATTCGGAAGTAGAGAAGGATGAAGACAACATACAGCACATCGGCGGTGATGCACACGGCCTCGAAGTGCTCCCCCTGGGTGGACCAGAACAGCGCGGCTGTGACCAGCACAGAGGCCAGAGCAAGGGCCGCAAGGGGTTTATCCAATTGGGGATGGGCCGGGGGAAAGCGGTTCAGGCAGCAGTCCAGCAGGAACAGCAGCCCGGTAAAGCAGCATATGCTGGCCAGGGCTACGGTAATCACACCAAACAGCGCAAAGGCCGCTACGTCGATCATAGCCTCGCTGACCGCACCGAAAAACACGACGATCCCCAGGAACCCCAGCACAATGGCCGACAGCGTACCGATGCACAACAGCACGATGCACCCCGCGCCCAGCACCATCATCAGGCAGGCGATAAGCTTGTTCTTCATATGGTCAGGTCATTCTCCTGCTGGATGGCGGTGGCGCGTTCAAGCAGGATGTAAAGCGTCCAGACCACCAGTGCAATGAGGAAGAAAACCAGCGAAATGCCTACGAGATAAACGTCGACCAGGTGGAAGCTGGGGTCAAACAGCATGAAGCTGGTGAGGCAGATCAAGGCATCGGAAAGGAGAAATGCAGCTCCCACGCCCAGGCTGCACAGCGCGATGCGCTTCATGGCGCGGGTATTCTGCTTGGTAAATGCCGTGCCAGTCTTGAGCCTGCCGCAAAGAGTGAAAAAGGAAATCAGAGCGATATAGCACATGATACTGATGAAGGCCACAGTCATCAGTCCGATGATGGAGAAGGGGATCAAATCGCCCCGGGCATCAAAGATACCGCGCAGCAGCGCGCTGATGCCCAGAATGTCCAGCCAGACCATCAGCAGGGTTCCGGCGGCCAGGGCCAGAATGGCCAGCACCTGGAGTGTTGTGAAGATAATCCGGGTATCGTAGAACCATTTCTTGATTGTCATATCAATCACCTCGCCCACAATATACCACCATCATTCTTGTTTGTCAACATAAATTTATCGAAAATCAATAAAAACTATCCGCAAAACGGAAAAGGAGGATTTTGCCGGAGCAAAAGAGAATCTTCTCCATAACACCATGCGTTGAATAAAGGAGGTCATTCCTGTGTCCATTACGCCTCATGATATTGCCAAAATGCTGGATCACTCCACCCTGCAGCCCTTCCTGACGGAAGAGGATATCCGCAAGGGCTGCGAGCTGGCCCTGAAATACGACTGCGCCAGCGTGTGCGCCCGCCCCTGCGATGTGCCGATCCTGGCCGAAATGCTGAAGGGCAGCGATGTGAAGGTCTGCACGGTGATCGGCTTCCCCCACGGCAGCCACGAAACCGCCATCAAGGTGGCCGAGGCCAAGCTGGCCCTGGAGGAAGGCTGCCAGGAGCTGGACATGGTGCTGAACATCGGCAAGATGATCCGCGGCGACCACGACTATGTGAAGAGCGAGATCAAGCAGATCGCTGACCTGGCCCACGCCAATTGTGCCATCGTGAAGGTGATCCTGGAAACCTGCTACCTCACCGACGACCAGAAGAAAACCGCCTGCCGCCTGAGTGAAGAGGCCGGCGCGGACTTCGTGAAGACTTCCACCGGCTACGGCAGCAAGGGCTGCACCATCGACGACCTGAAGCTGATGCGCGCCGCTGTTTCCGCCAACGTGCGTGTGAAGGGCTCCGGCGGCATCCGCGACCTGGACACGGTGCTTTCCGCCCGTGCTGTGGGTGCCAGCCGCTGCGGCGTAAGCGCCACCGCGAAGATCATGGAAGAAGCCGAAGCCCGCTATGCCGAAGGCAAGCTGACCGAGGTGGACGTGATCAAGGAAATGGAAGGCGGATACTAAGTGCCAATGGAAAAGGGTTCTGCGGATGCAGAACCCTTTTCCATTGGCTTGAATGCGGAATTCGGAATGCGGAATTCGGAATTGTAACTTGTTCCGCGTCGCGTCGCGCCTGTTGCGCGCCGTGACCCCAGCTTATATGGCGCACGCTGGGCATCCTCGAAAGGGTGTCCAGAGGGCCGAATGGCCCTTTGGCAGGGGAGTCCAGAGGGGACAGCGTCCCCTCTGGTTACCCCTCGTAGCCGATGAGGATGCCGCCGTCTTCGGCGTAGAAGCTGACGAGGCCGCGGGCATTGTAGACACGGATGTCGGCGTCGGGGGCGATGGCGCGGATGAGGCCGACCATGATATCGGCCAGGGCGGGGTTGTTGTGGGCAATGCGGACCTTGCCGCCCTTGAAGCCGCGCTCGGTCATCACATTGATCAGCCCCTGCTGGGTGCGCTTTTCACCGCGGCATTTGCTGACAGGCTGCAGGGTGCCCACATCGCTGGCAATGCCCACGATGCGGATGTTCAGCAGACCGGCCAGGGCCGCCACCGCAGGGCTGACGCGACCGTTGTTCACCAGGCTGCGCAGGCTCTCCAGGGCAAAGGTGAGGTGGGTGGTCTTCTGATAATCGGCGATCTGCTTTTCGATGGCCTCAAAGGTATAGCCAGCCAGATGCCACTCGGCAATCTTTTCAATGAGCAGCACCATCTCGGGGCCGGTGGAGAGGGAATCCACCACCAGCACCTTGTGGTCGGGGTGCAGGCGGAGGTAATCTTCACGGGCGATCATGGCTGCGTTGCAGGCACCGCTGAGGTTGCTGGTGATGGTGACGCACACCACCTCGTCAGCGTCGCCGAAGGCAGCGCGCCAGGCATCGGGGTTAGGGCAGGCTGTGGTGCTGCGACCCTTGTAGGTGGCCAGGTAATCCAGCATTTCCCGGGGGTCCAGGGTAGCATCGTCCACAAAGGTGCGGTCGCCAGCCATGATGGTCAGCGGCACGGAGGCATAATCCACCGCGGAAAAGGAAAGCAGATCACTGGAGGAATCGGCAACGATTTTGAATGCCATGCTATACGCCTTCTTAACATTCGTATTAAAACGGTTTTTGAAAAACCGATGACATGGTTTGAATATACCAGCTTTTACAGAACCTGTCAAGCGGTATCGGCAACTTGTCACAGACTATTCACAAACCAGATTGACGATTTTGATTTCCTGCTTTATAATAATGAAGCAAGAAGGAGCTGAGGACCATGGCTATCCGCATCCGGGACTTCCGTATGCCCCGTTACCGGGAAATCCCCAACATGGGGCTGTACCTGGATCAGACGATCAAGTATATCAACCAATACCTGGAACCCCTGGGCTGCATGGAGATCACCTCTTCCATGGTGAGCAACTATGTGAAGAAGGGCTACATCAAAAGCCCTGTGAAAAAGCAGTACGACGCCGAGCAGATCGCCTATCTGTTCTTTATTGCGGTGGCGAAAAACGTGCTCTCGATGGAAAGCATCGCCAAGATGTTCGGGCTGATGCACGGCGTATACACTGAAGAAGTGGCCTACGATTACTTCTGCTCCGAGTTGGAAAACGTGCTGAACTACATTTTCGGCGAGCAGGATGACATCAGCTACCTGGGCACCACCAATTCCGAGGAAAAGGACATGCTGCGCAGCGTGATCGTGGCAGTGGCCAACGTGATCTATGTGAACGACAAGCTGAAGGCAAGGGAACCGAAGGCGGTTCCGGAGGGGGAAGGGTAAGCTATTCAATTCATGGTACCGATTGATTTTTTAGAATGAAAAGTTTTGCATGCGAAAAGCCGCCCTGTACGGGGCGGCTTTTTCATTAGGCTTTCTCTCTTAATCTTCCAGGGCCTTGTAGTCCACCTTAGCGTTGGCCTCGGTGACCCACTGGGCCACGGTGTTGGTGTAGGTGGTTTCCTGCTTGGTGGCCAGCTCGCTGGCGGTCAGGGCTTCGCGGACATCGTCCAGGGCCACGGGGCCTTCCTCCACGTTGGAGGTGTACTGGATGATGTAGTAGCCGTAGGCACCCTTGGTCTTGGGGGAGAAGTCGCCCACGTTTTCCAGGGCCATGGCGGCGGCCACGAAGGGCTCGTCAAAGCTGGTGAAGCCGTCGCACACGGCATAGCCGGTGGCAGCGGTGGCGGCACCTTCCATCATGCCGGGGTCGTCGTTCTTCTCGGCCATGAGGGCATCCCAGTCGGCACCGGATTCCAGCTGGGCGATGATCTCGTCAGCCTCGGCGTCGATGTTGGCGAAGGCGTTGTTGGTGGCCTTGGTCAGCTGGCTCTCGTAGAAGGCCTGCACAGCCTTGGCTTCGGCCAGGGCCTTCACGGCGGTGGCGGTAGCCTCGTCCACGGTTTCGTCGAAGGTGGCGGACACATCGGTCACCGTGGCAACGGTGGCCACGGGATCGGTCAGGGCGGTCTGATCCGCGCCGAAGGACACGGCGACGCTGGGCTGTTCCATGGTGACCTTCACCAGGCTGAGCAGCGCGTCGATATCCGCAACGCCCATTTCGGTCAGGGTGGCTTCGTTGGCGGTCACAAGGGCCTTCTGCTCGGCGATCTTACTGTTCAGCTCGTCGATCAGGGCCTGATCCTCATCGGCGAACTTCACCAGGATCTGCTTCACCATGCGGTAGCCGGCGGGACGGTAGAACACCTCGGCGGTGTCGTTGTTCACGCGGCTGCCGTAGTAGCTGGGGTTATCCAGGAAGGTGGACTTGTCGCTGGCCACCTGGATATCATAGGCCTTCTGCAGCTCCTCGTCGGTGACGGCCACGTCCTTGATGACGTAGTCATAGAGCTTCTCCTGGCCCAGGGTGATCTTCTGGCCTTCCAGCACGTTTTCCTTGGTCAGGCCGATCTCCTCGCACTTGGCGGCGATGGCAGCATCCAGCTCTTCGCCGGTGAGCTCGGTTTCAGCGAAGTAGGAGGTCTTGACGCTTTCCAGGTTGGACTGCCAGGCTTCTTCCACCGCGGCGTCCAGCGTGGCCTGCTCTTCTTCGGTCAGCTGATCCAAAAGGCCCAGTTCGGTCACCTTCTGGTTCAGCACGGCGTCCTCGATCAGGAAGTCGATCACGTCCTGCTGGGTGGTGGCATAAACCTCGGGATCGGTGGGATCGAAGGCCATACCATACATGGAATAAATATAGGACATGTAGGACATCTGATACTCGATCTGATCCTTGATCTCGCCCTTGGTGTAAACGGTGTCGCCCACGCGGATGATCTGGGTGGCGCGATCCACCTCGGGATCCTTTTCCACCAGTGCGCAGCTGGACAGCAGCATGGTCAGCACCAGCAGCAGTGCGAGCAGAGCCTTCTTGTGCATTGCAAAATCTCTCCTTGATTACAATAGTGAGAATACTTTTTATATTATACCGCAACAGTGTATGATGACGCAAGTTTTTGCCCGGTTTTTCTTTGTGAATTTACCATGAATAAAAAACGAGCCGCGACGGGATGGTCACGGCTTGTTGGTATTACCCCTGCCAATGCTCCAGTTCCTCTTTGGGATAGGCATTCGTCCAATGGTAGGGCTGCAGCTGACGCAGTGCTACAAAGGTCAGCTGGTTGTCGGGGGTGGTGACGGCCACCTGCACATCCTCGCCCCAGTAGCGCAAACGCTCCTGGCAGATGCCGCAGGGGGACAGCACCCGGTAAGGGGAATGCTCGTCCTTGCGGACAAGGCACATGCAATGGGTCACTTTCTCGTTGTACTTGTGGGCCTCCAGCATGGCTCCGGTTTCGATGCACAATACAGCTGAGGCGTTGGCCGTGTCGATGGACACGCTGGTGAAGTAGCTGCCGCTGGCGGTATGCACAACGCCTGCGCCGCCCCAGCCGGTGGGGTAACGCTTTTCGATCAGCTCCACGGCCAGGCGGTACATCTCCTGCTCGATTTCATGGTTCCGCATGGTGATCTCCTCTTAGTGCCGCTTCTTCAGCACTTCCCACACATCGCGCATGGGCACGCCCTGCTGGTAGAGCAGCACCGCCAGGTGGTACAGTAGGTCGGCGGCTTCACCGGCCAGGCCGTCGGCGTCATTCTTCATGGCGGCGATGATGGTTTCGCTGGCTTCTTCGCCCACCTTCTTGCAGATCTTCTCCGCGCCCTTGTTCAGCAGATAGTTGGTGTAGCTGCCCTCCTTGGGGTTGGCGGCGCGGTCGGCGATGGTCTTTTCCAGCGTGTCCAGGATGGCGGCGGTGGCAGGCATCTCGCCCTGGATCACAGGGTTGTGGAAGCAGCTGCGCTCGCCAGTGTGGCAGGCAGGGCCGGTTTGCTCTACTTGCATCAGGATGGAATCGCCGTCGCAGTCGTAGCTCAGGCGGATCACCCGCTGCAGGTGGCCGCTGGTGGCACCCTTGCGCCACAATTCTTGCCGGCTGCGGCTGTAATAGGTGGCGTAGCCGCTGTCCAGGGTGGATTGCAGGGATTCGGCGTTCATGTAGGCCTGCATCAGCACCTCGCCGGTGTAGGCATCCTGGGCAATGGCAGGCACCAGGCCGCGGCTGTCGTAGCGGATGGCGGAAAGGTCGGCTGTGCGCACCTCGGCAGAGGAAGCGGCTTCCACCTTGGCGTACTGCTCGGCATTCAAGATGCCATGCAGGGTAGCCATGACCTGTTTGTACTGGTTTTCGTAATTGGCAAAGCTGTCTGTGCGCTGGAGCTTGAAGCCCAAAGAAGCATAGAGCAGCACGGCCTTCCAGCTCCAGGGCTGGGTATGCAGATAAACAGGGGCGGCGTTATCCTCGCGGCGCATGAGCTTCAGGGCAGTTTTACACAGGGCTTTGCCAATGCCCTTGCGCTGATGGTCTTCGGCCACGGCCAGCCAGTGCAGGCTGCGGATGGTGGCATCTCCACGGGGATCCGTCCAGGCAGTTACGGTGCCGATGACGCTCCCGACGGGCGCAACGGCAAACAACGCCCGGGAAAAATCGCGGGCGTAGGTATTCAGAAAATAGGCGGCAGCTTCCTGCACAGAAGCAAAATCGCCAGTGGCGACGTGCAGCGCAGCCCAGGCATCCTCATCCCCGGGGTGGTAGGTGCGGATGCTGTACCCCTCGGGCAGCTTCACTTCCATGGGCAGGATGCGGTCGCAGCGCATGATGATGTTGAAAAAGGGGATGGTTCTGTCCAGCATAATTCACTCCATATTTTCGGCAAGTGCATCTTCTAAGGTGAATGCGTTTTCGTAGAGAGCCTTGCCCAGAATAGCACCGGCGCAGCCAGCGGCGCAGAAGTCGCTGAGGTCCTTCAGGCAGCTTACGCCGCCGGAGCCGATGATCTCCATGCCGGTTTCTTCCACCAGCTTGCGGGTGGCTTCCACGTTGGGGCCCTGCATCATGCCGTCGCGGCTGATGTCGGTGTAGATGATGGTGGTCACGCCAAGGGCCTTCATTTGCAGGGCCAGCTCAGCGGCGGTCATGTCGGCGGTGGCGACCCAGCCGCGCAGGGCGACCTTGCCGTTCTTGGCATCAATGCCCACGGCGATACGTCCCGGATAAGCCGCACAAGCCTCTCGAACCAGCTCGGGGTTCTCCGCCGCAGCCGTGCCGATGATGCACCGCTGCACGCCAGCTTCCATGCGCAGTCGGATATCCTCCATGGTGCGCAGGCCGCCGCCCAACTCCACCGGGCCGCCAAAGGCAGCCACAATATCGCGCAGCAGGGGCAGGTGCTTTGTCTGTCCGTCAAAGGCGGCACCCAGATCCACCAGGTGCAGCCACTGGGCACCCTTGCTGCGCCACTTGCGGGCCAGTTCCACCGGGTCGCCGTACACGGTCACGTCATCGCGCTTGCCCTGGCGCAGACGGACGGCCTGGCCGTCCAGCAAATCAATCGCAGGATAAAGAATCATACGTCCTCCTTAATCCAGCGCACCCTTGGTGGAAAGCACGCCGGTCACGCGGGGATCAGCAGCCATGGCGTCCCGAAGGGCCAGGCCAAAGGCCTTGAACATGGCCTCCATCTTGTGATGATCGTTGCGGCCAGCCACCACGTTCAGGTGCACGGTCAGCCCGGCATTCACCGTTACGGCGCGGAAGAACTCCTCCGCCAGCTGGGTACCCATGCCGCCGCAGGCCACGGTGGCGAAATCCGCCGTATAGGCCAGATAGGGCCGTCCGCTGATGTCAATGGCGGCGAAGGCCAGGGCCTCGTCCATGGGCATGTAGGCCGAGCCCACCCGGCGGATGCCAGCCCGGTCGCCCAGGGCCTCGCGGATGGCTTTGCCCAGGCAAATGCCCACATCCTCCACGGTGTGGTGGTCATCCACATACAGATCGCCCTTGCAGGTGACCTCCAGGTCGACCAGCGCAAAGCGGCTGAAGGCATCCAGCATGTGGTCAAAGAACCCCACACCGGTATTCAGCTGAGTCTTTCCAGAACCATCGAGGTTGATAGCGAGTGAGATGACGGTTTCCTTGGTTTCGCGGGAAATGGTGGAAGTACGCATGGGGGCTCCTTTCAGTTGCCTAAATGCGGAATTCGGAATTCGGAATGCGGAATTGAGAGTGTAGACGAGGGGCGCAAGCCCCTATGCTCCCGCGTCACGGCGCGCCCATAGCGCGCCGTGACCCCTGCTCGGAGACCGCCGCGCCGGGCATCCCCGAAGGGGAGTCCAGAGGGTCGAAGACCCTTTGGCGGAGGGTTTCCAAAGGGAGGCAGCACCTCCCGTTGGTCGCCGTAGGC
>JAGBBA010000066.1 GCA_017938695.1 Clostridia bacterium | reverse complement strand
TATCCCCGAAAGGGATTCTTAAGGGATGAAATCCCTTAAGCGGGTTGTCAGGGCAGAGCCCTGACCAGGGGGATCCAAGGGGGACAGCGTCCCCCTTGGTCAACGGGCGAAGATCTGGGTGAGGTAGATGAAGCCCTGAGCGTCGCGGGCGATGCCGATGCCGACCTTGGTCCAGGCGGTGGAAAGAATGTTGCGGCGATGTCCGTCGGAGGACATGAAGGCCGCCTGGGATTTTTCCACAGTGGCGTGGTGGGCGATGTTCTCGCCAGCGGCGGTGAAGGAGTAGCTGAAATGCCGGAGCATGTCGCGCACGGTGCCGTAGGTGGGGGATTCATGGGCGAAATAGTTGTTGCGGTACATGTCCTGGGACTTGATGCGGGCGATGCGTGAAAGCTCGGCATCCAGGGGCAGGGCGGACAGGTCGTTGGCAATTCTGTCAGCGTTTAGCAAATTCCATGCAGTTTGCTCTTGCATAGAGATGGAATCAGTAGTATAATCATCATCCGATGAAGGAGCTTTTGTTGCAGTGGGTTTTGCGGTGGGTTTTGCCGTGGGCCTGGGCGTGACAACGGCAGTCACCTGTGGTTGCACAGTGGGAGAAACTGTTGCCTCAGGGGTTGCGGTTGGCATGGAAGTGGTAGCGGAAGGTTCTTTTGTGGGGGTTGACGACGAAATCGGGCCAATATCCTCGGGTTTTTCAGTCTGTTCAGGGGTGAAAGTGGGGATGGGCGTCGGATCGCAATTCGTCGGCTGACGGTATGGCCAGCCTGTGAAGCCAAACTGCGAAGTGGGTGCTTCGGCCTGTGCGGAGATGCTGAACAGCATCGCGGCGGTCAGGGTTAAGGCAAAGTATCTCTTGAACATATCGTTCACCTCCGTAAATGTTACGATTCAATTAAGAATCATGACGAAATTTTAATAGCCAAGAGCGGGAAGGTCAAGTATAATGGCAATGGCTTTCCAAGGAAAGCTCTGGCAGGGAATAAACACGCAGAAAACAATCGAGGAGGAATCCATTCCATGAAGCTGGTCAAATGCCCCCGTTGCGAACTGAACTACATCACTGAAACCGAAAAGTACTGCAAGGTATGCCTGCGGGAAATGAAGGGCGACGCTCCCAAGGAGGAGATCGAGCTGTGCAGCGTATGCAATGAAACGCCTGCGCTCCCCGGCCGTGATGTGTGCGTGTTCTGCCTGAAGGAAATGAACGGCAATGATGTGCGCACGGGCGACAATCAGGAGGCCGAGGAGACCGTGGACACCTCCATGATCAGCGGCACTGATTCCCTGAGCACCATGGATGAGATCATTCCTGAGATCGACGAGGATATTCCCAGCCAGGAGTACGGCGAGATCGAGAACGAACTGAGCCTGGAAAGCGTCCGCGAGGAAGAGGATCAGGACGACGACGAGGACGAGGACGACCGCTGAGCGGCGAGCCCGAGAAGGGGTAACGCATGAAACTGTTTGCCATCGGTGACCTGCATCTGCCCGGCGGCGATGACAAGCCCATGAATGTGTTCGGCGAGCACTGGAACGGCCACTTCGAGCGCATCAGCCAGGACTGGCGTGAGCGCGTTGCAGAGGAGGACGTGGTGCTGATCCCGGGAGATATCTCCTGGGCCATGCAGCTGGATGACGCTAAGCCCGACCTGCTGGCCATCGGCGCATTGCCGGGGCGGAAGATCATCATGAAGGGCAACCATGATTACTGGTGGAACACGCTCTCCCAAGTGAAAAGCGCGCTGCCCCAGGGCATGGAGGCCATCCAGCACAACGCGGTGGATGCGGGCTGCGCAGTGGTGTGCGGCACCCGGGGCTGGACCATTCCCACCAAGGACACGCCGCTGCCCCAGGAGGACGTGAAGATCTACAACCGCGAGCTGATGCGGATGGAGATGGCCCTGCAGGCCGGCATGAAGCTGAAGGGCGACAAGCCTCTGGTGGTGATGATGCACTATCCGCCGCTGTACGATCTGGAGCGCGATACCGAGTTCACCGCCCTGCTGGAGAAGTATCCGGTGGATGTGGTGGTGTACGGCCATCTGCACGGCGCAGGCCTGCGGGTGGGCTTCCGCGGGGAGCATCGGGGCATCCGGTATGAGCTTGTCAGCTGCGACGGGCTGGATTTCCGCCTGGCGGAGATCGAACTGGCAAAAAAATAATTCTAACAAAATCTTATTTCTTTGTTACAAAAATAGCGTCAAGAACTTCATAAAACTGGAAAAAGCGTCCGGAGTTGAGCCGGACGCTTTTTTTGCACACAAAATATGGGCGCATGCGAACACCAGACCACAAAAGATAAACAATAATATTTCTGTTATATTACAAAAGTATTAAAATATGGAAACATGTAAATGAGTGGAAAACGTGAAAGAAACCTGTTCACGCTCTTGCAACATCCAAAAAGGTGGGATATAATGGTGGCAACGGGTAGAAAAAGGGTAGTAAGGTGGTGAGAAGTGGTGGCAAACGAAAAAGACCAGGTCGTCGTGCCGGAAGAGGCACTGGCTGCCGCCGCTTCTTGTGAACCCGTTTCTGACGAGGATCAACGCCTGCTGGAGAAGTACAGCCGCACGTTTATCGGCTCCTTCTCCCATTCGCTGGACGCCAAGGGTCGCCTGGTGGTGCCCCAGGTGTTCCGCGAAAACCTGGGCGACACCTTCTGCATTGCCCCTTCCTACGATTTCAAGTCCATCGCCCTTTACCCCAACCTGATGTGGGCGCGCATGCGTGACCGCTATGACAAGTTGGGAAAGATGAACAGCTCCCTCAAGCGTTACCTGGAGCAGTTGGATGCGCTGAGCTTCCGCGGCCAGGAATGCGACAACCAGGGCCGCGTGCTGCTACCGGCCAAGATCCGCTCCTGCATCCTGGAGGATGAGAAGGATGTGGACATCACCGGTGCCAATGACCATGTGCGCGTGGTGGCCCATATCAGCGCGGACGAGCAGTTCAAGCAGTTCATGGAAGACCTGCCTGGCATCCTGGACGATATCAATTCCCTGGAAGTGTAAATCCATCCGTTCTTTGAGCCGTAAGGAGTGAATATAGTATGTTGCTCGTCCCTCGTGTCTTCAAAAGAAAGGCGCGCTTTGTCGGCGAAGGCTTCAAGCCCGGCGATTACGGCAAGGTGTCTGCCCGGAATATCCGCAGCGAGCGCATGACCAGCAGCGTACAGTTGCCCTTTATGGAGGAAGCCTCCATTTACGATGCCAACACCATGGGTGTGGAACGCCGCCGCCAGCGTCGCAGCGATAAGTACCATCCTGCGGTGGGCAACTATGATACCGGGCGCGTGTTTCCGGTGAGCCGCGACGGCATCAGCGGCCCGGCAGCCTGCCTGGCACTGGTGTGCATCATTGTGATCCTGGGCGTGGCTTGCCTGGTGGACCGCAGCCATGTGATCGAGGTGAGCAAGCAGGTCAGTGCCATGGAGAGCCGCATCGAAGAGATCGGCCTGGTGAACGAGGGCCTGGAAACCCAGCTGGCCGTGAGTGCCTCTGAAGTGAATGTGGGCTACGAGGCCGTGCAGATGGGCATGATCTCCGCTAAAGGCGTGGACGTGATCTACCTCAGCGCACCGGAATCGGCCTACATGACCTGGCCCAATGCAACGGCCACCCTGACCAGCGAATACTTGGCGACCATCCTGGGAGATTGAGCGATCGGTCTCCCATTTTGGAATATTTGCGCAGCCGGAGGCATGAAGGATGCATCCAGAATTGCAGGTGCGCAAAAGAATGCTGCTGATGACGGTCATCCTGGGAGCATTGTTCCTCCTGGTGGTTGGCCGTCTTTGGCAGTTGACGGTACTGGATGCAGATGAACTCACCCGGCGCGGTGTGAGCCAGTGGACGAAAGAGGGGATCGTGACCGCAAGGCGCGGCACCATCACCGACAGAAACAACAACGTGCTGGCACTGAGTGCCACATCCTACATGGTGTGCGCTGATCCACGGCTGGTGAAGGATGAAGACCTCTTCCTTGATACGCTGGAGGATGTGCTCCCGCTGTCGAGGGAGAGCGCGAAAAAGAAACTTTCTGATAAGACCAAGGGCTCGGTGATCCTCAAACGGCAGGTGACGCGGGAAACCGTGGATGCCATCCGCAAGCTGAAGAAGGAAGCTGATCCCAAAGCCGGGCTGGCGGCCATCACCTTTGACGAGGATGCGCGCCGCTGGTACCCATACGGACAGATGCTGTCCCAGGTGCTGGGGCTGACCAATGTGGACAGCTTGGGCCAGAGTGGCCTGGAGACCCAGTATGAATCCGTGCTGGCGGGGCAGGAGGGCAGCTATCTGCGCCAGGTGGACGCCCGGAACCGGGTGCTGGCCGGCAGCGAAAGCTGGTATGTGCCTGCTCAGCAGGGCAATACCCTGAAGCTGACCATTGATTCCACCATTCAGCAAATTGCTGACAAGGCCATGCGCGAATGCCTGGAGGTGAACCAGGCTGCCTCGGTGACCTGCCTGGTGAGCGACGTGCGCACCGGCGGCATCCTGGCCATGTGCATGAAGCCGGACTACGACCCCAACGAGCCGCCCCGGGACGATGTGGCCCAACTGACCGAGCTGATGCGCATCACCGCCATCTCCGACGTGTACGAGCCGGGCTCCACCTTCAAGATCCTGACGGCCGCAGCCGCCCTGGACAGCGGCGTGACCAACCCGGAGGATCAGTTCTACTGCTCAGCCAAGGTGAAGGTGGACGGGGATACCATCCGCTGCTGGGGTGCGGCCCACGGGGCTGAAACCATGGCGGAAGGCCTGATGAACAGCTGCAACCCCGTGTTTGTAGAGCTGGCCCTGCGCATGGGCACGGATACCTTCTACCGCTACCTGAGTGCCTTTGGCCTGGGCAAACGCACGGGCATTGACCTGCCGGGCGAAAGCGCGGGCATCCTGATCGGCAGCCGGTATGTGAAGAATGTGGACCTGGCCCGCATCGGGTTTGGGCAATCGGTGGCGGTGACGCCGGTGCAGCTGATGATGGCGGCCAACGCGGCCATCAACGGCGGTAAGCTGATGAAGCCCTACCTGGTCAGCGAGATCCAGTCCACCGCCGGGGATGTGCTGCAGCGGTTCAACCCCACGGTGGTGTCCACGCCCATCAGGCCGGAAACCAGCGAGACCCTGCGCGGCCTGCTGGAAAACGTGGTGGCGGAGGGCGGCGGCAAGAATGCCAAAATCGCCGGTTACCGCATCGGCGGCAAAACAGGCACGGCCCAGGTGTACAAGGAGGGGCGCATCGTCAGCGATGTGCACATCGGCTCCTTCTACGGCTTTGCACCGGCCAATGATCCCCTGGTGTCCATTCTGGTGATCGTCAACGAGGCGCATGTCCCTGTGGACTACGGCGGAACCACCGCCGCGCCCTTTGCCCGTCAGGTTTTGGAGGATACGCTCCAATACCTGCAGATAAAGCCCTATGCGGACGAAAATATACCAAATGTAGTGGTTCCTGACATAACGGGCTTGACGATTTCGCTTGCAAGGCGTACACTTGCAGAGGTGGGATTAGAACTGCTGGACGACGGCGCAGGACAAAATGTCCTCGACCAGCTTCCCCCAGCGGGCGGCACACTGCCTCCCGGTGGCCATGTGATGGCCTACACGGCTGCATCCAACGATGTGACGCCGGAAACACTGATACTGATGCCGGACTTCTCGGGTATGAGCGACCTGGACTGCGCTCGCATTGCCCGGATGCGCGGCTTGACATTGCAGCTGGAGGGCACAGGTTTGTGCATCCGGCAAACCCCGGCAGCGGGGGAGTACGTTCCGCCCGGAACAGCGGTGACCATCACCCTGGGCTATGCGGATCAATAAGGAGACCTGCGTATGAAACTTCGTGAGCTCATTGTGGATATGCCCTATCTGCTGGATACCCGCGGCGATCTGGATCAGTCCGTTGATGCCGTGACCAGCAACAGCCGGGAGAAGGTCCAGCAGGGCCTGTTCTTCTGCATTTCAGGTGCACGCTTTGATGCGCACAATTTTGCGCCCCAGGCCATCGAAAACGGATGTACGGCCCTGGTGGTGGAGCGGTATCTGGACATTGACGTGCCTCAGATCCGCGTGAGCAACGGCCGCGCGGCCATGTCTCGCATGGCGGCGGCGTTCTACGGCCACCCGGCCAGGGGCATGAAGCTGGTGGGCATCACCGGCACCAAGGGCAAAACCACGTCCACCTATCTGCTCAAGGCCATTCTGGAAAAGGCGGGCCACAAGTGCGGCCTGATCGGCACCACGGGCAACATGATCGGCGACAAGCTGCTCAAGAGCAGCCTGACCACCCCCGACCCCATCGACCTGCAGCGCACCCTGCGCATGATGGCCGACGAGGGCGTGGAGATCGTGACCATGGAGGTTTCTGCCCACGCCATCGACATGCACCGCCTGGACGGCCTGACCTTCGAGGTGGGCTGCTACACCAATCTGAGCCAGGACCACCTGGATTATTTCCACACCATGGAGAACTACTTCGAGACCAAGAAGAAGTTCTTCACCTCCGGCATGGTGCGCAACGCCGCCATCAATGTGGACGAGGAGACCTCCGAGGGCGTGCTGGCTGCGCTGGAAATTCCTCATCTCACCTACGGCATCTGCGCCAATGCCGACCTGTTTGCCCGGAATATTGAGATCACCGAGGACGGCGTGAGCTTCGAGCTTCAGCTGCAGGGCATGCACAACATTGAGATCAACCTGATGATGACGGGCATGTTCAATGTGTACAACGCCATGGCTGCTGCCAGCTGTGCCATGATCCTGGGCGTGTCTGCTGAGAACATCAAGTCCGGCCTGGAGAGCATGCCCTCTGTGCCCGGCCGCATTGAAATGCTGCCCACCAACACGCCCTATCGCGTGATTCTGGACTACTCCCATGTACCGGACGCCCTGGAGAACATCCTGACCACGGTGCGCCAGTTTGCCAAGGCACGGGTGATCGCCCTGTTCGGTTGCGGCGGCGACCGCGACCGCGGCAAGCGTCCCATGATGGGCGAGATCGGCGGCAAGCTGGCCGACCTGTCCATCCTGACCTCCGACAACCCCCGCACGGAAGACCCCATGAAGATCCTGGCAGCCATCGAGGAGGGCATCAAGCCCACCGGCGGCCAGTATGTGGTGATCGAAAACCGGCGTGAGGCCATCCGCTATGCCCTGGAAACGGCGGAGGAAGGCGATATCATCGTGCTGGCCGGCAAGGGCCACGAAACCTATCAGGAGATCAACGGCGTGAAGAACCCCTTCGATGAGAAGGTGGTTGTGCAGGAACTGCTGGAAGAGCTTCGCGCCAAGGATTGATACACGCTGACTGCAGGAGGTACGACCTGTTATGCTAAGGATGTTGATTGCTCTTGTTCTGGCTGCGGTGCTGGTGCTGCTCACCGGGCCGAAGGTGATTCCCGTGCTTCGCAAAATGAAGTTCGGCCAGACGATCTACGAGCTGGGCCCCCAGAGCCACAAGCAAAAGCAGGGCACGCCCACCATGGGCGGCGTGATGACCGCCTTTGGCGTGGTGGTGGCCTCGCTGGTGGGGCTGCTGATCGACTATAAGGGCGGCGTGGGCTTTATGCTGGCCCTGCTGGCCATCTCGCTCCTGTCCATGGCGGTGGGCTTTGCGGATGACTACATCAAGGTGGTCAAGAAGCGTTCCCTGGGCCTGACCCCCTGGCAGAAGATCGCCGGTCAGGTGCTGACGGCGGTGGGCTTTGCCGCCTTCTGCTATTTCCACCCCCAGGTGGGCAGCAAGGTGATCGTGCCCTTTGTGAATATCGAGTGGGATCTGGGCATCTTCTACATTCCGCTGCTGAGCCTGACGATCATCTTCATCGTCAACAGCGCGAATTTGCAGGACGGCCTGGACGGCCTGCTTTCCGGCGTGGGTGCCATGGGCAGCTGGGCCTGGGCGATGGTGGCGTTCTTCTTCACCATGGCCGTGGCGGAGACCCAGCCCGGCTATGCGGCTGAGCTTCAGTCCGTGTCCATCTTCGGCCTGGCTGTGATGGGCGCGTGCATCGGCTTTTTGCGGTTCAACCATCATCCGGCCACGGTGTTCATGGGCGATACCGGCTCCATGTTCATCGGCGGTGCCACAGTGGGCATGGCCATGCTGCTGCGCCAGCCCTTCCTGCTGCTTTTGATCGCCTTCACCATGGTGATGAGCTCGGTGAGCGTGATCATCCAGCGGTATTATTTCAAGGCTACCCGCAAGATCTTCGGCGAGCCCCGCCGTCTGTTCAAGATGACCCCCATCCATCACCACTTTGAGCTTTGCGGCATGACGGAGAACAAGATCGTGATCATGTATGTGATCGTGACGGCGGTGCTGTCGCTGATCGCCCTGTGGTCGCTGCCGGGCCTCAAGCTGGTGTAAACGGTAAAACAAACAAGGAGGAAACTCCGATGGATTATGCAAACAAAAAGGTCCTGGTGGTCGGCATGGCCCGCAGTGGTATTGCTGCGGCGCAGCTGCTTGCCAAGGCCGGCGCACAGGTTGTTATCAACGACAACAAGACCAAAGAGGAGCTGGGGGATGCCCTTGCTCCTTTGGCGCATCTGCCCATTGAAGAAAAGCTGGGCATGCCTGCCGCCCAGGCACTGGACGGCGCAGACGTGCTGGTGATCAGCCCCGGCATTCCGGATACCGCGCCCTTTGTGGTGCAGGCGAAGGAAAAGGGCATCCATGTGACGGGCGAACTGGAAATGGCGTACCAGCTGGCACCCGGCGAAATGGTGGCGGTGACCGGCACCAACGGCAAAACCACCACGGTGTCGCTGCTGGGCGAAATTTTCAAGAATGCAGGCCGGGTGACCCATGTGGTGGGCAACATCGGCTATCCTTATTCCCAGGCTGCGCTGGAAGCCCGCAAGGACGACATGTTCGTGTGCGAGGTGTCCTCCTTCCAGATGGAAACGGCGGAGGACTTCCACCCCAAGGCGGCAGCCCTTCTGAACATCACCGAAGACCACCTGAACCGCCATGGCACCATGAAGGAATACACCCGCATGAAGATGCGGATGTTCCAGAACCAGACGGCGGACGACGTGGCCGTGTTCAACGCAGACGACCCGGCCCTTGCCCCCCTTGTGAAGCAGGTGAAGAACCAGGTAATGCTCTTCTCCCGGCTGAAGGAAGTGGAGAATGGCGCGTTCGTCCGCGACGGGCAGATCGTTGTCCGCTGGAAGGGACAGGAGCGTCCTGTTTGCGGCACCGAGGAAGTGAAAATCCCCGGCCCCCACAACCTGGAGAACGCCCTGGCAGCAGCCTGCATGGCCACGGCCATGGGCGTGCCTGCGCCGGTGATCCGCCACAGCCTGCGTACCTTCAAGGGCGTGGAGCACCGCATCGAGTTCGTGCGCGAACTGGAGGGCGTGCGCTACATCAACGACAGCAAGGGCACCAACGTGGACTCCACCATCAAGGCGGTGCAGACCATGCAGCGGCCCACGGCCATCATCCTGGGCGGCTACGACAAGCACTGCGACTTCACCCCCCTGGTGAAGGAAATGCTGGCGTCCCCCTATATCAAAGAGGCCGTGCTCATCGGCGTGACGGCGGATCAGATCCAGCGCACGCTGGAGGAATGCGGCTTCAAGGGCATCCACCGGGCGGAAACGCTGAAGGATGCCATCGACCAGTGCCGCGCCCTGGCTGACGACGGCTGGAACGTGCTCTTGTCCCCGGCCTGCGCCTCCTTTGACATGTTTGCGGATTACGAGGCCCGGGGCCGCATCTTCAAGGAACTGGTGAACGAACTGAAATAATCTCTGTCTTGCGCTGAAAGGAACGGCCTATGCTGCAAAATGCCAGCGCACAAAAGACCATTCATGCACGCAAGACGAAGCTCAATCCCGTGGACGGCACCCTGGTGGCTGTGCTCATCATGCTGCTGCTCGCGGGATTGCTGATTCTATTTTCTGCCACCTACTACACAGCCCAGGACAGGGGCGACCCGCTGGGCGAGGTGAAGAAGCAGCTTATCGGCATTGCTTTGGGCACAGCCGCCATGGTGGTCACCAGCCGGATACCCTACCGCTTCTGGCGCGACACCTGGGTGGTGATCGGCGCGCTGGGCATCAGCGCGGTGCTGCTGGTGCTGGTGATCATCCCCGGCGTGGGCGTGTATCTGAACGGCTCCCGCCGCTGGCTGAGTATTGCCGGGATGAGCTTCCAGCCCTCGGAGTTTGCCAAGCTGGCAGTGGTGCTTTACATGGCCACCACCCTGACCTACCGGGGCAAGCGCATCAAATCGCTGATCTTCGGCATTGTGCCGGTGCTGCTGGTGCCTGGGGTGGTGTTCCTGCTGATTTTGCAGCAGCCCAACCTGTCCACCGCCGGCAGTATCCTGATCACCAGCTTGATCCTGATCATCATCGCCGGGGCCAAGTGGAAGCACATTCTGCTGATGCTTATCGGCGGCATCGGCGTGGGCGGCTTCTACGCCTGGAGTGCCCCTTACCGCCGGGAGCGGCTTCTGTCCTTCACTGACCCCTTCGCCAAAATGAACGACGAGGGCTACCAGCTGGCACAGTCCCTGATCGCCTTTGGCTCGGGCGGACTGTTCGGCATGGGTCTGGGCATGGGCCGCCAAAAGTACGCCTACCTGCCATACCCCGAAAGCGACTTCATCTTCGCCATCGTGGGCGAGGACTTCGGTTTTGCCGGGTGCCTGGCGGTGATCGCCATGTTCATCGCCTTCATGCTGGCCGGGATGCGCATCGCTACCCGCTGCCGCGACAAGTTCGGCGCGCTGCTGGCCGCAGGCATCACTTGCTCCATCACCGTGCAGGCCTTCCTCAACATGGGCGTGGTCATCGGCATCCTGCCCACCACCGGCCTGCCGTTGCCCTTCTTCTCCGCAGGCGGCACGTCCATCTCCATCACCATGGCCGCCGTGGGCATCCTGCTGAACATCTCCCGCACCGCCGGCCGCATGGAGACCTAACGCCCACGCACCCAAAAAGGGAGTGCAGAGGGTCGAAGACCCTTTGCCCAGGTCCAGGGCTGGAAGCCCTGGCAGGAGAGTCCAGAGAGGGCGGAGCCCTCTCTGGCGCACCAATTCCCAACGACTGCATAGGCTGAAGCAGTTGATCGGGAGGTGGGTGCGATGGAGGCTTTCCTGGTGGAAGGCGGTCGTAAATTGGAAGGCGCGCTGAAGGTGGATACAGCCAAGAATGCGGTGCTGCCCATTCTGGCGGCGTCCATATTGACGGAAGATGCGGTGAATTTGACGGATGTGCCGCATATCACCGATGCAGAGAACATGGCGGAGATCCTGACCATCCTGGGCTGCCAGGTGGAAAAGCAGGGCCGGTGCATGCGTGTGCACAGCGGCAGCCTGCACGGCTGGGAGATGCCCGACCGGCTCTCCAAGCAGATCCGCTCGTCCATCTTTCTGCTGGGGCCGATCCTGTCCCGGTTCCGCAAGGCAACGGTTACATATCCCGGCGGCTGCGAGATCGGTCTGCGGCCCATCGATCTGCACCTTCACGGGCTGCGCAGCCTGGGTGTGCAGGTGAATGAGGAGGGCGGGCTGATCCACTGCGACGGCTCGCAGATGCGCTCCGGGGACGCCTATTTTGACTATCCCAGCGTGGGTGCTACGGAGAATGTGATGATGGCCGCTGTGCTTCTGCCTGGCGTGACCACCATCCACAACGCCGCCCGGGAGCCGGAGATCGTTGATTTGCAGCGGTTCATCAACGCCATGGGCGGCCAGGTGCGCGGTGCTGGCAGCCAGACCATTGAAATTACCGGCGTGAAGAAGCTGCACGGCGTGACCTATACGCCCATGCCGGACCGCATCGTGGCCGGAACGCTGCTGGCCGCAGCGGCCATCACCGGCGGCGAGATCGAGCTCACCAACGCCCCGGAAGGGGACATGGTGGCTGTGCTGAGCAAGCTGCGGGAGATGGGCTGCACCATTCACGAGGAACCGGCCTTCCTGCACCTGAAGGCCCCGGAGAGGCTCAGGGCCTTTGGCCAATTGCAAACCCAGCCCCATCCTGGTTTCCCTACGGATATGCAGGTGCAGATGCTGGCCCTGGAATCCGTGGCGCAGGGAATGGGCGTGGTGGTGGAGAATGTATTTGAAAACAGGTTCACCCACGCAGGCGACCTGAACCGTATGGGCGCGCGCATCCTGTGCAGCGGCAGAACCGCCGTGGTGCAGGGCGTGGAGCAGCTCTACGGCGCACGGGTCACGGCCCGCGACCTGCGGGGCGGCGCGGCACTGGTGCTGGCCGGGCTCAAGGCCCAGGGCGTGACCCAGGTGGAGCAGGCCAACCTGATCGACCGGGGCTATGACCACCTGGAGGATCAGCTTACCGCGCTGGGCGCGAAGATCAAACGAACGAAAGGTTAAGCAAAGGAGGCACGGCCCATGGAACCCAACTGGCAGATGAATCAGCAGGGCACAACAAGGAGCCGCCCCTCTGCCTGGAGCGGCGACGGTACCGAGCGGGCACAGAAGCCCCTGGGCACCCGTGAGGAGCCGCCCTATCAGGCAACACAGCAGCATACGGGCTACCAGCAGAGCTATCCGGGGCAGGGGAACCAGCCCTGGGCTCCCACGGGTGGACAAGCCTGGCAGGGCTATCCGCCCCAGCCCAGTGCGGCCCCCACCCCGAGCAATCCCTGGGCCACGGGCCCGGTGGATCCCTTTGACGAGCCCTCGGAAGCCCCGGAGCTCCGGGACGAGCGCAGCGACCACCTGTACAACCGGGAGGACCGCTTCTGGGACGAGGTGCAAGCTACGCGCAAAAACGGCCGCCACGATAAGCAGCAGCCCAACCGCAAGGCCGAGAGCCACACCATCCGCTGGGTGATCCTGATCCTGGTGGTGCTGGTGGCGGTGGGCGGCCTGGTGTACGGTGCTGTGTTCCAGGTGCGGGATATCACCGTGCAGGGCGGCATCACCATTCCGGAAAAGGAGATCATCGCCCTGTCCGGCATTGCGGAAGGGATGAACACCTTCTCCATCGACGACGACGTGGTGGAGCGGAACATCGAAAGCAACCGGTACCTGTCCTTCATCTGCGTGGAGAAGCAGCTGCCGGACAAGATCGTTCTGCAGGTGCGCGAGCGCGTTCCGGCGGCTGCGGTGAAATACTGCGGCATTCTGTACACCATGGACAATCGTGGCATGGTGCTGGAGGAATCCCTGGACACAGAGGCCGACACCGGCCTGGTGAACGTGGCTGGTATGGACATCCACGACTGCCGCGTGGGCCAGACGCTGATGCTCAACAACGCCTCCCAGATGAAGGCATTTACCGAGGTGCTTGTCGAATTGAAGGTGATGAGCGCGCTGGACCGTGTAAAGGAATTGGATCTGTCCAACATGGACAACCTATTCATCGTATCTGATGACTTCACGGTGCGCCTGGGTGCGGCGGAGAACCTGCATGCCAAGCTGCGCTCCATGCTGCTGACATTGGATCACCTGACCCGGGAAGGGTATGAGGGCGGCACGGTGGACGTGAGTACCCCGGTGAACCCCACATACATACCGGAATCCTAACAAAATTTACAGAAATATTGCGAAAAAAGTGATATTCTGCCTTATTTGGGTTGGAAAACACTTGCAATCAAGCGGAAAAGCGATTATAATAGACAATGGTATATTGGATAAGTAATAGTGTGCCTGTTGGCATTTGCACGTCAGGCATGATCCAGTAAAGTTCTTCCTGCAAAGGGCTTCGGCACTGCCGCCCGGCAGGAAACAGGGGGTATGAGAGACCTATGAAGACCACGGTAGCGGCCATTGATTTCGGGACGAGCAAGATCGTCACCCTGGTCGCCGAAAACAGCGGCAGTCAACGCTGTGACATCGTGGGCGCAGGCATTGCGGCCTATGATGGATACCTGGAGGAAGGCTGGAATAACCCTGGCGAACTGGATGAGAAGATCCGTCAATCCATCAGCGAGGCAGAAAAGCAGAGCCACCGCAAGCTGCGCGAGATCAATGTGGGCGTGCCCGGCGCGTTCACCAAGGTCTACGCCACAGAGGCCCGCGTGTCCCTCAAGGGCCCGGATCCCCGGGTGTCCGCCTCCGACGTGAAGGCCATCTTCCGTGCCGCCACCGAAAATCTGGGCGCGCTGCCCGGCATCGTGGTGCACTCCAGCCCCGCCTGGTTTATGGTGGACGATGGCAAAAAGACCCTGGAGCCTGTGGGCATGAAGGGCCGCGAGCTCAGCGCGCTGATCTCCTTCGTGGTGGCGAACCAGTTCTTCGTGGACGAGATCAACAACCGCCTCACCCAGATCGGTGTGACGGCCAACGGTTTCTACTCCACCCCGGCGGGCGAAGCGATGCTCTACCTGCCCGAGGAAGACCGCGACCGCACGGCGGTGCTCATCGACATGGGTTACCTGAACACCGAGGTCATGGCTGTGGAGGGCGACGCGCTCATCTTCCACAAGACCATCGAGATCGGCGGCGGCAACATTGCGGCTGACCTGGCCATCGGCCTGGACATCCCGCTGAAGGAAGCCGAGGAGAAGATCAAGCGTCAGTATGTTTACGGCATCGGCGCAGCAGGGGAGACCTACGACCTGCCCGGTGTGGACGGGCAGAAGCCCCGCTCCTTTACCCGCGACGAGGTAACTGAGATCATCACCGCCCGGGTGGACGAGATCGCCGAGGAGATCCAGGCTGCCCTGGACGACAGCGGCATCAAGCTGGGCAACTGGTCCAACATCTACCTCACCGGCGGCGGCCTGAGCTTCAACCGCGGCGGCAAGGACTACCTGTCCAACCGCCTGGGCAAGCCCGTGCGCGACGTACCCAAGCGTACCACCAAGATGAACAGCCATGCATACTCCAGTACCCTGGGTCTGATGGATCTGATCATCGACACCATTGAGCAACAACACCAGCCGTCCGCTGGCTTCGGCGGCGCGGTGAAGGATTTCTTCCGCAGTCTGCTGGGCGGCTGATAACAGCGCGGCATGGCCGGATCAATGCAAATTATGTCAGGAGGATGCAAAGTGATCGAGTTCCAGAATGACGTTGAAACCAGCAGTTTTGCGTCGATTAAGGTCGTAGGCTGCGGCGGCGGTGGCAACAACGCCGTGAACCGCATGGTGGATGCCGGCCTGCGCGGCGTTGAGTTCATTGCTATTAACACGGATCGTCAGGCACTGGCCATGAGCGGTGCCCAGACCAAGATCCAGATCGGTGAAAAGATGACCAAGGGCCTGGGCGCAGGTGCTGTGCCTGAGGTGGGCCGCCGTGCCGCTGAAGAGAGCCGCGAGGAAATCGCTCAGGCTCTGGCCGGTGCTGACCTGGTTTTCGTTACCGCCGGTATGGGCGGCGGCACCGGCACTGGTGCGGCTCCCGTGGTGGCCGAGGTCGCCCGCGACCTGGGTGCCCTGACCATCTCCGTGGTCACTAAGCCCTTCGCTTTCGAGGGCAAGCAGCGCATGAAGAATGCCGAAATGGGCATTGCTGACCTGAAGCAGCGCGTGGACACCCTGGTGGTGATCCCCAACGACCGTCTGCTGCAGGTGGTAAGCAAGGGTACCACCATGCTGGAAGCCTTCCGCATCGCCGATGACGTGCTGCGCCAGGGCATCCAGGGCATCAGCGACCTGATCGCTGTGCCTGCGCTGATCAACCTGGACTTTGCCGACGTGAAGACCGTAATGGAATCCGGCGGCATGGCCCACATGGGCATTGGCACCGGCAAGGGCGAGAATCGCATGGTTGAGGCTGCCAAGAATGCCATTTCCAGCCCCCTGCTGGAGACCAACATCGACGGTGCCCGCGCTGTGCTGATCAACATCACCGGTGGCGAGGACATCTCCATTGTTGACATCAACGAAGCCGCCAACCTGGTGATGCAGGCCGCCGATCCCGAGGCCAACATCATCTTCGGTGCCGGCATCGACGAAACCATGGGCGACGAGGTGCGCATCACCGTGATCGCTACCGGTTTCGAAAAGACCCCTTTCCCTCCCAAGGAGCCCGCTAAGAAGCCCCGTGAGATCGAGAAGGAGCGTCTGTTCGGCTCCAACTACACCTCCGGCACCAGCTTCGGCAGCTTTGCCGCAGCTCCTGCCCGTCCTGCCACCCCCGCTGCCGCTGGCGAGTGTGAAGAGGCTGCCTACCAGACCTCTTTCTCCGAGCCTGAGCAGACCGGCTTCGCGGCTGCCCGTCCTTCCATGGGCGTGCCCACCCCGGCCATGGGCGGCTATCAGCAGGGCTTCGGCTACCAGCAGCAGACTGCTCCCGTGCAGCCTGTGCAGCAGCCCCAGCAGGCAACCCAGACCTACGGCCAGTCCCAGCTGTTTGGCAACCAGCCCCAGCAGCCCTACACCCCCGCGTTCAACAATCCCCAGCAGGGCGTGAATGCTGACACCATGCCTGTTCAGCCCGTGGGCCAGATGCCCGTGCAGAACAACGCCATGGAGCAGGATCAGCGCGGCATTCCTGCCTTCCTGCGCCGTAAGAAGTAAGCGGGCGGTGCCCGCACCCATTTCCGACGGACGGGTGCGTGGCCAGGGTTGAGCTCTGCGAGAAAACAATATTGAACGGGAGAGCGAAGGCTCTCCCGTTTTTGTGTGCTTACGGCGTGAAAAGGGAAGCAGGCCTGTCGCCTTCGTCTTCCTCTTCGTCCCGGCCAAACAGGTTGCGCAGCCAGTTGCCCAGGTTGCTGCCGCTATCCTTCACGCGGGCGACCTGCACGCTTTGCAGGCCCTCCAGCAGCACGCCGTTGTCCAGCAGCTCGGCGTGGACGGGGATGACGCGGTAGGTGTAGGTTACGCCAGCGCGGGCCTTGGTATCGGTGAAATACAGGGTTTGCCCGGGGGTGCCGCGGAGCTCGGTGAGGATGAAGCTCTCGCCGATGGCATCGCGCTGCACCCGGTAGACGGCGGTGCTGCTGGGCTCGATGACCAGCACGGGCAGGCCGCCTTCATTATGCGTGACGTAGAAGGATTTTGCCGAGGGCGGCGCGGACCACACGTCACTCTTTTTGGTGGGCTGATTGCCAGCGGCGAAAAGCTCGGTGGTGCGGTAGGCCTTGGGGGTGAGGGCGGTTGCCAGCATGGGCTCGCCCTTCCACTCGATGGCCTTTTTGTCGATCTCCACCGATACGATGCCTTTGGGCCGGGCAAAATCCGGGGTGGCGCGGCCGGTGTAGTAGGCGCGGAGGAAATTCCTGGCCAGGCTGGCCGGATTGGTGCCGCCGCTGACGCTGTTGGGCAGGCGGTGGTTGTTGTCCGGCTGGTCGTAGCCCATCCACACGGCGGTGGACAGGTCGGGGGTGTAGGCGTTCATCCAGGCGTCACGGTTGCCGCCGCCGGTCATGTTGACGGTGCCGGTCTTGCCAGCCACGGGGGTACCTGCGCTGTTGAGCCGCGTGCCCGTGCCGGAGGTGATCACCGTTTTCAGCAGGCTGGTCATCAGATAAGCGTTTTGGGGCGATAGCACCCGGGTGCCGCTATCCTGATGCTGGTAGACCACCTTGCCATTCAGGTCGGTAATGCGCTCGATGAAATAAGGCGCGTAGTAGGTGCCGCCGTTGGCAAAGGGGATGTACGCGGCGGCCATCTGCACCGGCGATGCGCCGTAGGTCATGCTGCCCAGAGCCAGGGAGAGGTTCCAGTCCCTGTCGTCCAGGGGGATGCCCACGCTTTGCAGGTACCGGCGGCTGCTTTCCACACCGATGGACTGCATCACCTTCACGGCAGGGATGTTCAGGCTGTTCTTCAGTGCTTGCCGCACGGTGACGTTGCCGTAGTAGGCATTGCCAGCATTCTTGGGGCGGTAGCCGTTGAAGTTGGTGGGCTCGTCCAGCACCACGCTGGCGGTGGTCCATCCGGCGTATTCCATGGCAGGGGCGTACACCGCCAGGGGCTTCAGCGCGGAGCCGGGCTGGCGGCGCAGCTGGGTGGCACGGTTCAGGCCGCGGCGCGTGGTGTATTCTCGGCCGCCGACGATGGCCCGCACGGCCCCGGTGTGGGTGTCCACGCAGGCAGCGGCGGACTGCACGGGCGTGCCGTCTTTGGCATTGGCCGGGAAGACATTCTTCTGGGCAGACTGTTCATCCAGGATGGACTGCATGCCGGGGTCCAGGGTGGTTTCGATGCGGTAGCCACCGGCCAGCAGGGTTTCGGCGGAAATGTCCAGCTGCAGTTCGGCCTCGTCCAGCACAGCGTCCACAAACCAGCCGTAGGCCGTAGCGATGGCGTGATCCTGCACGGGGGCGACTTCTTCCTGCAGGGCGGCGTCGTAGGCTTCACGGGTCAGCATGCCCTCCTGGTGCATCACGCCCAGGATGTATTGCCGCCGCTCGGCGTTGGCCTTGGGGGCGGTCTGGATGCTGTAACTGGAAGGTGCCTTGATGGCTGCGGCCAGGGTGGCGGCCTGGGCAGGGGAGAGCTCCTTTGCATCCAGGCCGAAGGTGACCTGGGCTGCTGCCTGGATGCCATAGGCACCCTGCCCAAAATAGATAAAGTTCAGGTACATTTCCAGAATATCGTCCTTCTCGTACTGCTGTTCCAATTGCAGGGCCAGCCAGATTTCCTCCAGCTTTCGGGCGATGGTCTTCTGGCTGGACAGGTGGGAGAGCTTCACCAGCTGCTGGGTGATGGTGCTGGCCCCCTGGCTGTATCCGCCGGAACGTAGGTTGGATAGCACTGCGCCGAAGATACGGGTCAGGTCAAAGCCGGGATGCTTGTAAAACCGCAGGTCTTCGGCGGCGAGAAAGGCATCCACCACATGGCGGGGGAGATCGTCCATGTCGATCACGGTGCGGTTCTCCGTGCCCACTAGGGTGGTGACGTAATCGCCGTTCATATCGTAAATGGCACCGGTCTGCGCCAGGTTGGTAAGCTTGGTGGTATCCAGGGTCTGCCAGGAGGGGACATCAAAATAAAACCAGGCATAGCCAGCCAGTGCCAGGGCGGCAATCATGGCCGTGATAAGAATACCCCGCTTGATCACCTGCTTTTTCCCTGCCATGCTGATCCCTCCTGCGTCATAGCATGGCCGGAATGCAGGGGGAAGCATCATGCAGTTGATGGCAGGAATGGCAATTGTGCGCAAATTGCATCAAAGGCGGAAATAATGCTGGTCAAATGTGCAAAAATGGGCTATAATGAAAGGACACAAAACAACAAAGGAGGAATTCCTGTGCACAAAGGAATGGCCTGGCTCCTGGCCCTGGCAATGCTGCTGTTCACCTTTGGCGCAACGGCCGAAGGCACTTATACCATGGCCGGATTTGACGGCGACGGCTCCAACCACGACTGGACCAACAACCGCTTTTTCGACCGTATGGAGGAAAAGACTGGCATCACCTTTGAATATCACCAGGTCAATGATTATGACCAGTGGTGCAGCGTGAAGGCGTCTTATGCTTCCGGCGAAACGGAAATGCCCGATGTGCTGTTCAAGGCCGGCCTTACCCCCGTGGAAACCCAGGAGTGGTTCCAGGCGGGCAAGATTATCGACCTGAAGCCTTATCTGGCCGAGCATGCCCCCAACCTGAGCGCGCTGCTGGCGGCCAATCCTGACTGGGAGAAGGCCATCACCATGCCCACCGGGGAAATCCCTGCGCTGCCCCAGATCAACGAATTGCAGAACAACAACGCCATGTGGATCAACCGCCAGTGGCTGGATAACCTGGGCCTGAGCATGCCCACCACGGCGGAAGAACTGACCGAAGTGCTCCGTGCCTTCCGGGACAATGATCCCAACCGCAACGGCAAGGATGACGAGATTCCGCTGACCTTCCTGACCATGTGGGATCTGAAATTCCTGGGCCATGCCTATGGCCTGGTGGCCAACGATTTCAACGTTTATCTGGATGAAAACGGCACCGTCCGCACCACGCTGGACAGCGACGAGAACTATGCTTTCCTGACCTGGCTGCATCAGCTGTGGGAGGAAGAACTGATCGACCATACCGGCTTCTCCAGCACGGATACGGTGCGTGCCATCACCGACAAGGACGCCCCTATCACCTACGGCGTGATGCTGGCTCCCACGCCCCTGTCCCTGGTGCCCAATAATGCTCTGGAGCAGTATGAAATGCTGATGCCCATGGTTTATGAGGGCAAGCAGGTGTACCGCGACCTGGGCGGCGATGTGGTGCGCGGCGCGTTTGCCATTTCTTCTGCCTGCGAGAACCCTGCCGAGCTGGTGGCCTGGGTGGATTATCTCTACTCCGAGGAAGGCTGCCGCCTGGCCCAGGCTGGCCTGGAGGGCGAGGAATACGAGTGGCATGAGGACGGCACCTGGTCCTGGCTGGCCGATCCGCAGACGGTGGCATCCACCGTGCTGAGCGAGGTCACCATGTCCGAGGGCGGCATTATGCCCGGCATTTCCTCTGTGGAATTCCAGCGCACCTACGATGAAAAGGAAACGGCCCGCGCTATCTCTGCGCTGATCGAGCTGAAAAAGATGTCTGTGGAGCCCTATCCGCTGGTGTGGCTCACCGCCGAAGAAGAGAACAAGCTGGCCACCCTGCAGGCGGAGATCGGCAAGTATGCCGACCTGCACATGACCTGGTTTGTCACCGGCGATATGCCCCTGAACGACGATACCTGGAACGATTTCTGCAATACGCTGACGGATATGGGCGTGAATGAGATCGTGGCCATTTTGCAGAATGCTGTGAAATAATTTCGCAAAGGAAGGACGCAAGCATGAATCAGTACGCAAGCATGATCCGCAACCTGAAAACCCCCGAGGTTATGGAGCGGCTGATCCGCCTGTACGGCTCCCGCGACGGGATGCTGGTGGAGCAAACGGCCCGATATACCAGCCTGCTGAAGCGGCATGAGGAATACTTCCACGCTGAGCGGGAGGTGCTGATGGTCAGCGCGCCCGGCCGCACGGAGATCGGCGGCAACCACACCGACCACAACAAGGGTAAGGTGCTGGCTGCTGCGGTGAACCTGGACACCCTGGCAGCTGTTTCCGGCCGTGATGATACCCTGGTGAACGTGCACAGCGAAGGCTATCCCGCCATGACCATCGACCTGGCGGATCTGAGCAAGCATGATGACGAGCAGGGCACCACCGCGGCACTAATCCGCGGCGTGGCGTCCCGGATGGCAGAGCTAGGCTACAAGATCGGCGGCTTTGATGCGGCCATCCAGTCCACGGTGGCCTCCGGCAGCGGCCTGAGCTCCTCCGCCGCCTTTGAGGTGCTGGTCTGTGCCATTCTAGATGCGCTGTACAACGGCTTTACCATCGATGCCAAGACCCAGGCGAAGATCGGCCAGTATGCTGAGAACGTCTACTTTGGCAAGCCCAGCGGCCTGCTGGATCAGATGGCCAGTGCCAACGGCGGCTTGGTGTATGTGGACTTCAAGTGCGAAGACCCCGATGTGCGCCCCATGGCTTACGATTTCGCCCAGAAGGGCTATGCCCTGGTGGTGGTTGGCACCGGCGGCAGCCATGACGACCTGACGGACGAATACGCTGCCATTCCTGCCGAAATGAAGCAGGTGGCCGCATTCTTCGGCGAGGATAACCTGCGCCGCGTGCGTCCTGAGGAGTTTGGCAACAATGTGGCGGCCATCCGCGAAAAGGTGTCCGACCGCGCCCTGCTGCGCGCGCTGCACTTCTTCAATGAAAATGACCGCGTAGGCTGGCAGGTGAAAGCCCTGGAAAACGATAATGTGGAGGAATTCTTCCAGCACATCATCGCCAGCGGCCGTTCCAGCTACATGTACCTCCAGAACGTTTACGCCCAGAAGCGGCCCCAGGAGCAAAGCCTGTCCGTGGCCCTTTCCCTGGCCGAATACATGCTGGAAGGCAAGGGCGCGTGGCGCATCCACGGCGGCGGCTTTGCCGGCACCACCCTGAACTTCGTTCCCCAGAAGGAACTGCCCCATTTCATCGAAACCATGGAGAGCGTCTTTGGCCCCCGCAGCTGCCATATCCTGGACATCCGTCCCGAAGGCGCAGCCGTGATCAAGCTGTGACCAGGGGCTTTGCCCCTGGACCCCACCAGAGGAGGCTCTGCCTCCTCTGGACTCCTCCGCGAAGGGCCATTCGATCCGCAACCTCAATCGTCGCACTCTCACTAACGTTCGATTGCTCGTTTCGGTTGATTCGCTCAGCTCGCTGCTTCCGCCACTGGCGGCGCGAGCATCGCTCACCCTTTCGAAACCCATTCTGCGGTTATCATGCAGGGTGGGTTTTCTATTGGGTCACGGTGCGCAACGGGCGCACCGTGACGCGGATGAGAGGATGAGCCTCCCTTTCGGGGGAGGTGGCTGAGCAAAGCGAAGCCGGAGGGAGTGGTTCTGCGACTGTTCCGGCTTGCTGATATGCTTTGAAACTGAAAGCAATGTATTGCCTTTGCCTTCTTTGCCCCGCAGGGATTGACATGCTTTTCTGCCTGTGCTATCATCATAACGTAAACTGCATAGCCACTTGGAGCTTCTTCGGGGCAGGGTGAAAGTCCCTACCGGCGGTATAGCCCGCGAACCAGGTTTATCCTGGCCGATCCGGTGTGATTCCGGGGCCGACAGTACAGTCTGGATGAGAGAAGGAAGCCGTTGTGCCGTCCTGCGTGCAGGCGCGCACTTCCGCCCCTGATAAGCGATCTGGCTTCAGGGGCGTGCGCATTTTCAAGGAGGCTAATATGAAAAGGCAAATGTCTGTCCAGTACCTCGCCCGTATTGCCGTGCTTACTGCGCTGGCGTCCATCCTGTTCCTGATTGAGATCCCCGTGGTAGCGTTCTACAAGCTGGATCTGAGCAACCTGCCGGTGCTGCTGGGGGCGTTCTCCATGGGCCCGGCGGCTGGCCTGGTGATCCTGCTGCTGAAGAGCTTCATCGGCATGCTGCATTCCACCAGCATGTATGTGGGCGAATTGGCGGATTTCATCATGGGCGCGGCCTATGTGCTGCCTGCCGCCTTGCTCTATGGTCGCCGGAAGGACCGCAAAACGGCCCTGTGGGGCATGGTGCTGGGCACTGTCTGCATGATCGTGGTGGCCGTGCTGGTGAACTGGAAGATCATGATCCCCTTCTATATGAATGCCTTCGGTATGCCCATGGAAGCGGTGATCGGCATGGCAACCAAGGTGCTGCCCTTTGTGGATACCCAGTGGGAGCTGCTGATGTATGTAACGGCCCCCTTCAATCTGCTCAAGGGCGTGGTGCTGAGCCTGTTGACCTACCTGCTGTATAAGCGGCTTTCTCCGCTGCTGCATGTGAAACGATAAGGAGCTATACGATGCGTACCAATTCTCCTGCCGAAACACGGCTGCTTGGCGAACGCCTGGCGCACCTGCTTCAGCCTGGCGATGTGCTGCTGATGCTGGGCGACCTGGGCGCGGGCAAGAGCGAATTGACCCGCGGCATTGCCAAGGGTCTGGGGGTCACATCCACCGTGGCCAGCCCCAGCTTTACCATCCTGAACGTTTATGACGAGGGCCGGGTGCCCCTGTACCACTTCGACTGGTACCGGCTCAACGACGTGGAAGAACTGTACGAGATGGGCATGGATGAATACCTGGGCGGCGACGGCGTGGCCGTGGTGGAATGGCCACGCCAGTGCCCGGAAGCCATTCCGGAAACCTGCCTGGAGGTACGCATCACCCCCGTCAGCGAAACGGAACGGGAGATCACCCTCACCCCCTGCGGAGCGTTCCGCAGCATTTCCCTGGAGGCGACGAACGAATGAAGCTTTTGGCGATTGATACATCCGGCCCCGTGTGCGGTGTGGCCATCCTGACGGACAGCGGCATCGCTTACGAGTGCGCTGTGGTGAACAAGCTGACCCACTCCACCAACCTGATGCCTATGATCGAAACGGCCTTTGCCTCCACAGGCATGACCATTCAGGACATGGACCGCATTGCGGTGGTCACGGGCCCGGGCTCCTTCACCGGCGTGCGCATTGGCGTCAGCACGGCCAAGGGCCTGGCCCACGGCGCGGGCAAGCCCTGCGTGGCCGTGGACGCCCTGGAAGCCATGGCAGCGGGTACTGGTGAGTTCAGTGGCATCATCTGCCCCATCCAGGATGCCCGGGCGGGCCAGGTGTACGGCGCGGCGTTCGCAGCTGGTGAGGGCCGTCCCGAGCGGCTGATGGAGGACATCCCTCTGAAGGTAGAAGAGTATGTGGCAGCCATTCAGTCCATGGGCGACCGTTTTCTGTTCCTGGGGGATGGCATGCCGGTGCAGAAGGCCAAGCTGCAGACGCTCCTGGGCGATGCAGCGGTGTTTGCCCAGCCTCAGCAGGCGTTCCTGCGGCCCGCAGCAGTGGCCTATCTGGGCAGCCTGATGGAAGACGAAAAGGACTACCTGGAGCTGATGCCCATGTACCTGCGCGCCCCCAATGCGGAGCGCAACAAGCGTCTGACGGAGGCCACCCATGCACAATGATTGCATCATCCGCCGCATGACCATTGCCGATCTGGACGCGGTGGCCGCCATTGAAGCCGCGACTTTCCCCACCCCCTGGAGCAAGGATTCCTTCCGCATGGAGCTGGAGCGCAACGTAGCCGCCCGCTACCTGGTGGCGGAAAAGGCTGGTGAAGTCATCGGCTACGGTGGCGCGTGGATCATCCTGGACGAGAGCCACATCACCAACATTGCCATTGCAGAAAGCCAGCGCGGCCACGGCTACGGACGCCTGCTGACCGAGACCCTGATGCAGTACCTGGCCAACCTGGGCGCGGCCTACGCCACCCTGGAGGTGCGCAAGAGCAACATCCGGGCCCAGAACCTGTACAAGAGCGTGGGGTTCATTCAGCTGGGCGTGCGCAAGCGGTATTATGAGGACAACAACGAGGATGCCCTGCTGATGGTCTGCGACCACATGCCGGAGGTCGATCCGGAGTTTGAGGAAGAGGAAACAGTCAGGGAGTGATGGGATGGACATTCGTGAATTCCGGCCGGAGGATCTGGATCAATGCGCTGAAATTCTGATGGCTGTCTATAACAATCCGCTCTGGCAGTGCCGCTGGACGCACGAAACTGCAAAGGCGTATTTGAAGGACTATGCAGACGCGGCCAAGTTTGTGGGTTATGCGGCCATTGATGGGCAGACTGTGATCGGGGCGATCCTGGCCCATGAGAAGATCTGGTGGAACAACGCGGAAGTGTTTATTGACGAAATGTTTGTCCTGCCGCAGTACCAGGGTCAAGGCATCGGATCGACCCTGCTGAAAACCCTGGAAACCTATGTGAAGGAGCGCGGCCTGGCAGGTTTTACGCTGACGACCAACCGATACGCCCCTGCGCCGGATTTTTACAAGAAAAACGGTTTTGCGGTGTGCGAGCCGATCATCATGATGGCAAAAGAATGCTGAAAGAGCTGTCGTAATCTCCGGCAGCTCTTTATCGTTGCTTGGCCGAAACCTCTGCCGGCTGCATGGCAGGCCCGTCCAGGGTTTCGCCCATGGTGGTGAAGGTGGAGCCGTGGCAGGGACACTCCCAACGCTGGGAGGCAGGGTCATAGCGCAGCTTGCCGCCCATGTGAGGGCATGTGGGCGCGCTCAGGTGAGTCAGCCCCTGCAAATACGCGCCTGCAATGCGCATCCCCTCCGGCAGCTTGGGGGAGGGGCGGTCAGGCCGGAACAGGCTGGCCTCCGGCAGCGGATGCCCCGTAACGTGCCCTGCGATGCACCGGGCGGCCAGGTGGCTGTTCAAAACACCCCAGCCGCTGTATCCCGTGGCCATCCACAGATAGCTCTGCTGGGGCTTAATGGGGCCGATCAGCGGCAGGCCGTCGCCGCTCCATACATCCTGGCGGATGTGGCTCTCCTGCACGTGCATTTCTGGCAGCAAGGCACCCATGGTGCGACGCAGGATGCGTTGCCGCTGCTCGCGCTTGCCGCTGCCGGTGCGGCCCATGTCCCAGGCCAGCAGCGCGCCGGTTTGGGTGGGCCGAAGGGTGAGTTCATCCGGCTGAACGGACAGGTAGCTGTTCAGTAGCGGCGGATTGCCCTCCAGCGTAACGGTGGCACAGGTGCGCTGCTGCATCATGCACAGCCGCGGCAGGGACATGCACCCCACGGGCGAGCCGGTGGCCAGCAGGATGGTGGCGGCCTCCACGCTGCCCTCCGGGGTGAACAGTTGCCGCCCGTCGATCGCCCGCACCGGGCTGTTTTCATATATGTGACAGCCCTGTTCAGCGGCAAATGCTGCCAGGGCATGCAGATAAATTAGCGGCGGAAGAAGCAGCTGGTGCTCGGTCACCAGGGCTAGCTCCACCGGAAAGGGACAGCCGCCGGCGTCCTTTGCCATGGCAACGGGCAGCCCCAACCGCTTTTGCAGGTCGAACATGCGGTGCAGCGCAGGAAGATCGTCGGTGGTTTCGGCAAAGACATACACGCTGTGCTCCTGGACGGGGACTTGCAGCTTGCCGCAAAGCTCCCGCACATCCAGCATGGACTGGCGCATCAGCCGGGCGTAGGTGGCGGCTGCATCCATTCCGGCAGCATCGGCAATGGTCTGATACACCCCGGCCAGCTGGCTGGTGACCTTGCCGGTGCAGTTCCAGCTGGCACCGCGGCCCAGCTGCCGCGCCTCCAGCAGCACGGTTTTGACGCCCAGGGCCGACAGCATGGCCGCGCAGCTGATGCCTGTCAAACCGCCGCCCACAATGGCTACATCGGCCTGCAGAGCCCCACGCAGCGAGGGATACGTTTGCCGTGTGCCTTGCTCCCACAAAGGAAAATCCTCCATCATGCTCACCTCTGATGGCAGTGTGGCAGATGGAGGATGTTTTATTCCTGCGGCGCGGTGCTGGCAGCTTTTTCTTTTGCTTGCAGGGCGAGGATATACTTGCGCACGGTGGGCATGGCGTAGCCCGTCAGCCGGGCGACCTGGCTGTAAGATTTGGATTTGGCATACAGCAGGCGGAAAAGCTCGATCTCCTTGGGGCCAACAGGACGGCTCATGGCATGCTCTCCTTTTCTTCTTCCACCCCAAGGCAGATGTGATCGCTGTTGAAGCGGAGGACCATCGTATAGCGGCGGTCCTTCCACACCATCAGCGACTGTCCGTCGGGAAGCTGGATGATGGTATCCGGCTCGGCATGAATGGCATTGATGATCTGCCGGGAGGACAGGCCGCGATAGCATTCGATGCCTGCCAAGCGGCGGCGCAGCAGCCTTTGCGACTTGTGAAACACACCGGCCAGCAATATGCCTGCCAGAAATGCAGCGATGATCCAGCCCAACGCGTCCATAGCATGTCCTCCTTGCGCTGACAGTTTACAAGCGCAAAGAGAAAATGTCACGCAACAATTTGTTGCGCGGGCGATAAAAAGAAAAAAATCCCCTTTTACAAGGGGAAAATAGCGTTATTCTTGCGCCAGTTCCTGCTCAAAGGGGAAAAAGTGCCGGAACTCCATGGTCAGCCCGGTGGCGTCATGCCCCTGGATGCACACGCCCAGGCCGACCAGCGGCTGCTTAGGCAATCCGTTGCCAACGGTGATGGATTGCCCCGCGCCGATGACATCCTGCCTTAGAACGGCGTACAGGTCCTCATCGTGGTAGTGGAAACTGGGCGGGCATTTGATGGTCAGCGAGGGAAAGTAGGTATACGTCATATCCGTAATGGTAAAGTCCACGCCCTGGGTTTCGGTGATGGTGAAGTCGAACAGCCAGCCGACCCCGTCGGGGAAATAATCCAGGGCAGTCAGGGGGATAGCGTCCGTTTCATAAGAGAGCAGCAGATGGCTGTGCCCGGCCTTGGGTGTCGCCTCCGTGCTGAACCATGCGGCGTTGTTGGCGGCGGTAGGGGATGTTAACGGAAGCACGGGGTCAGCCTTCGGCGGTCTGGGCATGAAAAGCAGCATCAGGACGCACATCACCGCCGCCCCGGAAAGGAAAATCAGTAGGTTTCGCCAGCAGAACCGGCGGACGGGCTGTTCGGGGGCCGTCTCAGGCACAGTTTGGATATCCGGTGTGGTTGCAGGGGCGGCGGGTGCTTCGGCGTCGCTGAGCAGGTCGCAGCCCAGCAGCTGATTCAGCAGGGCCAGCGACTCCACGTCCGGCAGCGATCGACCGTTTTCCCAATGGGAGATGGCCTGCCGGGAGCAGTGCATGGATTCGGCCAGCTGTTCCTGGGTAAGGCCGCGGGCTTTGCGGGCGCGGGTCAAGCGTTCACCGAGGGTTTGCATCCTATCAACCGCCTATCGTTGAAAATCATTGGGGCTTGGTGGTGGGGATAAACTCCACCAGCGTGTGGAACTCCATTACCTGCCCGGAGGGCGAACGGCCCATGACGGAAATGCCCTGATGGGTCAGGTCCTGCACAGGCATACCGCTGCCCATGGTGCAAACGCCGCCGGCAGGGATCACGCTGCTGCCGCCCCACCAGCCGGCAACCTGATCCGCCGTATAGGCGTTAGGGAACACGGCCCCGGTGGAATCGAAGGAATACAGGGTGATGCTGTCCACGGTAAAGGGCATGCCGCTGCTTTCGCGGAAGGAGAACTGATACATCCATCCAAGCCCGCCGGGGAAATCAGCCGTGGCGATGGCATACACGGGAGAAGGCGCACAAGTGATGCTCACATGGGGCTGGCCTTGCTGGGGTTCGGCCTCGGTGCGGAACCATTCCAGGGTATATGGCAGGGGAGAAGCCTGCGGTTCGGCTGCTGGCCGCGGCAGCAGGGCGATCACCATGGATGTGCAGGCGACGCACAGTGCCAGAAGGCTGCATACCAGGCTGAGCATAGGCCACTTGTTTGGTTTCATCGTGGAGCACCTCTTTTGCAAAATGTGCTATTAGTATAGCTGATTCCGCCGGAGGATTCAAGAGCGAAAAGAAAGTCCCGCCGCCCGAAGGTGGCGGGAAAGGGCATTACAGGCTTACAGACCCTGCATATCGTTGGCAGAACTGCCGGAGGACTGGTCCATGGCGTCAAAGTACTGATCGGCTTCGGGCCAGAGATAGCACAGCTCGGCACGGGCCCAGTCACCGTTCTCGTTGTAGTATTTCAGCACCATCATGCCGCCGTTGGCAGAGGACTTCCACACCACATACTGAGCATCCTGCATGCGGGCGGTAAGGTTGCTCCATTCGTCGCGCCGCCACTGCTGATCTTCATCAAAGGTGAAGGCACCAAAGATGTCTGCGGCGTTGCTTCCTTCGGCCCAGGGAGCACCGTAGAGGGTGGTCAGCTTGGTCTTCAGATCGTTAAAGGTGCTGTCGGCATGCTCAAAGAAATTGTAAACGCCAGCATACAGAACAGCATCGTTATCTGCGCGGGAGGTGCTGGGGTAGGTGAAGTACATCTCCACGCTGCCGCGGTGGCCGGCGATCTCACGTTCCGGCAGACGGACGGAAATGTAAGCGGAATCACCCAATTCATCGTAGAGGATGCCATCGAAATCGCGGCAAATATCCGACAAGATGCGGGTGGGCTTGATACGCTTGAAGAAGCTGATGCTCTCCACCCAGGTGGTGGCGCGCACCTGACCCAGCGTTTGGCCAAAGGTAAATTCGGCAAAGTTGATGGGCTTGTCCGTCAGGTTTTCGGCCATGGCGGCGGACGCAGAGCACAGAAGCACCACAGAGAGGATCAGGGCCAGGAGCTTTTTCATAGAGGGGCCTCCTTTTGTATAACGGGGCAGAATACGCCCTTTTGATAAGCGTATTGTATCAATCCCGGCGGAAAAAAGTCACGCTACAAACGGTAGCATTGATGCTCAAAGCGTGAGCATTGCCCTCATACATGCTGTTTTGCTGAAAACATAAGAAAAGACCTGACATCTTGCGATATCAGGTCTTGCGTCTGGGTGAGAGGATTCGAACCTCCGGCCTCTTGAACCCCATTCAAGCACGCTACCAAACTGCGCCACACCCAGATATTCTTTTCGTTCGCGCTGTCCAGCGAACGAATATGATTATATCATGTGGGGTGGCGCATGTCAAGCACTTTTTTGAAAAAAGTTCATTTTTCTGCAGGGCCTGCCATGCACACAAATACTTCCATTTTCCAGATGGGTATGGTATAATGATGGCAATGAAACCTAAGGAGGATATCATGACAGAAGCTGAGATTCGCGCAAGGCTTGCGGGCGTGCGCTGCTTTTTGCTGGATATGGACGGTACCTTCTACCTGGGGGATAAGCTGATCGAGGGCTCGCTGGATTTCCTGGCTGCGCTGGAGCGCACGGGAAGAACGGCCCGCTTTCTGACCAACAATTCCTCCAAGTCGGCCAGCGTGTATGCTGACAAGCTGGAGCGCATGAATGTGGACGCTCGGTACCGGGATGTGATCACCTCCGGCCATGCGGCGGCTCACTATTGCCTGAAGACCTATCCCGGCGGCAAGTGCTACCTGCTGGGCAATCCCATGCTGGCGGCTGAGCTGACGGCCATGGGCCTGGAACTGACCGAGGACGATCCGGACTATGTGCTGGTGGCCTTCGACACCACCCTGGACTATGCCAAGATGTGCAAGGTGTGCGATTTCATCCGCGAGGGCAAGCCCTACATCGCTACGCACCCGGACTACAACTGCCCCACGGAAACCGGCTTCATCCCGGATATGGGTGCCATCATGGCCTTTATTGAGGCCAGCACCGGACGCAAGGCGGATATCATCCTGGGCAAGCCTCACAAGGGCATTGTGGAGGAAGCTCTGGCCCGCACCGGCTTCAAGCTGGAAGAAATGGCCATGGTGGGCGACCGCCTGTACACCGACGTGGCCACCGGCGTGAACCACGGCATGACGGGCATTCTGGTGCTGTCCGGCGAGGCCACCATGGACGACGTTGCTGTTTCTGATGTCAAGCCCGACCTGATCTTTGGTCGGCTGAGCGATATGATCCCTTATTTATAAGAGAGGTGCAAAATCATGTTTTACACGAAGTTTCCTGAAACGGATATCACTTCCAGCATGCTGGGCTTTGGCTGCATGCGCCTGCCTGTGAAGGACGGCAAGATCGACGAGGCGGAGGCCATCCGCATGATCCGCCACGCCATCGACAGCGGCGTGACCTACATCGACACCGCTTATCCCTATCACGGCGGCGAGAGCGAGATCGTGGTGGGCAAGGCATTGCAGGACGGCTACCGCGAGAAGGTGACCCTGGCCACCAAGCTGCCCTGCTGGAACGTGCATAAGCACGAGGACATGATGGCTATCCTGGACGAGCAGCTGCAGAAGCTGCAGACGGACCACATCGACTTCTACCTGATGCATGCCATGAATGCCCAGCGGCTGGAGGAAATGCAGCAGTACGATTACAAGAGCTTCCTGGACGAAGCCCTGGCCCAGGGGAAGATCCGCTATCCCGCCTTCTCCTTCCACGACGGCTATGACGCCTTCATGAAGATCCTGGGCGACTACGACTGGAAGATGTGCCAGGTGCAGATGAACATCCTGGATGACGAAAACCAGTGCACCCTGGAGGGCATCCGCCAGGCTGGAAAGAAGGGCGTGGGCGTGGTGGTTATGGAGCCCCTGCGCGGCGGCCTGCTGGCCAATCCGCCCAAGGCTGTGGTGGACGCCTATGCCCAGTTCAAGGATCAGCGTTCCCCCGTGGAATGGGCATTCCGCTACCTGTATACCATGCCCGAGGTAAAGTGCATTCTCTCCGGCATGAGCAACTGGGAGCAGCTGGTGGATAACCTGAACATCTTCGACCTGCCCGAGCAGCCCAGCCTCTCCGTTGAGGAGAAGGCCCTTTACAAGAAGGTGAAGGACACCTACATCTCCCTGACCAAGACCCGCTGCACCGGCTGCCAGTATTGCCAGCCCTGCCCCATGGGCGTGAAGATTCCCGACATCTTCCAGCGGTATGACACCAGCCTGCTGCATGCCCAGGGTAGCTTCAAGGACGGCTACGCGAAGATCGTTGCCGACGAGCACGACGCCTCCCGCTGCGTGCAGTGCGGCCAGTGCGAAGCCGCATGCCCCCAGCACCTGCCGATCATCCAGTACCTGCAGGAAATCCACGAAGAATGTAAGTAAGCAAAAGGCTCCGATACGAAAGTATCGGAGCCTTTTATCATGGCGTGAAGGAAACCTCATATCCACTGTCGATGAGGATATAGGGGCAACCATGCCGCTGGCATTCTGCCAGATTGTGGGCGTTGTCCCGCAAAAGCTCATCCATAGAGAGGTCGGGGTCATCGCCGCGGTTCTCCACTACGCTGGCGAAGCGCTGAATATCAGCAAAGCGGGTACGGATGTAGCGCTCCGTCATAATCAGCCACACGCAGCGGATGGCTTGCAGGTATTCGTCCTCAAAACTGTCACGCCAATCGTGAGGGATGTAGCAGCCCTCAATGATCAGGTTCTGGTCGTTCTCAATAGCGGTCTTGGCCATCTCCCGAAGAATCGGCCACAGGTAAGGCGTGAGCCGCTCATCATCGCTGGGCGAAAGGGCAGTGTGTCCGGCACGGATCAGCCCCATTTTCAAGTGGTCGATGGAGAGATAGGGATAACCGTATTGCTTCATCAGCCGATGTGCAAGGGCGGTTTTCCCTGTGTGGCTGGCACCGGAAATGAGAATGACCATAGGGAACCTCCTGAGAGCTGCTGGAACAGCAGAAAACACAAATCCCCCTTACGAGCTACACGCTACGCGTCGCGTCGCGCCCATTGCGCGGCGTGACCCCCGCTCGGAGATCACCCAGCAGCACTATCCCCGAAAGGGTGTCCAGAGGGTCGAAGACCCTTTGGTGGGGGAGTCCAGAGGGGGCAACGCCCCCTCTGGCAGGGAATTTGAAAGGGAACAGCGTCCCCTTTAGCGGCGGATGAAGCGATAGGGGTTGGCGGTGGTCTGGGGGGTGAGAACGGTGGCGGAGAGGCTGCGGTTCTTGGTGACGTTGAGCACCAGGGCCACGCCGCCCATGTTGGTCACCATGTTGGAGCCGCCGTAGGACAGGAAGGGCAGGGGGATGCCGGTGATGGGCATCAGGCCCAGGGTCATGCCGATGTTCTCGAATACGTGGAAGAGCAGCATGCCCATTACGCCCACAATGACCAGCATGCCGAACTTGTCGCGGGTGTAGCGCGCCAGGTAGAGCATGCGCAGGATGATCAGCAGATACACCACCAGGATGGAAATGCAGCCCACAAAGCCGAAGGCCTCGCCGATGGTGGAGTAGATGAAGTCCGTCCAGTCGGCAGGAACGTAGTTCAGCTGGGACATGGCACCATCCACAAACATGCCGATGCCGTGCAGACCGCCTGCGCCGATGGCCATCATGCTTTGCAGCTGCTGGTAGGCGTCATCGGCAGGGGAGAGCTCGGGGTTGATGAAGGCCATGATGCGGGCCAGACGGTAGTCGTCGGAGCCGGTGGCTACCATGAAGCCATACAGGGCCAGAATGCCCAGCACGGCCACTGCGCCCATGGAGAACAGCAGCTTCATGCTGACGTTGGAGAAGTACAGCATGATGATGAACAGGAAGATGATCACCAGCACGGAGCCGGTTTCGCCGGAGAGCAGGATGATCAGGCTGGGGATGCCCACCAGCATCATGATGCGCATGAACTCGCGGACGGTGCTCATGGGCCGGTCGTAACGGGAGAGCGTTTTGGCCAGCATGAGGATCATGGCCAGCTTGGCAAACTCGGAGGGCTGAATGGTAAAGCCCCACAACACGTCCAGCCAGGCCTTCACGCCCTCGGCACGGTTGAAGATCCACACCACGAAAACCAGAATGGTGATGCCGTAGTACAACAGGTCTGTACGGCGGCGGAGAAAATCGTAGGGGATGTTGGTGACGATCAGGATAATGAAGGGCGCGACAGCCAGGAAGATGCACTGGTTGACGGCGTAGGACGAGTTGACAATGTGCTGCAGGAGCGATGCCTCGGAGGTGGACTCGGTGGAATAGGTGGCGACGCAAACCGCCAGCACGCCGAAGACCGCCAGGCCGAAAACAAGAAACAGCAGGGTTTTGTCAACGTGGGCCCGGGAGCGTCTGTTTTCAGCAATCAAGTCGCTTGACCTCCTTGAGCTTGGGGCCGAAGAGGCGGCGGAAGAAGGTGGGCTTCACCGCGCCATAAGCAGGCAGATCCAGGTCGAAGCCGATCATGCGGCGTGCAATGCGGTCCAGAGCCTCGCAGCCTTCGCACTCCACGTCCATGATGCTCATGTGCTTGAGCAGGGCACGGTAGATCATGCTCTCCTCGGGCACTTCGCCCAGCAGCTCCAGGTCCAGGGTCTGGGCCACGGTGCGGGCGGTGTACATCTCGTCGTGCTGGATCAGCTGCGCGTTCAGGCGGTTCACGATCAGCTGGGGCCGGGGCAGGTTCTTCTCCTGCATGAGGGCCACCACGCGCTCGGCATTGCGGATGCACACGTCATCGGGGGTGCAAACGACGATGGTCTTGTCGATCATCTCGTTCATCAGGCCGCGGAGGCTGCGCTCGATGCCGGCAGGGCAGTCGATGATGACGTGGTCGTTGGTTTCCTTGAGCATCATCAGGATGCGGCGGAAGGCCTTGGGCTCCAGCTCCTTGGCACGGGCAAACTGCGCCGCAGGCAGCAGGGTCAGGTTGGGCATATCGGTAGGGCTGACCAGGGCCTGGGGCAGGCGGCAGTCCTTGTGGGCCACGTCCACCAGGTCGTAAACGATGCGGTCGGCCAGGCCGAGAATGGCATCCTGGTCGCGCAGGCCGATGTCAGCATCAATAATGCAGACCTTCAAATCGCGCTTGGCCAGCGCAATGGCCAGTGCAGATGCAATGGTGGACTTACCTACGCCGCCTTTGCCGGAAGCGATCATCCAAGTGAGACCCATAAAATCACCTCGAAAAGGAATTGAAAATTGGAATTAGGAATGATGAATTAGGAATGATGAATTGAGAGTGTGGTACTCCAGCGTTGCTGTATCGCGTCGCGGTGCGCCCGTTGCGCACCGTGACCCCAGCTTATGTGCGAACCAAACGCCATCCCCGAATGGGATTCTCAAGGGTCGAAGACCCTTGAGCGGGAGTCCAGAGGGCAGCGCCCTCTGGCAGGGGATTCTTAAGGGGACAGAGTCCCCTTAAGGCGCGAGGCTGTTGCCGGAGGGGAGGACGTAGTCGGTGGTGCGGAGGGTCTTCTGATCCATGTACCACTGAATGAAGTCGCGGGCGGCAGGAGAGGCCCATCCGCCGGAATAGCCGTTGGGGATGAAGACCGCGATGGCGATCTCAGGATTCTCGTAGGGAGCGAAGGTCACGAACCAGGCGTTGTTTTCCAGGTCGATACGGGTAACCTGAGCAGTACCTGTTTTAGCGGCGATTTGGTCCTGGTAGGCAAATCCGCGGAAGTGCTGCTTGGCCGTGCCCGTATCGTCAACCACGCCTTTCATGCCGCGGTGTATCAAGGGGAGATACTCCTCGGCATATTCAAGGGTGGTGATCAGCTCGGGCTCGCGCTGGGTGAGGATCTCACCCTCGGGCGAGGTGATGGAGTCGATGATGGAAACATTGTAGACATTGCCGCCGTTGGCGATGGTGCATACGTAGCGCGCGGCCGCAATGGGGGTGATCACGGTAACGGACTGGCCGATGCCGGTCAGGATCGTCTGGGCACCACCCCACTTGATATCGTTCATGTAGTTGTAGGTATCGCCGATGACGGACTGCAGGTAGACCATCTCTTTGGTCATGTTCAGTTCTTCCATCAGGATGGTACGCATGTTGTCCAGCCACTGGCTTTCGGGATAGTTGACGGCCATGTCCATCAGTCGCTTGGCGCAGACGGAAAGGCGTTCGTCGTCGTATTCCAGGTTGCGGGAGGCACCGCAGTTGCGCAGGTGCTTCTTGATGGAGTTGAAAACGATGATGGGCAGGGAGGTATCCTGACTGGCTTCGTTCATGGCCTTGGTGGTGTCGTACAGGGTGTTCTGCGAACCCACCACGCTGCGGACTTCGCCGGGCAGGTCGATACCCGTGCGGGAGGTGAGGCCGAACAGGGCGGCGTAGCGGTAGAGCCGCTCTTCACCCAGGCGGTGGCCCAGCTCGTAGAAGAAGAAGTTGCAGGAGTTGGTCAGACCTTCCACGATGGTCTGGTTCATGTGCTTTTTGCCCACGCTGCTCAGGGGGATCCAGCAGCGGGGGGCGGTGGTGGTATCGTTGTTGTAGGTGGTGAAGTAGCCCTGGTCGGAAATGCGTTCGTTGGGCTTGAGTTCACCTTCGGCCAGCGCACCGTAGCCGGTGACCATCTTGAAAATGGAGCCGGGGGTGCCGCGGGCATGGATGCCGTAGTTCAAAAGCAGATTGCGCTCGTCGGACAGGATGGCGATGGCTTCATCGCCGCCGGCCACCAGGGCGTTCAGGTCGTAGGTGGGGTAGTTGGCCATGGCCAGCACGTTGCACTTCATGTCCAGCACGATCATACAGCCGTGCTCGGCCAGATCCATGGGGTAGGTTTCCCAGTCGCGGTTGGCGATGTCTTCTTTGTTGCTTTCCAGCCAGGCATCGCTGACCATCAGCTTTTCCTGTTCGTTGCGCACGGAGTTCACGTTGTCAGCAATGGCGCGTTCCGCCACCTGCTGATAGCTGGCGAACATGGTCAGCTTCACGTTGTTGCCGTCCTGGGGCTCGGTGTAGGAGAGCTCGCGCACCACCTTCGACAGCTGGTCGCGCTCCACCACGCGGCTGCCCTGGCGCAGGGAGGAGTTCTGGGTCAGCCAGTCCTCCATGGAGGATTCAATGCCGTCGCGGCCGATGGTATCGTTGTAAGAATAACCCTTGGCGCGCAGCTCGTTCCACTTGTTCTGGCTGGGGATAGCACCGGTGTAGCCGATGATCTGGCTGGCCAGGGTGGAGCGGGGATAAACGCGCTTGGTGCCCACGGCGATCTCCATGCCTGCCAGGGACATGGACTTGGTTTCCACCTCGATGACGGTTTCGTATTTCACATCCTCAGCGATCACGATGGGCTGGGAGTTGAACACGTTCATCTGCATTTCGGAGAAGACGGACATCACCTTGAGCATGGTAGCTTCGTCCACCATCAGCACGTCCACATAGGCGTAATCCTTCTCGTCGTCGTAGGCCAGCAGGGCCTGACGCTCTTCCTCGGTGGTGGCCATGCGGAAGCGGTCGCGCAGCTTGTCGATGCACGTTTCCGCGGTGGGGTATCTGGTCATGCTGGTGAGGTAGTTGTTGCTGCGCCACTGGCTTTCGCGCTTTTCCAGCACCTTTTCACTGACGCCGGAACCGAAGTTGAACTGCCACTCGCCGGTTTCTTCATTGCGCTCGATCACAAAGTCGATGGCCAGCTCACCGCCGTTTTTCTCAATGATCTGGATGGTATCCACAATGGACTGGGTGTAGGCCAGGTAGTTGGCGCGGCTGGTCTGGGATGCATCCTTGTAGAAGGTGACGTTGTAGATCAGTTCGTCCTCGGCCAGAACAACGGAGTCGGCGTCGGTGATGTTGCCGCGCTTGCCGCGCAGGGCAATGGTCTTGGTGCGGGCATCCTCGGCATCGGTGGCGTGCTCTTCGGATTCTACCAGCTGCAGGCGCACCAGGCCCGATGCCAGGTAGGTGAACATCACCAGCAGCACGGCGATAAAGGATAAATAACGCCAGCGCATGCCCTTGGACAGTTTATTCATGCAGGAACCTCCTTTCCAGCGGCACTGATAGGATCAGGCCGCCAAGGCGTGGGAAGGGGCCGGAATCATACCCGGCCAATGTGATAAGCAGGCTTGTCGGGCTTTTTCTCCTTTTTGCGCTTCTTAAAGCCCAGGAAGCGGCGCACCGGCACCATGATGACGGCGGTGAGAACGGTGGTCCAGAACACGTTCGCCAGGGCCTTGGAGATGATGGCTCCGCTGAGCTCGGCGCCGCCCAGGTACATATACACCACGTTGACGATCTCGTAGATCAGGGTGTTGGCGGCGGCGCAGGCCAGGGTGCGCAGATAGGCATTCACGTTGCGGCCAGCCTTGCCGATGGAACGCTCGTATTCCAGCTTCTTTTCGCTTTTGTCGGCGAAGAACATGCTGAGGAATCCGGCACTGAGGGGATAAAGCACCAGGTTCAACGCACGGATGGAGGGCACCATGGTTTCCATCAGAATACCGTAGATGCAGCCCACCCACAGCGCGCGCAGCTTGCCGTAGCCGATGGTGAGGATGCCGGTGATGGCAAACAGCAGGTTGGGCGTAACGTCGCCGATGCGGATGTAGGGCATCACGCACACCTGGAAGAGATAGCCCATCAGCACCACGAAGAAGAACTTGAACTGGGAGCTTCCCGCCTGCCACACGGCTTTGAGAAATCGCAGCACAGGCTTAATCCTCCTCGTAGGTCATGTCGGCAGGGGAAAGGGTGATGTAGGGCGTGGGGGAAGGCGTGGGGCTGGGGGACGGGGTAGGCGTAGGATCGTCGCTGAACACCTGATACTCGTACACGGGGCCGGCAATGGTGGGTTCCGGCGTGGGCGAGGGCGTGGGCGACGCAGTGGGCGTGGGGGTAGCAGGCACGGGGGTCATGCTGGGTGCCGGGGTGGGCGTTTCGCCCCACACGTTGGTATTGCCGATGCGCAGCGTGGGCATGGGCCGGGCGGTCTCCAGGGGAACGAATTCGCTGTAACTGGAGATTTCACGGCCCTGAACAGCCTCGGCAGCGGGCTTGTAGCGCAGAACGATCACATATTCGATGTGCTCAAAGTCTGCACTGGGTTCCACCACGATGTACTGCTTGTTGGCGTCCATGCCGCGGGTGGACTCGCGCACCGTGCCGATGGGAATGCCTTTGGGGAAGGACATGCCTACGCCGGAGGTGACCACGATATCGCCGGGGCGGGGCAGGTGGTCGTCGGGCAGGTAGTACATGCGGCACATGGGTTTGCCGTCGATGCCCAGGGTGCCGCGGACGGTGCCCTGATCGCGGCTGGACTGGATCAGGCCTGCAATGGAGGCCTCGCTGTCGATAATGGTGCGAACCTGGCTCTTGGTCTCCGTCACGTTTTCGGTGTAGCCCACCAGCGCGCCGGAGATGGTTACGGCCATGTATTCCTCAATGCCGTCGCGGCTGCCGCGGTTAATGGTGAAGGTGGAGAAATAGTTGCCGTCGCCCTTGCCGATCACGGTGCAGGCGATGGGCTTCATGTTCTCGTTCACCGACATTTCGTCGTACATGTTTTCAAACTGGGAAAGCTGCTGCTGCAATTCATCCGCCAGCATGGCCTGGTAGACCAGCTGCTCGTTTTCAGCGCGGAGCTTGTTGTATTCCGATTCCAGGTTGGCGCGCAGCTTCAGCGTGCGCATATAGCCGGTGAAGCTCTCCGTGATGGAGGAAAACACCGACTGCACAGGGGTCACGATGTTGGCCAGCATGCCCTCGGGCACGCCCAGGAAGGCCGGTGCATCGGGGATAAAGCGGAAGGCCAGCATCAAACCTGCAAAGCCGATGATCACGATGGACAGGGTCACCATGATCACCTTGCGCAGCCCGCCGGGAACTTCCTTGCGCTCGCGCTTTTCCTCGGCTTTCACCATGGCGGAATGGCGGCGTTTTTTCTTCATGCGGCCCACCAGGGTGGCGTTGTCCTCCAGCTCCTGGGCGGCGTCACGGTCGGCCTGCAGCTTGCGCAGCGCGGCCTCGGGGGTATCGGAATCGGTCTGGTCAGCGTCGGCTGCGGCGGGCTCTTCGCTCTTCTGACCGGGCAGATCCCGGGTGATGCTGTCCAGATCGTCGAACTTGAAATCATCATAAACGGGCAGGATGTCCTGCTGTTCAGGCTCCTGCGCGTGGCGGTCTCTTCGTGCCATAAGGGGTCACCTCGCTTTATGTTGAAGCGGTCAGTCGTTGTTAAAGCCCTGCTTGCCCAGGTTCTGCAGCAGCTGCATGTTCTCCACCAGGTAGCCAAGGCCCATCACGGTGCAGTCCTCGGGCTCCTTGGCGATGAGCACGGGAATGCCCAGTTCGGTGGCGATGAACTGATCCATGGCAAACAGCTGCGCACCGCCGCCGGTGAGATGCACACCGCTGCGCATGATATCGGCAGCCAGCTCCGGGGGCGTGCGTTCCAGCACCCACTTGATGGCAGCCAGGATGGCGCGGCAGGGCTCCTTGATGGCCTCATGGGCCTGGGCAGAGGTAAACTCGATATCCATAGCCTGGGGGGAGAGCAGGTCGCGGCCGCGGATGCGCACATGGCGGCCTTCGCTCAGGGGCATGGCAGCGGCCAGGTCCAGCTTCACGTCCTCGGCAGTGCGGTCGCCGATGAGCATGTTGAACTCGCGCTTGATGTAGTTGATGATGGCCTCGTCCATCTTGGAGCCGCCCACCTGGATGGACTGCGCCACCACCAGGCCGCCCAGGGACACCACGGCCACATCGGTGGTGCCGCCGCCGATATCGACGACCATGCTGCCCACGGGTTCATAAACGGGCAGGCCGGAGCCGATGGCTGCGGCAAAGGGCTTCTCCACCAGGAAAACAGTCTTGGCACCGGCTACCTCAGCCGCCTCGCTGACGGCCTTGCGGGACACGGCAGGCAGGCCCACGGGGATGGACACTACCACCTTGGGCTTGATGACGTGGCTCACGCCGATGGCCTTGCGGATAAAGTAGCGGATGAGCATCTCGGTCATGTCGAAATCCGAAATGGAGCCGTTTTTCAGGGGCTTCACCACGGTGAGCGCGTCGCTGGTGCGGCCCAGGAGGAACTTCGCCTCGTCGCCCACAGCGCGCACATTGCGCTTGTTGTTGGAATCCACCACCACCATGGTGGGCTCGCTGATCACGATGCCGCGTCCGCGGACGTATACGACTGTATTGGAAGTACCCAGATCAATGCCGATATCGGGTGCGAAAAATGCCATGTGTTCACTCCGTTCATCTATGGTCAACGCTGCCGGGCAGCGGTCAGTGCGTGTTCAGGGGATAAAGGCCGCATTGCTCCAGCAGGCGGCGGGTCAGGGTGAGGGGCAGGCCGATCACATTGGTGTGGGAGCCGCGGATCTCCTCGATCCACAGGCCTGCAATGCCTTGCAGGGCGTAGGCACCGGCCTTGTCCATGGGTTCGCCGGTGGCGATGTAGGCGCGGATGGCCTCGACGCTCATGGGGCCGAAGCGCACGTCGGTAGCCTCCACATCGGCGTGGACTTCGCCAGATTCGCTCACCACGCACACGCCGGTGTAAACCTGGTGCCACCTGTCAGACAGGCTGCGCAGCATGCGGAAGGCGTCTTCCTCATCCTGGGGTTTGCCCAGGGGAACGTCGTCCACGGCCACCAGGGTATCGCTGGCCAGGATCACCTTGCCGGGGTGCTTGTCCGCTGCGGCCAGGGCTTTGCGGCGGCTCAGCTCCAGCACAGCTTCCCGTGCGCCCAGGGTGCAGGTTTCGTCTACTTCAGGTGCATCCACCAGAAAGGGGATGCCGGTCAAGCTCATTAACTCCCTGCGCCGCGGGGATTGCGACGCCAGGATCAGCCGAATTTCTTCCATCAGGGTCTGCCTCCGAATCGTCAGGACATTCCATCCTGTATTATACCACAGAATGCCCTATAATGGAAACATTTCTGTAAAAATTCATGAATTCATCAGCTGTACGATAAACAAACGAAAAAGACGGCCAAAAGCCGTCCCTTTTTTGCACATTTATTGTAGCTTTTTCCAGTCAATTCGCCCTCTGAAAGCCTTGAGCAGCCCGTAGCCTGCGGCCACAGCCAGCGTTTCCCCGGCGGCCACCTGGAGGATGGTCAGCACGGCGGGCAAGCTGTACACCACCGAGAGCATCACGCCGATGATCAGCCCGTTGCTGATGACCGGGCAGGCCGCGGCCAGCAGCGGCTTTTTGCGCAATGCGTAGGTGCCAAGGGCGGCCAGCAGCGTGGCCAGGGAGCCGAACAGCACGTCCCAGATACCCACGGGGCTAAGCAGATTGGCCACCACGCAGCCCACGAACAGGCCGGGCACGGACTGCGGCAGCACCAGGGGCAGCAGCGTCAGCGCCTCGGAAAGGCGGCACTGCACTGCGCCGAAGGACAGCGCGGGGAGCATCAGCGTCAGCGCGGCATACAGCGCGGCGATGATGGCACTCAAACAGAGTGAACGGGTCGATGGCGATCTCCTGAACATAGAGATACCTCCTGTTGGATTTGGCCGCTGAGCGAATACAGTCGCAGGCGGCGTTTTTTTTCGTTCAATAACATACCATATTTTTGCCAGCATCACAAGCGGAAAATCCGGGCATGATGGTTTTGCGCCGGTTTCGGCGACGATTTTTTGCAAGGAGGCGTGTGAAGCATGGCTCATCAGAAGAACCAGTGCATCCATTGCAGCGTGGAAAGCTGCCAGCATCATGAGGTGGACAACATGTGCGCCCTGACCGACATCCAGGTGGCTCCCAAGGAGAACTGCTGCAACGGCAAGGCTGACGAAAGCAAGTGCAACAGCTATAAGTGCCGGTACTAAGATGGCATCCCCGAAATGGCAGAGCCATTTCGGGGAATTTGCGCTTTGATGCTGGTCGGGACGAAAACGTCCCTCCCGGCCGCATCAAAGCGTAAGGAATGTTTTCGGCAGAGCCGAAAACGCCCCGCCCGCCCGGCAAAGCCGTGCGATACGATCACCATCAGAGGGCTGCGGCCCTCCGATACCTCCCGGGAGAATGTGCATGTGAAAGGAAGGGGAGCATGGCAGACGCAATTTCATCTTCCTTGCAGGAAAGCCTGGACGTGCTCGAGGCGCGGCTGTTCCGCCAGGTGAATACTGACATGACGCGGCGCACCTTCCGGGTATACCGGCGGGAGGCAGCGGTGTTTTTTGTGGACGGGCTGGTGTCCACGGACTTTTTGCAGCACTACATTCTCACCCCTTGCCAGGAGCATGCCGCCCATGAACTGACTTCTCCCCTGGAGGATGCGCTGCTGCAAACCATCCATGTGGGGGACGCCAAGCCTGTGCAGACCTATGCCGAGGCCATCGACGCCATCGTGAACGGCAAGGCGGTGCTGGTGGCGGACGGCATGCCCAGCGCGCTGTGCTTTGATATCCGCTTTTTTGTGCGAAGGGGCATTGCGCCGCCGCTGACGGAAAGTGTGGTGAACGGTCCGCACCAGGGCTTCAACGAAGCATTGCGGGACAACATCACCCTGCTGCGGCGCATTCTGCACACGCCGGAACTCATCGGCGAGATGACCACCATCGGCAGTGCATCGCCCACAAATCTGTGTGTGATGTACCTGAAAAACGCGGTGGACGAGGATATGCTGCAACGGGTGAAAAACCGCTTGCAGGGGATCCGGGCGGATCAGGTTTTGTCCATTGGCGCGCTGGAACAAATGCTGGAGGACAAGCCCTACGCCTTGCTGCCCCAGTGCTGCCTGACGGAGCGGCCAGACCGGGCGGCGTCCTTTCTGCTGGAAGGGCAGATTGTGATCGTGATGGACGGTGCGCCCCAGGTGCTGGCGGTGCCCGTCAGCTTTCTGCACCTGTTCCACACCCCGGACGATACCTCCATGCGCTGGCAGTACGGCACGTTTCTGCGGCTGATCCGGCTTGTCGGCGCACTGTGCACACTGCTCTTGCCGGGAGTGTTCGCCGCAGCGGCCACCTTCCACCCGGAGGCACTGCCAGTCACGCTGCTTACCGCTATATTAGAAAGCCAGGCGCAGGTGCCGCTGTCCATCCCGGCGGAAACCTTCCTGATGCTGATCATGTTCAACCTGATCAACGAGGCGGGAACCCGGGTGCCGGGGGTAGTGGGGAACTCCCTGGGCACAGTGAGCGGGCTGATTCTGGGCCAGGCGGCGGTGGAGGCTAAGCTGATCCACCCGCTGCTGATCATCGTGGTGGCGGTGGCCAGCCTGGGCAGCTATGCCATTCCGGATTATTCCCTGGGCATGGCGTTTCGCATCGGGCAGCTGGTTTTTCTGGCGGCAGGATGCGTCTTCGGGCTGTACGGCATTGCGCTTTTGATGGCGGTGGCGGTGGTACGGCTTTGCAGCATGACCAGCCTGGGCGCACCCTTTGCGGCACCGGTGGCTCCGCTGCGTACCCATAACCCGGATGTGCTCATCCGCTGGCCGATATGGCGGCAGCGGCTGCTCACCTGGGTGGGGAATCCTTTCAAGATGGATCGCATCCGCGGCCGTATGCGCGGATGGGACAGGAAGTAGCATGAGAACATGGAGCATGGTTCATTCCCCGAAGGAACGATTGGCCCAGCGGCAATTGGGTGAGCGGCTGGCCCTGCGAAGCCAGTGGCGGCTGGTGGCGTGCGTGTCCATCCTGCGCACGGCGGTGACAGGCGTTTTGCCGCTGGCCGGTGCGGCGGCCTGGTGGGTCACCCTGGCATGCCTTTTGCCGGGGCTGCTGCTGTATGCCATCGCCTGCCTGGGGCTGCGCATGACAAACACCGCCAACCTGCCCGACTGCCTGCGTAAGCTTCTGGGGCAAGCCGGGGCGTGGGTGATTTGCCTGATGGTGGCCGCAGCCCTTGTGCTGGACAGCCTGTGCAGCATGACGGTGCTGATCACCTTCTTCACCCAGGGCATCGGCAGCGCGGGGCAGCAGTGGACGCTGGCTGCGGTGGCAGCTGGCATGCTGCTGTTTTGCCTGAATCGGGAAGGCCTTGCCCGGGGGTGTTACTTCCTGCGGTGGCTGATGCTGGCCCTAACGGGGATCGTGCTGCTGGGGCTGATCGGCATGGGACGGGTGGATCACCTGGCACCCTGGCTGGGTGACGGGCAGCCGGGCATCGCTGCGGCGATACGCGCTGGCATCGGCATGGGCTGGGTGTTTGTGCTGCCACTGATGGAGCCGCCGGTGCAGGTTCGGCATATGGCAGCACCGGCGGCCCCGGCACTTTTGTGCGTGGCGGCGGTGGGGTGCATCAACCTGGCACTGCCCCATGAACTGCTGGTCACCCATGCAGCCCTGGCGGACAGCGTGGTGCAAACGGTGGCGTATCAGGTTCCGGCGGTGCGGCTGGCGGCCATTTGCCTGTGGATGCTGGGGCTTTTCCTGTGTCTGGGCAGCACGGCCAGCTTAGGGGCTAAGTACGTTCTGGCACCCACGGGCCGTGAGTTGGTATGGCTGCCGGGGGTGATCGTGGTGATCGCAGCGGCTTTGCAGGCGACGGACATTTTTGCATTGTGGCAGGGCTTGAAGGCAGTCGCGCCGTGGTTGCTGCTGCCGTTGACGGCCGGTGCGGTGCTGTCGCTGCTGGCCAGGTGGAGGAGGAGAGCATGAAACGGTTGCTGGCCCTGATGGTTGCTGCTATGCTTTGCAGCGGATGCTCAGCCCTGCCGGGGGAGGATCGCTCTTTTGCGGTGGCCTTGGGGGTGAGTTGCTCCGGCGATGTGTGGGAGGTGTGCGCCCGCGTGCCTACCTACCAGACCGGCGGTGGATACCTGACGCTGTCGGCCTTGGGCAGCTCCATCGGCGAGGCCATGGCCCTGCTGAATGCCTCTGCTCCCATGGAGCTGCACTACGGCCAGGTGCGGCTGCTGATTTTCTCCAGGGACCTGGCGGAATCCGGCCAATTGCCGGAACTGCTGCGCAGCCTGTCCGCCCGGGGCGAGGTGCGGACGCAGGCAGCCTTGTGCATCACAGAAAGCAGCGTGAAGGACGTGATGGACGCCCTGGAACCGGCTACCGGCAGCCGGCTAAGCAAGGCCCTTGAGGCTATGCTCCAAACCCGGCAGAAGATGGGCGTGCTGCCCTGCATCACGCTTTCTGACTGGCTGCGCATGGGCAACAGGCAGCAGCCGGTGCTGATGAACATCGCCCTGGAACCATCGACGGGCAACGCGACCCTCGGCATGGATGCACCGGCAGGTCGTCAAGCGACGGAGGGCTCAGGCAAGTTGCAGCTGTCGGGCGGATGGCTGATGAACCAGAATGGCCGGGTACAGGGCAGCCTGTCGGCCATGGAGATGCAGCTGCTCACGCTGCTGCAGAATCAGTGGCGTCAAGGCACGTTGTCGCTGCCGGATGGAACCATCACGCTGCTGGATGCAAAAACAAAAATCAACGCACAAGAAAGGGACATTTATTGCGATTTGTCGCTGGATTACAGTGCATCCGCCTACACGGAGGAAGGCGTGCAGCAGGCACTGCTTGATCATCTGAAAGCGTTGATGGATAAATTGCAAAAGGCCAATTGTGATGCACTGGGTATTGCTCGGAAGCTGATGGTGCAGTGTCTGAACACAACAGAATGGAATGAAATGGAATGGACAAAAATATATCCTTCGGCGACATGGCACTTCACCGTGCATGCACGCCGGGAGGCATGAAAAGAGCCGGGTACAAATGCACTCGGCTATTATGATTCAAGAAGGAACGGTCGCCAGGCTTCAGCCAGACGGGAGAGGCTCCATGCGGCGTTGGCCGGGCTGGTGGAGGGGAGTACGATGGCCTCGATGCCGGTGATGTGTTGCAAGTGCTGCCGGTATAACTTGCCGGACAGCGCACCATTGCAGATGATACGGCCAATGTCAGCCCTATCCATCACGCGGGCAATGTCCACGGGCACGGCATCCCGGACGGAGCTGTCCGCTGAACCCTCGATGCGGCAGGAGGCAATCACGTCCCACAGGGCCAGGTGATGGCGCAGGAGCAGCGCGGTTTTGCCGGGAATGTCACAGGGCTCGGGTTCATCAAAGATGCTGGCCAGCATAGGCCAGAAGCGGTTGCGCGGATGCCCGTAAAAGAAGCCGTCCTCCCGGGAGGCGACGGAGGGGAAACTGCCCAGGATCAGCGTGCGGCAGTGTTCATCCACCACCGGCGGAAAGGGATGCTCCACATGCTGCATGATCAGTCCTCCAGGTGCAGATACCAGATCTTGGCGGGGAAGGTCTGCGTACCGTCGAAGGTGGTGTACTCGCTGAAATGGTGGAAGGTGCAGCCCACTTTCTCCATCACGCGGCCGGAAGCGGGGTTCTCCTCGGCATGGCTGGCATAAAAGTCCTTCACGCCGAAGGTGCGGTGGGCAAAGTCGATCATGGCACGGGTAGCCTCGGTGGCGTAGCCCTTGTTCCAGCAGTCGCGGCGGAGGTTGTAGCCGAACTCCCAGCCGTCGGGCATGGAATAGGGCCGTTCGTCCTTGGGGCCGATGGAACCGGCACCCACCAGCACACCATCCTCCTTGCGAACGAAGCCGAAGTGGTACTCGTCTTCGCATTGTTCCACATGGCGCAGCCATTCCTCGGCCTGCTCCACGCTGGTGTAGAGGTTGTAGGGCATGAAGCGGTTGACCTCCGGATCGGAGAGCCAGACGTATTCGGCAGCTGCGTCGGCCACGGTGAGGGGACGGAGAATGAGGCGTTCGGTTTCCAGAACGTACTGATGCATGGGGGTCACACCTTTCGATAAAAAGATGCTCCATGATAACACAAAACCCGATGAATGACAAGATTCATCGGGGAATTATTAGGATTTCGCGCCTGCGGGCGCGACCAAAGGGCTTTCCTTATTTAACATTGCTTATCGCTTTGCCTTCGGCAACTCCCCACCGGGGAGCCGCTCTTGCGCAATGCCCTTTGGAAACCTTCGGCAATAACATTTTTTTGCCGAATGCCTCTTCGGAGGTTTGGGTTTATTCCAGCACAATCCGGGGATTCTCGGTGCTGGGGCGGTACATCACGAAGCGGCGGCCAATGCACTGCACGGGCTCGGCTTCCAGCTGCTGGCAAAGCTCAGCCAAGGCTTCCTTGGCGGAGAGGGGACAGCCCTGCTGCACGGCACACTTGATGAGCTCGCGGGCCTCCAGGGCGTCGCTGGCCTGCTTGATGGTGCCGGGGACGATGCCATCCTTGCCCACGTAGAGAATGGTTTCCATGGTGTTGGCCATGGAACGAAGATAGGCGCGCTGTTTGCTGGTCATGGTTTTTCTCCTGTCGTCGAAAAATGAATTCGGAATTAGGAATTCGGAATGCGGAATTGAAAGTGTGGGCTGCGGGCGATCGCAGATCGCCCCTACAGCGGCACAGCCAAGTAACATGCCCCTAAAAAGGGTTTCGAAAGGGCCGAAGGGCCCTTCGCGGGATCCCCAAGGGCAGAGCCCTTGGGTCGGGGAGTCCAGAGGGGCTGAAAGCCCCTCTGGTGGGGTCCAGGGGCATAGCCCCTGGTTACTCGACGAAATCGAACTCCATGTCGATGATGCGGACGGTGTCGCCTTCCTTGGCACCGGCTTCGCGAAGGGCGTCGATGACGTTCCAGCGGCGCAGGGTGCGGTGGAACCAGTTCATGGATTCCTCGTCGTCGAAGTTGACGCTGTCCAGCAGGCGTTCCATGGCGGAACCGACGACCTCGTAGACCTGGCCGTCCTTGAGGATCTCGAAGGTGCCGGGCTTGATGGAATCATCCAGCTCGTATTCTTCTTCGAAGTGGACGATGGGGGGCAGGGTTTCAAGGGTGTCGGCCACGGCGTCCAGCAGCTCGTCAAAGCCCTGGCGGGTGGCGGCACTGACGGGGTAGATGGGGTAACCCGTGTCCTTAACATGGTCGCGGAACATTTCAAGATAATCCTCGGCGTCAGTGAGGTCCATCTTGTTACAGACGATGATCTGGGGCCGGTCGGCCAGCTCGCCATAGTTGCGCAGCTCGTGGTTGATCTGGTCGAAGTCCTCCATGGGGATGCGGCCCTCGGAACCGGCAATGTCCACCACATGCAGCAGAAGGCGGGTGCGCTCCACATGGCGGAGGAAATCATGTCCCAGGCCCACACCGTCGGCAGCACCTTCTACCAGGCCGGGGATATCCGCCAGGACAATGTCCTTGCCATGGCGGCGGAAAATGCCCAGGTTGGGGGTCAGGGTGGTGAAGTGGTAGTTGCCGATCTTGGGCTTGGCACTGGTGACCACGGACAGGATGCTGCTCTTGCCCACGTTGGGGTAGCCCACCAGGCCCACGTCCGCGATGGTCTTCAGCTCCAGGCGGAAGGTGTGCACCTCGGTCTTCACACCGGGCTTGGCAAAGTTGGGGGCCTGACGGGTGGGGGTGGCAAAGTGCACGTTGCCCCAGCCGCCCTTGCCGCCGCGGAGCAGACGCCGGGTCTCGCCGGGATTGTCCATGTCGGCAACGACGCGGCCGGTTTCGTCCTCGCGCACTACGGTGCCCACGGGCACCTTGATGGTCAGGCTTTCGCCGCGGCGGCCGGTGCAGCGGCCTGCTGCGCCGTCCTGGCCGTTTTCGGCGGTATACTTGCTGCGGAAGCGGAAGTCCAGCAGGGTGTGCATGTTAGGGTCGGCATACAGCAGGATATCGCCGCCGTTGCCGCCGTCGCCGCCGTCGGGGCCGCCGTTGAGGACGTACTTCTCGCGGTGGAAGGACATGCTGCCGTTGCCGCCGTTGCCAGCCTTGGCAGTGATCTTGACGTGATCAACAAAATTGGACATGATTACCTCCGGGGGATTGGAAATTAGGAATTATGAATTAGGAATTATGAATTAAGTGTGGCCACACCTCATCAGTCAGTGCAGGCACTGACAGCTTCCCCTCAAGGGGAAGCCTTTTTGCACAGCCAAGCAACAATACGAAAAAATGGGTGTCGAGAGGGCCGAACGGCCCTTCGTGGGATTCTTAAGGGCAAAG
>JAGBBA010000065.1 GCA_017938695.1 Clostridia bacterium | reverse complement strand
CTCTGGACTCCCGGTCAGGGCTCTGCCCTGACAACCCGCGAATGGTCTTCGACCCTTGCGAAACCCACTCGGGTATACCCGGGTGGGTTTTCCTCTTGCGGGGGTCACGGCGCACGGAGGGTGCGCCGCGACGCAGGGAAGTAACTTAGGCTCCCTCTTTGAGGGAGCTGTCGCCGTAAGGCGACTGAGGGAGTGGTTCTGTTGCTTGCTTTCATTGATGTATGTAGGAGCGATCTGTGGTCGCCCGCGCTCACCCAATTCATAATTCATAATTCGTTCTGTTCCGTCTGGGTTGCATTCTCACGCTGCATCCGCTATAATAAGCATCATGCGTGAAAGGGGAGAGCATCTTGCTGCTCCATGAGTTTGATCCCTGTGAAACGGCGATTTTCAACCCGGATATGGTGTGTCAGCCGGTGGAGGGCATGCCCAAGGTGGCGGTAAGCTGTTTCTCCACGGTCACGTTTCAGCGGATGCTGGCCATGTTTCCCCAGGCGGAGCAAATCGCCGTGACCAAGTGCGCCAGCAGCGTTTTCCCTGTTTACCGGGTGATGGCTGGCGGCGTGCCGGTGGCGATCTACCAATCCGGCGTGGGTGCGCCCCAGTGCGTGGGTGCCCAGGAGGAAGTGTACATCATGGGTGTGGAAACCCTGGTGCTCTTTGGCTCCTGCGGTGTGCTGGACAAAAACATCATGGAAAAGTGCGGCATCATTCTGCCCACCGCTGCGCTGCGTGATGAAGGAACCTCCTACCACTACGCGCCGCCGGGGGATGAGATTCAGGTGAACCTGCATCACCGTGAGGTGTTCACTGGGCTGATGAAGGAAATGGGCATCCGCTACACCCAGGGCAAGTGCTGGACCACCGACTCCATGTACCGTGAAACCCGGGAAAAGGCGAAACGGCGCAGGGAGCAGGGCTGCATCTGTGTGGATATGGAGTGTGCTTCCTGTGCGGCGGTGGCCCAGTTCCGCAAGAAGGAAGTGCTGCAGTTCTTCTATTCCACGGACAACCTGGACAGCGACAAGTGGGAGGATCACTGCCTTTCCAACAATGCCATGGTGGAAGAAAAAGACCAGATCGCTCTGCTGGCCCTGGAGCTGGCGGCGCGCATTGCCAAGAAGAAAGGTTGAGGTGCGATCATGCCTTACATTCATACGACGACAAACATGGGTATTTCCGGCAAGAAGGAACAGATTATCAAACAGCGCATGGGCGAGGCCATCGAGCTGATTCCCGGCAAAACGGAAAGCTGGCTGATGCTCTCCTTCCAGGACGACGCGCACATGTATTTCAAGGGCGATGACGCACCCTGCGCCATCTGCCAGGTGAAGCTGTACGGCTCCGCGGCAGAGAATGCCTATGAAAAACTGACAGCGGCACTGACGGATATCCTGTGCGAAGAGCTGGATATCGAAACCGACCGCATCTATGTGACGTATCAGGAGATCGGCACATGGGGCTGGAACGGCGGGAATTTCTGATGATGAAAGAGCGCGGATGTGCGCTCTTTTTTCATGGGCAGGGGAAGAAAACGCGGCGGCTGATCGTTGATTGACTGCAATGCGTTTGAATTGTGAACGAGAGAAAAAATTTTTGAAAAGGCGTTCATATTCGAGGGCAGTTGTAGTATAATAAAATTGAGTTATTGTCAATGTACGAAAGTGGGGGAGAAATCGCGTGGCATCGCTTTGGGAAACGATCCAGACCATGATATGGAACGTGTTTCATCGCCCCGGTTTGGCTGATATAATTGATATTATTGTTGTGGCAGTGATCATCTACGAGCTGATCATGCTCACTAGGCAGACCCGCGGCAGTGCCGTTTTGAAGGGTCTTGTTTTGCTGCTGCTGATTGTGGGCATCAGCAATCTGCTGGGCCTGACGGCACTGAACTGGCTGTTGATGAACATCATCAATAACGGTGCTGTGGTGCTGGTGGTTTTGTTCCAGCCGGAGCTGCGCAAGGCCCTGGAGCAGATGGGCCGCGGTGCCATCCTGGATAAGAATCACGAGAACAAGAGCGAAGAAGCCCGCATTGTGGATGAGGTCATCCGCTGCCTGACCAACCTGAGCCGCCGCCGCGTGGGCGCGCTGATCGTATTTGAGCAGAAAACCGGCCTGCAGGACGTGATCGAGACCGGCATCGGCATCGATGCCCGCATTTCTGCCGCCCTGCTGGAGAATATCTTCGAGCCCAACACCCCCCTGCACGATGGTGCTGTGGTGGTGCGCGGCACCCGCGTAATGGCCGGTGCCTGCATCCTGACGCTGACGGAGGGCGCGGGCATCAGCCATGAGCTGGGCACACGCCACCGTGCGGCCATCGGCGTGAGTGAAACCACTGACGCTACCGTGCTCATCGTATCCGAAGAAACGGGCATCATTTCCATGGCCAAGGGCGGCAAGCTGACCCGCCACCTGGACGTGAAGACCCTGCGGGAGATCCTTATGGGCATGTACGAGCCGCCCCGCACCAGCCTCCTGAGCATGCTGTTTAAGGGCAGCAAGGGGAAGGAGGAAGCACAATGATGCAGAACAATATGCCCCAGCAGCCCCCGAAGAACGACCGGTGGAAGACCGTGGGCAAAATGCTGCTGGATCTTTTGCTGAAAAACTGGCCCTTCAAGCTGCTGGCCCTGTTCATTTCCCTGTTGATGTGGGCGGGCCTGATCACCCAGGATCCCACCCTGACGCGAGAAAAGATCTTCAATGATGTGAAGATCAGCGTTTCCGGTGCAGATGCCATCAAGCGCAACGGTATGATCGTGCTAACCAACCTGGACGAGGTGATCGGCAGTGCGCAGCTGCATGTGGATGTGCCGCAGATGCAGTATAACAACGCCACGGCCAACATCTTCAATGCTCGCATCGACCTGAGCCGCATCACCGAAACCGGCGTGCAGGACATCAAGGTACTGACCAGCAACTCCAGCACCTACGGCGAGGTGACAGCGGTCACCCCAGCTACAATACAGATCGAGGTGGATGATTACATCACCCGGTACCGTATCCCCGTGAACGTGCACACCGCCGGGGAACCCCCGGAAGGCTACTATGCCGGTACGCCCCAGCCCGATCCGCCCATGGTGGCCGTCAGCGGCCCCAAGACACTGGTGGATAAGATCGTGCAGGCTGAGGCGATCCTCGACCTGGGTCATCTGCCCTCCAGGGAGGGCACTGTGCGCACCGCAACGGCCTTCTACCTGCTGGATGAAGACGGCAACCGCGTGGAAAGCAGCCTTTTGTCGGTTACCAGCGAGTCTGTTCTGCTGGACAGCGTGGTGGTGGAGCAGACCATGTATTCCACCAAATCCCTGGCTCTGTCGGAGCTGGGCATGATCACCGGCGAACCCGCCGACGGCTATGAGATCAAGTCGGTCACCTACACCCCTGAAGTGATCACCGCCGCAGGCCGCGCCATCAACCTGAACCTGCTGGATACCCTGTACACCAGCAGCTCTGTGGATGTGACGGACAAGGAATCGTCCTTCCAGCAGCAGCTCCGTGTGCGCCGCCCCACCGAGCTGATCTACCTCAGTGCCGATACGGTTACGGTGGAGGTGGAGATCGGCCCGGTGATCACGCAGAAGTCCTTCACCAACCAGAAGGTGAACGTGGTCAACCTGGCCCGCGACCTGAACGTGAAGCTGGATACCACCAATGTGGATCTGACCATCAGCGGCCCACAGCTGTGGGTGCAGGGACTGCGTACCTACCACATCACCATGCAATGCGATGTGGCCGGCCTGGGAGCAGGCGAGTACGAGCTGCCGGTGCAGTGCCTGGTCCAGAATGATCAGGGCCAGAATTACAGCGTAGAGCTCGACCACCCCACGGTGAAGGTCACCATTGAAGACAGATAATCAAACGACGCAGGAAGAGAAGCAGCGAACCTGCTTCCCTTCTCGCACTTTTGGATGAAAGGAGGCCGCGTATGGGCAGCTTTGCCAATTCCATGTTTAGTGTGCTGCTGGGCTGGATCAGAACCGCATCGGGCTGGGTGTGGGACACCATCATCGTCGGGGAAGACGGCGGCCTCATTGGCTGGATCGGCGAAAACTGGCTGGGGCTGATCATCGCGCTGTGCGTGATCTGCATGGCGGTGGACGCGGTGATCCACCTGCTGCGCTGGCGGCCTTACAAGGTGTGGGCCAGCTTCTTTCGCCGGTTGTTTGGCAAGGAAGAGGTAGAAGAACCCCAGCACTCCGGCCGCATGAGCCGCGAGTGGCACTACGCCGACGGCACCGCCATGACCGAAGAGGTGGATGTGCCGGAGGACATGTGGTATGAGGAAGAAATGCCCATGCCCCGGAAAAGCAGTGCGGAAATGTCTCAGCAGTACGTGCAGTCCTTTGCACGGCCGGAAAAGCTGAAATATCAGGAAGAATTAAAGAAGGATCAGCCGGTGAAGGGCCTGGAGGATTATCCCCAGCCCAAGGTGGAAGCGGACAGCCCGCAGCCCACCAGCCGCACAGAGCGCATCCGCAAGCGCATGGCGCGCCTGACGGCCCCTGCGGTGGAGGACGAGCTGCAATTGCGCTACCGCCCGGTGCCCCCGGCGGTGGACAAGAATGAGGCGTACCGCGCGCCCTTCTATCCGCCCCAGTGGAAGAAAACGGCTGATGCAGCCCGCGAGGAGGAAACCCATGACAACGCTTTCTGACCGCCGGTTTGTGGTGCTGGTGGGTAATTACGGCAGCGGTAAAACGGAACTGGCCCTGAACCTGGCCCTGGCCTCTAATGAAAAAATGTCCACCACGCTGGTGGACCTGGATATCGTGAACCCCTATTTCCGCAGCGGTGAAAAGGCGGAGGAGCTTCGCGCTGCCGGTGTGCGTGTGCTGATGCCCACCTTCGCCATGTCCACGGTGGATATCCCGGCACTGCCTGCGGAAATCCAGAGCGTGTTTGAACAGCCCAGTGACCGGGTGATCTTCGACGTGGGCGGCGATGACGCGGGTGCGGCGGCCCTGGGCCGGTACGCACCGTCCTTCCGGCGATACCGCGAGGATACCACCGTGTGCCTGGTGATCAACGCCATGCGCCCCCTGACCCAGACGGCGGAGGATGTGGTGGACCTGGCCCAGCGCATTGCTGCCCGCGGCCGGATGGACATCGACGTGATCATCAACAATACCAACCTGGCCGACCAGACCGATGCCGATATGGTGCGGATGGGCCGTCAGGTGGCGGAAGAAGCGGCTAAGCTGCTGGGCGTGAAGCGTGTGGTGGACGCAGCCATGCCGGAGTTGGGCATTCCCGGCGCACTGCCCCTGAACCGCCACATGGCCCCGGAATGGATGGAGGACGCATGAACGAGCTGCCTCAAGCATTTGTTGAGCGTATGAAAGAGCTGCTGCAGGATGAAGCGGCAGCCTTTTTGCGCTCCTATGAAGAACCTTACCAGCGGGGCATCAGGATGAATCCGCTGAAGATGGTGGATGCCGCACTGGTGCCCGGCGTGCAGGAAAATGCGCCCTGGGAGCCTTGTGGCTACTACCTGGCCATGGATTCCAACGCAGGGGCGATTCCGCTGCACGAGGCAGGCGCGTACTATTTGCAGGAGCCCAGTGCCATGCTGCCTGCGGCGGTGCTGAATCCTCAGCCGGGCGAAAAGGTGCTGGATCTGTGCGCGGCCCCCGGCGGCAAAACCACGCAGCTGGCCTTGCGCATGAAGGGCCAGGGGTTGCTGGTGAGTAATGAGCCGGTGCTGAAACGGGCGCAGATTCTTTCGCGCAATGTGGAGAGGATGGGCATCACCAACGCGTTGGTGGTCAGCAGCATGCCCGGGCCGCTGGCGAAACGCTGGCCCGGCGGCTTCGATGCGATCCAGGTGGATGCGCCTTGCTCCGGCGAGGGGATGTTCCGCCGCCACCCGGAAACCCGGGACGAGTGGAACGAGGAATCCCCGGCTGGGTGCGCCAAGCGGCAGGCGGAGATATTGGACTGCGCGGCAGAAATGGTGCGCCCCGGCGGCCGCATCGTGTATTCCACCTGCACGCTGAACCGAACCGAAAACGAAGATACCGTGGCGGCCTTCTGTGACCGACACCCGGATTTTACCCTGGAGGCATTCGACCTGCCGGGAGCCGCTGCTCCCAGTGGCATGCTGACCTGCTATCCCCATCGGATGCGCGGCGAAGGCCACTTTGTTGCACTGCTTCGCCGCCAGGGTGAAGGCACGGCGCAGCTGCCGAGAGATGCCTCTCTGCCCAAACCTGACAAACAAGCCGTGAAAGCATTGCAAGCCTTCGCGCCCGATGCGCCCATGCCCACGGCAGTGCTGGGCGATACGCTTGTCCACCTGCCGGACTGCCCCGACGTGCGCGGCCTGAAGGTGCTGCGCGTGGGCCTGCATCTGGGCAGCATGAAGGGCAGGGTGTTCCAGCCCGACCACGCCTGGGCCGTGTCTGACAAGGCCCCGACAGTGCAGCGCATTCCCGTCACGGAGGAACAAGCCGTCCAGTATCAGCGCGGCGAAACCATCCCCGTAGACGAAAGCCTGCGCGGCTTTGCCCTGCCCACCCTGCATGGTCTTGCACTGGGATGGGGGAAAATCAGCGACGGTGTGATGAAGAATCATTATCCCAAGGGCCTGAGAAGGCCGTAAGAGCAGCGTACATAGCATAGCGTTGAAGTGAAGGGGACGCCCCCTCTCAGGCCGCTAAAGCGGCCAGCTCCCCCAGGGGGAGCCCAGATTTATGCAACGCCCATCTCATCGCGGAATCCCGGCTTATATATCGCGTCGCGGTGCGCCCTCTGCGCACCGTGACCCCAACAGAAAACCCACCCTGTAAGCATACAGAGTGGGTTTCGAAAGGGCTGAAAGCCCTTCGCGGGATTCTCAAGGGCAGAGCCCTTGAGTGGGGTGCAGGGGCAAAGCCCCTGCTCAGGGGATTCCTAAGGGGACGAAGTCCCCTTAGGCCCGGGCGACACCGGTTTGACGGGCGGCGTCGATGACTGCGTCGGCAACGGCGCGGGCGACGCGCTTGTCGAGGGCGTCGGGGAGAATGTAGGTGGCGGTGAGTGCATCGCCCACAAGATCAGCCAGGGCGTGAGAGGCGGCCATCTTCATGGCTTCGTTGATGCAGGTGGCGCGGCAGTCCAGCGCGCCGCGGAAAATGCCGGGGAAGGCCAGGACGTTGTTGATCTGGTTGGGGAAGTCGCTGCGGCCAGTGCCGACGACGGCTGCACCGGCGGCAAGGGCTTCGTCGGGCATGATCTCCGGGGTGGGGTTGGCCATGGCGAAGACGATGGGATCGGCGGCCATGCTGCGCACCATGTCCTGGGTGAGCACGCCGGGGGCGGAAACGCCGATGAACACATCCGCGCCAGTGATGGCATCCGCCAGGGTGCCGCGCAGATGCTGGCGGTTGGTCACCTTGGCCATGTCGGCCTGGGCCAGGTTCAGCTCGGGCATGCCCTCGTCAATGATGCCGAAGCGATCCACCAGGGTCAGGTGCTGCACGCCCAGGTTCAACAGATGCTTGGCAATGGCAATGCCTGCGGAACCTGCGCCATTGAGCACCACCTTGGCCGCGGCAATATCCCGGCCGGTGACCTTCAGCGCGCCCAGCAGCGCGGCGGCAACCACCACGGCGGTGCCGTGCTGATCATCGTGGAAAACGGGAATATCGCAGCAGGCCTTGAGCTTTTCTTCGATCTCGAAGCACCGGGGGGCAGCAATGTCCTCCAGGTTGATGCCGCCGAAGCTGCCAGCCAGCAGCGACACGGTGCGGACGATCTCGTCCACATCCTTGGAGCGGATGCACAGGGGGAAGGCGTCCACGTCGGCAAAGGCCTTGAACAGCGCGCACTTGCCCTCCATAACGGGCATGCCGGCCTCGGGGCCGATGTCGCCCAGGCCCAGCACAGCGGTGCCGTCGGTGACCACAGCCACCAGATTGGCACGGCGGGTCAGTTCGTAAGATTTGGCGACGTCCGCCTGGATGGCCAGGCAGGGCTCGGCCACGCCGGGGGTGTAGGCCAGGGAAAGATCCTGGCGGTCGTTGATGGGGGCACGGGAGATGACCTCGATCTTGCCGTGCCATTCATAATGCTTTTGCAGCGATTCTTCGCGGATATTCATGCGTGCACGATCTGCCCTTGACCCTGGGCGGCGGGAAATGAATCACAAAGAATAGTTTAACCCGTTAAAGCGGGTTTGTCCAGTAGTAATTTGGAGGTTGCGATGCTTAGCAAACGGGATAAGCTGTACCAGGCGGCGGAAATGAACATTCTGCGCTGCCCGGTGTGCGGCGGCGATCTGACGCGGCAGGGAGATGACTTTGCCTGCGCGCAGCGGCACCGGGTGAACGTGAACCGCAAGGGCTGCCTGAATTTCCTGTCGTCGCCGGTGGACAGCTGCTATGACGCGGCCCTGTTCCAGGCAAGGCGGAGGGTGTTTGCAGCCGGGTGCTATCAGCCGGTGGCGGATGCCATCGAAGCCATGCTGCCGGAGGGCACGCACTGCCTGCTGGATGCAGGCTGCGGCGATGGCTGGTACCTGAATGCGCTGCTGGAAAAGCATGCGGACTGGCAGGGCGCGGGGGTCGATATCAGCCGGGATGCGATCTTCCAGGCGACGGATCAGCCCTGCACGGCACTGTGGTGCGTGGGCGACCTGCGGAAGCTGCCCTTCCGGGACGGGGCGTTCACGGCGGTGCTGGATGTTCTGACCCCGGCCAATTACGAGGAATTCCGCCGGGTGCTGAAGCCGGACGGGCTGCTGATGAAGGTGTACCCCGGCAGCGAGTACCTGCGGGAGATCCGCGCGGCCCGGGGCATGGAGCCTTACGCCGAGGGCCAGGTGGAAGCCTACTTGCACGAGAAGGCGACGGTGGTCGAGGCGCGGCGCGTAACGGTGCGCCACAGGGTCACGCCGGAGGTGTGGCGCGATTTTGTATGGATGACGCCGCTGAACCAGGACTTGTCTGATGAAGAAAAAGAAGCGCTGGCGCAGCGGCCAGCGGAGACGGTGACGGTGGATCTGCACATTGCGGCGGTGAAACTGTAAAAAGAGGACTGTTTGATTCGTAGTCAAACAGTCCTTTGCTTTTACTTGTTGACAATATTCCTTGCCACATGCACGCCGCTGGCGGAGGCGTGAGACAGGGAGTGGGTGATGCCGCTGCCGTCGCCGATGATGTACAGGCCGGGGTAGCGGGATTCCAGCTTCTCGTTGACTTCCACTTCCATGTTGTAGAACTTGACCTCCACGCCGTAGAGCAGGGTGTCGTCGTTGGCGGTGCCGGGGGCCACCTTGTCCAGGGCGTAGATCATCTCGATAATGCCGTCCAGGATGCGCTTGGGCAGCACCAGGCTCAGGTCGCCGGGGGTGGCGTTGAGGGTGGGGGTGATGAAGGAATCCTGCATGCGGCTGTGGGTGGAGCGGCGGCCGCGGATCAGATCGCCGAACCGCTGGACGATCACGCCGCCGCCCAGCATGTTGCTCAGCCGGGCAATGCTCTCGCCGTAGCCGTTGGAATCCTTGAAGGGCTCGGAGAAATGCTTGGCCACCAGCAGAGCAAAGTTGGTGTTCTCGGTCTGCTTGGCGGGGTCTTCATAGCTGTGGCCGTTCACGGTGATGATGCCGTTGGTGTTCTCGTTCACCACTGCGCCCTTGGGGTTCATGCAGAAGGTGCGCACCTTGTCGCCATACTTTTCCGTGCGGTAGACGATCTTGCTCTCGTAAAGCTCGTCGGTCAGGTGGGCGAACACGGCAGCAGGCAGCTCCACGCGAACGCCGATATCCACACGATTGGAGTGGGTGGGGATGTCCAGCTCCTTGCAGACGGTTTCCATCCACTTGCTGCCGATGCGGCCCACGGACACGACGCAGTCCTTGCAGGTGTAGGCGGCGTCGGCACACTGCACCTGGTAGCCGCCGTCGATGATGTTGACGTGCTGCACGGGGGTGTTGAAGAAGAACTCCACCTTGTTCTTCAATTCGGCGTAGAGGTTCTCCAGCACCACATAGTTGATATCCGTGCCCAGGTGGCGGACGGAGGCATCCAGCAGGTGCAGGTCGTTCTGGATGCACAGGGTCTTGAACCGGGTGCCGGTGGTGGAGTACAGCTTGGTACCCTCGCCGCCGTAGCGGACGTTGATGTCGTCCACATAGCGCATCAGATCCAGGGCCTGCTTTTTGCCGATGTACTCGTAAAGCGTGCCGCCAAAATCGTTGGTGATGTTATATTTGCCGTCGGAAAACGCACCCGCGCCGCCGAAGCCGCTCATGATGGAACAGCTTTTGCAGCCGATGCAGGTTTTGATCTTCTCGCCGTCGATGGGGCAGCGACGCTTGTGCAGGGAATGGCCTGCCTCGAAAACGGCAACCTTGAGGGCAGGGTTAAGACGGGTCAGCTCGTAGGCGGAGAAAATGCCGCCGGGGCCAGCACCGATAATGATCACGTCATAATTCATGGGGGCCTCCTGGTGAATGTAGAAATGGTGCAAATGACTTTGCATATTATGATAACACAGATGTGTTTTTTTTGCAAATTTCTAAAGGGAAAGGGGGCCGCTTGCCCATGTGTGACAGAATGTGCGCCAAAAGATGAAGAAAGTCCTAAGAAGGCGAAAATTTTATGAAAAAAGCTTGATTTCACGGGGCAAATTGAGTACAATATCAGCGTATTTCCTTTGGAATGTTCACCTTTAGCCTGTCTGCTGCTTCGCGCCGGATAGGTTAAAGCACATTCCTAAAGGAAATGTTCCGAAATCCAAACTATTTCATGAACTAAGGAGGACGATCACCATGAAAAAGTTCGTAGCCATGCTGCTCGCGCTGACTCTGTGCCTGTCTGCCTTCGTCTTCACCGCTTCCGCTGAAATCGCGGATGTGAAGCTGGGCGTCATCCTGCTGCACGACGAGAACTCCACCTACGACCTCAACTTCATCAACGGCGTGAACGACGCTGTGAAGGCCCTGGGCCTGAGCGAAGAGCAGGTCATCATGAAGCGCAACATTCCTGAGTCCCAGGAGTGCACCGACGCTGCCCTGGACCTGGCTGACGAAGGCTGCAACATCATCTTCGCCAACTCTTTCGGCCACGAAACCTATCTGCTGGATGCTGCCAAGCAGTGCCCCGACGTGCAGTTCTGCCACGCCACCGGCACCATGGCTCACACCGAAGGTGTGGAGAACTTCCACAACGCTTTCGCTGCCATCTATGAAGGCCGTTATCTGGCTGGTGTTGCCGCTGGCCTGAAGCTGAACGAGCTGAAGGAAGCTGGCCTGCTGAAGGGCGAGAAGCCCCTGATGGGCTATGTGGGCGCCTTCACCTATGCCGAGGTTATCTCCGGCTACACCTCCTTCTATCTGGGTGCCAAGTCCGTGTGCCCCGACGTGGAGATGAAGGTTCAGTTCACCGGCTCCTGGTATGACTACAACGAGGAGAAGAATGCTGCCACCGCTCTGATCGCCGCTGGCTGCGACCTGATCTCCCAGCATGCCGACTCCATGGGTGCTCCCTCCGCTTGCGAAGACGCCAACATCCCCAACGTGTCCTACAACGGTTCCACCGTGGAATCCTGCCCCAACACCTTCATCGTGGCTTCCCGTATCGACTGGGCTCCCTACTTCCAGTACATCGTGAACCAGGTTGCCAACGGTGAGAAGATCGACGCCGACTGGACCGGCACCATCGCCACCGGCTCCGTCGTGCTGACCGCTGTGAACGAGCAGGCCGCTGCCGCTGGCACCGTGGCCAAGCTGGACGAAGTCAAGGCTGCCCTGGAAGCCGGCACCGTGAAGGTGTTCGACACCGCTGCTGAGGGCTTCATCACCGTGGGCGGTGCTGCCCTGACCACCTACCTGGCCGACGTGGACACCGACGCTGCCTTCACCCCCGACACCGAGGCTGTGGCTGACGGCTACTTCCACGAGTCTGAGTATCGTTCTGCTCCCTACTTCGATGTGCGCATCGACGGTATCGAGATGCTGAACCAGATGTTCTAATTTCAATCCAACAGGTTTTTCTTAACGCTTGGACTGCTGCTCCCCGGGGTAGCAGTCCAAGCAGTTTCTGTACTTATATGTATACGGAGGGTATACCGTGGAAAAGAAGATCGCTCTCAGCATGCGCGGCATAACCAAGCGATTTGGCGGTGTGGTGGCCAATCATAACGTTGACCTGGATATATACGAGGGAGAAATCCTGTCCATCCTGGGTGAAAACGGCTGCGGCAAAACCACCCTGATGAACATGATCTCCGGCATCTATTTTCCGGATGAGGGCAAGATCTACAAAAACGGGGAAGAGGTGGTGATCACCTCGCCCAAGGACGCCTTTGACCTGAAGATCGGCATGATCCATCAGCACTTCAAGCTGGTGGACCTGTTTACTGCGGCCGAAAACATTGTGTTGGGCGTGAATGAAAAAGGCCAGCACAACATGAAGAACGTCAATTCCCGGGTTTCTCAGATTGCAGAGAAATACGGTTTCCATATTGATCCCCAGAAAAAGATTTATGATATGTCCGTTTCTGAAAAGCAGACGGTGGAGATCATCAAGGTGCTCTATCGCGGCGCGGATATTCTGATCCTGGACGAGCCCACGGCTGTGCTCACCCCCCAGGAGATCGATCGGCTGTTTGCTGTTTTGCGCCGCATGAAGGAAGACGGCAAGTCCATTATCATCATCACCCACAAGCTGCACGAGGTGCTGTCTGTTTCCGACCGCGTGGCCATCCTGCGCAAGGGTGAGCACATTGCCACAGTGGATACCTGCGATGCCACCGAAAGCAGCCTGACCGAAATGATGGTGGGCAAGAAGGTGACCCTGGACATCGGCCGCACTGACCCGGTGAACGTGCAGCCCCGCCTGGAAGTGAAGGAGCTCAACTGCATTGATGCCGAGGGCATCCAGGTGCTGAAGGATATCACCTTCACCGCCAACAGCGGCGAGATCCTGGGCATTGCCGGTATCGCCGGCAGCGGCCAGCGCGAGCTGCTGGAAGCCATTGCGGGCCTGCAACCCATCGCCAGCGGCCAGATTATCTTCAACAATCCCAAGAAGGACAAGCCTGTGACCTTCTTCCACAAGTCCCTCAAGCGGGTGAAGGAAATGGCGGCGCAGGATGCTTTCCACGACAAGAACGGCGCGCCCATGCGTTTCAAGGGCATGAGCAACGCGCAGATCAAGGCCCAGGTGGCGGCTGAAAACGTGCTGTTCCGCGAGGACGAGGTGATGAACCTGCGCGGCAAAACGCCCCTGGAGATCCGCTCGCTGGGCGTGCGCCTGTCCTTCGTGCCGGAGGACCGACTGGGCATGGGCCTGGTGGGCAGCATGGGCATCACCGATAACATGATGCTGCGCAGCTACCGCAAGGGCCATGCAGGCTTTGTGGACAGAAAGCAGCCCAAAGCCCTGGCAGAAGATATCATCAAGGAGCTGGAAGTGGTGACCCCCGGCGTGAACACGCCTGTGCGCCGCCTGTCCGGCGGCAATGTGCAGAAGGTGCTGGTGGGCCGCGAGATCGCCTTCGCCCCCAAGGTGCTGATGGCTGCTTACCCCGTGCGCGGCCTGGACATCAACTCCTCCTACACGATCTACAACCTGCTGAATAAGCAGAAGCAGAACGGCGTGGCGGTGATCTTTGTGGGTGAGGATCTGGACGTGCTGCTGGCCCTGTGCGACCGCATCATGGTGATCAACTCCGGCAAGGTGACCGGCATGGTGGATGCCCGCACCGCCACCAAGGAAGAGATCGGCCTGATGATGACCCAAACGGATACGCCTGCAAAGGAGGTTGCCCAATGAGCGAACAGAAGAAAAGAGCAGCCCATGAGCCCCTGTTCCATCTGGCCAAAAGGACGGATGTGAACCCTGTCCGGGCATGGGTGATCCGCTTGGTAGCCATTCTGCTGGGCATGCTGGCCTGTGGTTTGGTGGCCTTTGCGCTGATTGAAAAGCTGAATCAGAACCCCGAAAAGATCACGGACTTCTATTACAGCTTCATCAAGGGCTCCTTCACCACGGAACGCAAGCTGTGGAAGTTCCTGAAAAACATGGCAATCCTACAGTGCATCTCCCTGGCGGTGACGCCGGCCTTCCGGATGCGCTTCTGGAACATCGGTGCCGAGGGACAGACGCTGATGGGCGTGCTGGGCTCCATCACCGTGGCGTTCTACCTGGGCGGCAAGATCCCCGAGTGGCAGCTGCTGATCCTGATGTTCATTGCGGCCCTGATTTACGGTGCTGTGTGGGCGGTGATCCCCGCGCTGTTCAAGGCCAAGTGGAACACCAACGAAACCCTGTTCACCCTGATGATGAACTACGTCGCCACCTATGTGGTGAGCTACTTCCTGGTAATCTGGGTGCCCAGCGGCTCTTCCACCCTGGGCAAGCTGAAGTTCGGCAAGCTGCCCCCGCTGCCCTTTGGCAACCAGTATCTGCTGATCATCCTGATTGTGCTGGCGTTGACGGTGTTCCTGTTCATCTACCTGAAATACAGCAAGCAGGGCTATGAGATCTCTGTGGTGGGTGAGAGCATCCGCACCGCCCAGTACAGCGGCATCAACGTGGAAAAGGTGATCATCCGCACGATGGTCGTCAGCGGCCTTCTGTGCGGCCTGGCTGGCTATCTGATCGGTGCCGGCCTGGACCAGAGCGTGACCACGGAATCCGTGGGCGGCCAGGGCTTTACGGCCATCATCGTTTCCTGGCTGGCTAACTTCAATCCCATTGTGATGATCATTACCTCTGCGCTGATCTCCTTCCTCAATTCCGGCGCGGCGCAGATCTCCCAGGACTTCAACGTCAGCGGCGCTCTGCCGGACGTGATCGTGGGTATCATCCTGTTCTTTATCATCGGCTGTGAATTTTTCATCAACTACAAGATGGTGTTCCGCCATGCTGCAAACGGAAAGGGGGCGGCCAAATGAACGTCTGGCTCAATTTCCTGATTGAATCCCTGGCCTTTGGCGCGGTGTTCATGTACGGCTCCACCGGCGAGATCCTCACCGAAAAGGCTGGTCACCTGAACCTGGGCATCCCCGGCATTATGTGCATGGGCGGTGCTGGCGGCTGCATGGTGCTGAACCTGATCGGCAAAATGAATCTGCCGCCCTTTATGGTGATCATCCTGGGTGTGGCAGGCGCGCTGGTCATGTCCATGCTGATGGGCTTGATTTACAGCTTCCTCACCGTAACGCTGCGCGCCAACCAGAACGTGACCGGCCTGGCCCTGACCACCTTCGGCGTTGGCCTGATGAAGGTGATCATGAGCAAGCTGGACCCCACCGTGTACCTGGTGGGCCCCAAAAAGATCTTCCGCTGGCCCTTTGCCGATCGTACCGATGCCTTGCAGTACCTGGGTGTGCTGTTCTTTGTGGGCGTGGCGATCGCCGTCATCGCGTCCTATGTGTTGTTCCGCACCAAGGTGGGCCTGCGCCTGCGCGCCGTGGGCGAGAACCCCGGCACCGCCGATGCTGTGGGCGTGAATGTGACCCGCTATAAGTATCTGGCGACCTGCATCGGCAGCGGCATTTCCGGCCTGGGCGGCTTCTACTGCATTATCGACTACATGGCCTCCCAGGAGGCTTACCTGAGCCTGGAGGCCTTCGGCTGGCTGTCCATCGCGCTGGTCATCTTTGCGCTGTGGCGTCCCCACATGACCATTATCGGCTCCACGGTGTTCGGCTTCCTGTTCAGCTGCTCCAGCTACATTGCCAACATCGAGGGCATCACCGTTACCATGGCGGCCAAGCCCCTTTTGAAGATGCTGCCCTACCTGGTGACCATTCTGGTGCTGATCGTGACTTCCATCCGCAACAAGCGTGAGAACCAGCCCCCGGCATCCCTGGGCCTGGCCTATTTCCGCGAGGAGCGGTAAGCATAACATGAAACCAGCCGAAGGTGACGAACCTTCGGCTGGTTTTCTATATGCATATCATGCAAAGGCGCGCATGCATTCCTCCAGCTGCTCCATGCTGGAGAAGGAAACGATGGGGATGGCAGTAACCTCCTGCCGGGCAAAGTAGCGCAAGCTCTCCCGGGTAACGGCAGCGCGGTCGGGGAGGGAACGAAGCTGGGCGAAAAGTTGCTCGTTGTGGGGATTGTCGTAAGTCTGGTGCAAACTGTCGGCCAGGGGCAGCCCAGCGTAGCGGCGGGTGAAATAGCCATGGGCCAGGGCGGAATAGCACATGAAGCTCATGTTGGAGTCGCGCCCCAGGCGCAGCATGTCCTCATCCATGACGATATAGTCGTCCGGAATGCCAGCGCGGTTGATGGCAGCCATGCTCCACATCAGCTCATTGACGATGAAAGGGCTCTTGCCGTGGGCGCGCGCATAGGCGTTGGCCTGGGCGGTGCGCTGGGCCGTCCAGTTGGAACAGGCCAGGTAGCGCACATGGCCGCTGCAGACAAACTCGTCCAGGCAGTCCATAATCTCATCCACCGGCAGGGTGGGGTGGTCGCGGTGCAGCATGTACAGGTCGATGCAGTCGGTTTGCAGGCAGTCCAGGCTTTCCTCCAGGTCGCGGCGAAGTTCCTCGGGGGTGACGCGGCTGATCTGCGGTGCATCAAAGTTGTAATGCCCGCCCTTGGTGCACAAAACAACACTGTCCGGGCGGCGGCTCGTGAACCAGCGGCCGATGATCTTCTCGGACCGGTGTTTTTCGCCGGGGATCCAGTCGCTGTACGCATGGGCGGTATCCAGAAAATTGCCGCCCAGCTCCACATACCGATCCATGTGGGCAAAGGCCTGCTCCTGGCTGATGCCTGTGCCGAAATTGGCTGTGCCCATGCTCAGCGCGGAAACCGTCAGATGACTCCCGGCAAGGGTACGCATTTCCACGAAAATCCCTCCTGTGTGTGAATTTGATATGGACATAGTAGGTAAATGCATTATACTCCATGCATTGCGCTTTGGCAAGGCGAGGGGAGTGCGCCTGGGCATACAAAAAAGTTCCGGAAATGAAGCATTTCCGGAACTTCGAAGCACTGTTGGATGAAATTAGCGCTTGGAGAATCATAAGCAAACAATCGTTCTTGCATGTGAAAACGGCGCAAAGTCAGTAAAATCAAGGGGTGCGGGCTGTTGAGCCACTCGCAACAGGAAGTTCAAACCCCACTTTGCTCCCTACTTGTTGCCTACGCATAGCAGCCCAGGGCTATGCAGGACAACCAGTAGGGAGCATCTTTTCTTCCGTGCTACAATATTTCAAAATGCTATTGACAAGGCATATCATCAATGCTATCACGTCCATGCATCGATAGATATAGATTTGAGGTGGTCGTGATGGATCTGCAGCACCAAGCCCGGGTATTCAAGGCCTTTTGTGACGAAAACCGTCTGACTATTCTTCAGATTCTGTACAGCGGAGAAAAATGCGCCTGCAAGCTCCAGGAGGAGCTGGGGATCGGACAATCGACGCTTTCCCATCACATGCGCATACTCTGTGATGCAGGTGTGGTCAACGCACGGCGTGAGGGCAAGTGGACGCACTATTCCCTGAAACGTGACGGTGGTGAACAGGCGGTGGAACTACTGCGCAAGACGTTGATGCTAGACAAGTGAAAAGAAGTTGGCGAAAGCCGCTTTTTTTTAGGACAATACATCTATAAATTTAGATTTATAGGAGGGTTTGCATGAACACCAGGACATTCCTTCAGGATCAGGTGCTGGGCATGAAATGGCTCAATGGATTGATCGGACACGGACTTTCGCTGCTTGGGCTTGATCTGAACAGCCGCATCGGCGGCAGCATCCAGTTCTTCCTGTACGATACCATCAAGATCATGGTGCTGCTGTTGCGCAGCCGCTTAATAGAAAACTATGCTGAATAACCACAACGCCCGACTGAATTTCGTCAGTCGGGCGTTATGTATGTAACAGGATTATACTGCGTAGGAATGCAACCCCGGCAGCAGCTTATTCACCCCCGCGAAGGTGAACAGCACACAGATCACCGCAATGATGGCGAACCAGGCCATGCGCTTGCCCTGCCACTTCATGCGGATGCGCTGGTGCAGGAAAATGGCGTAGAGGATCCAGGTGATCAGCGCCCAGGTTTCCTTGGGATCCCAGCTCCACCAGCGGGACCAGGCCTGCTCGGCCCAGATGGCACCGGAGAGAATTACCACCGTGAGCAGCAGGAAGCCCAGGCAGATCAGGCGGTATATCATGTAGTCGGTCTGCACCATGCGGCTTTCCTTTTCGGCGTGGCCCTTCTTCAGTTGGAGAAGATAATGCACGCCCAGGCCGCCGGAGATGGCAAAGGCCGCATAGGAGAACGTGGCCGAACCAATGTGCAGCGCGAACCAAGTGGAGCGCAGCGCGGGCATCAGCTCCTTGATCTCCATGGGCTGGAAGGCCGCGTAGGACAGCACCAGGAAAGCCACGGGCATGCTGGCCATCAGCACCCACTCCTGCTTGAGGCGGGCGTAGAGCACCAAACCCATGATAGCCGCCGACCAGGCAAAGCCGGAGGCAAACTCAAACTGGTTGGCCAGCGGGATGCGTCCGGCGGCAACGCCGCGCCAGATGGTGAAGCCGGTGTGCAGCACGAAGGACAGGGCGAAGATGATCCGTGCCACGCGGCACAGGGCGTCCTTGCGGAGCGTTACGCCTGCGGCCTGCAGAACGGTGGCGGCAAAATAGCCGACGATGGAAGCGAAAAACAGAATCTCCATTTAGGTTTCCTCCTCTTCAAGGCAGGCGTTCAGGCCGATGATCAAGCCGGTGGAAGGCTTGGGGCTGACGATGGTGTAGCCATTTTCCGTCACTGCAACGGCGGTGGGCACCATAAAGAAGCACAGGTACAAGCCGGCCACCATCAGCGCGAACACGGCGTACAGCGCGCCGAGGACGGCAGTGCTCACATGCTTGATACGCAGGCCAGGATAGCTGGTGGGTTCCAGGAAGGTGAAGCTCACGTCGCCAATGGTAAGCGTCTCTCCAGGGAAAGCCAGCACAGGGGACATGCTGCCCTCTGCCACGGAAAGCACATCGTACACCGGATCGGAATACGCGCCGGAGGTGCTGGTAATCAGCGTCACGGTGCCGTCCTCCGCCTTCACGTAGCCGGGATACAGTGCCTGGAAGAACAAACCGTCCACGCCGTCGAGGGTCAAAAAGCAGCTCTCGGTGAGATGCATCACCTCGCTGGCGCCATTGACCAGGTTGTGGATCTCCACGCTGCCTGCGGTGCCGTAGGTTTGCTGATAGACCTTGTAGCCTTCGAAGCTCATAGGCTCGTTGACGCGGATCTCCCTGGCGGCTTCCTTCATGCCGTCGGCAGAGCGCATCACGATCTTGCTGGCGTAGTCCAGCAGGCCGGTATCGTCCTCAATCTGGAAGGACTCCACAGTGATGGTGGTGTCGTCGTCAAGGGTGAGGGTCTCGCCGGGCATCACGGTCTGATCGGTGACGGTGGCGGTAACCACGGCCAGCGCGCCTACCACCAGGATCAGCAGGAAGGACAGGTGCGTGAAGAACGAGCCGTAGAAGCCGATCAGGTTCTTCACGTAGATTTTTCTGCCGTCCTTTTCCCGCAGGCGGTAGTGGTTCTGCTTCAGGTAGGTGCTGACCTTCTCCACCTGCTGCGGTGCAAGCTCATGCTCCACGGGTGCTGACTCGGCGCGGCTCAGCAACTGAGCTGTTGCCTTCACCGTCCTGGGCAGGCGGACGATGGAACACAGCGTCAGATTAAGGCATAGGGCGGCCATCAGCACCAGAAAATATACGGAGGAGAACACGTCGTTCAGCTGCAACGCCAGGATGACGCGGGCTGCGCCTTCGCCGTAGCGGTTCACATACTCCATGGGTTCACGCTGCTGCACGATGAGGGAACCAGCCACCGAGCAGGCAATGACCAGCACCAGCAGGATCATGCCAAATTGCATGGAGCGGAGGAAGCGAATGATCTTTTTCAAAAGGAAAACTCCTTTGACATCGTTTGAGGGAGCCGCCAGAAGCAGCCTTGTGATTGCTCACGCTCCGGCGGCCAATGGGGTTACTGCTTGATCAGGCCCAGGGCCTCGTCGATGAGGGCCTCGGCCTTGTCCAGGCACTCGGTGGTCAGGCGGGAGTTATGCGCGCCTTCGCTGTTCTCAACGAACACGAAATCCCAGTAGAACTGACCCTTGCGGTTCAGCGCACGGATGGCGTTCAGCTCGTCCTCGGTGTACTTCTCAGAAGCAACAGCGTCGGCCAGCTTGTTGGTCAGGTCTTCCAGCTTGGTGCCGATGGCGATGGTACGCTCTTCGGCCTTCGCCTGGATGCCCTTCACAAAGCCTTCCAGATCGGGATGGCAGGCAGCGCAGCTGGCCTGGATGGACTCGCTGGCCAGGGGGCTGACCCAGTAGTGGCTGGTGTAGGTGGTGCCTTCAGCATTGGTGGCCTTCTCCATGTGGCAGTCAGCGCAGGAGAACTGAGCCGCATGCACGCTGCCCTTACCCATGTAGGTTTCAAACTCGGGATGCTGCACCTTGATCTGCTTCACGCCAGTGCGCGGATTGGTGTAGTCAGCGAAGTTCGTCTCCTCAAAGAAGGCGAGGATGGAGTCGGGGTGCATGGTTTCCATGCTGCTGTAGGGCAGGGTGACCGCCTTGGTTTCCGGTGCGAAGTAGTATTCCACGTGGCACTGGGCGCAGGAGGCAGTCTCGGCGTTGAGGGCGGCGAAGTCATCGCCCATGGCGTCAGCCAGGTAAGTGTGCGTCACCACCAGCTCGCCAGGGGTGTTGGCGTGGCAGTTGTAGCAGCTCACGCTCTCATTGACCTGGGCAAGCATATCCTCAAAGGGAATGGTGTAGGCGCTCACGCCCTCGTTGTTGACCTTGGCAGTGAAGTCGGGCGTCTTGCAGGTGAAGCAGTTCGCCAGAGCATGGGGACGGCCGGTGTTGGTCACGTCCTGCACGGTGTAGTAGTGACCGCGCGCGCTGCCGTAGTACTTGTTGAAGGCCATGCCCTCGTAGACGGTGGCGATCATCGGATACTCTTCCACGTGATCGATGATGTCCTTGTTCTCCGCATTCTTCATGTAAGAAGCGTAGACGTCCGCGTAGGTGTTGGCCCAGTCGGCGGCTCCGATCACCACAACGCCGGTGCCCGTTTCGGTCTCGGTGGCGGCAAAGGCCACGCCAGCCACGGACAGGAGCAGCAGGGTGCTCAGAACCAGGATGAGGATCTTCTTCATTGCTGAATTCCCCTTTCGTTACTCAACACGGTGAAGGCCGCACCGCGTTTTTGAAATCACGAATGATTTCTATCCATAATTATATATAAAAATACAGAAAAGTCCATGTGTTTACAGGTATCCTGAAATGTATACAATACGGCTTATTCGCCATGGTTGGCCTCCGGCAGCCGCAGCAGCCTGAAATCACTCCTGAAATAGTCCAGCACACCTTCCTTTTTCAGCTTGCTCATTTCTGCTGACAGTCCGCTGCGGTCTACTTCCAGATAGTCCGCCAGGCCCTGGCGATCAAATGGAATGCTGAAATCTGCCCGCCCCGCTTCTTTTGCCTGAAGGAGCAGATAGGTCATCAGCTTCTCACGGGTGGTGCGCTTGGCGGTAATCAGTGCTTTGCGATGCATAGCAAGATTCTTTCTCGCAACGATCTGCAGAAGATTGAAGATAATGCGGCTGTGGAAGGCACACGCATTGCAGCAGCTTGTCAGAATCCGGCTGCAATCCAGCAAAAGAGCTTCGCATTCCTCTGCGGCAATGACGCTGACCGGCAGTTGCTCTGCCTTGGCACAGGCAAAGGATTCCGCAAACAGCTGTCCGGGGTGGATGCTCATCATGATGCTGCGGTTGCCGTAGTAGTCTGTCCGAATCAGCTGCACCTGCCCTGTCAGGAGGATGCCCACATCCTTTGCCGGTGCGCCTTCCGCCATGATCACTACGCCCTTTGAGTATGATATGTACCTTGCACCAAGACAGCCGAGCATGGCGGTTAGATCATTGGCTGCAATACCATCAAAAAGTGGGCAGGCAAGCAAATTATCGGTGATCGGAATCATGTTTCACCTCTTGCGTTGAAATTTCAACATACTTTCCGCGCTCAGTATACTATAATGCACCTGTCTGGTCAAGAACGAAACCATGGAGGTGCTTATATGATCCGTCAAATCATCAAAATCGACGAGGAAAAGTGTATCGGCTGCGGCCTGTGTGCCGACGCCTGCCATGAAGGGGCTATCGGTATGGTGAACGGTAAAGCCAAGCTGCTTCGGGAGGATTACTGCGACGGTCTGGGCGATTGTCTGCCCGCCTGCCCCACGAATGCCATTTCCTTTGAGGAGCGCGAGGCTCCCGCCTACAACGAAGCTGCCGTGCTTGCTGCAAAGCAGGCCCAGGCTGCACCGCTTCCTTGCGGCTGTCCCGGCAGCGCTTGCCGGAGCATTCAGCCCCAGGAGGCAGCTGCTGCCGTTCACATGCCCAGCTGCCTGAGCAATTTCCCCGTGCAGATCCAGCTGGCTCCGGTAAACAGTCCCTGGTTCGCCAACGCCGATCTGTTGATCGCCGCAGACTGCACTGCATATGCCTATGGCAATTTCCATCAGGATTTCGTGCGCGGAAGGGTAACGCTGATCGGCTGCCCGAAGCTGGATACCGTGAACTACGCCCTGAAGCTGGCGCAGATCTTCCGGGAGAACCCCATCCGCAGCGTGACGGTGACCCGCATGACCGTTCCCTGTTGCGGTGGTCTTTCCCATGCTGTGAGGACTGCCATCGACATGAGCGGCAAGGATATTCCACTGAACATCGTCACGATCAGCCCGGACGGGCAGATCAATGAATAAGGAGGCACTTTATGTTCTGTTTTCAGTGTGAACAAACCGCAACCTGCCGTGGCTGCACCGGCAAAGCGGGCGTATGCGGCAAGAAGGAGGATATTTTGCTTTGGTCAGATTCAGCTAAACTTGGTCAAAACCTATCAGCTTGATTTGAGTCATCAGCATCCCATTTCTGGAGCTGGAATAGGGGTGTGAAATAGCACGCTTTTAGTCCAATATTTAACCCATCAGAGCATTTAACCCATATTTAACCTATAAAAAATGATCAGATTAGGTCAGAATGAGTCTAACCGCAACAAAAGGAAAAGCCCCGGAAACTCAGTGTTTCCGGGGCTTTCAGGCACTTTTCTGATGAAATTAGCGCTTGGAGAATCAATAGAGAACAATCCTATAAGTCAAAACAGCGCAAAGTCAGTAAAATCAAGGGGTTCAGACGGTTGAAGCACTCACGCCAGGAAGCTGAAAACCACTTTGCTCCCTACTTGTTGCCTACTGATAGCAGCCCAGGGCTATGCAGGAAAACAGGTGGGGAGTCTTCTTCTTTCCCGTGTCGGCAATTAACTGAATCAGGATTATAATAATCGTGATTTAGTTGCAGGTGACATGACGCCTGCGCTCTTCACCCACTCCACCTGCAGTCCCCAGAATGCTCATCGAGCTTTCCGCCAGCGCAGAGATAACAGTATCATAGTTTTCCGTCTGATACTTGAAATACGTATGGAAACCGCCGTAAGTTGTCGCGGTCAGCTTGATGTTAATTGCCAGATCATTCCGCCATGCAGGCTTACACTTTTTCGAACAGAGCAATACAGCCATGCAAAACAGGCGAAAAAAGCTCCCCTTTTCACGAAATAAACGGAATAAAAAATTCCTGCAAAACATCCCAGCCCCGAGCGTGAGTAAAAAGTTCAAGCCCGGAACCCCTTGCAAATCAAGGGATTCCGGGCTTTTCGCATGCCTATTGAGTACAATTTGTGTACAAAATGCAATATCAGTCAGTATCACAGGAAGGAATTATCCCTTCACCGCGCCTGCCATAACGCCTGAGATGATGAACTTCTGGCAAGCCAGATACAGGACAATGATCGGGATGATCGCCAGCACCAGCATGGCCATCATCGCACCCATATCCACCGAACCGTAGCCTCCCTTGAGGTACTGCACGGCGATCGGAATCGTCTTGTACTTTTTGATGTCCAGCACCAGGTAAGGAAGCAGGTAGTCATTCCAGATCCACATGGCCTCCAGAATGGCGGTGGACACATAGGTCGGCTGAAGGATGGGCAGCACGATGGAGAAGAAGGTACGGGGCGGAGAGCATCCGTCGATCATCGCACTTTCCTCAATGGCAATAGGACAGCTCTTCATGTAACCGGAGAACATGAACACCGCAAGGCCGGCGCCGAAGCCAAGGTAGATGATTACGATGCCCAGAGGGGTGTTCAGATGGAGCATGTTGGCCAGCTTGGACAAGGTGAACATGACCATCTGGAAGGGCACGACCATGGAGAACAGGCACAGCGCATACACACCCTTGGACAGCTTGGAGGTCACGCGGTTGATGTACCATGCTGTCATGGAGCAGAACAGCAGGATCACAAATACGCTCAGGATCGTGATCAGCAGGCTGAACCAGAAGGAATGGAGGAAATCCGTTTTTTCAATGCCCGTGGCGTAGTTCTGCGTGCCGACGTACATCTTGTTCCACGTCTCCGAGCCGGGTATCGGAACCGTGAAGGGCGCACGGGAAATGTAAGCCTTCTTCTTGAAGCTGTTGACCAGCATGATAAACAAAGGATACACATATGCCAGGGAGATCAAGGAGAAAACCAGCGTCAGAATGCTGTTGAGGATCCGGGTGCCTCTTTTAAGCGTGCTTTTCTGCTTTGCCATTACTGCTGCACCTCCTTGGAATGGGTCAGCTTCTGCTGGAGAAGTGCAATGGCCACCACGATGATGCAGAAGACCACAGCCTTCGCCTGACCTGCGCCAGCCCAGCCGGTACGGCCATAGAAGGTGTTGTAGATATCAAGGGCCATCAGACGGCTCTCCGGAGGCATGCCGTTGGTCAGTGCCAGGTTCTGGTCAAAGAGCTTGAAGCCGTTGGTGATGGTCAGGAAGGTACAGATGGTGATGGAGGGCATCAGCATGGGCAGCTTGACGAAGCGCAGCGTCTGCCATGCATTGGCGCCGTCGATGGAGGCAGCCTCCATCAGCTCCTCGGGGATGGACTGCAATCCGCTGATGTAGATGATCATCATGTAGCCCAGCTGCTGCCAGGTCATGACCAGAATCAGCGACCAGAAGCCATACCACTCGTTGGTCACGATGGTGACGCCATATTTAGCCAGCACACCATTGATGAGCACCTGCCACAGCCAGCCCAGCACGATGCCGCCGATCAGGTTGGGCATGAAGAACACCGTACGGAAGATGTTTGTGCCGCGGATGCCGCGCACCAGCAGGATAGCGACCGTCAGGCCCAGGACATTGATGATGACCGTGGAAACAACAGAGAACAGCGCTGTATACCACAGCGAATGGGTGAAGTAGCTGCTTGGATCGGTAAAGGCGAGCACGTAATTATTCAGGCCTACCCAGACAGCATCATTGACGGTCGTGAATTCGCAGAAGGACAGATACAGTCCCCAGACGAAGGGGATCAGAAAACCAATGGTGAAGGCAGCCATCGTGGGAAGAATGAACAGAGGCCACCATTTCTTCAAGGCTTTTTCCATACTGGTTTCATTTCCTTTGCTATGGTGTGGCAGCGCCCGCAGCGGGACCGCATATGAAGATACGCTTGCGCATGCCCTCATATGGGGCTCCGACAACGGGAGAATGCGCGGCAGACCGATCAGGGTCTGCCGCGCAGGGGACTAAACAGGGATTACTTAGCAGCAGCAGCCTCAGCAGCCCAGCCATTCACGAACGCATCCACAACCGCAGACCATTCGCCGGTGCCCTGAGCATAAGCCAGCAGAGCGACGCCAACGCCGTTCTTCCAGTTCTCAGAGGGCATGGTGGGGAAATTCCAGGACACGGAGGTCTTGCCAGCGGCGATGTACTCGTCAGCAGCAGCGATCAGAGCGTTGTTGGCAACATAGCCGTCGTCGAAGGACTTGAAGGGGGTCAGGAAGCCCATCTTGTTGGCCATGGCATCACGGCCAGCGTCAGAGGTGGTGCACCACTCCAGGAAGGCGATGGTGGCAGCCTGGTCTTCCGCGGAAGCCTTGCCATTGACGCACCAGTAGTTCTCGGAACCGGTGCACAGGCCCTGATTCTCTTCACCCTCAACGCCGATGAAGATGGGCAGCATGCCCAGCTGCTCGTCGGTCATGCCCTCGTTGATGCAGTTGCCGTACTCCCAGGTACCATTCTGATAGAACACAGCATCGCCCAGCACGAAGTCTGCCAGCGCGTCGGAGCCGGTCTTGGCGCCGATCATGGAGGGCTCGCAGGTGGCGTTGTTGATGTACAGATCCCAGATCTTCTTGTAGTTGTCCAGATAGGTACCCTTGATGGCGTCGGTATCGCCGATGCCGTCAGCCTGATACTCATAGTAGATGGGCATGTTGGCCAGGTGGGTCTTGAAGCGCCAGTCGGAGGAAGAATCCATGCCGGCGGAGGTGAAGGCGCCCATGATGCCCATTTCGTCCTTGCGGGCCTGCATATCTTCGACAACAGCCTTGAAGGTTTCGAAGTTGTTGATCTCGGCAACGTCAGCGATCTTGGCATTCTCCAGGCCGATGTACTTGGCCATCAGGTCCTTGTTGTAGATGATGCCGTAGGTCTCGATGACGTAGGCAATACCCACAACGGCGTCGCCCTGCTTCAGGACGAAGTCGTCGGACTTGACGTTCTTGTACAGCTCGGTGCCGGACAGATCAGCGCAGTACTCCTTCCAGGTAGCCAGACCCTTGGGGCCGTTGACCTGGAACAGGGTGGGGGCGTCTTCCTTGACGATTTCGGAAGCCAGGGTCTGCTCGTAGGTGCCGGAAGCAGCGGTCACGACGGTGACCTGAACGCCGGTCTCAGCGGTGTAAGCCGCAGCCAGCTCTTCCCACTGCTGAGCCTGTTCGGGCTTGAAGTTGAGGTAGTACACAGAGCCGGTGGACTCTGCAGCGGCGAAGCTCAGGCAGGACAGAACCAGCGCCAGAGACAGGACCAGAGAAACGATCTTCTTCATGGT
>JAGBBA010000064.1 GCA_017938695.1 Clostridia bacterium | reverse complement strand
CCGTTTAATCCTTTATCTTATCCAGCAGATCGCTCTGCCAGACTAACTCATTCGGAATCATCTGTCTCTATTTCTTGCGTTTCTTGTCTCTGTATCGTTTTCAAGGTTCGGCGCACATCGCTCGCGCAACGTGCTTGATTATAATATCAAACAACGCCTTGTTTGTCAACACTTTTTTGAAAATTTTTTGAGATTTTTTTGTATTTGCAGAAAACCCGAACGCCTGTCAATTGCTCGATGCAGACGTTCGGGTTTTCATCTAAATGTAGTAGTTTTGTAATAATTATAACACAATTCCGTTCGGTATTTCGCCAGCGTCCAACACCGTTTCCACCACGGCACCGCCCAAGCACTGCTCTCCGTGGTAGAGCACGGCGCTCTGTCCAGGGGTCACAGCGCGCTGGGGAACCAGGCTGCGGATGGCCAGTTTGTCCCCCTGGAGGGTGACCTCCACCGGCTGGTCGCCCTGGCGGTAGCGGAACTTGGCGGTGCACTGCAGGGTTTCGCCGTCGCGGATGGGCACATCGCCGATCCAGGTCACGCCGCCAGCCAGGCTCTGGGTGCTGTACAGCATGGGATGATCCTCCCCCTGGGCCACCAGCAGGCGATTGTTCGGCAAATCCTTACCGATAACGAACCAGCTGCGGCCGTCGCCACATCCGCCGATGCCCAGGCCCCTGCGCTGGCCCAGGGTGTAGTACATCAGGCCGTCGTGGCGGCCCACCACCTGTCCGTCGGGGGCGACCATATCGCCGGGCATGGCGGGCAGGTAGGTTTGCAGGAACTGCTTGAACTTGCGCTCTCCGATGAAGCACACGCCGGTGGAATCCTTCTTTTTGCTGACGGGCAGGCCCTTTTCCTCAGCAATGCGGCGCACATCTGCCTTGGTGAGATGCCCCACGGGGAACATGGCGCGCTTCAGCTGGTGCTGCTTGAGCATATATAAAAAGTAACTCTGATCCTTGTTCGGATCTGCACCCCGGAGCAGGTCGCCGTTCTCGTTGGTCTGGACAAAGTGGCCGGTAGCCATGCGGGAGGCACCCAGCTGCATGGCAAAATCCAGGAAGGCGCGGAACTTGATCTCCCGGTTGCACAGCACGTCCGGGTTGGGGGTGCGGCCTGCGCGGTATTCCTCCAGGAAGTAGCTGAACACTCGGTCCCAGTACTCCTTGGCGAAATTCACGGAATAGTACGGGATGCCGATGATATCGCACACCTCGCGCACGTCGCGCCAGTCGCTTTCGGAGGTGCAGACGCCGTTGTCATCCTGCTCCTCCCAGTTTTTCATGAACACGCCGATCACGTCGTAGCCCTGCTCTTTGAGCAGCAGCGCGGCCACGGAGGAATCCACGCCGCCGGACATGCCCACTACAATACGTTCGCTCATGCTTCTGCCTCCATCAGCCGGGCCAGCACCTGCTGGGCCACCTGCTTGCCGATCTCCTCGGGGGTCTGCGTGGCATCCACCACCACGAACCGCTGGGGATCACGGGCGATGAGCTCGCGGTAGGCAGCTTCCGTCCGGGCGTGGAAGCTGTCTGCCTCCATTTCCATGCGGTCCAGCGTGGAGGCCGCCGCGCGCCGCTTCATGCTGGTGACGTGGTCGATATCCAGATAGATGGTAGCCATGGGCAGGGTGCCGTCCACCGCCGGGGCGTTGATGTCCAGGATGCGCTGCACACCCAGCTGGCGGCCGCCGCCCTGGTAGGCCACGGAGGAATCCACAAACCGGTCGCAAAGCAGCACCTTGCCAGCGGCCACCGCCGGGCGGATGACCTCGCGCACATGCTGGGCGCGGGCCGCGGCGTAGAGCATAGCCTCAGTGATATCGGTCATGCCCACGTTGTCCACGCTGAGCAGCACCTCGCGGATGGCCTCGGCCACCTTGCAGCCGCCGGGCTCGCGGCTGTGGATGACCTCATAGCCGTAGCGTTCCATGGCGTCGGTGATCAGGTTGATCTGCGTGGTCTTGCCAGAGCCGTCCAGGCCCTCGATGGACAGGAAGGCACCGCTGGGGGGCACCGCGCCGGGGCAGAGGGCGTCGATCACGTCCTGCACGGTGGCGGCATACACATCGCAGCCGGCGGTGCGCAGCTCCTCCTCGTCGCCGTAGCCATAGCCCACGCCGATGGTGCGGATGCCCACAGCCCGGCCGCCTTCCACGTCGAACTTGCGGTCGCCCACCATCCAGGCTTCGTCATAGGTTTCCGGCAGGGCGGCGCGGATGAGCATATCCTTCTCCGAGCCGATATGCTCGCCGGGGCCGATGATGCTGTCGAAATAGCGGCTCAGGCCGAAATGCTCGATGATGCGCTGGGCGAAGGCTTGGGGCTTGCCGGTGGCGATGCCCACATAGCAGCCCTGCTGCTTCAGCGTGCGCAACAGGCGGCGGATGCCGGGGTACACCCGATTTTCGAACAGGCCCACCACGGAATACCGCTCCCGGTAGGCGGCCACAGCCTTTTCAGCGGTGGCGAAGTCCATGCCCATGTACTCCTGGAAGGAGAACATCAGCGGCGGGCCGATGAACTTGTGCAGGGTGGCGGCATCGGGCTCTTCAAAGCCCAGCTTGTCCGCGGCATAGCGCACACAGTTCCAGATGCCCTCCTCCGACTGGGTCAGCGTTCCGTCCAGGTCAAATATCACAGCTTTACGCACAGCAGATTTTCTCCTTCCAATCCAAAGCGTTCCTGGCTCCCGGCCCGTTGCAGCAGGCTGATGATCTCCCGGCTGAATTTCTCCCCGGGGCAGATCAGCGGGATCCCCGGCGGATACAGCCCGGCCGAGGCCGCAGCAATGCGCCCCTCAGCCTCCGCCAGGGGAACGGGCTCGCAGTCCGCCATCACCGCCGGGCGAAGATCCAGGGCCTTTTCCGGCAGGGTGCGCATGTCCGGCAGCATGGGCAGCAGCCTGCCCTGAGGCGGATTTTCCCGCAGGATGCCCACCAGGCGCATGATGTCCCCCGGGCCGTCCATGCAGGAGAGGATCAGCACCACCCGGCGGATATCCGCCATTTCCACATCAATGCCGTTTTCCCGCAGGGTCTTCGCCAGCCGAAAGCCGCCCTGGGGCGCATGGAGCACCACCCGGGTGGGGTCGAACTGCAAGCCGGTGTGCCGCCACTGGCAGTGGGCCTCCTCATAGCCGGTCACCGGCAGCGCGCTGCGCAGGATGTTCGCCATTTTCGCCGTCAGGGCCAGCTTTTCCCGGCCGGTTTCTTCCATATAAGCACGGCTGTCGTCGATGGACATGAGCATCACAAAGCTGGGGGACGAGGTCTGCTCCCGGCGCAGGATGCGCATGGCCTTGGGCTTGTCCGCCGGGCTGCGCAGGTGCAGCACCGCCGAGCCCGTCAGCCCCGGCAGCGTCTTGTGCACCGACTGCACCCAGGCATCCGCGCCCAGCTCGCCTGCGGAGGCAACGCCCTCCAGCCAGGGCAGGTGGGCACCGTGGGCTTCATCCACCACCACTTTGATGCCCATGCCGTGAGCCTTGGCGATGATGCGCTCCAGGGGCAGACAGCCGCCGTAGAAATCAGGCCGGGTCAGCAGCATGGCCTTGGCGTGGGGGTGGGCATCCAGGGCGGCCAGAGCGTCAGCTTCGGCAATGTAGCAGTAGCCGTCCGGCAGCTGGGTGATGGGGATCCACGCCGCCTTCACGCCGCCGATGACGCAGCCGTTAGCCGCCGACAAATGGGCGTTGCGGGGCAGGATGACGGTATCGCCCTCCCCGGCGTAAAGCTGCACCATGGCATGGATGCCTGCGGTGGAGCCATTGTGCAGGAAGAGGGTCTCCGCCGCACCGGCAGCCCGGGCATAGAGCCTTTGCGCCTCGGCAATGCCGTTTTCCGGGCAGTAGAGATCGTCGGTTTGGGGGATCTCGGTGGTGTCCAGGGCATACAGATCCGCCGTGCCGAAGGGGGACACACCCTTGTGGCCCGGCATGTGGAAGCTGCGCCGCCCGGAGGCAGCCAGCAGCATATCATATATCGGTCGCATGGTTACTCCTTGTTACAGGCCCTGTTCTTTGGCCACTTCATGCAGCTGCCAGGCCATGGTTTCGATGGCTTCACGCACATCCAGGGGGGTGATCCACTCCTCCGGGATCCCCGCTGCGCCCAGCCAGGCACCCAGGATATTGCCCGCAATGGCTCCGGTGGAGTCGCTGTCCCCATCGTGGTTCACGGCGGCAATCAGGCAGGCAGGGAAATCCTGCTGGTATTTCAGCGCGCAGTACAGGGCAATGGCCAGGGCTTCCTCGCCCACCCAGCCTTCGCCCAGGCTGCGGATAGCCTGCAGATCGTCCATCTCTTCATGGCTCAGGGCGATGGCCTTGCGCACCAGCCCGTGGAGCGACATGCCTGCAGGGCCCTCATCCGCGCCTAAGAGGCGTTCGGTCTTTTCCAGGGCGGAAAGGGCAATCTCTTCTAAGGTCATGCCGTTTTCCAGGGTGATCAGGCGGAGCATCTCCGCCAGCATGGCCGCGGACATATACCCCATGGGGTGCCCGTGGGTGATGGCCGCGATCTTCGCCGCCTGCCACAGGGGCGCGTCCTCCGGTGCATCATCGTAGCGGCGGCCAAAGGCCCCCACAAACCCAGCCGGGGCCACGCGCATCACGCCGCCGCAGCCCTTGGAGTTGTTGATGGGCTCCCGCAGGCTGCCCATGCGGCCCGAAAGCAGCGCACCCAGGCAGGTGCCGCCCGGTGCCCGCTGGTGGAACAATTCCGGCCGCTGCATCAGATAGCTGAACTGCCGCCACATGCCCTCGGTGCGGTAGCCCTGGGTGGCCAGCCAGTTCATATAGGCGTCGTGGACGTAGACCTCCATATCGGCGGCCATACCTCCGGCCACCGCCCGGTTCCAGCCCATCACGATACCCTCAGCGGTGAAAAGGGTCATCTGAGTATCGTCGGAAATGATGGCCTTGCCCTCCGCCAGCGCATAGCGACGGATGCCGCCGGGGCCGTAGATATCCTGGATCATCTCTGCGGTGATGAACTCCACCGCGTAACCCAGGGCATCGCCTGCCGCGCCGCCCAGAAGGCTGCCGCGGATCCTCTCGATCAGCTCCACATCCGTCACCTACCTTTCCACGTTATAGTATACCAGATATGGTGGTGGATGTACAGGCAAAAAAGAAAGGAGCGCAACATATCGCGTTGCGCTCCTGTGGTCCGTCATGCCATTGCCTGCAGCATCCGCCGCACAAAATCTGCTGATAAGGCGGCAGCCCTGGCACAGTTTTCCTCAAAGGCGGCTGTACCGCTGTGCCTGGCCGTGTCCGTCAGCGTGCGCACCGAAAGGAACGGTACTCCGTTCACATGGCACACATGCGCCACCGCCGCCGTTTCCATATCCACGCTCATCGGCGCAAACCGGGCATTGATATCCGGGCGTTTTTCATCAGCAATGAACTGTTCGCCCGTCACCATCCTGCCGAAAAATGTCCTTTCCCCGGCAACCTGCCTGGCAAGGTTCAGCAGCCCTTCGTCGGCCTTGAAGTAAACAGAATCCATCCACGGATGGAAATCCGTCAGGATACCCGGGGCCACATCATGATATGCGACCTCCGTGGATACCACGGTATCGAACAGCTCCAGCCTTTCATCCATACCGCCGCAGGTGCCAGCATTGATCACCGCGCCGCAGCCGCAGCTGTCCAGAAGGATCTGCGCAGCCACCGCAGCGTTCACCTTGCACACACCCGAGAACAGTGCAGCCACCTCCACGCCTTCGACCCTGCCTTCATACACGGTCAGCATGGCCTTTTTAGTGGTGCGCGCATCCTTGATCATGGGCAGGAACGGTGCAAACTCCCTGTCGCCGGCAAACAAAATGCCTATCTTCATTTTCTTTCCAGCATTCCCTTCAAATACTGCCCCGTGTAGCTGGCCTCGCATTTCGCCACATCCTCCGGGGTGCCGGTGCACACGATGGTGCCGCCGCCGTCGCCGCCCTCGGGGCCCAGGTCGATCAGCCAGTCCGCCACCTTGATCACGTCCAGGTTGTGCTCGATCACCAGCACGCTGTTGCCGGCTTCCGTCAGCCGCTGCAGCACCTGGATCAGCTTGTCCACGTCCGCCATGTGCAGGCCGGTGGTGGGCTCGTCCAGCAGGTACACGGTTTTGCCCGTGGCGCGGCGGCTGAGCTCGGTGGCCAGCTTCACGCGCTGGGCCTCGCCGCCGGAAAGGGTCGTCGAGGGCTGGCCCAGCTTCATGTAGCCCAGGCCCACATCGTACAGGGTTTCCAGCTTGCGCAGGATGGTGGGGTGATTCTCAAAGAAGGCCATGGCCTCCTCCACGTTCATCTCCAGCACCTCGTAGATGTTTTTGCCCTTGTAGGTCACTTCCAGGGTCTCGCGGTTGTAGCGGCGGCCCTTGCACACCTCGCAGGGAACGTAAATATCCGGCAGGAAGTGCATCTCGATCTTCAACAGGCCGTCACCGGCGCAGGCCTCGCAGCGGCCGCCCTTCACGTTGAAGGAGAAGCGGTTTTCCTTGTAGCCGCGGGCCTTGGCTTCCGGGCTCATGGCGAAGATCTTGCGGATCTGGTCGAACAGGCCCGTGTAGGTGGCTGGGTTGGAGCGGGGCGTGCGGCCAATGGGGCTCTGGTCGATGCAGATGATCTTGTCCAGCTGCTCCACGCCCTGCATCTCCCGGAACTTGCCCGGACGGGTCTTGGCCCGGTTGAGCACGCGGGCCAGGTGCTTGTGGACGATCTCGTTCACCAGGCTGGATTTGCCCGAGCCGGAAACGCCTGTCACGCAGCACAAAACACCCAGGGGGATCTCCACATCCACGTTTTTCAGGTTGTGCTCCTGGGCACCCAGCACCTTCAGCCAGCCAGCCGGGGCGCGGCGCGCCTGCGGCACAGCGATCTTCTTCACCCCGGAAAGATACTGGCCGGTAAGACTTTCCTTGCAGGCCTTGATATCGTCAATGCTGCCCTCCGCCACGATGTGGCCGCCGTGGATGCCCGCGCCGGGGCCCACGTCCACGATCCAGTCGGCAGCGTACATGGTGTCCTCGTCGTGCTCCACCACCACCAGGGTGTTGCCCAGGTCGCGCATGCGCTTGAGGGTGGCGATCAGCTTGGCGTTGTCGCGCTGGTGCAAGCCGATGGAGGGCTCGTCCAGGATGTACAGCACGCCCATCAGCGCGGAGCCGATCTGCGTGGCCAGGCGGATGCGCTGGGCCTCGCCGCCGGACAGGCTGCCAGCAGCGCGGGACAGGGTCAGGTAGCCCAAACCCACGTCGATCAGGAAGCCCAGGCGGGCGTCGATCTCCTTGAGGATCTGCGCGCCGATCATCTTCTCCTTCTCAGTCAGCTCCAGACTACGGAAGAACGCCCGGGCGTCCAGGATGCTCATGTCGCTGACTTCCGCCAGGTTGCGGCCATTGACGGTGACCGCCAGGGCCTCAGGCTTCAGGCGGCGGCCATGGCAGGCAGGGCAGATCTCCTCGGCCATGTATTCCTCGTAGGCAGCCTTCATGCCGTCGGAGGTGGTTTCGTTATAGCGGCGTTCCAGGGTGGGGATCACGCCCTCGAAGGCGGTGCGGTATTCCGTCAGGCCGCGCACGCCCTCATACTCGATGGTGATCTGCTCCTTGCCCGTGCCGTAGAGGATGGCCTGCACGGCCTCCTTGCTCAGGTCGCCCGCCTTGGTGCTGAGGGTGAAGCCATACTTCTTGCCCAGGGCCGTCAGGAACTGGCCGCCCATGCTGTCGCCATCGGACACGTTGAAACCCATGGCGTTCAGGCCGCCTTTGTTCAGGGGCAGGCTGGGATCGGGCATGATGATCTCCGGGCTGATCTTCATCAGCGTACCCAGGCCGGAGCACTCCGGGCAGGCACCGAAGGGGCTGTTGAAGGAGAACATGCGGGGTGCCAGCTCTTCGATGGACACGCCGCAATCCGGGCAGGCGTAGTTCATGGAGAACAGCAGCTCGCCCTGGTCGAACAGATCCATCACCACCAGGCCGCCGGAGCGGGCGGTGGCGGTTTCGATGGAATCAGCCAGGCGTTTCTGGAACTCCTTGCCCTCGCGGATGATCAGGCGGTCCACCACCAGCTCGATGGTGTGCTTCTTCTGCTTGTCCAGCTGGGGGGTATCGTCGATCTCGTACAATTCGCCGTCGATGCGCACGCGGACGAAGCCGCTCTTGCGGGCATCCTCCAGGAGCTTGGCGTGCTCGCCCTTGCGGGCACGGATCACCGGGGCCAGCACCTGCATACGGGTGCCCTCGGGGTATTTTTGCACAGCGTCCACCATCTGATCAACGGTTTGCTGCTTGATCTCCTTGCCGCACTTGGGGCAATGGGGCACGCCGATGCGCGCCCACAGAAGGCGCAGATAATCGTGCACCTCGGTCACGGTGCCCACGGTGGAACGGGGGTTGCGGCTGGTGGTCTTCTGGTCGATGGAAATAGCCGGGGACAGGCCCTCGATGGCGTCCACGTCGGGCTTTTCCATCTGCCCCAGGAACATGCGGGCATAGCTGGAAAGGCTCTCCACATAGCGTCGCTGACCCTCGGCATAAATGGTATCGAAGGCCAGGCTGCTCTTGCCGGATCCGGAGAGACCGGTGAACACCACCAGCTTATCCCGGGGGATGGTCAGGTTCACGTTCTGCAGGTTATGCTCCCGTGCGCCGCGGATGATCAGAGATTCGTTGCTCATATGATAAACCTCGTTTGCGAATCAGTTGCAGGTAGATTGTACCCTTCAAGGGCCCCGGCTGAAACCGGGGACATGGATTAGTGTAGCACAATTCTGGCATTTTATCAACGCGAACACGAACAAATGTTTTTCAAATTCTTTGATTTGAGGGGCTTTGATGAAAAATTTTTCTGCGCGGGCGTTGGATTTCTCCAAACTTGATTCTGCCTTGAGTAATGTACTTTCTCTCTCGCGAGAAAGTACCAAAGAGCGACCGGGGCCGCCGATATGATCATGCAGCGGCGGCGGCCCCGGACCCCCGCTCCCGCCTTGGGGTAGCGGCCCGAGCTTAGCAACCCCACAATCTTCCTCGCGGGGGCGTTCAATAACGTTTGGATTCCTTCGCAGGAACAGATTTCCTATCGCTCGAGATGACCTCTCGCTCTGAATTAGTTAGTGGCTTTTTGCACAGGAAAGTAACTGAGCGGTTATGCTGCGTTCCACCTCATCCGACCTCGCTGCGCTCGGCCACCTTCCCCTCGAGGGGAAGGCTTTTGTATGGCCTTGAACATGGCTTCCCGTTGAGGAGAAGGTGGCAGCGCAAACTGCCGGATGAGGTGTCGCTCCTTCCCCCGCGTCGCGGCGCATCCGTTATGCGCCGTGACCCCTGCAAAGGAAAAACCCACTCTGCTCTCGCAGAATGGGTTTCGAAAGGGCCGAATGGCCCTTCGTAGGGGAGTCCAGAGGGGACAAAGTCCCCTCTGGTCACCGCATTTCGATGAGTTCGTAGTCGCGGGTGCCAAGGCCGATCTTTTCGGCGTGGGCGAGCTGGGAGCGCCAGTCGGTGGCGGGCTGGCTGTTGATGAAGTGGTCCTCGCACACGTGGGGCATTTCATCCAGGCGGCTGCCGGGGATGGGCTGCTGCTTCAGGCAGGCGTCCACGCAGGCCTGATCCAGGGCCACGGGGTCAAAGCTGGCGAACATGCCGATGTCGGGCAGGATGGGCAGGTCGTTCTCGGCATGGCAGTCGCAATAGGGGCTGATGTCGATCACCAGGCTGATGTGGAAGTGGGGACGGCCCTGCACCACAGCCAGGGAGTACTCGGCGATCTTGCGGTTGAGGATATCGTTGCTCTCGTCCTCGGCAGGGCGGGTGGCATCCTTGGGGCAGGCACCGATGCAGCGGCCACAGCCCACGCACTTGCTGTGGTCGATGGAGGCCTTGCGATCCTCGATGGTGATGGCATCGTGGGCGCAGTTCTTCTGGCAGATGGCGCAGCCGATGCACTTGGCCTGGTCCACATAGGGCTTGCCGGCGGAGTGCATCTCCATCTTGCCGGCGCGGGAGCCGCAGCCCATGCCGATGTTCTTGATCGCGCCGCCAAAGCCGGTGCCTTCGTGGCCCTTGAAGTGGCTCAGGCTGATGAAGATATCAGCGTCCATCACCGCGCGGCCGATCTTGGCCTCCTTCACATACTCGCCTTCCACGGGAACATACACGTCGTCGGTGCCCTTCAGGCCATCGGCGATGATGATCTGGCAGCCGGTAGAGAGGGGGCTGAAGCCGTTCTCCATGGCGGTGTCCATGTGATCCAGGGCGTTCTTGCGGCTGCCCACATAGAGGGTGTTGCAGTCCGTCAGGAAGGGGCGGCCGCCCAGCTCCTTGACGAAATCCGCCACCACCTTGGAGTAGTTGGGGCGCAGGAAAGCCAGGTTGCCCAGCTCGCCAAAGTGGAGCTTGATAGCAGTAAACTTGCCGTCGAAGTCGATCTGATCCATACCGGCAGTCTTGATCAGGCGGCGGAGCTTCTGCAGCAGAGTCTCGCCGTGACGGGTACGCAGGTCGCAATAATAAACTTTCGATGCCATCGTTGGATGACCTCCAATTTTTAGTAGTGAGGTCAGTTTATCACAAAATGGTTGTGTGTGCAACGATTGGGATAAAAAAAGAGCTGCCCGGAGGCAGCAGAATGTCAATCGGGTGCGTCCATCTCATCAGATTGACAGCAGCAACGCGAAGCCGAACAGTAGCAGGCAGGCCGCCAGCACAAGTGCTGCAACCCATGTTCCTATCACCCATGCAGTGTTCAGATTATTGATAAACTGAAGCTTGCTGATATACCACAGGCCGTCCCGTTCCTCCAGGATGCCTGTGATCCTGACGGGAATGCAGAATCGCCAGATATCCAGCCTGACCTGCGCCGGCAGGGCAAAGTACAGGGCACTGCCAGCCCGGCTGAGTGCAGTTCTCTCCACATTCAGCGACAGCTGTCCCCAGTATTTCCAGTCGCATTGCAACAGGTGTTTGGTCCATTTCCGTCCATGGAAAATCTCTCCCGGGTTTGTGCCTAAAATCAGCATCTCATCCGGCAGAATCGTTTCCTCGATGCAGTCATCTGCCAGTTCAGGGTTCCGCTTTTCGTAATAGGCGTTCAGCCGCCGCAGGGGACGCAGCGCGTTCTCCCGCAGCTCTGCCGGAAGCGCCTCCCCGGGAATTTCCCGGGGCGCGATTCGCTCCCGGCGGCCCTCCAGCCAGATGCGGAAGAGGAGATACATCAGGATCAGGAAAAAGACGATAAACAGTCCGCCTGCAAGATATTTCATCTTATTGCTTTCCCCTCTGTCAGAAAATACTCTTCAGCATCAGTCCGCCGCCAAAGATCGCCAGCGGAATGCCGATGATCATCCCGATGCCCGTCAGGCACAGGAGAACGCCCAGGGCGCAGATCACAAAGCCAATGGCCAGGCCAAGGATGGAGCCAGCCAGGCTCAGGATCAAACCAATCAGGTCAGCGGCCATACGGAAGGGCCAGGTCAGCAGTCGCAACATCATCAATCAACCTCCATGGCTGTATGATAGCACACTGCCCATGCCGCTTCCAGTTGGTTTCCATGAGAAGAAAATGAGAAAATCTTAATCTTCCTTCTTTTCGCGGTAGACCACGAATTTCTGGAACAGGAACTCGGTCACGAAGTTGATGAGCATGTTGATGATCTCGATCAGCCAGTCGTGCAGGCCCAGCTTTTCCAGCCAGGTGCCCCACAGGGCAGAGGCAGGGGTGAACACCACATAGTACAGGGCTACCAGGAGCATATCGCGCTTGATGGTGCCGGTGGGCTTGAAGGTGTACTTGCGGTTGAAGGTGAAGTTCCACAAAACCGACAGGATCAGGGAGGGCACATGGCTCAGCCAGTAGCTTTCCAGGCCCAGCACGTCATGCAGGATGGCGAAGCTCACCGCCTGCACAATACCGGCGGAAATGGAGAACAGGGTGAATTTCACCGCTTGCAGCAGTTCCTTTTTCTTCATTGGTATACCTCCGTTACACCAGCCGCAGGGAAGGCTGGGCGTTCAGGGACAGGTCGGCCACCTCGCCGCGGAGCATGCGGTAATAGGCAGCAGAGCCGATCATGGCGGCATTGTCGGTGCACAGGGAAACCTTGGGCATGTACAGCGGAATACCAGCCTTGTCGCATTCCTCCTGCATCATGCGGCGCAGAAGCCGGTTGGCAGACACGCCGCCTGCCATGGCCAGGCACTTGGCACCGGTTTCCTTGGCGGCCAGCACAGCCTTTTCCACCAGGGAGGACACCACCGCATACCGGAAGGATGCAGCCATATCCGCCTTGGGCAGCTCCTCCCCTTTCTGCTCCATTTTGTGGGCAGCATTGAGGAAGGCCGTTTTGAGGCCGGAGAAGGAGTAGTCGTACCGCCCGTCGGGATGGGGATGGGGCAGGGTGAGGTAGTGGGGATCGCCCTCTTCGGCCAGGGCGTCGATGCGGGGGCCGCCGGGGTACGGCAGGCACAGCACGCGGGCCGCCTTGTCGAAGGCCTCGCCTGCGGCATCGTCCATGGTTTGTCCCAGCAGGCGATACTCGCCGTAGTCCGTCACCTGCACCAGGTGGCTGTGGCCGCCGGATACCACCAGGCACACGAAAGGCGGCTTCAAGTCAGGGTGGGTCAGGTAGTTGGCGGAAACATGGCCCTCGATGTGGTTGACGGGGATCAGCGGCTTGTTCAGCGCGTAGCTCAGGCCCTTCATGCAATTCACGCCGGTGAGCAGCGCGCCCACCAGGCCGGGGCCGTAGGTGACGGCAAAGGCGTCCACATCGGCGAGGGACATGCCAGCCTCCTTCACGGCCTGATCCACCACCCGGTCGCAGGCCTCCACATGGGCGCGGCTGGCGATCTCCGGCACCACGCCGCCATACAGGGCGTGCAGGTCGATCTGGCTGAACACCACGTTGGACACAATGGTACGGCCATTCTCGATCACCGCGGCGGCGGTTTCATCGCAGGAGGTTTCCAGGGCCAGAATGCGCACCCTGTCCTGATTTTTCAGACGCGCCACACTGGCACGCGCTGTATCTTCATAGGTCATGCTTTCCACCTCGTTGACAGATACCGGGCCGCTGCCATCATCACCAGGAGCAGGCCCAGCCAGGTGCCGCCCAGAATGGCGGCGTAGTGGATGAAAAACGCTGTGGGCATCAGCCGGATCAGAAGATCCGTCCGGGGATCCAGCAGCCACAGTTCATTGGTGAAGGACAGCCGGTGGAACAGGATGAACAGCCCGTCGAAATCCACCGCCGCCCAGGCTGCCAGGGCCGTGAGCACCGCCAGCACCAAGAGGCTCCCCCACAGGAAGCCCCGGGCCGTCCAGCGGCGGTACAGCCGCAGCCGCCAGGCCAGCATCCCCAGCAAAACCAGCACCAGCACCGCCACCAGCAGCACCGTGCGGTCCAGGTCGAACAGGGCCTTCACATCCGCCATGTGCTGCTGTTCCTTTTCATTGAAGCACTGGTAGGTGATCCCCTCCCCTTCCGTGAAGGAAAACTGGAAGGTCTTCTCCCGGCCGGAAAGGTAGTCGGTGATCATCTCCGCCATGGCCGGATAGTGCTTCTGGGGCAGCCGGGTCGCTTCCGCGGGGGCGTGTTTGTCCATCAGCTGGAGCATCAGCGGCGCGGAACCGCCCAGCCCGTCCAGGATGAACGCCAGGGCCGCCACCGACGCCGCCAGGGATAAAAGGATGCCGCACAAGGCGGCAAGGAGTTTGTTTGATTTCATAGTTTGCACACAAGGGGAAGTTCAAATTATGAATTATGAATTAGGAATTAGGAATTAAGATGGCGAGCAGGGACTTTGCTGCTTCTGCTGCGTCGCGGCGCATCCGTTATGCGCCGTGACCCCTGGGACATGTGCATGGCAGGGTCGCCCCGAATGGGTCCAGGGCCATGCGGCCCTGGTTACTGCATTTTGAGGTAGGAGGTGACGAAACCTTCCAGGTTGCCGTTCATCACGTCGTCGATGTTGCCGGACTCGAAGCCGGTGCGGTGATCCTTCACCATGGTGTAGGGCTGGAAGACGTAGGAGCGAATCTGGCTGCCCCATTCGATCTTCTTCATTTCGCCCTTGATGTCGGCCATCTGCTGTTCCTTCTCGCGTTCGCGCAGTTCCAGCAGCTTGGAGCGCAGCATGCGCAAGCAGGTGGCGCGGTTTTGCACCTGGTCGCGCTCGGTCTGGCAGGCGACGACGATGCCCGTGGGGAAGTGGGTCATACGCACGGCGGAAGAAGTCTTGTTAACGTTCTGGCCGCCAGCACCGGAGGAGTGGTAGGTGTCCACGCGGACGTCCTTCATGTTGATCTCGATCTCGCCGTCGTCGTCCTCCAGGATGGGGGACACGTCCAGGGAGGAGAAGGAAGTCTGGCGGCGGGCATTGGCATCAAAGGGAGAGATGCGCACCAGGCGGTGCACGCCCTTCTCGCCGCGGAGGTAGCCGTAGGCATGGTCACCGCTGACCTCAAAGGTCACGGACTTCACGCCCGCGGTATCGCCGTCCAGGTAGTCCAGCACCTTCACGGTGAAGCCCATCTTTTCGCAGTAACGGGTGTACATACGGTAGAGCATCTGGGTCCAGTCCTGGGCCTCGGTGCCGCCCGCACCAGCGTGCAGGGACAGAATGGCGGGGCTGTCGTCATAGTCGCCGCGCATGAGGGTTTCCAGCTCCAGGGCGTCGGCCTGCTCGCGGAGCTTCTCCAGCTCCACGCCCACTTCGTCCACCATGTCCTGGTCGTTTTCTTCCTTGGCCAGGTCCATCATGACCTCGATGTCATCGGCGGCACAGAGCAGCTTTTCGTAGTGGCCCACCTTGTTCTTCAGCTGGCCCAGCTTCTGGTTCACGCGGGTGGAGCGGTCGGTGTCGTTCCAGAACTCGGGCTGATTCATTTCCTCGGTCAGCTCGTCGATCTGCTCCTTGATGTGGTCAATGTGCAGCGCGTCGCCTGCAGCCAGCAGGGACTTGCGGATGGTTTCGATGTCCTGGGCATACTGTTCTAATTCAAGCATTGTTATACCTCGCATTCTTTATAACAGATTGATTTAAATCGCAAAGAGATTCCGCCTCTGCGGAGGCGGCCAAAGGGCTTTCCGATCGCCCTTTGGAAACCTTCGGGTCACCATTTGATTGATTAACCAACCCGTTACAAGAATCCAATCATGGCTGTTCCAACTTTCTTTTTGATCGAGAGATTAAGGGACGGGCGAACATAGTTCGCCCCTACGGGTGCGGAGGGAAAGCGGCATGTTGGGCATGCGGCAGCAATCCCTCCGTCAGCCGCAAGCGGCTGCCACCTTCCTTTACACAAGGGAGGCTTTTGCTGCAGGCATGCGTCGCGGCGCGCCCAAATGAAACGGGTCGAAGGCCCCGCGCCGTGACCCCAGCTCGGCGATCACCGAGCAACGCTTCCCCGAATGGGTTTCGAAAGGGCCGAAGGCCCTTCGCGGGATTCCCAAGGGCAGAGCCCTTGGGCAGGGTTTCCAAAGGGGCAGAGCCCCTTTGGTCGCCGAAGGCGAAATGCGTTTATTCTGCGTCCTTGCCGCAGCACTGCTTGTATTTTTTGCCGGAGCCGCAGGGGCAGGGATCGTTGCGGCCAACCTTTTCGGAGGCCTTCACGCGGCGGGGCTGGCGGGGGCCGTCGGAGAGGCGGGCTTCCACGGGCTTGGCGGTCTGCACACGCTCGGGGGTGCGCTCCACCTTGGCCTGGTAGACCCGGCGGACGGTATCCTCGCGGATGAGGTTGTTCAGCTCCTCAAACATGTAGCCAGCCTCGATCTGGTACTCGGTGACGGGGTTCTTGCCGGAGTAGGCGCGGAAGCCGATGCCGTCGCGCAGCTGATCCATGGCGTCGATGTGGTCCATCCAGCGGCGGTCCACGCTGCCCAGCAGCATCACGCGCTCAAACTCGCGCATGTCCACACCGATCTCGCTGAGCAGGGTCTCGCGCTCTTCATAGAAGGCGCGGGCATCCTCCTTCAGCAGGTCGATGAAGCCAGCCTTGTCCTCGTCGGCAATGACCATCTGCTTGTTCTTTTCGATGGTGCCGGGGTGCACGCACAGGTTTTCCAGGAAGGTGGCCAGCTGCTGCCAGTCCCAGTCGTCGCCGTCGTCAGTGGCGGCGTAGCGGGCCATGGCCGCGTCGATGAGCTTGGCCGCCATGCCGATGATGTTCTCCCGGACGTTTTCGCCCATGAGCACCCGGCGGCGCTGGCCGTAGATCACCTCGCGGTGGCGGTTCATCACGTTGTCGTATTCCAGCACATGCTTACGGGCTTCAAAGTTGCGGCCCTCAATGCGCTTCTGGGCGGATTCGATCTGCTTGGTCAGCAGGCCCGCCTGCAGGGGTTCGTCGTCCTTCAGGCCCAGGCGTTCCACCATCACGCCAATGCGGTCAGAGCCGAACAGGCGCATCAGGTCATCCTCCAGGGAGATAAAGAACTGGGTGGAGCCGGGGTCGCCCTGGCGGCCGGCGCGGCCGCGGAGCTGGTTGTCGATACGGCGGGATTCGTGCCGCTCGGTACCGATGATGTGCAGGCCGCCGGTCTTGAGCACGCGCTCATGCTCGGCATCGGTGCCCTTCTTGAAATCAGCCAGCAGGGCCTTGTACTTGGCGCGGGCTTCCAGCACCTCGTCGGGCACATCCTCGCTGTGGCCAGTGGCGGCGTCGATGATCTCCTCGTCGATGCCCTCCTGGCGCATGGCGCGGCGGGCCAGGAAATCCGGGTTGCCGCCCAGGAGAATATCCGTACCGCGGCCAGCCATGTTGGTGGCGATGGTCACCGCGCCATAGTGACCGGCCTGGGCCACGATCTCGGCCTCCTTGGCGTGGTTCTTGGCGTTGAGGACCTCATGGGGGATGTTCTTGCGGCGCAGCATAGCGGAGAGCATTTCGCTGGTCTCCACGGTGACGGTACCCACCAGCACGGGCTGGCCGTTGGCGTGGTGAGCCTCAATGGAGGCCAGCACAGCATTGAACTTGGCCGCCTTGTTCTTGTACACCATGTCGTCCAGATCCTTGCGGATGTTGGGCTTGTTGGTGGGGATCTCCACCACGTCCAGGGCGTAGATGCCCTGGAACTCGGCTTCTTCCGTCTTGGCGGTACCCGTCATGCCGGAAAGCTTCTGGTACATGCGGAAGTAGTTCTGGAAGGTGATGGTGGCCAGGGTCTTGCTTTCGCGCTCGACCTTGACGTGCTCCTTGGCCTCGATGGCCTGGTGCAGGCCCTCGGAATAGCGGCGGCCCACCATCAGGCGGCCAGTGAACTCGTCCACGATGACCACCTGGCCGTTCTGCACAACGTAGTCCACATCGCGCTTCATGGTGACGTGGGCGCGCAGGGCGCAGTGGATGTGGTGGTTCAGTTCGGCATGCTCGGGGTCGTTCAGGTTGTCGATGGCGAAGGTGCGTTCCACCTTCTGGGCACCCTCGTCGGTAAGGACGACGGCCTTTTTCTTTTCGTCGTAGGTGTAGTGCACATCGATCTTCATGGTGCGCACCACCATGTCGGCCTTCTCGTAGAGCACGGTGCTCTTTTCGCCCTGGCCGGAAATGATCAGGGGGGTGCGAGCCTCGTCGATCAGGATGGAGTCCACCTCGTCCACGATGGCGAAGTGGTGGCCGCGCTGCACCAGATCCTTCTGGCGGATGACCATGTTATCGCGCAGGTAGTCGAAGCCCAGCTCGTTGTTGGTGCCGTAGGTGATGTCGCAGGCATAGGCCTTGCGGCGTTCATCGTTGTCCAGGTCGTGGACGATCAGGCCCACGCTCAGGCCCAGGAAGCGGTACAGCTTGCCCATCCAGGCACTCTGATAGCTGGCCAGATAATCGTTGACCGTCACCACATGCACGCCCTTGCCGCTCAGCGCGTTCAGGTACGCAGGCAGGGTGGCCACCAGGGTCTTGCCTTCACCGGTCTTCATTTCAGCGATGCGGCCCTGATGCAGCACGATGCCGCCCAGGATCTGCACCCGGAAGTGCCGCATGCCCAGGATACGCACCGATGCCTCGCGCACGGTGGCAAAGGCCTCCGGCAGAATATCGTCTTCTGTTTCGCCATTCTGTAAACGGGCGCGGAATTCGTCGGTCTTGGCACGAAGCTGCGCATCCGTCAGCTTCTGATAATCCGCCTCCAACGCCTCTACCGCATCCACGGTCTTCATTAGCTTTTTGAGCTGCGCATCATTGCCGCCGCCCAACAACTTCTTCACAAATTCCAGCATAAAAGTCTCCTAACCCGTCCATATCCATATGAACGCATCTTATATTATACCATGTCTTCCCCCATTCTTGCAACCCCAGGGATTTCATCCCTGAACCCATTCGGGGATGGCCGGGGTACGCCTGCCAAGCAGGGGTCACGGCGCGGGGTCTTCGACCCGTTTCGTTCGGTCGCGCCGCGACGCGGGTACTGTTTGGTTTCGCATCGCCAAAAGCCTCCATCTCCGAGGGAGGTGGCAGCCGCTTGCGGCTGACGGAAGGAGCGGTTCTGCCACTTGCTCCAATGTCAGCCATTCTCCGTCCACAAACTCAATTCCGCATTCCGCATTCCCCAAATAAAACGCACGGGCGGCTCCTTGCCATCCCGTGCATTTCTCCCGGCCTTACAGCCGTCCGTTCATAATGCCTAAAATCAGATTCCCGTTGTTAAAGATCGGTGCCAGGGTGCTTTCCTCAAACAGCTGCGCCAGCATATCAATGGGCACCACCGTCTGCACCAGAGGCACCAGGGCAAACACCGCATAGCAGATCACCAGGCCCCGCAGAAAACCGAAGATCCCGCCAGCCAGCCAGTCCAGCTGCTTGAGCACCGGAAAGCGGAAGATCGCCTTGAGCAGGTTTACGATCAGGGCCAGGGCGATGTAGATCACCGCAAAGCACACCAGGAAGCAAATGATGTTGATGCAGGCCGTCAGGATCGTCTGGCTCACGTAATCCGCCACGGTGTCGATGCCCGCACTGGCCGCGTACACCTGCTTTTCCAGGTTCACCTGCAAAAGCGTGTCCAGGGGCGGGGGCAGCTGCACCTTGCTCACCACCTCCGCGATCTTCGACTGCGTCAGCGTGGCCACGTTGGTGATGGACAGCTCCAAATCACCCAGGCGCGAGGATGCATCGGTGTAGTGCAAAAGGGTGCGCACCAGTTCATCATTGCCCTGGATCAGCTCTGCCGCCTTGGGATAGAGGATGAAGGACAGGATCAGCGAGATCAGGCAGCCGCCGGAGTTGAGCACCGTGCTCACAAAGCCGCGGTAAAACCCGAACAGCACGCTCAGGCCCAAAAGGCCCAGCACCACATAGTCAACAGCGTTCATGGATCAGCCTCCCTTGCAGGGAAAATCAATCGTCCGCCGCTTCTTTTTCCAGCTGCTTTTGGCGGAGTTCCGTCAGAATGGGGTCATGGTCGCCGCCGGGGGCGTACACAGCGTTGATCTCCTCGATCTCGCTGACACGCAAGGCAGGCGCGCAGTAGGAGCAGCGTTTCAGCTTGGCGAAGCCTTCATCCTCCAGCTGGCTGTAGGAGAAGGCCGTGAATGTGGTCTTCTGCGCGGAGTAGCAGGTTTCCGCAGAATGGTACGATTCGCCGCCCTTGGGGTTGTAGTACAGCTGCAGATCGTCTTCCGGGATGGGGATTTGACGGCCCTGCCAGTCCTCCCAGATCAGCAGCTTGGTGTTCCATTCGCGGTTGTTCCACAGCCAGGCCATGTTGATGCCCTCGGGGGTCTTGCGCCGCTGCACGCGGATGCAGCCGTGGCTGGCCTTGGTGCCCAGGCTGGGCTCGGCATAGCTGTAATTCTTGGTGCCGTCGGCGTTGGTCTTGTAAGGCACCTCGTGCAGAAGGTCGCCGCTGTTGAAGCGGATGGCCATGGCGCAGGTCAGGTTGCCGCTGGGGAAGCCGCCCACAGGGCTGGTGAGCATAAACTCGCCGGAGCGGGTTTCGTTCCAGGGCTGCTTTTCATTGGTCAGGCCGGTGGATACCAGCAGCGTGGAATACAGCTTGCCCTCCTTGAACAGGTACAGCCGCTGGGTCAGCTTGTCGATGACCATGGCGTATTCCTTCTGGGGCTCGATGGTCTTGAGGTGGGAGGTTTCCACATAGCCCTGCACCAGGCAGTTGTAGCGTTTCACCTCGCTGTTGTGGAAGGAGGAGGAGTAGCACTCGATCAGCGACCAGCCGTTGTCCAGGGTTTCCAGCACATGCACGCCCTGGTTGATGCGGGTCACCACGCCCACGCCCGGGCTGTCCTCGCTGGGCTCGGCACGGAGCACCACCTGGGTGCGGTCGGCCTTGTCCTTGCTGGAATAGAGGATGGTCATGGGCTGCATCAGCACTTCCCACACGGCCTCTTCGTCGGTGATGTCCATGGGCAGCGTCCAGTAGTTGAGGGAGGTATCGGTGTTATAGGGGCTGCCGTAGGAGGGGGTGAACACGGACTGATCCGGCAGGATCTCCGTTTCGATGGTCACGGCACTGTCGTTTTCCGGCAGCTGCTCGGCAGGGGCATCGGTGGCCTCGGGGATCACCGCGTCAGGGGCGGCGGTGGGCTGCTCCATCGCAAAGCCGGACAGCGTGAGGGCGATGTGCTCCTCGTTGGAGGAGAAGTCCTCGTTATTGGTCAGCATCAGCGTCAGGGAGGCGGTGCCGTCGCGCAGGCCGATGCCGGTGTAGTGGCTGGTCTGCCATAGATAGGTCTGCTGGCCCTCCTGCACGTCCACCGTGGCGATCTCCACGTGCACGTCGTCCTGCAGAAGGCCCACAGTGACCACGCCGTCGGTGCTGGCGTAGAAATCCACCTTGATGGGCACGGCCGGGGTGGCAGCGGTGCTGTCCACGGCGATGCTGGCAAAGTAGGGGGCCATGCTGCCCACCGTGACTGGCACGGAGGCGGACTGCCCGTTCAGGTTCACCACCAGCTGGTGCTCGCCCTGGGGGGCAGGCACGCCCTGGTAGGTGCCGTTCCACCACAGGCTGTTAAAGCCCTGGTCGGCAATAAAATTCTCCACCACAACGGACAGCGTCTGCCCCTGCATGTCCTTCAGCAGGATCTCCGCCGCGCCGGTCTCGGGTGCGGTAAAGCTGATGGTCACTGCGCGGCCGGGGTGGATGGTCTCCCCCACCGGCTCCAGGGACAGGGCACTTTCCGCCTGTGCCGCGCCGCAAAGCAGCATCAGCAATAAGAAAACAGTTAATAACTTGCGCATGATATTCCTCCAATGGCAATGCATCTTGCGTAAGGTTTCATTGATTCAACGTTCCAGCGACACAAATTCTTGCGCCGATTTATCTATATTACCAGATTTCTCGCGTCTTGGCTACCCCAAGCGGGAATTATGAATGATGAATTATGAATTAGGAATTAGGAATTAGGAATGAAGTGCTGGCTGGGGGCAGAGCAGGGAGGGTAATTCATAAGCGGAGCTTGTGCGGAGGTCGCAGGGGTCGTCCGGGAAGCGGTTTTCCGTGTCCAGCAGGCAGGAGAGCATATCTGCGTTGCGACCTGCGGCGGTGTCCAGGGGACGGTCGCCGATCATCACGCACTCGCTCAGATTCAGGCCGTGCTTACGCACCAGGTGCAAAAGACTGTCCGGCTGGGGCTTGCGGGGGAAGCCGTCGTCCGCCACCACAAAATCGGTGAAATATGCTTTCAGGCCGGTCTGCTCCAGGTAGGCCAGGGCGTCGTGATCCCGGTGGGTCACCAGGTAGTGCTGGCCGGGCAGGGCGCGCAGTGCCTCGGGGATGCCCGGCACGGGGCGGATCAGCCGGGGCAGGGTGAGCTTCTCTTCCTCCCGGAACATGGGCAAGAGGACCGCAGCGTCCAGGCCGTTCTCCCCTGCCACCACCTGCAAGGCGTGAGTCAGGTTTTCTTTCATCAGGTTCAGGGCCCGCTGGGGTTCGATGACAAAGCCAGCCCTTGCCGCCATGCGCACAAAGGCTTCGGTCATGGCCGGGTAGGTGTCCAGCAGCGTACCGTCAAAATCCCAGAAGAAATGCCGCAGGGGCGGTGCATTCAGGGCCATGTCCCGGGCCACAGCGGTATCCGCCGGGCAGAAGGCGTAGCGCAGCATGTCCCGGTCGGTCACGAAGGCAAAGGCCTCGTGCTCGGTGAGGGCAGGCATCCCCTCCGTAGTTCCCTCAATAAAGTGAAACAGGATGCCCTGGGCCTGCTGCTGGCACACCTCCTGCAAGCCCTCCACCGGCAGGGAGAGCTCCTCCATCAGCTCCCGGCGCAGGCAGTCGCAGGGGGATTCCCCCGCTTCGATCTTGCCGCCGGGAAATTCCCACAGATGGGCGTTGTTCCGCCCCTCGCCCCGCTGGCAGATCAGCACCCGGCCGTCCTTGCGGCGGATGATCCCGGCAGAAACCTCGATCATGACCATTTCTCCTTCAGTAAGGCGATCTCCGCCGCGTAGCCGTCCAGCTCGTTGGGCGTTTCCAGGTAAAAGGGCTTGTCCCGCAGGGCCGGGTGGGTCATCAGACGAACGATGGCCTCGGTGCCGATGGTTCCCTGGCCGATCTTCTCATGCCGGTCCTTGCGCGCGCCCAGGGGGTTCTTGCTATCGTTGATGTGCACGGCCTTGATGCGCTCCAGGCCCACGATGTTATCAAACCGGGTCAGCACGCCGTCCAGGTCGTTGACGATATCATAGCCTGCGTCGCTGACGTGGCAGGTATCCAGGCACACGCCCAGCTTGTCCTGCAACGCCACCCGGTCGATGATGGCTCGCAGCTCCTCAAAGCTGCCGCCCACCTCGCTGCCCTTGCCAGCCATGGTTTCCAGCAGCACGGTGGTGTGCATGTCCTGCCACAGGATGCTGTTCAGCATCTGGGCAATGAGCTCGATGCCGGTTTCAACGCCCTGCTTCACATGGCTGCCGGGATGGAAGTTATACAGGTTGCCGGGGGTGTATTCCATGCGGTGAAGGTCGTCCAGCATGGTTCTTGCGGCGAATTCCCGGATGGACGCCTCCGCCGAGCAGCCGTTGAGGGTATAGGGCGCATGGGCCAGGATAACGCCGATGCCGTTTTCCGCCGCAAAATCCCGGAAAGCCGCCACGTCCGCCTCGTCCATGGCTTTGGCGGTGCCGCCCCGGGGATTGCGTGTAAAAAACTGAAAGGTGTTCGCGCCGATGGACAGGGCCTCCTTCGCCATGTGCAGATAGCCCTTCGACGCCGATAAATGACAGCCAATTCTCAGCATAGCTTTACTCCTTGATCACCAGGCCCAGGAGCTGCGACAGCCCGATGGCCTGCTGGGTGTTCACGATCATGCCCCGCACATCTCCCAGCCCGATGGTGATGCCGTCCAGCTGGCAGGTACGCAGGTCAAGACCCTTCATACTGGTCATGTGGATGGTGGCGCGGGTCAGGTCGCATTCGTCCCATTCGGTGTGCTTGAAGGTGCACTCCTCCATGGCGGCCTCACGCATGATGCAGTCCGTAAACTGCACCCAGTCGGTTTTGATGCGGTTGATGTTCAGGTAGTCCATGCGGCATTCGGTGAAGACCGTATCGCGCGCAATGGCGTGGATCATGTTCGCGCCGGTGATACGGCAGCCGATGAACCGCACCCGCTGGAATACCGCATCCTCCATTTTCACGCCGGACAGGTCGCAGTGGTCGAACACCACATCCACAAACCCGGCGCGGCTCAGGTCGGCCGAGGAAAAATTCACCTTGCGGAAAACGCAGCCGCGAAACTCCCGGGCGTGGAGATCCTCATAGGCCAGGTAGGCCGACTCCATGGAGATATGCTCAAACTCGTCCTCGTCGGGCAGCTCATACATCTCGGTCAAATCCGCTATCAGCATTGGCGCACTGATCTTCATACATACCTCTTGATCACTTATGGTTACAGGTTCAGTTCCTGCACGATCTTTTCAACATGCTTCCGGGCCTGGCTGGCTGCGTCCGCCGCCTGCTGGGCAGAGATGGGCGTATCCCCCATCAGGCCCACAAACTGGCTGACCTTCAGGCCCAGGGCCTCCTGCATGGAGGCGTCGCTGCCCTGGGGGGCCACCAGGTAGTAGCACAGGAGGGAATCCTCCTGGCCGATGCGGTGGGCGCGGTCCTCCGCCTGGGAATGCACCGCCGGCGACCAGTCCAGCTCTCCGAACACCACGCAGGTGGCGCGCTGCAGGTTCAAGCCGCTGGCGGCGCGAAGGCTGATGCACAGCACGTCCGTTTTGCCGGTCATAAACCGTTCCACGGCCCTGTCCTTCATGGCGGAGGTCTCCCGGCCGGTGATGAACCCGGGCGAGAAAGCGTGAAGCTCCTTTTTGTAGATGTCCATCACCTCGTGGTGGTGGGCAAAGAGCAGCACCTGTTCGCCGCCCTCCAGCAGGGCGCGGACGAACTGGCACACATAGGGGGCCTTGGCCACGCCGGTGGCCTGGCGCGCCCGCTGGGAGATGCTTTCCTCCAGCATGGCCCGGGTGGAGGCCGTCAGGGTGCCGTCGGTCTTCCAGCGGATCAATTGAGGCAGAATGGGCTCCATCAGCTTGGCGTACACCTTGTCGTTCCAGTCCAGCTCCTGCACCAGGCGGCGTTTGGGGGGCAGCTCCTTCAGCACCTCCTGCTTGGTGCGCCGCAGCATCAGGCCCTCGCGCTTGAGGTACGCGCCCAGCAGGTCGGGCTTGATGACCACTGCGCTGCCATAGCCGTAGCACCACTCCCGGGAGAAGCTCTCCCAGTCGCCCAGGAAGTGAAAGTCCAGGATGTTGATCACGTTCCAGATCTCGCCGCCCTTGTTGTAAATGGGCGTGCCGCTCAGGCCGATCACCCTCTCGCAGCTTTCCGAAAGCAGGCTGGCGGCGGAGTATTTCTCCGTGCCGGTGTGGCGCAGCTCCTGGATCTCGTCGAAGATCACCGCCTGGAAGGGCAGCGTGGGCAGCACTTCCTTCCAGCCGCGCAGGAGAAGGTAATGCATGATGTAGATATCCGCCTCGGGCAGGTCGTAGGGCTTCAGGCCCTTGATCACATGCACCCGGGGCGGCTGGCCCCTCAGGCGCAGGAAACGGGTGGCTTCCTCCTGCCAGTTGCGGGTGAGGTGCGCCGGGGGGATCACCAGCACGGGGAATGCGCCGGTGCTGGCCAGCCAGGACAGGGCCTGCACCGTTTTGCCCAGGCCCATTTCATCGGCCAGGAGGCAGCGGTCGTGCTGCAAAAGGAACCCCAGGCCCTCCTGCTGAAAGGACATCAGCGTGCCGGTAAAAGTGCCCTCCGGCGGCGTGGCGCACACGGGCATCCGGGCGGCGCGCTCCTTGCGGATGGCGTACTCCCTCGCATCGGCCACGGCCTTGTCCCACAGGGGCAGGTCGGACATCTTGACGCTGAGGGGAAAGCGCATCATCAGCCAGCACAGTTCCCCCACCATGCGCCGGTGGGCGGTGAAGCGGGCCTCGCCACGCTTGCTCCCGGCAGAGCCAGGAAACAGCCGCTTGCACATTTCCGTCACGGAGGGGTCGCCCTTCACCACCCAGCACTTGCTGCGGCGGTTGTAGCTCAGCGTGCCGTAGGTGCGGCCGGGGGTGCTTTCCACATAACGCAAATAAGCCGGAAGGAGCTCGTCCTCCGGCTGATCGTCGAAATCCTGGAAATCCTGCCAGTCGTCCATCATAGTGCGATCCCCCATAAGCGGTTGAGGCACACCGTCTGCACCGGCTTGCCTGCGATCTGCCGGGGCAGATCCACGCTGCGCTCCGCCACCAGAATCAGCCCCTGCACCTGTTCGCACCGGGCGTAACGGGTCAGCTGTTCAATGAGCTTGCCCCGCACGGGCTTGCCGCGCTTGATCTCAATGCCCACGCCGCCGCACATCAGGTCGATGCGGCAGCGGGGTGCCAGGGATACCTCGTGCTCGCAAGGTATCCCGTGGGCATGGAGTGCCTCCATCACCAGTTGATGCAGGTCGTATTCCCCCTGCTGGATGGGTGCGCGCAGGGTCTGCAATGCCTGATATACTTCGTTCATCAGTAAAGTCCTGCCATAGCCTGCGTCAGCTGACCCATGGCGTGGGCCACCTCGCTCTGGCTGGGCGAGCCAGAGGAGATCACGCTTTGCAGGTAGCTGATGGCATTTTGAATGCTCTGATACTGCATGCTGGAGGGATCCATGGCCGAGAGCATGCCCTGGGCCTGGGAAATCAGCAGCTGCGCATCGGGGATAAGGGTGTTCTGCACCAGGGTGCTGCCGCCGCCATAGGAGGTGTGCAGGGTGCAGGTGCCGCCCACCGCCGCCGCGCTGCCCAGGTAATCCGCCAGGACATCATCATAGCCGGAGCCCACAAAGCGGTACAGCGGATGCCCCTGGGGAATCACGATCACGCCCTTCTGCACGGCATAGGGGCAGTAGTTCGAGGCCAGCTGTCCGCTCTCGGAGCAGACATTTTGCGTCACGTGCATCTGGCAGGACACCGTGGGTACCGTGCCCTGGGCCCACCAGTCGGTGACGGTGCCGTAGCCCATGGCGTCGTTGCGGCAGGCGTCGGTGGCCAGCTGGCCGGACACCGCGCAGGTGGTGGCCTTCACCAGGCCGTACTGGGTGGGGTCGCCCTCCAGGATGTCCCGGTTGGGCAGGTTCTTCTGGGTGTGGATCTTGCTCATGTAGCTCTGCCACAGGGGGGCTGCCGCGCCGCTGCCCGTGGAGGAGCCGCTCAGGGCCTTGTAATTGTCGTGGCCCACCCAGATGGCGGAGGAATAGTACCCCGTCATGCCGGCGAAGAACACGCCCTTCTGGTCGGAGTTGGTGCCGGTCTTGCCGCCCACGGTTTGGCCCTTGATCTTGGCCGTGGTGCCCGTGCCGGAGGACACGGCGTCCTTGAGCATGTCCACGATCATCCAGGCGGTGGATTCAGAGAACACGCGCCGGCGTTCCTGCTGGGCGTGGCCGTCCCAGACCACCTTGCCCTCGGAGTCGGAAATGCCCAGCACGGAGATGGGCTCCTGGTACACGCCGCCGTTGGCCAGCACGCCGAAGGCCACGGTCATCTGCATGGGGGTGATGCCGCTGGAGCCCAGGCTCAGGCCGAAGGGGGTTTGGTCGATATGATCCTCATCCACGCCCATGCGCAGAAGGAAATCCTTGGAGCGTTCCACGCCCACCATGGTCATCAGCGTCTGGGCCGCGGCGGTGTTGAGGCTCTTTTTCATGGCGTAGCGCAGAGTAGTGGGGCCGGTGTAGCCGCCACCGCCGTAGTTTTTCGGCCAGGTGTCGTTGCCCTTGGCGTCCTTCCAGCCGGAAATGGGCAGGGGCATGTTGTACACGATGCTGGCCGGGGATGCGCCCAACTCCAGCGCGGGGGCATACACCGCCAGGGGCTTGATGGAGGAGCCCACAGGCATCTTCATGTTCACGGCGCGGTTCAGCGTCTTTTTCGCGTCGGGCTTGGTGCGGCTGCCCACGATGGCCTTCAGCTCGCCCGTGCGGTAGTCCAGCACCACGGCTGCCGCCTGGGGCTGGATGATCTCGTCATAGGTGCCGTCGGAATTGCGGATGCGGTAGATCTTGTCCGACGGGTCGCGCAGGGAGGGATACTTGGTCCAGTTTTCCAGGGTATCCTCCACGATCTGTTGCACGTCGGTATCAATGGCCAGCTTGACGTGGTAGCCTGCGGAGCGGAGCTTGTTCTCCATGGCGTTGCGGTTGGCGGTGGTGTTTTCGATGCCTTCCATTTCCAGAAGGATATCCACCACCTCGCTGATGGCATACTCCACATAATGGGCATAGTCATACATGCCCGTGCCGGTGGAGGGATCCTTTTCCAGCACGGCAGCGGTGGCCGGGTTCAGGGCCTCCTGATACTGCTCGTAGGTGATGAACTGGCTCTCGTACATGCAGCGCAGCACATAGTCTGTGCGGTCGTTGGTGATGCCCACATAGTCCACACCCTCCTTGGAGCGGGTGTAGAAATTGCGCCGGGGGTTGTAATAGTAGGGGCTGTTGCAGGTGCCGGCCAGCATGGCACACTCGCGCAGGGTCAGTTCAGCCAGGGACTTGCCGAAGTAGCCCTCCGCCGCCGTTTGCACGCCGTAATAATTTTCGCCCAGCCAGATGGTGTTCAGGTAGGCCTCAAGGATCTCGTCCTTGGTGTATTTCTGCTCCAGCTGCATGGCCAGGTAGGCTTCCTGGATTTTGCGCTTGTAGCTTTGCTCGCTGGAAAGCAGCGTGTTTTTGATCAGCTGCTGGGTGATGGTGGAACCGCCCTGGGTGGAGGAAGACGACAGGTTGGACACAAACGCGCCCACGATACGCTTCAGGTCGATGCCGGAATGGGTGTAAAAGCGGGCGTCCTCCACGGCCACAAAGGCCTTTTGCAGATAAGGGGGCATGGCGGCGATGGACACCATCACGCGGTTTTCAATGCCCTTGTACTCGGTGATCAGATTGCCGTTGGCGTCATAGATAAAGGAGGTCTGGGCCTGGCCCTCCAGGGTGGCCAGATTCAGGTCGGGGGCGGTTTCCATATAGCCCTTGGCGATGCCTGCCACCGCGCCCACCAGGGCCAGACCGGCCAGCAGCACCATCACCGCCAGGATGCGCACCACGTTCACCGCCACCGAGATCACGAAATTCGGCTTCTTCGTGGCAGGCTTAAAGATGGTGCGTGCGTGCACCACCTCCTCCGGGTACAGGTCCACGTCGTCGTAGACGGGCTGTTCGTCCCAGAAGTCCTCATGGGCGTAGGCTTCCTCACCCACATAATCGTCGTAGCCCTCTTCCTCGGGCCAGTCTTCCTCCTGGGGGAGATCATCTTCCTCCTGCCAGGCTTCATAATCGGCAGGCTGTTCCTGCTCGTAACGCTTGCTTCGTCTCAAAGGGGTCACCTCCCGGGTATGCTGCCCACGCGGGCGGCATATCTTCACATTGTAATTATAGCACAAGTGCTTGCCCTTACACAATAACAACGATGGAGGCCCTGGAATGACTGCAAAATGCGAAAAAAAACGCCACAGCATTCTTGTGGGGTTTGCGGTGTCTGCGGTGCTTTTTGCCCTGATCTGGCTGTATCTGGATGGCAACCTGACCCATGTGGTCTTGTCCCTGGCGGACGCCCGGGCCCGGTCGCTGGCGGTGCAGATACTGAACGAAGCCGTGGAGGAAACCATCGCAGGCGAGGTCAGCTACGACAAGCTGATGTCCGTTACCACCGGCAGCGACGGCACCGTGCGGCTGATCCAGGCCAACACGGCGGAAATGAACCGCCTGGCCTCCCACGCCACGCTGCTGGCCCAGAAAAAGCTGGAGGAGCTGGAAGACCAGACCATCTCCGTGCCCCTGGGTTCCGCCCTGGGGCTGACCATCTTCGCCGGCGCGGGGCCGCGCATCCAGGTGCGCATCCTGCCCGTAGGCGCGGTGATCCCCCGCTTCGACACCGAATTCCAGACCGCCGGCATCAACCAAACCCGGCACAAGGTGCTGCTGACCCTCACCGCCACGGTGCGGCTGGTGATCCCCACCGGCTCCAGCAAAATGGAGGCCTCCACCCAGATGGCCGTGGCGGAGAGCATCATCGTGGGCCAGGTGCCCGAGTCCTTTGTGGATCTGAACGAGGATTCCGACATGCTGGATCTGATCCCCTAAAGGAAAATCCCCTGCTCTGTCGAATACCTTCATCAGATCAATCAAGGAGGTCTTCCCATGAGCCCCACGATCCTTGTTTTCAACATTCCTGCCGATAAGCTGAGCAAGCTGCGCTTTACCTGCATGCGCCTGGGCATCCAGGTGCGCCCTGTGGACGCCGCCGACTACGGCCAGACCATCGGCGCGCTGTGCGGCATGACCGACCGCACCGACGCCCCCGCCCCGGAAGAAACCTTCACCGAGGATATGTTGGTGATGAATGGTTTCAACCAGCAGCTGGCCAACCGCCTGCTGGCCGCACTGAAGCAGGGCCGCCTGCCCATCCGCCTCAAGGCCGTGGTGACCCCCACCAATGCCCTGTGGAACCCGGTGGAGCTGTACAAGGAGCTTACCGCCGAGCGGGAGGCCATCCGGCAGCACCAGGGTCAGGTGCACACGGAGGCATAAGCAAAGCCGCGTACCATTTGGTACGCGGCTTTGTTGTATAACGAAAACCCCCGCTTCGAGCGGGGGTTCAGGAAAGCTTAAAGCTATGAGTCCAAGAGTATCCAACTATGCTAAAATGGGATAGGTCTGCCAACCGCACCAAGAAAGAACAGGAGGATACAAATGGACAAGAATAGTTTAGCACATACGACATGGAATTGCAAATATCATATAGTGTTTGCGCCGAAGTATCGGAGGCAAATCATCTATGGGAAACTGAAAGCTGATATCGGAAAAATCCTGCGGACGCTGTGCGAGCGCAAGGGAGTGACAATCCACGAAGCAGAGGCGTGTCCGGATCATATCCACATGTTAGTGAGTATACCGCCGAAGATTAGTGTATCGGATTTTATGGGATATCTGAAGGGGAAAAGCTCGCTGATGATATTCGACCGATACGCAAACCTGAAATACCGGTATGGGAATCGGAAATTCTGGTGTCGTGGTTACTATGTGGATACGGTGGGACGGAACAAGAAAGCGATAGAGGAGTACATCCGGAATCAGTTGAAGGAGGATAAGGAGTACGAGCAACTGACAATGAGCGAGGTAATTGACCCGTTTACGGGTGAGCAGTACAGAAAAGGCAAGTAAAGAGAAGCCCCTTTAGGGGCAGCCCGTGACCCTGGTGCGGAAGGCAGACTTTCCGGCGCTTTCAGCGCGGCCGGTATTGGTGCCTTATAGGCACAGTGCAAACCACCGGCTTAGCCGGTGGTTCTGATTACCACTTGCTGTTCACCGGCACAAGACGCTCGGTGGAGGTGGCGATGTTTTCGGCGTGGTCGCCGATACGTTCCAGGTTGGTGAGGATATCCAGGTAGAGCATACCGTTCTTGGCGGAGCACTTCTTGTTCTTCACGCGCTCCACATGGTGCTCGCGCAGGGCCTCGGTGAGGTTGTCGATCTCTTCCTCCACGTCCTCCACGGCCTGGAAGGCGGTGGGGTCGGTGCTCTGGGCCAGGAACATGGCCACGGCGGTGTTCAGCTGATCCATCACCATGCCGGAGAGGTTTTCCAATTCGGCCACGGCCTTGGCGGAGAACTTGATCTCCTCCGTCTGGCGCAGGCGGGCAGCGTCCAGCACGTTCACGGCATGGTCACCCACGCGCTCCCAGTCGTTCACCACATGGAAGAGGGTACCCACCATATGAGCGTCCTTCTCGTTCAGGTCAAGGCCGCGGACTTCCACCAGGCAGGAGGTGATCTCCTTGTTCAGGAAGTCCAGCACCTCTTCGTTCCGGGCGATCTCATCTGCCTTGCTTTCATCCCAGTTCTCAAAGCAGGCCATGGCACCGGTGAAGTTGCTCATGGCAATGTCGCCCATGCGCTGCACTTCCTTGAACAGCTGGGCAGCGGCGATGGGGGGCGTCTTCAGCAGACGCTCGTCGAAATACTGCAGGCGCATGGGTTCGCCTTCCACCAGCGTGTCGTTTTTCTGGCGCACCACCAGGCAGGCGATCTTCTCCAGCACCTTGGCAGCAGGCAGAAGCAGGGCGGTGGTGGTCACGTTGAAGATGATGTGAATAAAGGCGATCTGCAAGCGCAGGTTATCCGGGGCCAGAGCGATGATCCACTGGTCGACAGGCAGCAGCACCGCCAGCACCGTGAACAGCACCGCGCCGATCACATTGAACAGAAGATGCACCACTGCCGCGCGCTTGGCCGCCGTGGTCGCACCGGAGCAGGCGATCAGGGCTGTGACGCAGGTACCGATGTTCTGTCCGAAGAGGATGAACATGGAGCCCTGCAGGGGGATGAGGCCTTCACCGGCCAGGGCCTGCAGGATACCAACGCTGGCAGAGGAGGATTGCAGCACCGCCGTGATGATGACACCCACCAGCACGCCTACAATGGGGTTGGTGATGCCCGTCATGGCGTTTTTGAACACGTCCCAGTCCTGCAGGGGCTTCATGGCCGAGGACATGGTGTTCATGCCCACGAACAGGATGCCCAGGCCCAGGCAGATATCGCCGAACTGGCGGGCGGTGTTATACTTCTTGGGCAGCATGGTCAAAAGCAGACCGATGCAGGCGAACACCGCCGCAAAGTCGATCTTCACCGACAGAAGCAGCGAGGTCACCGTGGTACCGATGTTGGCACCCATGATCACGCCCACCGCCTGGGTAAGGCTGATCAGACTGGCGTTGACAAAGCCCACCACCATCACCGTGGTGGCCGAGGAGGACTGGATCACCGCCGTGATCACGATACCGGCCAGCATGGCCAGGAACCGGTTATGGGTCACATAGCCCAGGATCTTCTTCAGCCGGTTGCCGGCGGCCTTTTCCAGGCCGTCGCCCATGATCTTCATGCCAAAGAGGAACAGGCCCAGGCCGCCCAGCAGTGACAGTACGTTCATGAAACTCATTCTTGCGATCCCTCCGCAATATTTCTTCTTTTCCTGTTCACTATACGGGATAATGATATCATGCCTGTTCCTGCAAGTAAATGTATATTTCTGCAAATTTTCATGGACAAATTGCCATGAGCCGAAAAGGGCTTCGACACGCCTCCGGAGAGGTGTCGGAGAGGCCGCAGCCTCTCTGACTGTAATCGTATCGCCCGGCTTTGCCGGGCGGGCGGGGCGTTTCCGGCTCTGCCGGAAACATACCTTACAGATTTGGACGGCCGGGAGCGCAGCGACCAGTCCAAATCTGCCAAAAACTCAAAAAGATGGCTTCTTCAGAAGCCATCTTTTTGAAAGCGCAGCGCCTTAGGCCCAGGGATTCTCCGTGGGATAGGGCAGGGACTTGGGCTGGTTGTAGGCGATGTCCTTCACGCCCAGGTACTTCAGCACCTCAAACAGCTGCTTGGCGCAGTGAGAGAAGGCCACAGCACCGTGGTGGGGATAGCCCTTCTGCACCAGCACGTGACGGTAGAAGCGATCCATTTCCTTGATGGCAAAGATGCCGATGCCGCCGAAGGACTGGGTAGCCACGGGCAGAACCTCGCCCTGAGCGATGTAGGAGCGCAGGTCGCCGTTGGAGTCGCACTGCAGGCGATAGAAGGTGATGTCGCTGGGAGCGATGTCGCCTTCCAGGGTGCCGCGGGAGATGTCGGGTTCGGAGCCTTCGGGCTCAAGCACACGGTGCTGAATCAGCTGATACTTCACAGCACGGTCGGCGCACATCTTGCAGGAGGGGGTGTTGCCGCAGTGGAAGCCCATGAAGGTCTCGGTCAGACGATAGTCGAACTTGCCCTTGATGTCGGCGTCGTAGATGTACTCGGGCACGGAGTTGTTGATGTCCAGCAGGGTCACGGCGTCGCCGGTCAGGCAGGCACCGATGTACTCGCTAACAGCACCGTAGATGTCCACTTCGCAGGCCACCGGGATGCCGCGGGAAGCCAGACGGGAGTTGACGTAGCAGGGCTCGAAGCCGAACTGAGAGGGGAAGGCGGGCCAGCACTTGTCGGCGAACACGACATACTTGCGGGCACCCTTGTGGTTCTCAGCCCAATCCAGCAGGGTCAGTTCGAACTGAGCCATGCGGGCGTTCAGGTCTTCGTAGTACTTGCCCTCGCCCATTTCGGCGGCCATTTCGGCGCAGATGGCGGGGATACGGGGATCGTTGGCATGCTCCTTGTAGGAAACCAGCAGATCCAGCTCGGAGTTCTCTTCGATCTCGATGCCCAGCTCGTACAGGCCCTTGATGGGGGCGTTGCAGGCAAAGAAGTCCTGGGGACGGGGGCCGAAGGTGATGACCTTCAGGTTCTTCACGCCGATGATGGCGCGGGCGATGGGCACGAACTCGGCGATCTTGTCGGCCAGCTCAGCAGCGTTGCCCACGGGATACTCGGGGATGTAGCCCTTCAGGTGACGCATGCCCAGGTTGTAGGAGCAGTTCAGCATGCCGCAATAGGCGTCGCCGCGGCCGTTGATCATGTCGCCGTCGCCTTCAGCAGCAGCAATGAACATGCAGGGACCGTCGAAATACTTGGCGATCAGGGTCTCGGGGGTCTCGGGGCCGAAGTTGCCCAGGAACACCACGCAGGCATTGCACTCGTTGGCCTTGAGTTCTTCAACAGCCTTGAGCATGTCCTTCTCGTTTTCGACGGTGGTCTTGATCTCAACGATCTCCAGGTTCTTCTGGCCGCACTTCTCAGCGATAGCGGCACGGCGCTTTTCGCTCAGGGTGATGGGGAAGCAGTCGCGGGACACGGCCACCAGGCCAAGCTTAACCACAGGAATGTTCTGCATAATATGTACCTCCTAACAGATATGTTCTTGGCGAACATAGATCTTCTTTCTACAGAATATCACGCAATTCGCCGTTCGTCAACTCAAACTTAACAGCGTGTTAATCATTTTTTGCGCATTTGATCCTATGGACAAACCCACCCCTTTATGCTATACCTACAATTAAGAACATTCTTCGCAAAGGAGAGCCGCCGCCATGCCGTGGAACCGCCGCCGGGAGGCCATTGAAGAGAATTCCATCACCGAAGGCGTGATCTGGAAACAGCTGCTGATCTTTTTCTTCCCGATCCTGCTGGGATCGTTCTTCCAGCAGATGTACAACACCGCCGATGCGATGATCGTGGGCAAGTATGTGGGCAAGGAGGCCCTGGCCGCCGTGGGCGGTGCCACCGGCAGTCTGATCAACCTGATCGTGGGCTTCTTTATGGGTGTGTCCTCGGGCGCAACCGTCATGCTCTCCCAGGTCTATGGCGCGCGCAACGGCAAGGACGTGAGCGACACCCTGCACACCAACATCGCCATGGGCCTTCTTTTTGGTACCGTGCTGATGGTTGCAGGCATCATTCTCTCCCCCACGCTGCTTGGGTGGATGGGCACGCCCCCGGAGATCTTCGACAACGCCGTGACCTACATCCGCATCTATTTCGGCGGCATGATCCCCTCGGCACTGTATAATATCGGCTCTGCCTCCCTGCGCGCGGTGGGCGATTCCCGCCGCCCGCTGTATTTCCTCATCGCCGCCTGCATGACCAACATCGTGCTGGACGTGATCCTGGTGGTGGGGCTTGACATGGGCGTGGCCGGTGCAGCACTGGCGACCATCCTTTCCCAGGCGGTGAGTGCCGTGCTGGTCATTCTCACCCTTTGCCGCAGCCGCGATAGCTATCAGCTGCATCTGCGGCAGATCCGCATCCACACAAGGCTGATGCGGGGTATTCTGCGCATCGGCCTGCCTGCCGGCTTGCAGAGCGTGATGTACTCCCTGTCCAACGTGATCATCCAGTCCTCCATGAACGCCTTCGGCACCGATGTGCTGGCCGCCTGGACGGCCTATGGCAAGCTGGACGGCCTGTTCTGGATGATCGTCAGTGCCTTTGGCGTGTCCATTACCACCTTCGTGGGGCAGAACTTCGGTGCCCAGCTGTACGACCGGGTGCGCAAGTCCGTCAAGGTGTGCCTGGGCATGGCCTTCGGGGCCACCATTGTGCTGAGCACCGCCTACCTGCTGGTGGGCCAGTATCTCTACCGCCTCTTTGCCGATGACCCGGTGGTCATCGCCCACGGCATGGACATCCTGCGCCTGTTGGTGCCCACCTATGTGCTGTACCTGTGCATCGAGATCATCTCCGGCACGGTGCGCGGCGCAGGCGATTCCCTGATCCCCACCCTGATCACCCTTTGCGGCGTGTGCCTGATCCGCGTGGTGTGGCTACTGTTCATCGCGCCGGGTATCGGCACCATGCAGGCGGTGCTGGTGAGCTATCCCATCACCTGGGGCCTGACTTCCTGCCTGTTCCTTTTGTATTACTGGAAGGGCGGCTGGCTGCAAAGGTGCATCAAGAAAGCAGGTTTTGAAGCATGATCCAGTTTGAAAACGCACTGAAAAACCGCCGCTGCTACCGGCAGGTGAAAAAGCTGTATATCGAGGCCTTTCCGCCCAATGAACGGCCGCCGCTGTTGCTGCTTGCCCTCAAGGCCCGCAAGGGCGCAGGGGAGATCCTGGGCGTGTACGACGATAAGACCTTCGTGGGTCTGACCATCCTCGTCCACCATGCCGACATGGTGTATGTGTTCTTCCTGGCGGTGGAAGCCGCCCAGCGGGGCGCAGGCCGGGGCACGTCCATCCTGGCGGAGCTGGCCCAGCGGCATACAGGCAAGCGGCTGATGCTGGCCATCGAGGACCCGGACGCCCCCTGCGACAACCTGCCCCTGCGCCTGCGCCGCCGCAGCTTCTACCTGCGTAACGGTTATCAGCCCGCCGGATTCAAGCTTTGCGAGAGCGGCGTGGTGTACGAAATGCTGGCCACCGCCCCTGTCACCTATGGGGATTACCAGCAGCTGATGACCGCTTTCCTGGGCGAAAAGCGGTTTGCCGCCATGCATAAGCCTGTGGCATAACGCGCACCCTATCCACCCGTGGAGGTGGATGGATGCAATTCGCGCTGCTGATCGTTCTTGGTGCCGCCGTGGGCATGGGCCTGCGGCGCATTGTCCTGTGGCGGCGGTGCGGATGCAATCCCCCGGCACAGCGGCTTTACCTGGCCATGAGCTGGGCCGTCGGCGGCGGAGCCTATGCGGCCATGGCCGTGCAGGAGGCGGTGCTGCTTTTCAGCGGCCAGCTCCACTGGCGCAACGCCCTGCCCCTGCACCTGTGCAGCCTGATGGGGCTGTTCACCCTGCCCATGCTCATCAGCCGCCGCAGGCTGTTGCGGCACCTGTCGCTGTATCTGGGGCTGCCCGGCGCGCTGATGGCCCTGCTCTTCCCCGCCGTGCTGGAAACACCCTGGCCCCGCGTGACCGAGCTGGCCTTCCACCTGATGCACTGCTGCGTGTTTCTCGCACCCCTGCTGCCCCTGAGCCTGGGCTGGCGGCCCTCGCCCTGGGGTGCGGCCTGGTCGCTGGGGTTTCTGGCCCTGGCCGCCTGCGTGGCCCTGGGGATGAACGCCCTCACCGGCGGCAACTACCTGTTTCTGAACTTCTCCCCCGTCCCCTGGATGAACCAGTGGGGCCAAACCGCCTGGCGGCTGACGCTGGCCGCCCTGGCGGTGCTGGTGCTGCTGGCGGAGGGATGCACCGTATACCTGCTGCAACGGAAAAGAGGCTGGTCGCACTGACCAGCCTCTTGCTTATTTCCTCTCATACCCGAAATGCTTCACGATGATTTCCGCCGCTTCCTCCGGGGAAAGCTGGCTGTTATCCAGCCGCAGATAATTGGCGTAGGGCACCTCGCCGGGTTCGGACACGCAGCGGTAGTGGCTCTCCGCATCCAGCAGCCGTGCCTCCGACAGCTCCACATCACGCTTGGAGGGCTTTTCCTTCAGGCGATTTTCTGTGCGGTTGCGCTGCAGGCGGAGCTCCTGGGGCGCGATCAGCTCCACATAATCCACCTGGGCACCGGCCTCCCGGTACAGCTTGGAGATCTGCTCCACATAGTCCCAGTCGTACTGAGAATCAAACGCCCAAATGAAGGTGAAGATCAGGCCGTAGTTATCGGTTTTCAGAAACTCCTCGAAGACCACCTGGCGGAGCCGCTGAGTGGCCACGCCGTTATAGCTGCCGAACAGCTCGATCACCGGCTCGATGGTCATATGGTTATGAAACAGCTTCATGGGCGTGATGCGGCTCACCGCCTGCCCTACCGTCATTTTTCCGGCGGCATGGGCACCAAAGATAAACAACAAACGCATGAACTTCACCTTCCTTCGTTCGGCTTCTTAAAGAATGAATCAGCTGCCGATATGCCCCAGAAATTCGCCGATGCCGTAGCCCAGACGATACAGTGCCAGGATCCCCAGCAGACAGATCAGCACCTTTTGCATCAGCGTACGCTCTTGAAAGAATTTTTTCATACCAAGCGACCTCCCTTCGTCAAGTGATGCAGGCAGCATAGCATCACGGCAGGGAAATCGCCATCAAACCGGGGTTGCACCTGTGTAAACTTGCGGTTGCAGATGGCTTTTGCTTAGTTTTTCAGGTGATAAATGAACTTGCCGATTTCATAACCGGCCCCGTAGATAAAGTTGAAGATCGCCGCCAGGCAAACGCCAGCCAGCAGAAGGCACAGAACCGCCATCAGCTTCCTCTGGGCAGCGGACAGATTGGTAACAAAGGTATTCCAGACAAGCAGCCAATCCTTTGCATCGTAGTTCTTGTCTGCCTCTTGCTTGCTCTGGGGTGCTTCCGTGCCGCGCATCAGATAGTCCAGCGAAACGTCGAAATAATCGCTCATGAAGAGCAACCGCGTCATCTCAGGGTAGGCTTTGTCATTCTCCCATTTGGAGATGGACTGCCGGGACACATCCAGCAGCTCGGCAAACTCTTCCTGCGAAATATTCTTGCTCCTGCGCAGCTCATAAAGCCGCTGACCAAAGGTCAAGGTCATTCCCTCCGTTCGTTCCTGGAATCAAGCCAAGGAGCCCTCCGTTCCCCGCGTCGCGGCGCGACTGAAGGAAATGGGCCGAAGACCCTGCGCCGCGCCCCCGCTCGGAGATCACATAGCCTCACTCTCCCCAAAGGGGTTTCGAAAGGGCCGAAGGGCCCTTCGTGGGGATTCCCAAGGGGCAAAGCCCCTTGGGCGGAGTCCAGAGGCAGAGCCTCTGGTCACCGTGCCATGCTCAGCGCGGCGCGGCCGTTGCCCTTCAGCACCAGTTCCGGCGCGGCGGCAGGGATGTACAGGCTCTCGCCCTTTTTGAGGGGCTTCTCCGCGCCCTGCCAGCACAGGGTCACGTCGCCCTCCAGGCTGGTGAGCAGGCCGAAATCGGCGATGGCAGGCAGCTGGCACTGGCCGTCCACCTTCATCAGGTCAAGGGTGAAATACTCCTCGTCCAGCACCCGGGCGATGGGGGCGTCCGGCGCGGGAATGGGGTCCAGGGAGAAGCTCAGGTCGGTCACGTCCAGGGCCTTGCGCAGATGCAGCTCGCGGCGGTTGCCCTTGGCGTCCACGCGGTCCCAGTCGTAGAAGCGGTAGGTCACGTCGGAGGACTGCTGAATTTCGTACAGCATGATCCCTGCGCCGATGGCGTGCACGCAGCCAGCAGGGATAAAGCACACGTCGCCGGGCTTCACGTTCACGCGGCGGAGCAGGGGCTCCACGGCGGCACCGGCCTCGCAGGCGGTGCGCAGGGTGTCCAGGTCGGTGCCGGGCTTGATGCCGTACACCAGCTGGCTGCCCTCGGGAGCGTCCAGGATCAGCCAGGCCTCGGTCTTGCCCAGCTTGCCGTTCTCGTTGGCACCCGCGTAGCTGTCGTCAGGATGCACCTGCACGGACAGGGACTCGCTGGCGTCGATGAGCTTCAGCAGCAGGGGGAAGGTGCCCTCCGCATACTTGCCGGCAAACTTCGCGCCATACTTAGCGATAAGGTCGGTGAGCTTCACGCCCTCGTCGTCGGTGGATTCCAGGCCGGGGATGCAGCTGACCTCCAGGCTTTCGCCGGTGGGCACGTCAGCGATGGGCTTGCCGTACACGGTGCGCAGCTTTTCGCCGCCCCAGGGGGTCAGCGCGCCGCCGCGGAAGGCCGGGTGCATGGTCAGGGGCAGCAGGGGACAATCCGCCGTCACGGGCTTTTCAAAGCACACGAAGGGCAGCTCCCGGTGCCAGAACTTCACCTCGCCCACCCGGCGCATGCCGTAACGGGTGTAAAGCTTCTGGGCGTTCTCGTTGGGGGAATAGGTGTCGATGCGCAGGCAGTCGCAGCCCAGGGCGCGGATGACCTCCTCCACGTCGGCCAGGATCTTCGCGCCCAGGCCCTTGCCCTGGGCCCCGGGGCGGATGCCCAGGCGGTGGAAGCTGCCGGGCTTCACGCCGAAGAGCCAGTTTTTCTCGTCGTATTCCTTGTCCTGCACGGTGTTGATGCACAGCACTGCATCCAGGCCGTTTTCGCCCTCCAGCACATACAGTTCGCTCTTCTCGATATCCTGGCGGACAAAGTCCTCGTTGGGGTATTCGCCCCACACCCACTGGTTCACGCCCCGGGCGACCATGTCGTCGCAGACCGCTCGATAAAGCTCGCATGCTGCAACAAAATGAGATTGATTTGCCTTGGTCAATAACATGGTGATTCCTCCCTGTTGATATTGGTTGATTTCGTTGCGTCCACCTCATCCGCCCTTCGGGCACCTTCCCCTCAAGGGGAAGGCTTTCGTGCTCAACCCGGCTGGTCTGCACACCTGTCGGGATGCTCGGTCAAGCTCCGGCTCGCCTTGGCTTCCCCTTGAGGGGAAGCTGTCGCCGCAGCGACTGATGAGGTGGTACGCTGCTTTTGCCTTCTCGTCTTTTCCTCGCACATCCACCTCATCCGCCCTTCGGGCACCTTCCCCTCAAGGGGAAGGCTTTCGTGCGCAACCCAACTGGTTTACGCACCTCTCAGGGTGCCCGGTCAAGCTTCGGCTCTCCTTGGCTTCCCCTTGAGGGGAAGCTGTCGCCGCAGCGACTGATGAGGTGGTACGCTGCATTATTTGCCTGTATATATCCTCGCACACTTGCTGAAACTGCTGGTTCACATCTCTGTTGGTATAGCGTAAAACTTGCAGCCCAAGTCCGTTCAGATACGCATCTCTCTGACAATCGGCCTGCCGTGCTTCCTCCTGATAATGCTGAGAACCATCCAGCTCAATCACCAGCTTTGCTGATGCACAGTAGAAATCGACAATATAATGTCCTATCACCTTTTGCCTGTTCACCGTTACAGGAAGCTGTTTCAGACATTCATACCACAAACGGCGTTCTTCCCTGGTCATAGCACGCCGCAGTTTCTGCGCATTGGACGTCAGCCGTTCATTCTTCCGCTGGTTCATAGCTTTTGTTCACTGGTATACATCGCATACAAATGGGCATACAGGCCGCCCTTGTTCATCAGTTCTGTGTGGCTGCCGCTTTCCTCCACGCCGTTCTCGGTCAGCACCCATATGGTATCCGCGCCCTTGATGGTGGTCAAGCGGTGGGCGATGGTGAACACCGTGCGGCCGCGGGCCAGCTTTTCCAGGGACTGTTGCACCAGGTGTTCGCTCTCGTTATCCAAGGCGGAGGTGGCCTCGTCCAGGATCAGGATGGGCGGATTCTTCAGGAACACACGGGCAATGGAAATGCGCTGCTTCTGGCCGCCGGAGAGGCGCACACCGCGCTCGCCCACATAGGTGTCGTAGCCATTGGGCAGGGCCATGATGAACTCGTGCGCGCCGGCCATCTTGGCGGCCTCCTGCACCTGCTCCAGGGTCGCGCCGGGCTTGCCGTAGACGATGTTCTCAAACACGGTTCCGGCAAACAGGTAGACCTCCTGCTGCACCATGCCGATGGACTGGCGCAGGCTCTGCTGGGTAAAGTCCCGGATGTCCTGCCCGTCGATGAGGATGCGGCCGCCGGTCACATCGTAGAACCGGGGAATCAGGTTGCACAGGGTGGTTTTGCCTGCGCCGGAGGGACCCACCAGGGCAATGGACTGCCCGGGCTGCACCGTCAGGTTCAGGCGGTGGAGCACCTCGGTGTTATCGTCGGCATAATGGAAGGACACGTTGTCGAAGGTCACCGCGCCCTTGACGTCCTTCATTTCCTTGGCACCAGGCTTGTCCTGGATATCCTCCGGGGCGTCCAGGATCTCAAAGAAACGCTCAATGCCCGTCATGCCCTGCTGGAACTGCTCGGTGAACTCCACAATGCGGCGGATGGAGTTCAGCAGCACCGTGGCATAGAGCAGATAGGCCGTGAAGTCCGCAATGCTCAATTTGCCCTTGCCGATGAGGATCGCGCCCGCCATGACGATAATGATGTACATCAGGCCGTCGCAGATGCGGTTGGAGGTGCCGAACTGGGCCATCACCTTGTAGGACTCCGCCTTCAACTCCAGGAAACGCTGGTTGCCCTGGCGGAACTTTTCTTCTTCGATGCCCTCGTTGGCGAAGCTCTTCACCACGCGGATGCCCAGCAGGCTGTCCTCCACCTGGGCGTTAATCTCGCCCACCTGCTTGTTGCGGGCCAGCATCACCCGGCGCATCTTGCGGTTGAAATGGAAGGCCGCCGCCAGCATGAAGGGCAGCACCGCGAACACCAGCAGCGTCAGGGGAATGTTCATGCCGCACAGCACCACAAAGCTGACGATGATCTTGATGCCCGCGATGAAGAACTCCTCCGGGCAGTGGTGGGCGAACTCCGTCACCTGGAACAGGTCGGAGGTGATGCGCGCCATGATTTGGCCCACCTTGGTTTCGCTGTAATAGCCGAAGGACAGCTGCTGCAGGTGGTGGAACAGGTCGCGGCGCATATCCGTTTCCATCTTGGAGCCCATGATGTGGCCCACGGACTGCATGAAATAATTGGCCGCCGCGTCCACCACGCGCAGGAGCAGATACACCCCGCCCATAGTGAGCACGAACTTCACCGTGAGGGAGGCCGGGTCGATGGTGGCCCTGTCGGTGATCTCGCTGACGATCAGCGGCAGCACCAATTCGCACACGGTGGTCAGCGCGGCGCACATCAGGTCGAAGGCCACGGTGCCCTTGTACCGCTTAAAATAAGGAAGGAATCTTTTGATCAGGGTTGAGGTTTTCATGGGTTTTCCTCCACAGTTTTCGATCCGGAATATTGTACCACGAAAGGACAAAAGACTGCAAGCAGGAGGGCGATTTGACAAGGCATAACATACAGTGATAAAATAAAATTTAGTCCATATGCACACAACCATCACGAGGTGAGAAGACGTTGGATACCATCGTTGGACTGATCGGTCAGCTGCTGGGGTATGTGATCCGCCCCTGCTATATGCTGACGCAGAATTACGGCCTGGCCATACTGCTGTTTGTGCTTTTGTCGAAGGTCGTTCTGCTGCCCATTTCCATCTGGGTGCAGAAAAACGGCATCAAGCTGGTGAAGATGCAGCCGGAGATCAACTGGCTGAAGGTGAACCACTTCGGCGATCTGGATACCATTGCCGAAAAGCAGGCCGACATCTATAAGAAATACAAATACAACGCCCTGGCCAGCGTGATCCCCCTGCTGGTGCAGGTGGTGATCCTGCTGGGCCTGGTGGAAGTGATCTACAACCCCCTGCGCTACATCCTCTGCCTGCCGGAAGAGCTTTCCGCCGCCATGGTGGCCCTGACGGGCGAGCTCACCGGCGCGGACGTTTTGTCCTCCTCCATCCAGATGACGGTGGTGAACGCCGTCAAGAACCCGGCTTACCAGGATGCCTTCCTGGCCCTGGAGGGCGGCGATATGCCTGCCATCGTGGCGCAGCTGCAGGCCTTCCAGATGAACTTCCTGGGCCTTGACCTGAGCTGGATCCCCTCGGAAACGCTGGGCATCACGCTGATCGTGCCCGTGCTGGCCGCGCTGAGCGCGTGGATCATGTGCGTGACCCAGAACCACGACCAGGTGCTGCAGGCCGAGCAGGGCAAGGTGAATAAATACGGCACCATGGCCATTTCCGTGGGTCTGTCGCTGTACCTGGGCTTCTTCGTACCGGCCGGCATCGGCCTGTACTGGATCGCCAGCAACCTGATTTCCATCGTGCAGATGTACCTGCTGAACATGGCCATCGACCCCAAGAAGTTTGTGGACTATGCCGAGCTGGAAAAGAGCCGCGCTGCCCTGGAGGAAATGGAAAACCTGGCCGGCGGCAAAAAGAGCGGCGGACTGTTCAGCAAGGACCCCAACGCCAAGCGTGAAAAGCAGGACTACAAGCGGTTCTTCTCGGTGCTGAACAAGCATGTGGTGTTCTACTCTGAAAAGAGCGGCTTCTGGAAGTACTACAAGGACATTGTGGAGCAGCTTCTCCGCCGCACCAACATGAAGATCCACTACGTCACCAACGACCCGGAGGATCAGATCTTCGCCCTGGCGGAGAAGGAGCCCCGCATCGTGCCCTACTACATCGGCCCGCGCAAGATCATCACCCTGATGATGAAGCTGGACGCCGACCTGGTGGTGATGACCACCCCCGACCTAGAGAAGTACCAGATCAAGCGCAGCAAAATGCGCAAGGATGTGGAGTACATCTACACCCCCCACGACGCCATGAGCATCCACATGGGCTTCCGGGAGGGCGCGCTGGACCACTTCGACACGGTATTCTGCGTCGGCCCCCAGCAGATGGAGGAAATCCGCGCCACCGAGAAGGTGTACGGCACCCCCGAAAAGACCCTGGTGCCCTGCGGCTACTGCCTGATGGACGACCTGGTGGCTGGCTACGAAAGCAGCGACCTTCCCCAGCAGCCCCGCAAGCGTGTGCTGATCGCCCCCTCCTGGCAGGAGGACAACATCCTGGATTCCGTCATTGATGAACTGATCGAGACCCTTTTGTGCGACGAATACCAGCTGGTGGTTCGCCCCCATCCCGAGTATGTGAAACGCTACTGGCCCCGGATGGAGGCCCTCATGGCCCGCTGGGAGCAGAAGACCGGCGAAGGCCTGGTGTTCGAAACCGACTTCTCCGACAGCACCTCCATCTGGCGCAGCGATCTGATGATCACCGACTGGTCGGGCATCGCCTACGAGTATTCCTACTCCACGCTGCGGCCCACGCTGTTCATCAACACCAAGGTCAAGGCCCCCAACCCCAACTGGGAGAAGATCGGCATCACGCCCCTCGAAATTTCCCTGCGCGACAAGATCGGCCAGTCCCTGAACAAGGACGAGGTCGCCCGCGCCGCCGACCTGGCCCGGGATATGCTGGATAACCCCGGCCGCTGGAGCGAGCAGATCAAGCAGGTGCGCACCGAAAACATCTTCAACCTGGGTTCCTGCGGCAAGACCGCCGCTGACTATATCATCAGCCGTCTGACCAAGAAAAAGTAAGGAGAATACACCATGAAAAAGACCATGAAGTTCCTGGGCCTGGTGCTGGCCCTGATCGCCTACAAGAACGCTTTCTTCCCCACCGTGGCCTACGCCTACATCGATCCCTCCACCACCACCTATCTCATCCAGGCCATCGCCGGTATCGCCGTGGCCGTGGGCTCCTTTGTGGTGATCTACTGGCGCCGCGCCAAGAAACGCCTGAACGAGAAGATGGGTATCAACCTGGACAAGAACAAGGAAGTTGAAGAAGACGTGATCGTCAAGGACGACCAGGAGGCCTAAGATGAAGCATCCCTGGAAAGCCAAGCTGCTGACAGCCCTGTTGTGCAACCTGTTTCTGGCAGGCACGGTGCTCTATTTTGCCCCCATGGAAGTGTACGTGGGCAATTTGAGCTCCTTCGTCATGCCCTTTGAGCATGTGTGGTGGATCATGCTGGCCGCGACCCTTCTGGCCGCGCTGCTGCTCACCGCCGTGGAGATGCTCCTTCCCCGCAAGGTGTCCCTGCTGCTGAATGCCCTCACCGCTGGTCTGGGCCTTGGCTGCTATGTGCAGAGCATGTTCCTCAACGGCGGCATGGTGACCCTCACGGGCGAGGAAATGAACATCACCCCCGGGCAGATCACCGTGAACCTGGTGATCTGGGGCGCGATCCTGCTGGCGGTGCTGGCGGCGACCATCGTGCTGCTGCTCAAAAAGAAGGAACAGCTGGCCCACAACGTGCTGCGCTATGTTTCCGCCGCGCTGACGGGCATCCAGGCCCTGGCCCTGGTAACGCTGATCTTCACCAGCGACCTTTCCGGCGGCCAGCTGGAAACCTTCCTCACCGGCAACGGCCAGTTTGAGCTTTCCAAGGGCGAAAACGTGGTGGTGTTCATCCTGGATACCAGCGACGTGAGCATCGTGAACGACACCCTGGCCCAGTACCCCGAGCTGCACAGCGAGCTTTCCGGCTTCACTTACTTCCCCAACGCCACCAGTGCTTACAGCCGCACCTTCCCCTCCCTGACCTACATGCTCACCGGCGAACGCTTCTATTTCAACGAAGACCCCGCCCTGTATGTGGACCGTGCCTTTACCAACGGCACCCTCCTGCGGGACATGCACGCCGCCGGGACGGACGTGCGCATCTATACCGAGGATATCGGCATGATCGGCAACGCCGCCAGCGATATCATCGCCAACAGCACCGCTTATGCCTATAACCAGCTGGAAAACCTGAGCCTGCCCGGCCTGGTGCAGGGCATGGGCACCATTTCCCTGTACAAGCTGGCCCCCTATGCGCTGAAGGAGGAGTACGAGTACGATCCCTTCGACATCGGCGCAGAGTCCATGACCCTGGAGGAAACCTACTTCAGCAACCTGGACTGCGACTTCTACTACGAGCTGGCAGACCAGACCCTGACCGCCACGGACAATTACAAGAAGGCCTTCCGCTTCTACCACCTGTGGGGCAACCACCCCGGCTACTGCTGGGACGCCAACCTGGACTTCGTGTACGACTACACCCCCCAGCGCACCGACGCCATGTGCGGCTCCCTGCGGATGGTAGCCGAGTATGTGCAGCAGATGAAAGCCCTGGGCATTTACGACCAGAGCACCATCGTCATCACCGCTGACCACGGCTACTCCGGCGGCGGCGACAGCCTGGATCTCCCCCAGGCCGCCGCACCTCTGATGATGGTCAAACCCGCCGGTGCTGCCGATGCACCCCTGGCCATTTCCAACGCCCCCGTATGCCACGAGGACCTGCCTGCCACCTATCTGCAGGGCCTGGGCATCGACGCTGCCGCCTACGGCCGCACCCTGCTGGACATTCCCGAAGGCGAGGCCCGTCAGCGCACCTACTGCTACACCGCCCTGTTCTCCGACGAGGATGGCGAGATCGCCCTGCGTGAATACCTGGTGAACGGCGACGCTCAGGAGTTGGCCAGCTACCAGCCCACCGGCAACTGGTGGGACGTGGAATTCTCCATGGCGAATGTATCTGAAAAATCCTTCGAGGAATGGCTGAATGCCCAGTAATACAAAGAAAAGGAACGGAAGCGAATCGCTTCCGTTCCTTTTTGCTTGCTGCCTTACTCAAACCACTTGGCAGGCAGGTACTTGCGCTGGTTTTCCAGCATATCGTCGAACAGCTTCTGGCCGTCCTCCATGGACACCTTGGCCATCTGCGGATCGTTCATGAAGGTGGTAAAGCCCAGCTTACGGTCGCAGGTCATGGCGGCGCGCAGGGTGTTCTCCTGGTTGTAGATCTGCCGGGCCACCAGGGGCAGGATGTTGGCAGGGATGTCCCCGGCATGCACGGGCTCGATGCGGTCATAGCCGAAGAGGGCGTTGGTTTCCACCACCGCGCCCAGGGGCAGGTTGGGAATTTGGCCCCGGTTGGGCACGTTGACGTTGCTCACCAGGTCGCCCAGGCCCAGCACGGCCTTCAGCAGCAGATGGCCTTCCTCGCCGGAGCCGGAGAGGCTCAGCTCCTCCTTACCAGCGATCAGATCGTCGCTGCGCTGCATACGCTTGGCCAGGTCGCCGATGCGCCAATCCACGGTGGTCAGGTTGAACTTCCACTTGGCCACGGTTTCGGGGCTGTCGTTATACCAGGGGGGCAGGAACTCCACCAGATGGCGGTCGCCGGCGGCGGCAATGGAGCCGTAGCGGCGGAAGAGGTCGAACTTCACCTTCTGGGCGCAGTTGAAATTGGAGTTCATCCAGTTGTTGTCGCCGCCCTTGTCGTAGCCGTCGGCGTACTTCTCGGCATACTTGGCATACAGGGGCATCAGGTCCATGCCCTTGTAGGTGGCGCGGGTCAGCCAGGTGAAGTGGTTGATGCCGGTGACCTGGGTGTAGATTTCATGCCGCTCGGCCTTGATGCCGTACTCGTCCTCCAGCATCTGGCACATCAGCTTCTGGGTGCCGAACACCTCGTGGCAGCAGCCGAAGGCCTTGATCTTGGGGAACACTTCATACAGCGTGCGCACGCACAGGCTCATGGGGTTGGTGTAGTTGATCACCCAGGCGTCGGGCGCATAATCGCGGATGGCCTCGCCGATCTCCACAAACATGGGGATGGTGCGCATGGCGCGCATAAAGCCGCCGGGGCCCACGGTGTCGCCCACGGGCTGCCACACGCCCACGCGCTCAGGCAGATGCACGTCGGACTTCATTTCCTCAAAGGTGCCGGGCAGGATGGAGATCACCACGAAATCCGCACCGGTGAGGGCGTCCTTCAGGGAATCGCTGACGGAATACGTCCACTTGGACTTGACCTCGGCCTTCTCGCTCAGCCGGTTGCCGATGATCTCGTTGCGCTCGGCCGCGCTGCGGTCGATATCGTACAGGCGCACCTCGCCGCACAGCTGCTCGTCCATGGCCAGGTCAGCCATAAAGCCCCAGGCCCAGCCGCGGCTGCCGCCGCCGATGTAGGCCACCTGCAGGCCGGAAGCCTTGTTATCCTTAATGGTCATCATGGTATGACTCGCTCCTTTGGCGTACTTTTCTGCTGTCTATTTCGACATGTAAGCCATGAAACCTCCCTGCCTTTTTGCAAATTATTGCCCAGAAACTGATCACATTTGTCCTTTCTTTTTCCTTATGCTTCCAGGCCCCAAAACGCCGCTGCGAAACTTTTTATTGATATTTTCACTAATATGGTAGATTTCATTCGACAAACTATGCTATAATGTATTTCGGTTATTTATCGGCTTTTTTACATGAAACATTCATATGACTAACATCAAGGCGGCTGCACAGGCACCTGCCTTGTGAGGAGAGCTTGCCATGCGCAGACTGATCTACACCTTTATGGCCCTGATCCTGATCACCGGCATCGTGCTGATGGCCTACGCCCCCGACTCCATTTCCACCGTGTTTATCGTGCTGATGGAAGGCATTCTGGTGGCGGGCGGCCTGTTTGGCATCCTTCCGGCGGTGCAGTTTTATCACGGCTTTGAAACCGGCATGGAGAACATCGATCATGCGCTTTCCATGCCCAGCCAGTCCACCTGGGCCGCCATGCTTCAGATCGACGAGTTTTTCCACCAGCGCACCATGGACGAGATCTTTACCGATTACCGCGCCAAGGTGCAGGCCCAGCGCGAATCCGGCCAGGTGCTGTCTGACATCGACGAGTTCATCAACGAGGAAAGCCTGGCCCTGCGCAGCTGGCAGAACGTGATCCATCAAATTCCCGGCAGCCTGACGGGCCTGGGCCTGCTGGGCACCTTCATCGGCCTGATCATGGGTATCCGCAACATCGGCTTCAGCACCGTCAGCGCAGCCCTGACCAGCGTGCAGGCCCTGCTGGGCGGTATCCAGGTGGCTTTCTACACCTCCATCGCCGGTCTGATCCTGTCCCTGGCGTTCAACATCATGTACCGCATTGCCTGGAACATGGTGCTGCGCAACATGGGCCTTTTCACCGAGGAATTCCATCAGAATATCATCCCCACCGTGGATGAGCAGCTGCGCTACCGCGAGCATAAGGAGATCAAGCAGATCACCGACCTGCTGGAAAAGATGAGCAAGGGCGGCGCGCTGCCCTTTTCCGCAGCCGACGGCGGCAACAACCCCGCTGCTGCCCCTGCCACCGGCAAAGAGCAAACCCTGATGCCCCAGATCCTCCAGGGCCTGCGCACGGGGGAATTCGTGTTCTACCTCCAGCCCCGGTTTGACCTGAACTCCCGCAAGGTGGTGGGTGCCGAGGCCCTGGTTCGCTGGAACCACGGCAAGCTGGGCACGGTGTCCCCGGCGGAGTTCATCCCCGTGCTGGAAAAGAACGGCTCCATCACCAAGCTGGACAAGCACATCTGGGAGCAGGTGTGCGCCGCCGTCCGCCGCTGGATCGACCAGGGCATCCGCCCGGTGCCCCTGTCCATCAACGTGACCAAGACGGATATCCTGGCCATGGACATCACCGAGTTCTTTACCGAAATGCTGAAGAAGTACCGCATCCCGCCCCGCAGCCTGGAGATCGAGATCGCGGAGAACGCCTATCTGCAGTGCCCCGAGGCAGCCATCGAAACCGAGGAAAAGCTGCGCCAGGCTGGCTTCCGCGTGGCCATCGACGGCTTCGACGGCGACTATATGGCCCTGCAGGCCATTGAGGACATCAAGGCCGACCTACTGAAGCTGGACCTGCGCCGCTGCAACGCCGCCGCCAACCCCAACAGCCTGCGCGGCATGTTTGAGCAGGCCCGCAAGCTGCAGATCAACCTGGCAGCCGAGGGCATCGAGAGCATGGAGCAGATGACGCTGCTGCGCAAGTGCGGCTGCACCGAGGGCCAGGGCTTCTACCTTTCCAAGCCGATGTCTCTGGAAGAATTCGAAAAAATCATGAACGAAGGTAAGGCTTGATGAAGCAGAAGAAGAAATTTACGAATAACGATGAATTCAACTTCTGGCAGCCTGCTTCCGACATGTTCTCTGCACTGCTGCTGATCTTGATGCTCGTTATCATCCTGATGGGCCTGTACCTGGTCCATGTGCCGGACGAGGAGCTGGTGGACACCGAAATCGGCGACGTTACCTCCTCGCCCACGCCTTCTCCCACGCCCCTGTGGGCCTATGACGGCGGCGACGGCGGCACCTACGCCACCCCATCCCCCACGCCCACCGTGTCGCCCACGCCCTCCCCCACCCCCACGCCTGTGCATCCCGGCTACGGCGGCGGCGGTGGCGATGACAGCCACGGCGAAGGCGATCCCGGTGCCAAGTCCGCCGTGTATGTGATGATGGTGGACGCCGAAACCAACCGCACCATCAAGGAAGCGGGCGTGGAGTTTGAGCTATACGGCGAGAACAACGCCCTGCAGATCCTGAACGTATATTATCCCGAGCTTCTCAGCCACCGCATCTACGCCACCACCGACGCCGGCACCTTCTTCTTCCCGGAGAAGCTGGCCCAGGGGCACTATGAGATCCGGCAGGTGACCACCCCCGCAGGCTACGACCCGGCGGAGGACGTGGCCTTCTACCTGGGCAAGGAATACGACTGGCCCGAACCGCTGGTGGTGCGCATCCCGGTGTTTGCCGCCCGCAATGTGATCCGCGTGCAGATGACCGATGCCGAAACCGGCATGCCCGTTTCCGGCGGCAGCTTTGATATCATCGCCGGCGAGGATATCCTCACCGCCGACGGCACCATGCGCCACTATGCCGGGCAGCTGGTGGGCACCCTTGCCTGCGACGAGGACGGCTACGGCGAAAGCAAGGAGCTGTACCTGGGCAGCTATATCCTGCGGCAGAAGGAGATCCCCGATCACTACGCCGGTCTGACCGAGGAGATCGAGGTGACCGTCGCCCAGAAGACCGACGCCCTGCCCACGCTGAACACTGTGGCCAGCCGCCGCACCCGCATCCGCCTGAACCTGACCGACGAGCTTTACAACACCCGGGGCATTTCCGGCGCAACGTTCCTGATCAGTGCCGTGCCCGGCGGCGAGCCCGTTTCCTACACCACCGACAGCAGCGGCCGCATCCTTCTGGACGAGCTGGACAAGGGCGTGACCTACCGCATCCTGCAAACGGCCTCCACCACCGGCTACCGCTACAACCAGGATGAAACCCATGTGTCCGTTGACCTGAACGGCTACATCGGCGAGGAAACCGAAGCCACCGTGAACCTGACCAACCGCATGCTGCGCGCCTCCATCGGCATTACGGATGAGTTCTCCAGCGTGCAGGTGCCCAACGTGAGCCTGGCCCTGTACAACGCGCAGGACGAGCTGATCCGCACCTGGACCACCACCGGCAGCGCGCTGATGTTCAACGAGCTGGAAGAGGGCCGCTACTACCTGATCAAGGACGGCGACACGGAAACCCGCTATGATATCCGCATTGCCAACCAGGCAGAGGTGCAGGTGATCAACATCCATACCACCTATGTGATGCAGTATGTGATGTTCGGCTTCCTGGCGGTGTTCATCATCGCCATGGCCATCGCCATTCCCTCGTATATCCGCAAGCGCAGGAAAAAATAAACTGCCTTATTCCCCACGTTATTGATGAAATGCAGGTGATCTATCGTGCAGACCAATGGTATCCAGCTGCGCATCGGCGATATGCTCTTTGCCATTCAAAAACGCTGGAAGCTGATCATGACGCTGACCTTTGTGGGTCTGGTGATGGGCTTGCTGCTCTCCGCGGTGAGCTATGTCCAGTCCTCCATGCAGAATCATGAGATCACAGGCTCCTTTGCCATTATCACCAAGCCGGAAGCAGGCACCTACCTCAACGGCGCCGACGCCCCCGGCCAGCTTGACTTCACCCTGGGCGAAACCATGGTGGACGCCGTGACCTACCTGATGAAGAGCGACCGCGTGCTGGATCAGGTGATCAACGAGCAGCAGCTGCTGGGCGTGGGCATCAAGGACCTGCGTGAGAACCTGTCCATCCGGCAGTTCAACGCCACGCAGATCCTGGAAATGACCCTGGCCTGGAGCGATGATACCGAGGGCCTGGGCATCTGGAATGCGGTGATCGCCGCCACCAACAAGCTGATGCCCGAGATCCTGCAAATGGGCCGCCTGGTGCTGATCAACACCGCCACCTCCGAGGTGGTGGGTGCCAGCACCATGGGCAAGACCGTGTGGCTGATCCTGGCCATGCTGGGCTTCTGCACCGGCGTCGGCTTTGCCGCCATGGAGATCCTGATGCACCCCACCCTTACCAACGTCAAGGACGTGGAATCCGTGCTGGGTCTGGAAACCATGGGCCTGATCCCCCGGGACGACGCGCACTTCAACCGCGAAAGCTCCCTGCTGGTGGAAGACGACAACTCCCCGGAGATCATCCAGGGCTTCTCTGCCGCTGCTTACATCCTGCGCAACCGCCTGGGCATGAAGGACGAGCACCACTGCTTCTACGTGACCTCCACCACCAACCGGGAGGGCCGCTCCTCTGTGGCGGCCAACCTGGCCATTCAGCTGTCTGACATGGAGCACCGCACCCTGCTGATCGACTTCGATACCCGTAACCCCAGCCTGGGCGGCCTGTTCCTGGACCATGTGGATTACAGCAACTCCCTCAACGCCCTCTACCGCGGCGACGCCAACGAGATCGAGGCCATCACCACCCTCACCGGCTATCTGGACATTCTGCCCACGGTGCTGGAGCATAACGCCATCTCCATGGACAGCACGGTGATCGGTCTGATCAACAAGCTCTCTGAAAAATACGAATACGTCATTCTGGACGCGCCGCCCGTGGGCAAGGAGTCCGATACCCTGAGCCTGAACCAGGTGGCCAACACCGTGCTCTACGTTGTGGGCTACGACACCGCCACCATCCCGGATATCCAGGCCTCCCTGGAGAAGCTGGACAAGTCCGGCATCCGCGTGCTGGGCTGCATCGTCAACGGTGTGCAGAACCGCGGCAAGGGCAAGGACAAGAAGGTCAACCGCAGCCGCAAGCAAAAGACCGTTGTGGACGACATGCCCGAACCTGCCTTCCCCACCACCTCTGCCAATGCTAATGAAGATCCCACCGCCGCTACGGTGCAGGTGAAGTCCGCCCGGAAGAAGAGCAAGCGCAAGCCCGAAAAGAAGGCTGCCCCCGCCGCCCCTGCGGCAGAGGTCTCTGCCAGCAGCAAGCCTGCACCCAGTGCGCGCAATATGATGGACAGCCTCATCAACGATAACCCCACCAAGCCCACCAATATGCCCTAAATCATCCCGGCAGAAAGGACGATCCCCCTTGTCCAACCAGAATGTGTTTCAGCTGGCCATCATCGGCATCCTGCTGGTATGCGGCTACATTTATCTGTTGCAGATGGCCTCCCGCCGCGCCCCTGAGTATATCAAGCGTCCGTTTCTGGCGGTGGTCCTGCTGCTTGCCTATGCGATGATCGCCGGGCCGGTGATCTACATCGTCAGCAGCCTGGGCAGCACAGAAATGCTCCTGTTCACCCTGCTGATGCTTATGTCCTGCGTGATTCTTTTGGCAGCCGTCTACGCGCTGTTTCAGAACTGGTGTCATATCAACAAAGGCATGCTGACCCTTTTCATCGTGTATCTGCTGGCGGTGGCCTATGTGACCATCTTCTCCCGCGAGTATGCCAAGGATACCTCTGTTTTCATCTTCCGCACCGATCTGGTCAGCAAGGCCATCCGCACCCATTCCCTCAAACCGGTGAACCACCTGTTGCAAAACGTGGCCATGTTCATCCCCCTGGGCGTGCTGCTGCCCTTTGTTTATCCGGAAAAGCTGGACGCCTGGGGCCATGTGATCCTCATCGCCCTGATGGCCACCACCTTGATCGAAACCGTGCAGTTTTTCCTTTTGCTGGGCCAGGCTGACCTGACCGACATCGTTACAAATATTCTGGGTGCCGCGGTCGGCTTTCTGGGCTACCGGATCTTCCGCCGCTTCTGCCCGCAGTGAACAGGATGGAGTATGGAACCATGGACAGGCGACTGAGCGGCCAGATGGACCGGCAGAAAAACAGCATCATCGATTTTATCGTGATCTATGCGTTTTTTTGCAGCATGGGTTTTCCCGGCAACTACCGGGAATTCTTCGGCGGCGCCATCGGCATGGCCATCGAGTACAGCTCCTTCATCCTGCAGATCGCCGTGATCCTGGTTTCCAGCGCCGACAACCTGATGGACATCAAGATCATCGACCTGAAAAAACGGCACATGCCTACCTATTTCCTGCTGGCGGTGTTCTTCATCCAGTCCATGGCTGTGACCAACTATGTGGCCGACCAGCTCATCTCCTGCCTGCGCTTTACCATGACGGCCCTGTTTGCCCTGTGGGTCACCGACCGCTATGACATCAAGCGCACGCTGGAATTTATCATCGCTGCGCAAACCATGTTTGTGTTTGCGAACCTGGTTTTGTATTTTCTTTTCCCCCATATCGGCTTCTATTTTGACGAAGAGGGCCGCTATCTTTTTCGCGGCATTGCTGATCGTAAAAACGCTCTGGGCCAGGAGCTGGGCTTCGGCATGGTGCTGCAAATGGTGTTGCTCCGCCTGAAGCTGGATAAAAAAGAAAAAGTCTCCCTGCTGTTCTGGGGCGTGCTGGCAGCTCAGCTGTTTTTGCTGATCCTGTGCCAGAACGCCGGTGCACTGTTCACTGCCTCCATACCGGTCGCCTTTTTGTTCGTGCTGGAAAAGCGTTTAGGTGCCCGCGGCCGCTTTCAGTGGGGGATCATCTATACCGTTGGTTCCATCGGCTTTCTCATCGCCGCTATGACGATCCTTCCCCTGTTCGAGCCCTTCTTCAATTCCATCGGCAAGGACGCCACCCTGTCCAACCGAACGCTGATCTGGGAAGGCATTCTGGAATATGTGCAGCAGTTCAACACCTTTACAGGGTCGGGCTTTAACATGTTCTGGCGCGACGAGATCGCCCTGCAAAACCTGCAAAATTGCTATTCCCGCGATTCCTGGTTCCGCTCCATGACCTTCGGCTCCCACAATGTGCTGTTGGAAATGTGGCTGGACATGGGACTGATCGGCCTGACGATTTACCTGGCGACACTGATCATCGCTTATATCAACGTGAAAAAAATCCCGGAGGAACACTATGTAGTATGCAGTGCCATCATTATGGTGCTGCTCATCCGCGGCCTGACAGAACGCGCCTTCACGCCATCCTCCTACGGCACCATGTTCTTGTTTTTGATGCTTGGCCTGGCGCAGCAGGGCAAGGAGATCGCCTATGCCTCCATGCCCAAAGGCGCGGAGCTGCGCGCTGCCAGGCTGAAGCAAGGCAGTGCCAAACGAGCATTGAACAGAAAACCGCAAAGGAATAAACGAGCATGAAAACAAAGAGCCGAGAAGTCTATCTGGATGGCATCAAAACCTTTGCATTGCTGATGGTTTTCGCTCTGCATACCCAACGCGGCGCAGAGGTGACCGATCCCTGTCACAACGCCGTGTTGTTCTATGCAGCGCGGTGCTGCATGCCGCTGTTTTTTATGGTCAACGGCGCGCTGATGCTTCGCAGGGAAAGCTTTCCCCTGGATTATTACAAGAAAAAGCTTATCAGCATCATCCGCGTTCTGATCATCTGGGGCGGCGTGACCGGCCTGTATTATCTTTTGTTCCATCAGGCCGGGCTGATGCAGTCCGTCAAAGAGGGCCTCAAGGGCATGCTGGCCTATCACCATGTGACCAATTTGTGGTTCCTGATCACCTTCGGATTGATCTACACCCTGCTGCTTCTGGCTTTCCCGCTGATCAAAAAGCATTTGAAAATCCTGACCCTTGCCTTGGGTGCAGTTTGCGTTCTGGTGGATATTGCATCTCTTGTTTCCATTGCCAATGGGGGCTTCTTTGTTCAGGAAGCGATCAACCAGCGGCTTCGGCTGTGGACGTGGCTATTCTATTTTTTCCTCGGCTACTACCTGAGTACCCTGGACATAAGCAAATTTAAGCCTGTGCACCTGCCCATCGCCGCTCTTGTCCTGACGGTGCTCTGTATTGTTTATCAATACGTCCTCTGCTACAAGATCACCGGGCAGATCGAATCCAACTACGTTTACGATAACCTGCTGGTCATCATCTGGAGCGCGGTACTCTTCCTGGTTTTCCGCGTATCCAAAGGGCTTTCCGGCTTCTTCGCCCGTTTTGCCGGATGCAGCTTCGGCGCATTCCTGCTGCACTCCTTCGTGGTGGATGCGCTCCAAATGCGTTCTCTTGTCAGCGGCCCGGTGGAATCCACCCTGGGGTGGCTGCTGCTGATCGCCGGTACCTGGTTTGCTTCCTGGGTGCTGGGCAAGATCCCCGTGATCAAAGAAGCGTTCCGTTACTGATTGACCCAAACGGCATTTTATCTCAGGAGGGATCCTTATGAGCCAGTGGAAAATCTCCGTTGCCATCACCACCTACAAGCGCGAGTGGAAGTCCATCATCCGTTCTATCGAAAGCGTACTGAACCAGACCTATCCCATCTACGAGCTGCTGCTGGTGGACGATAACGACGCCACCAGCGAATACAGCCGGGAGATCCGCCAAGAGGTACTGAAGCTGGCCAAGGTGCGCTATGTCCCCATGGGGAAGAACGGCGGCGTGTGCAAGGCCCGCAACCATGCCATCGAGGAGGCGCGGGGCGATCTGCTGGCCTTTTTGGATGACGACGATGAGTGGCATCCTGAAAAGCTGGCCACCCAGGTGCGCCTGTTCGACGAAACGCCCAACCTGGGCATCGCCTTCGTGACCGGCCGCATCCTGTTTGAGGGCAGCGACAAGGAAGAATACACCTGGCAGCACCAGATCTTTAAGCCCGAACCCACCCTGGAGGACATGCTGTGGACGGACTATGTGGGCTCCGCCTCCGTGCCGCTGATCTCCATGAAGGCCCTGCGCGAGGTGGGCGGCTTCCTGACGGAAAACCAGCCTGCTGAAGAGGACTACGAGCTGTGGATCCGCATTGCCCGGAAGTATGCCGTCCGCGGCACCAACGATGTGTATTTCATCAAGCACATGGACAACAGCGCCCATATCTCCACCCGCCTGGACCGGGTGTACGAGGGTTTCCGCAATATTTACCGCATCAACAAAGCGGACTACCGTAAATATCCCCGGGCCCATGTGGCCATTTTGTGGAACATCTGCCGCTGCGGCGTGCGCGCCAAGCTGCCCCAGGTGACCCCTTATGTGATCAAGTTGTTCTTCTACAAAATTTATGCAAAGCTGCGCGGCTGCTGATTTCCGGCCCGCCGTTTTCTGCAACCAAGAAGGCTGATGCACATGCAACAAGCGAAACCCACCAACAAATATGTGAAGCTGCTGCGGACGATCGTCGTTTCCGGCGGCGCGCTGCTGCTCAACGGCATGATCGCCCTGCTGCTGGCACCGCTGATCTCCTCCACCGTGGGCACCGAGGCCTATGGCTTTGTTTCCCTGGCCAAGAATATTGCGCAGTATGCGGTAATCGCCGCCTCGGCACTCAATTCCTTTGCCGCGCGCTACATCGTGATCGCTTATCATAAGAACGACCTGGATGAGGCCAATACGTATTTTTCCTCCACCGTCTTCGGCGATTTTCTGCTGGGCACGGGGTTGTTTGCCATTGCCATGGGTTTTACCTCGTTCATGGAAAAGGTTTTGCAAATCTCCCCGGCCATCGTCACCGATGTCAAACTATTGATGTTCTTCGTGTTCGTCAACTTCTGGATCACCACGGTGGCCACCGCCTTCAGCGCGGCTGGGCACATCAAAAACAAGCTGGACACCGTGGGTGCCTTCAAGGCCCTGGCCTATGTGTGCGAGGCCCTGGTGTTGATCGCCCTCTACACCCTTCTGCCGCCCCGGGTGTTTTATGTGGGCATCGGCCTCACCACCATGTCCCTGGTGGTGGCGGTGAGCAACGGCTGGCTGTGCAAACGATATACGCCTGAGCTAAAGGTGCAGCGTCGCTATTTCTCCTTCCAGGCCATCAAGCGGTTGGTGGTGGACGGCATCTGGTCCACGCTGAACTCCCTGGGCGATATGCTGAACCAGGGGCTGGATCTGCTCATCTGCAACCTGATGCTCACGCCCCTGGCCATGGGCCAGCTGGCACTTTCGAAAACATTCTACGCCATTTTTGCCGGCATGTTCATCCTGGTGGGCCAGGCCTTCGAGCCCCTGTACCTGAGAAGCTACGCCAAGGGCGACAAGGAGACCCTGCTGGGCGATCTGAAGATCGCCATGAAGTTCTCCGGCATGCTGAGCAATATCTTCTTTGCCGGGTTCGTGGCCTTGGGCATGGCCTTCTACAAGCTGTGGATCCCCAATGAGGACATCTCGCTGATCTACCTGCTGACCATCATCGGCAACATGACCACCATCCCCGGCGGGCCCATGCAGCCCCTTTACTACATCTATATCCTGACGCTAAAAAAGAAGCTCCCCACCCTGATCACCATTGCAGGCGGCCTGTTCAACGTGGTGAGCATGTATTTCCTCATCCGCTACACCAGTTTGGGCATTTACGCCGTGGTGTGGACTACCGTGTTCGTGATGTTTGTGATCAACTTCGTTACCAATCCCTTGTATATGGCCCATGTGCTGCAACTGCCCTGGTGGACCTTCTACCCCAACATTCTGCGCAATGTGCTGTCCTGCGCGGTGCTGGTGGCCGTTTTCAAGGGTCTTTCCCTGCTGTACACCCCTGCTTCCTGGCCTGCGCTGATCGCCTCGGCAGCGGTGCTTTTGATCATCGGTGCTGCACTGCACCTGCTGATCGTTTTCAGCAGGCGTGACTGGAAGCAGGTGACCCAATTGCTGAAAAGGAGGCGTTCTGCATGATCCGCGGCGGCCAATTCGCTATCCTGAAAAACACCGTTGATCTGCCCGGGTATCAGCATGTTTCGCTGCATGACGGCTGGATTCTCAGCTATCACGAAAAGCTGAAGGTTTTCATTTCCCAGGACAAGCAGACCCTGCTGCTGGGCATCGCCTGGCAGGTGGATCCCTCCCGGGGCACCCCCGAGGAGGAGATCAGCCAGCTTTGCGTTCGCTATCCCCAGGGCGCACCCCGGGAAGCCGTCCTCGCCATGGAGGAGACCTGGTGCGGCCGTTATGTGCTGATCCACCGCGCCACCGTGTATACGGATACCTGCAGCATGCTCTCCGTTTTCTACAGCGACCGGGGCGTTTCCAGCGACTGCACGCTGCTGGCCCAGGCCGCCGGGCTGCCGGAGCAGCTTTACACCCCCAAGCCCGGTGTGATGAACTGGATGCCCGGCCCCCTGACCCACTACGAGGGCGTGTACAAGCTGCTGGCCTCCCAGACGTACCAGTACGATACCGGCGAAGTAGCCGCCCGGCCGCTGCTGGCCCAGGGCTACCAGGGCATCGCCGATGATGCACAGCGCATCGAAGCCTTCACCAGGCTTTTCACCGCCTCCATGCACAACATGCGCAAGGCACTGGGCGGAAAGAAGCTGCTGGTCGCCCTCACCGGCGGATACGATTCCCGCACCCTCTTCGCCCTGGCGAAGCACGCCGGGATCGACTTCGATGCCTACACCCTGGCCTATGACACCATCTACACCGATGATATCAGCATCCCGAAAAAGCTGTGCGAGCTGACTGGTGTGAAGCATCACTACGTTCCCGTGGATCATGACCGGTACGATGCTCAGCTGGAGCAGGATTACCTGTCCCAGACCGCCGGCCTGATCCGCGACCAGGACAGGATCTTTTACGCCCACGGGCAATATCAGCAGCTGATCGAATCTTTTGGAGATGTGGCTTTCCTGCGCAGCTCCATCTGGGAAAACGTGATCGAATACTTCCGCCGCACCTTTACCGAATCAGGCCCCGGCTTTGATTTTTACGACTGGTTCGGCGTGCAGGCAGATTCCATCGAAAAGCGCTCCCTGGAGCAGTATTTCGCCTGGAACGACGCCCACCCGGAAAAGGACCTGGTGGCAAGCAATCTGTTCCTGTGGCTGCAGCGCGAAGGCTGCTGGCTTTCCGCCATCGAGTCCGGCTTCGATATGCTGGATCACGCCGTTTCCCTGCAGCCTGCCAACTGCCGCCTGTTCATGAGCATGCTGCTGGAATTCCCCAGGGACGAGCGCATGACCAAACACCACCAGGCCCGGATCATCCGCCATGTCTGCCCCGCCATTGGCGATGTGCCCTTTGGCAGCGACAAGATTTCCGGCGAATCGTCCCTGGCCCTGCTGGGCAAAAAGCTGCAGCGCGGCCTTCACCGCCTGCGCACCCTGGGCATAAAGAAAACCGTGCAGACCTACGTGAGCTTTATCCAGCACAAGATCGAGAAGAAAAAGCTGTCGCGGAAGTTTGACCAGCACAGCTGATTTTCCCATGCAGAAGAAAGAAGGAACCCCGCCATGTCAACGCCCCTGATCTCGGTGATCATCCCCTCCTATAACCGGGCGCATGTGATCGAAAAATCCGCCCGGAGCGTTCTGGCGCAGACCTTTGCGGATTTTGAGCTGCTGATCATCGACGACGGCTCCTCCGACAATACCCGGCAGGTGGTAGAGGGGCTGCAGGATGACCGCGTCCGCTATGTGTATCAGGAGAACGCCGGTGCCTGTGCCGCCCGCAATCACGGCATTGCCCTGGCCCGGGGCGAGTACATCGCCTTTCACGACAGCGACGATCTGTGGTATCCCGATAAGCTGGAAAAGCAGCTGCACTGCATCCGCGAAACCGGCAGCGATATCGTGATCTGCAAGCTGGCCATGTGCCACCCCGACGGCAGCAAAACCCTTTTCCCCAAGCGCGTGGGCGAGGGCTTTATCACCCTGGAGGATGATATTTTCGGCTTTGGCACGCAGAATGTGTTCGCCCGGCGCGAGGTGCTGGAGCATGTGCTCTTCGACCCGGCCATGCCCCGCTATCAGGACATGGAGTGGCTCTACCGGGCCATGAAAAAATACCGGGCCTACTGCATGGACATCCCCCTGGTGGATTACATCATCGGCGAGGATTCCATCAGCGTGAATTATAACAAGATGCTCTGTGCGCTGGAATTGTTCAGCCGCAAGCACCCGGAGGTGGTGAAAAACTGCCCGGTGATCTCCATGCACGCCCTGCGCAACCTGCTGGAGGGATACCTGAAGCAAAAGAACGCCGCCCCCGGGCAGCGCAAGCGGTTCCTGCAAATGATGCGCTGGTACTACCCCGGCCTGGTGCCCTTTGCGAAAAGCTTTCTGAACAGCAGGCGCAAGCAAAAAGCCCAGACCTCCACCGCCCAAACGAAAGAAGCGAATGTATCATGAGCAATGTCCAGCATGTTTTCTGCATCGGTGCCAAATCCCTGGGAAAGTACGGCGGCTATGAAACCTTTATCGACAAGCTGACCGCCTACCACCAGGAGGACGGCGAGGTACAGTATCACGTTGCCTGCAAGGCCAACGGCGACGGCTGCATGGATCCGGCCGCCACCCCCGGCGCGCAGATCATCGACGAGGAGAATTTTATCTACCACAACGCCCGCTGCTTCCGCATCCCCGTGCCGGAAAAGCTGGGCCCTGCCCAGGCTATCTATTACGACCTGGCAGCATTCCTGGAGTGCCTGCGCATCATCCGCCGGGAGAAAATCGAACACCCCATCGTGTATATCATGACCTGCCGCATCGGCCCCTTCATCGGCTGGCTTTATCGCGCGTTGCACCGCCTGGGCGGCCGGGTTTTCCTGAACCCCGACGGCCACGAGTGGAAGCGCGCCAAATGGGCACCGCCGGTGCGGGCCTACTGGAAGTATTCCGAACGGCGGATGGTCAAGTTCTGCGACCTGGCTATCTGCGACTCGAAGAACATCGAACGCTACATCCACGAAAGCTACGACGGCAAGGGGATGCACGGTGCTTCGCCCAAGACCACCTTCATCGCCTACGGTGCGGAAACCCGGCCCAGTGCCCTGGCGGACGATGACGCCCGCTTCTGCGCCTGGCTGAAGGAAAAGGGCCTGGAAAAGAACGGCTATGACCTGATCGTGGGCAGGTTCGTGCCGGAAAACAACTACGAAACCATGATCCGCGAATACATGGCCAGCCGCACCCGGCGCAAGCTGGCCATCATCACCAACGTGAACCAGAATTTCCTGGACGACCTGGAAAGCCGCCTGCACTTCCGGCAGGACCCCCGCATCTGCTTTGTGGGCACGGTGTACGACCAGGAGCTGTTGATGAAGATCCGCGAGAACGCCCACGCCTATTTCCATGGGCATGAGGTGGGCGGCACCAACCCTTCCCTGCTGGAGGCCCTGGGCAGCACACCCCTGAACCTGCTTTTGAACGTGTGCTTCAACAGCGAGGTGGGGCAGGATGCCGCCCTCTACTGGGAGAAGGCCGAAGGCAGCCTGGCGGCCCTTATCAATCAGGTGGACGGCATGCCGGAGGAAGAGCGCGCCGCCTACGGCCAGAAGGCCAAGGCCCGCATCCGGGAGGCATACAGCTGGCCGGACATCGCCGCCAAGTACAAATCTGCCTTCTGTGACAAACCCTGACGCAGCATAGGAGGATCATCATGGACAAGAAAAAGCTGATCCTGGTGGGCAACACCGTGGACGAGGACTGGCCTTTCCGCCGCGGCGTGGAAAAGGCCACCGGCTCCCCCTGGGATGTGAAGGTCTGCGTGATCAACCAGTACAACGGGATCAAGAAATACACCCGGTTCCTGACCTATTTCCTGGGGCCAATGGCACTGTTTTTCCAGCGCAAGCGGTACTCCCACATCATCTCCTGGGAGCAGTTCCTGGGGCTGATCACCGTGTTTTTCCTGCGGCTCTTCCATGTGAAAAACCCGCCGCAGATCACCATCATGGCCCTGATCTACAAGCCGAAAAAGGGCCTGATCGGCCGGGTGTTCGAGTGGTTCGTCCGCTACACGGTCACGTCGGACTATGTGCATAAGATCGTCGTGTACAGCCAGAGCGAGGTGGACTACTACGCTGATTACTTCGGCGTGAGCAAGGACAAGTTCGCCACCGAGCTCCTGGGCGTGGCCGACCGGCCCGACCTGTACAGTGACGCCCAGCCTGAGGAGCCCTACTACGTCGCCGCAGGCCGCAGCAACCGGGACTACGCCTTCCTCCGGGAAGCCTGGCCCAAGGACGAAGCCCCGCTGATGATCATCTGCGACGTGGAGAAGTCCGAGGACACGGCCAACATCAAGTACCTGAAAAACTGCCACGGCGACGAGTACCTGCGCCTGCTGGCCGGTGCCCGGGCCGCGCTGGTTCCCCTGCAAAGCGAAAAGTTTTCCTCCGGACAGCTGGTTTTCCTGCAGTCCGCCATGCTGGGCAAGCCGGTGATCACCACCCCCAACGACACCGTGCCCGATTACATCGACCAGGGCCGCACCGGCCTGATCATCCCAAAGACCCCCGAAGCCCTGGCCCAGGCGTTGGACACCCTCCGCGACCCGGAAACCTATCAGCAGATGTGCCGCAATGCCCGCCGGGCCTTCGAAGACCGCTTCAGCCTGTTTGAACTGGGCCGCCGGGTGGGCACTCATGCCCTGCGTGGTGCAGGCAAATAAAACCGCATATCTCTTCAGCAAAAACGCTCTCTGCCGCACTGCCTGATGCAGTCAACAGAGAGCGTTTTGTTATGATGCTGAGGGGTTATTTCATGAACACGAATTCTTCTACTTCGCAAATGCTGCGGTCCTTAAAGTACTGGCACATCCAGTCGCTCTGGGGCTTGATCACCTCTGCCACAAAGTACAGCGCGTGCCGGCCGGTCACGTTCTGCACGCGGGCGCGGTAAACGCCGTCCCCTGCGCCGATCTCCACCACGCCGATCTCCTTGCCGCCCTTTTCCGCAGTGGGGGCGTCGATCATCACGTGCATTCTGCCGGGGCAGCCGGTGCCGATGGTTTTCATGGCCAGCACCATCGTTGCCGTGGAGGTGTCCTCACCGAAGTCGAAGTACTTGTAGCCCAGCACGCATTGATCCTGCACCTGGGTCACCACACGGGTGAAGGGATCCTTCTCGATCACAAAGCAGCCGCCGGTGAGCACGCAGGCGATCTCCGCCTTCACGGGCTCATAGGGGGTCAGGGCCTCCTCAAAGCCCAGGGAGGTCATTTCCACCGGCGGAATGGTACCGTCGGGCAGGATGGTCACCTTTTCCACGCAGGCGCGGCGGGAGGTGATGGTGTTGTTGGTCATGCGGTGATAGAACACATACCACTGGTCGCCGATCTTGCACAGGGAGCCGTGATTGTTGCCGGCAGGGTAATCCACACCGTTGTCGATAATGTATCCCCGGTAGGTGAAGGGGCCGGTGGGCTTGTCGGCGGTGGCATAGGCCAGGCGGCTGCCCTTGCGGGGAGAGTAGATCAGGTAGTAGGTATCGCCGATCTTCCGGGGAGAGCTGGCCTCGTAGAACCGTATCTCCTCGGGCACCTCTTCCCGGTCGTCGATCACGCGGTGCTGCAGGGAGCCGGGCAGCACCTTGCACATGGTTTCGGGGTCCAGCTCGTTCATGTGGGAGTTGGTGAACCCATAGTAGCAGTACACCCGACCGTCATCATCCACCAGCACGCCCACATCGTTGTAGATGCCCTCATCCCCGGCATCCTCCGGCGCATATTGATAGGTGGACAGGAAGGTGAAGGGGCCCTCGGGCTTATCGCTGACGGAAACGCAGCCCTTTGCGCCCACAATGTAGGTGTACAGGTAATACTTGCCGTCCTTCTCCACCACGTCGGGCGCGTAAAGCTCGTGGTCGGTGTGGGGCACGCTGGAGGGGTGGTCGGTATCCGGGCGGGTATGGAAGCTGTGGCCGTGGCATACCCAGTGATTCAGGTCGTGGATGGAGGCACTCCACACCTTCAGCTTGTAATCGCAGAAGGCGGTGCCGTTGTGGCGGTCGTGGGAACCGTAGAGATAAACGCGGTCACCAAACTGCCGGGGCTCGCCGTCGGGGATGTATTCCCACAGGGGCAGGATAGGATTGGCCATGGTTATTCCTCCTTATGTATAGGTGTGATGGATCAGTGGCGATCAGACTGCCGGTATTTTACACTATGCGCCGCCCCATCCCGCAGCTTTCACGGATGATCAGCGAGCACTCGCGGATATGGCTGAAAGAATACACGTTGCCGCCGCTGATGGCGTTGATCAGCTCGGACACGGCGTTTTTGCCGTGATCGGTGGGGTGCAGGTCCACGGTGGTCAGGGGCGGATTGAGGTACGGGGTAAAGAACTGGTTGTCGCAGCCGATAAGGGCCACGTCCTCCGGCACGCGGAGGTTCAGGCGGTGCAGTTCGCGCAGGGCACCCAGGGCCACCAGGTCGTTGATGGCGATCAGGGCGGTGGGACGTTTGCCCTCCGGCAGGCTGGCAAACAGCCTGGCCACGCACATTTCGCCATCCCGGGGGGTAAAGCCGCTTTCAGCACCGGTGCGCAGGACCTCCATGCCCAGGCGTTCCATTTCATGATAGAACGCCTGCTCCCGCACCGAGGCCGAGCGGATATTGCTGCTGCCGCCGATAAAGGCGATCCGCTTGTGCCCCATGGCGATCAGGTGGGCGATGCTCTTGCGCACGCTCAGGGACAGGTCGGAGGTGATGTTGATGCAGTCCAGCCCTTCGATCTTGGGGCCGATGATGGCCAGGGGCATCACCTGGTGCAGCCGCTCCAGGTGGCTGAACAGCTCGTCGTCCGTGCCGTTCTCCACCATGGAGCCCACCAGCACCGCGCCAGCGGGGCGATGCTCGATGAGCTGGTTGATCAGCGCGGGGCTCACGGGCTCATTCAGGTCGTGGCTGTACAGCTGCAACGCATAGCCGTTGCGGCGGGCAGCCTCCTCGGCACCGGCAGCCAGGCAGGCGTAGTAGGGGTTGCTCAGGTTGGACACCACCAGGGCCAGGGTGCGGTTCTCAGGGCCCTTTTCCTGCCCCCGGCGGGATGCAGGCGGTGTGTAATCCAGCGCAGCGATGGCTGCTTCCACCTTCTGCCGGGCGGCGCGGCTGGCACTGCCCCCGGAAAGCACCCGGGACACCGTGGCAATGGACACCCCCGCGTGCTCCGCCACGTCATAGATCGTTGCTTGCTTATTGTTCACAAGGGTCACTCCCTTTGGTTTTTCATGTATATTATATCATTGTTTTCTGCATTTACAAGATTTTTTGTAAATTTGTGAAAGAAAAGTGAAAACAGCTTTCTTTCAATGACGATTTTACATAAAAATTTTTAGGATTCTTCCAAAAGCTGTTGACACACCCCATTGACGGATGTACAATAATCTCGAACTTATCCCAGAACACACATCTTCGCACAAAAACCAAGTGTAAGAAAAGTGTAAGAAACCAGTGTCGAACGGGAGATCCCGTTTAGATAATCAAACAAGGAGGAACCTCATATGAAGAAACTGCTTTCCCTGATCCTGGCAGTCGTGATGCTCCTGTCTGTGGCCAGCTTTGCTGTGGCCGAAGAGAAGCAGGTGCTGACCGTCGTGACTTGGGACGCCAACACCACCCCCTACCTGGTTGCCCAGGAAGCCGCTTTCGAAGCTGCTTATCCCAACATCGACCTGCAGTACATCGACGTTGCCTCTCAGGACTATGCCATCAAGGCTGGCTCCATGCTGTCCGGCGGCGACGCTTCCGACGTGTTCATGGTTAAGGAAGTTTCCGACATCGTGAACTGGCAGGCTCAGGGCTTCGCCGAGCCCCTGACCCCCTTCATGGAGAAGGATAACTACGACGTGTCCGGCTTCGTTGGCATGGAAGCCAACTACGCCGCCGAGGGCACCCAGTATGCTCTGCCCTTCCGCTCTGACTTCTGGGTCCTGTTCTACAACAAGGATCTGTTCGATGCCGCTGGCGTGGCCTATCCCACCAACGACATGACCTGGGACGCCTATGCTGAGCTGGCCAAGACCATGACCAAGGACGGCGTGTACGGTACCCACTACCACACCTGGCTGTCTGCTGTGGCCAACTGGGCCGTGTGCGACGGCGTGAACACCCTGGCCGACGGCAAGTATGACGACCTGACCTACTTCTACAACCTGTACCAGGGTCTGGAAGACGCCGGTGCCTGCCGTGCTTACAATGAGCTGAAGGCTTCCGGCCTGCACTACTCCGCTGCTTTCGCCAACGGCGACGTGGCCATGATGCCCATGGGCTACTGGTATGTGTCCACCCTGATCGGCTACAACAACGACGGCACCTGCAACTTCAACTGGGGCATCACCGCTGTTCCCCATGCTGAGGGCGTGGCCGCTGGTTCTTCCTTCGGCAACCTGACCGGCGTGATGATGAACAAGAAGTCCGAGAACAAGGACCTGGCCTGGACCTACATCTCCTGGCTGTGCGGCGTGGAAGGCTCCAAGGCTACCGCTTCCACCGGCTCCCGCCCCGCTTGGGTGTCTGAGGACGTGGCTGGCGCCATGGCTTCTGTGGCCGGCTTCCCCACCGACGAGGCTTCCAAGGCTGCCCTGCTGCCCTCCTACGTGGCTGTTGAATGGCCCGTTGTCGAGAAGCTGAGCGACATCAAGCCCATCGTGGAAGAGACCCACACCCTGATCATGACCCGCGAGATCTCCGTTGAGGAAGGCATCGAGGAAATGAACGATCGCGCTGCCGAGCTGTTTGAGTAAGGTATCCGCAATCAAATAACCCCAAAGTAGTCTAACGTGCGGGGAGAGCGCAGCGCAAAACTCGCTCTCCCCGTTCAAGTTATTTCCATCAGCACATCCTGAAAGGGGAGCATTCGCCATGGCACAGACGGCCGTGAAACAACGCAAGCGATCCATGAGCAAGCTGGAGAGGAAGAATACCCTCGTCGCTTACTCCTTCCTTGCCCCCAACTTCCTGGGCTTCGCCATTTTTACCCTGGTTCCCGTTGTTTTTTCCATTCTGCTCTCCTTTATCGAGTGGAACGGCGGTGCCCTGAGCACGATGAAATGGGTCGGCTTTGACAACTACGCCACCATTTTCAAGGTGGAAAAGGTGGCAGAAAAGTTTGCCGAGGGCGACTATTTCTATTTCTTTAACCGTGTGGATCTGGGCATTTCGCTGAAGAACACCGTGTTCTACACGCTGATCACCGTCCCGCTGACGCTAGTCTGCTCCATCGCCCTGGCCATGGCCCTGAACAAGGCCGTGAAGGGCGCAGTGGTTTTCCGCACCATTTTCTTCTTCCCCTACGTTGCCTCCATGGTGGCCATCTGCGTGTGCTGGAACTTCATGCTGATGAAGGATGGCCCCATCAACCAGTTCATCATGGCGCTGGGCATACCGTTCAATAAATCCTGGACGGCAGACAGTACCATGGCCATGTGGGCCATCATCCTGGTAAGCGTATGGCGCAACATGGGCTACTACATGATCATCTACCTGGCCGCCCTGCAGGGCGTGCCCCGCGAGCTTTACGAGGCCGCCACGGTGGACGGTGCCAGCAAGTGGCAGCAGTTCCGCAATGTGACCCTGCCCCAGCTGAAGCCCACCACCTTCTTCGCCTCCATCATGATGATCATCTCCTGCTTCAAAATCTACGACGTGGTCGCCATCATGACCGAGGGCGGCCCCGGACGTTCCACCAAGATGCTGGTGACCTACATTTACGATATCGCCTTCGCCCGCATCAAGTACGGCGAGGCCAGTGCCATCTCCATGGTGCTGCTGCTGATCGTTCTGACCATCACCATCATCCAGTTCTCCAGCGAAAAGAAATTCGCCAACGATTAAGAAAGGAGGATGTGAACCATGACACAGGCTGCTGTCCGTACTGGCCGGGAGATCCGCAAGGATAACCCCATGCTGCGCCTGATCGGCAAGGTTGTTCTGTACACCGTGCTGATCTTCGTCGCCCTGTTTACGCTGATCCCCTTTGTGTGGATGATCTCCTCCTCCCTCAAGCTTGACCGTGAGGTGTTCATCTACCCCATCCGCTGGATCCCCGAAACCTTCCACTGGGAGAACTTCTCCCTCATCTGGCAGAAGGTGCCGCTGCTCACCTATTTCAAGAACACCGCCTTCATCGCCATTGTGGTCACCTGTTTGCAAACGCTGACTTCCTCCTTTGCGGCCTATGCCTTTGCCAAGCTGCAATTCAAGGGGCGCGATGTGCTGTTCCTGGCCTATATTGCCACCATTGCTGTGCCGTGGCAGGCCTACATGCTGCCCCAGTTCATCATGATGCGCTCCATGGGTCTGTACGACACGCTGTGGGCCATGGTGGTTCTGCAGGCGTTCAGTGCCTTCGGCGTGTTCCTGATGCGCCAGTTCTACCAGTCCATCCCCACCGAGCTGTGCGAGGCCGCCCGTATCGACGGCCTGAGCGAATACGGCATCTGGGCCCGCATCATGCTGCCCCTGTCCAAGGCCGCCATCGCCACGCTGGTGATCTTCACCTTCGTTGGCACCTGGAACGACTACATGGGCCCCATGATCTACCTGACCCGCGATGTGAACAAAACCGTGCAGGTGGGTCTGCGCCGCTTCATCCAGGAAAACTCCAGCGACTATCACCTGATCATGGCCGCCTCCCTGTGTTCGCTGCTGCCGGTATCCGTTGTGTTCCTGTGCCTGCAGAAGTACTTTATCGAGGGCATCGCCACCTCCGGCCTAAAGGGCTAAACCATCGTATCCGTCACGGGGAGGGGTGCTCCCTTCCCCGTGTTCCGGACTCAGCACACAGCCCCGTTGCGTGTTGAGTCCGGAAGGCATTTCCCTGTAAAGGAATGATGCAAATGAATGATGTTCGTCTCAATCCCATCCGCACCAGGCAGGACATGGTCACCGCCGCCCTGCAGCTGATCAGACCCCTGACCCGCTGCTTCACCCCCGGCAAAGCCCGGCTGATGCTGGGCCACTCCGGTGCCAGCTACGATGAGGGCATCGCCGGGATGGAGGGCTTTTCCCGTGCGCTGTGGGCCCTGGTGCCCATGCTGGCCAGCCGCTGTCCCGAGGCCGAGCCCCTGTGGGCCCTGTGGAAGGAGGGCATCATCCACGGCACCGACCCGGAGCATGAGGAATACTGGGGCAACATCGGCCCCTTTGACCAGCGCATGGTGGAGATGGCCGTGATGGGCATGGCCCTGTGCCTGATCCCCGACCGGTTCTATCACGAGCTGACCCCCGCCCAGCAGGAGAACCTCTACCGCTGGCTGGATCAGATCAACCAGCACGAAATGCCCCAGAACAACTGGCAGTTCTTCCGCATTCTGGTGAACATCGGCTTCAAGTCGGTGGGCCGCCCGGTGAATGAGGATCGCCTCCGCCGCGACCTGGACGACATGGAAGGCCACTACGTTGCCGACGGCTGGTACTTCGACAAGGCCACCCAGCGCGACTACTATACTCTGTGGGGCTTCCACTATTACAGCCTGGTGTACGCCAAGGTGATGGATCAGTACGACCCCGACCGCGCCGCCCGTTTCCGTGAGCGTGCACGGATGATCGCTCCCCGCTTCGCCTGCTGGTTCGACAAGGAGGGCCGCGCCCTGACCTATGGCCGCAGCCTGACCTACCGCTTTGCACAGAGCAGCTTCTTCGCCGCCTGTGCCCTGGCGGATGTGACCGCCCCCGGCCTGGACTGGGGCGAGATCAAGGGCTTGCTCCTGCGCAATGTGCGCTTCTGGATGCAGCAGCCCATCTTCGACCGGGACGGCGTGCTGACCATCGGCTACGGCTATCCCAACCTGGTGATGACCGAGGGCTACAACGCTCCCGGCTCCCCCTACTGGGCCCTGAAGGCGTTCTCCGTGCTGGCCCTGCCTGCAGATCACCCCTTCTGGCTGGCGGAAGAAAAGCCCTATACCCCGCCGCAAACCTTCTGCGACGAGCATGTGCGCCTGCTTCTCACCCGCGATGAGCAAAACCGGCAGGTGGTGGCCTACACCGCCGGCAACCACGCCTACGAGCACATGCACGAGGATGAAAAGTACGAGAAATTCGCCTATTCCACCCAGTTCACCTTCTCGGTGGTGAAGGAGGCCGGCACACTGCGCAAGGGCGCGTTCGACTCCATGCTGGTGGTGAAGGGCGAAAAAGACCTGTGGCATGGCCGCAGCGGCTGCGACACCTTCTCCCTCACGGAAAAGGAAGTCGCCTTTACCTGGAGCCCCGTGGACGGCGTGCACATCGAAAGCCGCATTATCCCTTGCGGCATGTGGCATGTGCGCAAGCATGTGATCACCACCGACCGCCCCCTGGAGGCTGCTGAGGCCGCCTTCGCCATTCCCCGTGACAAACCCGGCCGCCGCCTGTGCGACCGCATCGCCACCGCCTTGCAGGCCGACGAACGCTCCGCCGTGGCCCACGGCGATATGGGTACCGCCGCCATCTACGCCCTTCAGGGCTACATCCAGGGCGAGGTCATCGCCCCCGAGGCCAACACCAACCTGATGGCCCCCCGCACGGTGATCCCCACCCTGCACGCCGCCATCCCTGCCGGTACCACTACCCTGGTCTGCGCCGTGTGGACCGACGCCGGCGATGCCGTTCCCAACGAAATTCCGGAAGAGGTGCTGAACATTGCGCAATCAACCTGATGTGATTTTTGAAAAGATCGTAGCCAAATTCCGCCGCACGGTGCCCCTGGCCGCCCAGATGGGCATTCTGCCCTACAAGAGCGAGCAGGGCAAGTGGATCGCCTCGCCCTACGACGGCAATTCCTGGTGGACGGGCGGCTTCTGGCCGGGGCTGATGTGGCAGCTCTTCGCCGCCACCAAGGATGAAATGTTCCGCACCGAGGCCCACCGCACCCAGGAGCTGCTCACCGCCGAGCTGCGCACCTACAACCTGCTGAACCACGACACCGGGTTTATGTACCTGCTCTCCACCGGTGCCGATCACAAGCTCAACGGCGATGAACAGGCCCGCACGGATACCCTCCATGCCGCCAGCCTCCTGATGGGCCGCTTCAACCCCGTGGGCTACATCCGCGCCTGGAACGAAAAGGCCAAGATGGGCTTTGCCATCATCGACTGCATGATGAACCTGAGCCTGCTTTTCTGGGCCAGCCGCCAATTGGAAGATCCCCGCTTTGCCAACGTGGCCAAGGTGCATGCCGACATGACCCTGCGTGAATTCCTGCGACCCGATGGCTCCGTGAGCCACATCATCGAGATCGACCCCAACACCGGTGCCCGGGTGCAGGAGCACCCCGGCCAGGGCTACACCCTGGGCAGCAGCTGGAGCCGCGGCCAGGCCTGGGGCCTGTATGGCTTCACGCTGGCCTACATCAACACCAAGGATGAACGCTATCTGGACGCCGCCAAACGCATTGCCGCGTATTTCGTGGCCCACATCCGCCCCGACGGCCTCACCGACTGCGACTTCTGCCAGCCCGAGGGTGAGGAGCGCATCGACAACATTGCCGGTGCCTGCGCTGCCTGCGGCCTGATGGAACTGGCCAAGGCCACCGGCGACAGCCACTGGCAGGAGGCCGCCGAACGCCTGTTGGACGGCCTGATCGACCACTGCTGCGACTGGTCGGAGGACCGTTGCGGCGTGCTGACCCACTGCACCGCCAGCTATCACGACGACGGCGCAGGCCGCCACACCAACATCACCTACGGCGACTACTTCCTGGTGGAAGCCCTGGCCAAGCTGCGCGGCACCGACCCCATGCTGTGGCTGTAAGGAGAACGTGCTATGATCACCATCACTGCCTACACGGCATCAGGCGAAGAGCTGGCGCAGGTCAGCCACGCCTCCGAAGCCCTTCTGCGCATCGACCGGGTGTATGAAGAGGGCGACTACATCCAAATCACCAGCGACGCCCAGCACCTTTTCGTGCAGATGGACGCCACCATCCTGCCCGGCGAAGTGTACCTCCCCACCGGCCGAATGACCTGGCGCATCCCCTTCGGCGAGCACCGCCTGGCCTACTGCCCGGTGGCCTTCCAGGGCCTGCGGCACATCGTCACCGCCCGCGCCATGACGAAGGGCGAGATCACCGCCCGCCGCAACATTGCCTGCAACCCCGCCGACCTGCGGGGCGACACGGATTTCTTCCCCCACTGCACGGCCAATGTGGAAACACGCAATGAGGCCTGCTTCTGCGCCCGCAACGTGATCGACGGCATGCGCCACAGCACCTACCACGGCGAGTGGCCCTTCCAGAGCTGGGGCATCGGTGCCCGCGAGGACGCCTGGTGCCTGCTGGACTTCGGCCGCGACGTCCAGGTAGACGAAATGGCCCTGACCCTGCGGGCCGACTTCCCTCACGACGCCTACTGGGTCGCCGGGCATGTGGTGCTGTCCGACGGCAGCGAGATCGCCTATGACCTGGAGAAAACCGGCGAGCGGCAATTCATTCCCCTGGGCCGCCATACCATCCGCTGGCTGCGCCTGGAGCGCATGCAAAAGAGCGACGACCCCTCCGCCTTCCCTGCCCTGATCGAGTGGGAGGTTTTTGGGCAGGAAAACGGCAACGCGTAAAAAACGACCATTCGCAAAAGAAGCAGCTGCGTGCTGCTTCTTTTGCGTTGGGGGAAAGCAAATGACCACCAGGATGTGAGCTTACAAAAAAGGACCTGCATTTCTGCAAGTCCTTGCGTGGAGCATACCGGATTCGAACCGGTGACCTCTACAATGCGAATGTAGCGCGCTACCAACTGTGCTAATGCCCCAAATTTTCTATTGATTTTTTGTGCAAGTTCACCAACTTGCGGGGTGGGTGCCGGGGATGCGCAAGAGGTAGTTCGTTCTACCAACTGTGCTAATGCCCCAAATTTTGTATTGATTTTTTTGTGCAAGTTCACCAACTTGCGGGGTGGGTGCCGGGGATGCGCAAGAGGTAATTCGTTCTACCAACTGTGCTAATGCCCCGCAACGCCAAATATTATAGCACACCTGCGGCTGGAGTGCAAGCACTTTTTCCTGCACTCCAGCCGGGTGAAAGGCTTACAGGCTCTTCAGGTAGGCGGCGATGGCCTCATCCTGGCAGGCGGGGTAGAAATACTCGGCGAAGTGCTCGCCGCTGATGGTTTCCTTCAGGAAATCCTGGTCGATGTCGTGAAGGATGTCGATCAGGGGGCGGTAGGTGATAGCCTTCACGCCGTCGAGGATCTTCTTGTTGCGCTGCTCGGGCACCACGCGGTCGGCGGGATAGCCGTTGCCGTGGCCGAAGCCGAACAGCTGCTGGAAGATCATCTCCAGGTTCAGCTCAGCACCCCAGCCGAAGCCCTTGGCGAAGGGCAGGGACACGCAGTTGCCGTCGTTGATCTGGGCGAACATGTAGCCGTCGGAGGGGTCCACCAGGTGGCCGCAGAGCACGCCGGGGAAGCTGTTGCAGGCCAGCATGGCACCTTCACCGGTGCCGCAGCCGGTGACCACATAATCGGCCGCGCCGGTGGTCAGCAGCAGGGAGGCCAGCAGGCCGCACTTCACATAGGTGAGCTGGCAGGCATCGTCAGCGGCATACATGCCATAGTTGATCACGGTGTGGCCCATGGGCTCCACAACTTTCTTCAGGGAGGCCTCGATCATGGCGTTCTTGGCCGCCTGGCTGTTTTCGTTGATCAGAGCGATACGCATAGGAAGTTCATCCTTTCTGTAAACGTGGTTTTGTTTATCATAGCACGTTTCGGGGGGAAATGCAAACCGGGGGCATCAGCCCAGCTTCGGAAGTTTTTTGATGGCGTAGATTTCCGAACCGATCAGTATGCCGACAAACCCCGTCATGCCCATGGTAACAATCTGTGCCAAGCCGTAGATACCACGATCGGCAAACAGCTTGGAGGCGCAGCTCAGCGCAGCCAGCAGGATTACCTCTATCACAAGCTTGATGACGGCCTTGTTCTTCATTTCTTTAATCAGTTGCCGCTTTTCCTTTGCTGATAACATAGCGAAGGTCTCCGCCATCTTTTCCTTGCTGGCGTCCTCCAGGGAAAGCAGCTGAACTACCGACGTGTTCAGGGCGGAAGCCAGCGGCTCCAGCAGGGTGATCTCCGGAAAATTCAGGCCTCGCTCCCATTTGCTTACAGCCTTGTCTGTCACGTGCAGAAGGGCTGCCAGGTCTTTTTGTGTCATGCCTTTTTCCTTGCGCAGCGCAGTGATCTTTTCTCCCAGCATTGTCGCGTCCATGTTTTCCCCTCCTTTGCTTTAGCATAGCAAAAAGGAGCCTTTTTGTCACCCGACATAAAGTAGAATCAGCCTTTTGCAGGCAAATCTTTCCCTCCACCGGCAGGAATCCGGTCTTCCTTCACGAATAGCGTCATGAACACATTCAAAGGAGTGCTTTTTCATGGCATCCCGTACCAAGGATATGACCCACGGTTCCCCGACCAAACTGATCCTTTTCTTTGCGCTGCCCATTTTGGCGGGCAATCTGTTCCAGCAGTTTTATTCCCTGGTGGACACCCTGGTGGTGGGCCGCGTGGAGGGCGTGACCGCCCTGGCGGCGGTGTCCAGCGCGGGCTGGCTGGACTGGACCGTGCTGGGCCTGGCCATGGGTCTGGCCCAGGGCTTTGCCATCCAGATCGCCCAGAGCTTCGGCGCGGGCGATGAGCGCGAACTGCGCCAGGCCGCGGGCCAGAGCATCGTGCTGGCCGCCTTTGTGGTGGTGGGGCTGGAGATCACCGCCCAGGCGCTTTTGCGGCCCGTGCTCACGCTGATGAACACCCCCGCCGATACCTACGAGCTGACCTGCACTTATCTGCGCATCATTTTCGGCGGCCTGCCCTTTGTGATGGGCTTCAACCTGTTTGCAGGCTTTTTGCGCTCGGTGGGCAACAGCCGCACGCCGCTGATTGCCATGACCACCGCGGCCTTGTGCAACATTGCGCTGGACATCCTGTTTGTGGCCTTCTTCCGCTGGAGCGTGGTGGGCGTGGCCACGGCAACGGTGATGTCCCAGGCACTGAGCTGCACCATTTGCCTGGTGGCCGTGCTGCGGCTGCCCATCCTGCGCCTTGCCCGCAGCGATTTCCGCTTGACCCGTTCTATCTCCGTCCGGCTGATCCGCCTGGGCGTGCCGGTGGCTTTCCAGAACTTCATTATTTCTGTGGGCGGACTGGTGCTGCAGGGCGTGGTGAATGCCCAGGGCTTCATCTTTATGGCCGGTTACAGTGCCGCCAGCCGCCTGCAGGGCCTGATCGAGCTGGGCGGCGTGGCCGTTGGCAGCGCGGTGGGTACCTTCACCGGACAGAATTACGGCGCCAAGAAGATGGACCGTGTGCGCCTGGGCCTTCGCAGGTCTGCGCAGATCGCCACCGGCCTGGCCATTTTGGTGGCGGCGGTGATGATCATCTGGGGCAAGCCGCTGCTGCAGCTGTTTATCGAGGACGACCCGGCCATTGTGGAGCAGGTGCTGGCCTTTGGCTACCGCTTCCTGGTGGTAATGAGTTCCGGCCTGTTCGCGCTGTATCTGCTGATCGTGTACCGTTCCACCCTGCAGGGCCTGGGCGATACCTTCATCCCCATGATCAGCGGCGTGGTGGAGTTGTTCATGCGCATTGGCGCGGCACTGCTGCTGCCTTCTCTGCTGGGCGAGTGGGGCATTTACTCCGCTGAGATCCTGGCCTGGGTGGGCGCAGCGGTGCTGCTGATCTGGGGCTACTACCACCGGATGCACCTCATCGCCACCGGGGGCCAGTCGCTATGAGCAGCCAGTTCTTTCAAAACACGGCCTGCCCTTATTTCCCCTGCCATGAAACCGACAGGCCCGAGGACTTCAACTGCCTGTTCTGCTATTGCCCCCTGTACGCCCTGGGGAAAAAGTGCGGCGGCGACTGCACCTATCTGCCCAGCGGCGTGAAGGACTGCTCCCGGTGCCTGTTCCCCCATGAAAGGGAGAATTACGATGCTCTTATGGCCCGGTATGGCGAGATCATGGACGTAATCCGCCGGGAGGACGCTGGCCGCTAAGGGGCGCAGAAAAAGTCGGGACAAGGCTGCCCCGCCATGCTATCATTGCCTTGATGAAAGGAGTGAAGGGCATGCCCAACTGGATCAGCGGCTTGGAAAGCGCGCTGAAGTACATCGAGGAGCACCTCACCGAGGAGATCTCGCCGGAGGACGTGGCGCAGAAGGCCTATGTGTCCGCGTACCACTTCCAGCGGATCTTCCACGCCCTGTGCGGCGTGACCCTGGGCGAGTACATTCGCTGCCGCCGCCTGACCTTAGCCGCCCAGGAGCTTTCCCGGGGCGAGGACAAGGTGATCGACGTGGCCCTGAAATACGGCTACGACTCCCCCGACAGCTTTGCCCGGGCGTTTCAGAAGTTCCACGGCACGCTGCCCTCCGCCGCCAAGGAGAAGGGCGCGAAGCTCAATGCCTTTTCACCCCTGCGCATCAATCTGACGTTGGAGGGTGGCAACATGCTTGAGTTCAAGATCGTGGAAAAGCCTGCCTTTACCCTGATGGGCACGGGCAGAATGTTCAACAACGAAACCTCTTATCAGGAGATTCCGCCCTATTGGGACGAGTATTACGCTGGCGATAACCAGCACGTTTGCGGCCAGTTCGGCGCGTGCATTGATGCCGACGGCCGGTGGTTCAAATACCTGATCGCTGATGTGTACCAGCCCTGGCGCGACATCCCCGAGGGCTACGAAACCGCCTTCTTCCCAGCCGGCACCTGGGCCATCTTCCCCTGCCGGCTGGACAATTTGCAGGACATCAACACCCGCATGTGGAAGGAGTGGCTCCCTGCCTGCAAGGACTACAAGCTGGGCGGCAACTACAACCTGGAATACTACACGCCCCCGGAAGAAAACTACGCGGAGCTGTGGCTGCCGCTGGAAAGGGTGTAAACCATGGAGCGAATCACCAAGCCCGGCTTTACCGTCATCGGCAAGGAGGGCTCCACCCGGGACGGCGACGGGTTCATCCAGCGTTTGTGGGCGGATGCCAACAGCCATTTCGGCGAGATCGCTCCCCTGGCCAAAATGGAAAACGGCCAGCTCTGCGGCGTGTGGGGCGCGATGAGCGACTTCTCCCGCACCTTTCAGCCCTGGGAGGAAAACTTCACCCAGGGGCTGTACCTGGCCGGTGCTGAGTGTCGCGACGACGCCGAGCCTCCCACCGGCTGGGTGAAGTGGGTCATCCCCGGGTATGAGTACCTCCGGGTGGAAAGCAGCCCCGACGCCTTCCCTGCCACGCTTGCCTACATGGAACAGCACGGCCTCTCCCTGGCCGGTGCCGTTCACGACTTTACCGACCCAGCCACCGGCAAGGAATACATGCTCTTCCCCATCCGGCGGCTATGAAAGGATACTGCTATGCAATTGCTTGACTGCCCCGAGCAGGAGACCGGCGCGATCTACGAGGGCATCACCCGGTACAACCACAGCCAGGTGCCCCTGACGCAGAAGGAGCGGTTTGTGCCCATCCGTAAGAAGATCGTGGATGAGGCGGGCAACATTATCGCCGGATGCCTGGCGGAAATGTACTGCTGGCACATCGTTTGGGTGGATGTGTTGTGGGTGGATGAACCCTACCGCAAGCAGGGCCTGGGCAGCCGTCTCCTGCAGGCCGTGGAGGACGACGCCCGCCGCGCCGGGTGCGAGCTGATCCACCTGGATACCTTCGACTTCCAGGCCAAGGACTTCTACCTGCGCCACGGCTACGAGGTCTTCGGCGTCCTGGAGGACTGCCCCAAGGGCCACTGCCGCTACAATTTGAAAAAGAAGCTGACCCCCTGCTGATGCAACAAAACCGCGCACTTTCATCCCCGTTAAAGGGTAAGAAGTGCGCGGTTTTATTTATTATGTAAGTGGATCATTGCCCCACCGTTCCCCTCAAGCCCCTGCGGCTGTCGCTCAAACCGCAAAGGAACAATGCGGTGACTTTGCAGAGGATTGCTTCCGCTGAAAGCGGAAATTCAAAGCAATCCTCTGCAACGGAGCCGCCCCGCTTTACAGCCGCTTGCCCAGTTGCTCAGAAGGCGAGGGGGTCCGGGGGGAAGCGTGATCGCTTCCCCCCGGCGGCTTTGCGCCGCTTTCGACGCGCGAAAGCGGCCCCCTGCAACACCTAAAGCCTGTCTGAAGTAAAACTAAAATCAACAAGCCGAACCCTCCGTCCGGCCTGCTGAAAAAAACTTAGTCCAAATCCTCGAAGCTCACCAGCTCCGCGTCGCAGTCCAGCTCGCGGCCGGTGAAGGCAACCTCCGCACCGATGCGCTCCATCTCGCCGGACTGGTTGTCGTAGGGGTCCACGCGCAGGGCGTGCATCTCCGGCACCAGGGGAGCCTGATACTCCCGGTTGGCCACCAGGCGCATGGGATCCAGGTTGCCGAAGTAGAAGGCGTGCCGCTCCGCGCTGCCGTTGCGGTATGCACCGCCGCCGTAGCTAGGGTCGCAGAACAGCCAGCCCCAGCCCTCCAGGTAGAACTGTGCCCAGTCGTGGCTGCCCACATAATCATCGTCGATGCTCATACCGCTCTGCCACCGGGCCGGGATGCCCGCAATGCGGCACAGGATAATGAACAGCAACGCCTGCAAACCGCAGTCGCCCTTTAGGTTCACGGCGCAGTATTCGCCCAGATCGTCGATCTGGAAATAATCGCGCATGAAGGAATACTTCACCTTGGTGGTCACAAATTCATAGAACTTCCAGGCCTTGCCCACGGGGGTGGTTTCGCCCTTGGCCAGATCGGCGGCCAGGGCCTTCAAATAGGGGGTAAAGCGGATGTACGCGCCGCTCTCGGCCAGGTCGTCAGCGCAGGGGGGCGCAGCGTTGGGGTACAGGGGCTCCGCCGGGGCCGGGGCGTGCAGCGGATCGGCATACTTGATGCAGCTCACATAGCTGTACTTCACGCGCAGCTTCTGCCACTCCTTCAATTCGCGCTTCCACCAGGCGGTGCGGGCAGGAGCGTCCTCGGGGCCGATGCCGTCCGGGTCGCCTGCCAGCAGGGTCATTTCACTCTGCTGCGCGCTGGCCGCCGGGAAGGGCATGTGCGCCAGGTATTCCCCAGGGACGAACACATCCTTGTCGCAGTACACAGCGGTGTCCAGCACGATGCGGCGGCGCAGCTGGCCCTTCTCCTTGATGGTCTTGATCATGGGATCAAGCCAGGGGCTTTCGGGGCTGACGGTTTTGCCGGCCTTTTGCATCAGCACGGGATACTTGGCCAGGGTTTTATGGAAGCGGACAAAGTACCGCTTCTCGCCGCCAATGTAAATGAAGTCCACCTTGCCGGCCATTTCCCACGCTTCCAGATCCTCATCGGTCATGCCGGGGATCAGCTCCTGCAGCTTTTCCAGGGCCTGGGCGCGGTTCCAGGGGTACTGGGTGGGCAGGCGGCGGATGCGCTCCTTCTCGCACACCAGGCGGGCGCGGAGCATCTCCGGCAAGTCCTCCTGCAAGCGGATATCAATGGCCTTCATGGCCCCTTCCAGGTCACCGGCCCACTTGCGCTTGAGGATATCCTCCGGCAAGGGCATGGACAGGGAATCAACGCAGCGATCTATGTTCATAAAAATACCTCCCATGGCTGATGGGCTTATTGTAGCACAGTTTGCGGCCCTGCGGCAGGAAAAAGCAGGGAAAGAACAATCATCCCAGCTCCGTTGCCGCCCACAGCGCAAACGCCCGGCCGTCCGCCGTGCACACGCTGCCGGTTTCGTATGCTTCCAACGCCGCGCGGATCACCCCGTGGTGCTCCGTGGGCAGGTGCTCCAGGCCCCACGCGCCGCCCTGGGCTTTGCTCAGCACCGCGCCATCCTGAAGGGCGGCCAGCACCCGGCACAGGTTCAATATCACATACACCGGGGCGTCCGCCACGTCCTCTGCGGCGTTGGCCACATCGGCGCGGATGCTGTCCAGATAGGCCTCCCGGGGCACCGGGGCAAAGACTTCTTCCACCGGCTTGCCCCACACCGCCCTGCCCACCGCCCGGGTTACCGTGAAGTGCGCCGCCAGGTCAGGATCCGTGCCCTTCATCCGCTGAATGTAGGCAGGCATGTCCTTGCGGCACGCCTCCTTGTGGGCATTGGAAAAATGCAGGCAGAACGGCACCGGATGCACCGGCGCAGCGCAGTCCTGCGCGAGCACCACGCTCATCTCGAAGCCCTTGGCCGGGGCAAATTCGTCCAGGTACAGAAGGATTTCCAGCAGGTGCTGCTTCTGCACGTCGGTGGGCTCGCGCTCCACCACCACCAGGAAATCCATGTCGCTTTCCGATGGGTTATAGCATCCGAAGGCCATGCTGCCGTGGGCGTACACGCCGGTCAGGGCATCGCCCAGCACAGTATGGTACTCCCTGGCGATGGTTCGCAGCAGTTCCCAGGCCTCCGCGCGCAGGTATAATTCCCTTGCCGAAAGACCCTCCTTCTGCTGCCTGTAGAAGTCCACCACGTCCTGCATCTTCCGGAATGCACCGCTTTCACCGAAGAGCCTGGTAAGGTAATACTCCGCCAGCCCCTCGGTGATGCGCCAGGTGTCCCAGGTGCGGAAGGCCGCCGTGCCCGCCAGTGCCTGCTTGAGCAGATAGATGATGTACTCGTGCCCGATGAACAACCATTTTGCCTCCGGCGCGCACCCGTTGCCAAACACATCCTGGTTGCCCGAAATGTCGATGGCCTCCGGGCCTCCGTCCACGGAATTGACCAGCATCACCCGGAACTCGGGTATCGCCTGCCCCACCATCGCCTCAGCACGTTCAGCCAGGCCGCTTTCATCCAGCAGACGCTGCAGTTCATCGGCAAAGGGCTGCAATTCACGCAGGGTATCAGGGTAAACATCCATCAGGTATGATTGATAGTGCGCCGCCATCACCCGGCAGACCTCGGCCATAGCCGGATCGTCCATGCGGGCGTAGTAGTCCTCCGGCGGCACATCGCCCCTGGCCGCCTGGCACACCAGCGGGACGTACCACTCGCCGCAGTACTCGCCACCCTTCACGGTCAGCTGCCTTTCGTGGGCACGAAGCACCGCCAGGTCATTTTCCAGCACGGTATGCCGCCACCTACGGCCATAATCGTTATCGTAGCCCAGCCCGGCCACCGAGAGCATGTGAAAAACGTAGTTGGTCACGGGGTTGATTTCCACGCGGAGCTTGTTCATGTTTATCCTTCCACCTTATCTGTAAAAGCCTTCGCCACGGCGATGTGCGTCCGGGCTTCCTTCAGCAGCGGCACCTTCATCGGCAGATTTTCCCTTGCGATCGCTTGCCCGCAGGCCGCGACCACCCCCTCTGCCGAGGCATTGGCAACATCCGCCAGGGATGCGAACCCGGCCTTCATGTATAGCTGCGCCCGTGTGCCTTTCACGCCCGGCAGCAGGTACAGCTCCTTGAAGCATGCTTCTTCCTCCGGCGTGTGGCTGACGGACGCGATCTCGCGCATCTTCTGCGCTCTGGGATCATACATCACCAGAAATTTTCTGAACAAGCCCAGTCCTTCCTGCGGCACACCGGCTTGCATCAATCCCTCATCGGGAAGCCGCATCACGTCAGATTTGCGCTTGCAGCCCATTTGCTTCAGCCGCTCCACCAGCACATCCCGATGCGGAATCAGCGGATAATAGCCCTTCAGGATGCAATCCTCATGCAGCAGAAAGCCGATTGCCCCGATCCTGTAATCAGTGTTCACCATCCGTCATCACGCTCCAACGGCAGTATAACATATGTATACAGAAAAAAGAAGCCTCTCAACTGAGAAGCTTCTAAATGGAATCCGGCAGCGACCTATCCTCCCGGGCCGTGTCCAGCCAAGTACTTTCGGCACTGAAGGGCTTAACTTCTGTGTTCGGGATGGGAACAGGTGGGACCCCTTCGTCATTGCCACCGG
>JAGBBA010000063.1 GCA_017938695.1 Clostridia bacterium | reverse complement strand
CTGATTAGGTGGAAAGTTCCTTCTCCCGCGTCGCGGCGCATCCGTTATGCGCCGTGACCCCAGCTTATGTGCGTACCCCGGCCCTCCCCGAAAGGGAGTCCAGAGGGCCGAATGGCCCTTTGGCGGGGTGGAGGGGCAGTGCCCCTCCTGGGGTCCAGGGGCGAATGCCCCTGGTGGGGGAGTCCAGAGGGGGCAACGCCCCCTTTGGTCATTTCGTGTACAGCTCCTTGACGGTGGCGTAGCTGAGCTTGGGGCGGCGGTACTCGTCCACGAGGCCCTTGTTGTTGTAGCACTTGGGGCGGTTGTAGAACCAGGACTCGTCCACGCGCACATCGGCGAACTGCCAGAGGATGATGCCGGTGACTTCGGGGTTTTCCATGGCGGCGGTGATCTGGCGGCGGAGGATGGCGGCCTGGCGTTCTTCAGACCACTTGGCCTGGCCGAAGGGATCGTGGTAGCCGGTGATGGCACCTGCGCCGATCTCGCTGATGATGAAGGGCTTGCCTGCGCCGCCGTGCTCGTTGACCCAGGTCTTGATCTTAGCCATGTGGGCGGCGGGGTCGGATTCGTGGTACCACAGGGGGTAGAGGTTCATGCTCACCACGTCGGGATCAGCCAGCACCTGGCTGCCGGTGCGGTCCAGCAGGGCGGCGGTCATGGCCCGGGAGGCGTCCAGCTCGTGCAGCTTCTGGAAGCACTGGCGGTAGATGGAGGCACCTTCATCGGACACGTCGTCGCACTCGTTCAGGCAGCCCCAGAGGACGATGGAGGGGTGGTTCCAGTGCTGCGCCACCATTTCGGTGAGGCAGGTCATGGTCTGCTCCATAAAGTTGGGGTGCTGCATGTTTTCCAGGCTCAGGCCGCGGGCGTGGCCTTCTTCCCACACCATCAGGCCGAGCTGGTCGCACAGGTCCAGGAAGCGGGGATCGTTGGGATAGTGGCAGGTGCGCACCAAGTTGCAGCCCAGATCCTTCATCAGCTGCACGTCCTGCATCATGGCCTCCACAGGTACAGCACAGCCAAAGTTGGCGTACTCCTCGTGGCGGTTCACGCCCTTGATGAAAATGGGTTCGCCGTTGAGCAGCAGCTGCGCGCCGTCCACCTTCACTTCGCGGAAGCCGAAGCGGTCGCACAGGTCATCGGCGGGCTCGCCATCCAGCCAGAGAATGGCTTCGGCGTTGTACAGCCGGGGCTGATCGGGCGTCCAGGGGGATACGCCAGGGGCGGCGATGGTGGCGGTGAGGGTGATGTCGGCCTTGGCAGGCAGGGTGCGGTGCTTCCAGCTGATGCTACCGGGGCCGGCCTTGGCTTCCACGTCGATGACCTGCTCCTCGTCGCTCAGGCTGCGGACGGTGACAGACACATCCGCCAGCCACATGCGGCCGCGGCGCTTGGGCGTAACGTGGAGCTGGGTGATGTAGGCACTGCCCAGCTGCTCGATGGTCACGGGGCGGTTGATGCCGCCGTAGGAATAGTAGTCGTTGGGCACGTGCAGGGCAGAATCGCCGCCGAAGAGGTTATCCACCTCCACGCGCAGGGTGTGCTGGCCGAAGGGGACGTCCTCCGCCAGGCAGTCGAAGGCGGTGTAGGCACCGTAATGCTGGGCCAGCAGGGTATCATCCAGGAAGACTTTGGCGCGGAAGCTGACGCCGCCGAAGACGAACCGCAGCGTGCCGCCACAGGTCAGCTTTTTCTCATACACGGCATGGCCGCGGTAGGTTTTCAGGCCGGGGATGCTCTCCCACACGCCGGGAACAAGGGTGTTGACAGGCGCGGGCAGGCCGCCCTCGTCCAGGGTGGTCAACGTCCAGATGGGGGAGGGTTCGCAAACCTTGCGCAGGCGATGTGTCGTAACGATGCGATCCATAGGCTCAACCTCGCTTATCAAAGCATAATATAGGTAAATTATAACACGGGGATGATGGGGTGGCAACCCATCAGGTTATGAAAGCTGCTGGTGTTTTTCCATCCGCCGCCAGCTGATGTAGCCGTACACGTCGTTGAACAGGAAGGCCGCAAAGCACACCACCACGGAAAGGTAGCTGATATCCTGCAGACTGGCCAGGGCCCAGAGCAGGATGAGCACCACATCGTTGGCGGCATAGGCCAGGGCGAAGAACGGATTGCGGCGGTAGGTGAGATACACCGCCAGGAAGGACGTGGTGACGGACAGGGTGCTGGGCAGCAGGTTGGCGGTGTTGAAATGGCGCAGAATGAAGTAAAAGATGACGGTCACAACGGCGGTCAGGGCGATCATCAGCCAGCACTCTTTGCGGGAGAGATGGTCGATCTCCACCTGGGCATGGTTGCCTTTGAAGGGGTGCCGCAGCCAGGCGATCAGGGCCACCAGGGCCATGGGCATGGTCATACCCAGGTAGGTGATCATTTCGCCGTAATAGGCGATGGAATAGGAGATCATGCCGTACAGCAGGCTGAAGATGATCATCAATAGCTGTCCCAGGGGATTCCCTTTGGCGTTGAGGATCAGCGATGTAACGCCGATCAGCGAGGCGGCCAGCGTTGCCCAGTTGGCGCGGTCGAACAGCAGGAACGATGCCAGAATGGCGCAGACGGAGCAGCACCAAAGGGTGATTTCTGTGCGGGTGAAGTAGTGTTTCATCATAAACCTCCTGAAAAAAAGCATCCGCGGGCATATCTTCAAAGACCTAACGATATGCCTGCGAATGCTTTTTGGCATTCAGCTACCCGGTGGCAGCATGCTATGCGATTGGGTTGATTGTATCACAAATGCGTTTCGGGCGCAATGCTTATTCCGGCTTTTCAATGCGCTTGATGGCGGTGATCACCGGCTGATTGGCCTTGGCCACGCTGCCGTTGCCATCGGTGACGGGGGTGTTCTGGCAGATGGCGTCCACCACCTCCATGCCAGTAAGCACCTTGCCGAAGGCGGCATAGCTGCCGTCCAGGTGGGGAGCATCCTGGTGCATGATGAAGAACTGGGAGCTGGCACTGTTGGGCATGGAGGAACGGGCCATGCTCAGCACGCCGCGGGTGTGGGCCAGGTCGTTCTTCACGCCGTTCTGGGCGAACTCGCCCTTGATCTGCTCGCTGGAGCCGCCGGTGCCGTTGCCCAGGGGATCGCCGCCCTGGATCATGAAGCCGGAAATAATACGGTGGAAGGTCAGGCCGTTGTAGAAGCCCTCGTCCACCAGCTTCATGAAGTTGGTCACGGTGATGGGCGCGGTATCGGCATACAGCTCGGCGGTGATGGTGCCGTAGTCCTGCACGTCGATCTGCACATAATGGGTGCCGGTGAGGGTGTTGGCGGGCTGGTCGCTGGTGCCGTTACCGTTCAGCATCAGGATGCCTGCCACCACCAGCAGCACAGCGACGGCCGCAATGGCGATCAGCACAGGGGTGTTGTTTTGCTTCTTCTTGGATTTCGTCGCCATGGGGATCACTCCGATCATCATAATCAATGGGATAAAAGGATTATACCCAATTCCGCCCGGCAAGGCAAGAGAAAAGCCTCCCGGAAATCCGGGAGGCAGGGGTTCGGGGTGAATTACTCGGGCATGATGGTCATCAGCTGCTCGCGGAAGGCCTTCCACTCGGGCTTGTTGCAGTACCAGCGCACCAGGTGAGCACCATTGTTGTAATAGGGCTGACGATAGGTGACGCGGTTGCAGATGAACAGCAGGCCCACATCGGCACCGCCCAGATCCTCGCTGATGCTCACGGGCTCGCCGAAGGCATAAGCGGAGGTGGGAGCGTCGCAGAATTCAGCGGTGATCTGATCCACGGAGGTGAACCAGTTCAGCACTTCTTCCTTGATGTAGCCATGGCCCCAGGGCATGCCGTAGGTCACGGTGACGTTGCCGTCAGCAACGGTGACGTTGGCCTTGCCGATCAGGAACATGCCGGAAGCCACCAGATCGAAGGTCTGGGTGCCGTCCTTGGTCAGGTCCACGGGCACCACGTTGTACCACTTGTCGGTGATGCCGTAGGTGTCCTTCAGGGAGATACCGGCCACGCACATGGTGTTGTAGGGGTACCAGATCACGTCGGCCTTCTTGGGCTTGGCGTTGATCAGAGCCTCGGGCAGCTCCAGGCCGGCGGGCTCGTTGCACAAAACGCGCTTGTCGTTCTCATCCCAGTAATACCAGCCGGTCACGATGGTGCCATCATCCAGCTTGAGGGGATCAGCGGCATCATAGTAGTAGTAGGTCTTGCCATCGGCAGCATCGGCCCAAGCGTACAGCAGGTTGCCGTTCATGTCGTACTCAACGCCCATGGTCTGCTCGAAGTCGTTGAAGAAGTAGCTGGTCAGGTTGCCAGCAGCATCGTAGTAGCCGGTGACATTGTATTCGTTTTCATGATCGTAACGGATATAAGTGCCGTCGGCCTCCTTGACAACATTGTCGATGGAAATGCTGTCCAGGGCACCCTTGCGGTAGGTGGTGTACTTCCAGTTTTCGTCGATCAGGTTAACGTTCAGATCGGTCAGAGCTACGCCAGCAGGCAGGGCCGCGTCGGAGATCCAGGTCTTGGTGGCCTCGTCATAGGTCATGTTAACATACTTGTAGTTGCCGTTGGCATCGCGGTAGTTGATCGTGGCATCGAAGTAATCAACGTCAGCCAGAGAAACGATGCCGTCTTCGCCAAGCTTCATTTCGCCCAGCTCGTCAGCCACGAACTTGGTGGTGTCGATCTTGTCGGCAGCCAGGGTGGCGGGGGGCAGGGTGACAGTGTAGGGCTCAGCGTAAGGAGCGGGGAACTTGGAAGCCACGAAGGGATCCAAACCGGTCACAGGGGTGGAGGTTTCGGTTTCCCAGTCGTACTGTTCCCACTGCTGGGTGTTTTGGTTCCAGTCGATGGAGTTCCCCTTGGAATCGTAAGTGTAAACGCCCTGCAGACGGCCATAACGGTCGTAGCTGATTCTGTAGTCGTCAAAGGTGGTGATGGTGTAGCTGTTGATGGCGCCGCTGTCGTTGTAGTTAACGCTCAGGTTTTCGCCATAGTAGTAGTTGCCCCACTCCTCGGAAACGAAACCTTCCCCGCCGGAAACGAAGGAGGCAGGAGGAGTGGCAATGGCGTATTCCTTGGCGTAGGGAGCGGGGTACTTGGTAGCGTCAAAGGCGGCCAAAGAATCCTCTACATAGGACTCGTCGGTGGCCCAACTTTCATATTCCCATTCATTGGTGTTGGGGTCCCAAGTCAAGGCACCCATACCCGTGTACTGGTATGCCCAGGTAATGCGGCCATACTGGTCATAGGAAACAAGCATACCATCTTCATTGGTGATGGTATAGCTATTCAGGTTGCCATTTTCGTCATAATAGGCAGAAACATTTTCGCCAGAATAGACGGGATCGCCCCAATCGTCGATTTTGAAGCCATCACCAGTGGCATCGAACTTTACAGGAGGCATCTCAAAGCTGTACTCGATGGTGCCCAGAGCAGCATGCTGGCTGGCATCGTAGGCAGGGTATTCCTGCTCCGCTTCGGTCCAAATCCAAGTCTCCAGCTCGTCATCGTACACTTCTTCCAACCAAGTCTCGGTATGGAAATCCCACTGGAGATTGTGCCAGATGCTATTTTCATCGATTGTTTGCAGATTAACACTGGTCAAGTTGCCATAAGCATCAAAGGTAGGGCGATAGCCCTCGCCAGCTTCGTACCAGTAATTGCTCAGGTTGCCGTTACGGTTATATGTGGCGAAAGTCCAGTTGTCGCCGATTTTGGTTTCAACCTGAGTGCTACCATCATCAAACCAGTAAATATATTCGTTGGTTTCAGGGTTGCGTCCGCTGGCATAGTCGACTTCATTGGTATTCACGTTAACATCAACGCTAACATTTTTCACCCAGTCACGGAAGCCGATGACAACGTCTTTGTTATAGGTGTCGTCCAGCAGAGCATCACTCACGAAGATTTTCTTGGCTTCGTCCCAGGTAAACGAAACGCCAGAATCGTTATGGTCTTCGGTACGACCTTCCATGTAGATATAGCCGTTGGTAACATAGTTATCAGGCTCGGCTACCGTCAGTTCGTAGTGATCACCCACAGTGCTCAGGGTGTAATGGGGGGCCGTGGGCTTGGCGGGCAGGCTGGTGTAGCCATCGACCGTGGTGGGCAGCTTGGTGACAGCCGCAGAAGCCACAGGCACAATGGACAGCACCATGACCAGGGCCAGGACCAGAGAAAGGATTCTCTTCATGGATGTATCCTCCTTACAAATTCCGGAAACGCTCGCGGCCGGAAACCGCATGGCAGTTACAGGTGAACGGGCGAATCTTGTAATACCAGTATACATCCAAAAAAAAAAAAAAACAAGTGGTCATATCCAAAAAATGACACACCGAAGTGTGTCGGATGTTAATAAAATGTTACAGAAGCACTAATAATGATAGTAAATGCAGCCCTTCGGCAGTGCGGAACACGGTGTCGCGGTAGGCCTGCACGGTTTTGGGAAGCATGCTGTTCTCGATGGCGTTCACCAAAAAGTCGGCTTCCAGCAGGATCTGCCAGTCCGGCGCGTCCACGCCCTGGGTGGTGTGGTGGTGCGCAATGAGGAAGCACACCCGGTCGATCACCGCCTGGGGGATGTGCAGCGCACCCAGCATGGACGCAGCCTCGGGCGGGCCAAGGCGTTCCTGCAACGGGCCGGGGCAGGAGCCGGTTTGGGCAATGGCTGGCTTGATGCCGATATCGTGGGTGAGGGCGGCGACCTCCAGCACAAACATCTCGTCGGCGGAAAGGCCCTCCATCTGGCCGATCTGCCGGGCAAAACCATGCACCTTGATGAAGTGATGGATGCGCTCCGGCACGCCTGCTTCCCACTGGCACATGGCCTGGGTTACACGGCGGAGCTGCCGTTCACGGTGATTCTCCCGGGTGAGTTGCACCAGCGTGTAACCATCGGCATCCTTGCCCGTTTCCACGAATCCGGCGCAGCGGTGCATGCGCAGGGCAGGGGCGCGGTCAGACTCGAAATTGTTTTGCAGCCGGGTGATCTCCGGGTGGGAGAAGGCTCGTTCCGCCAGCAGGGTCAGGGCTTCGGCACCGTAGCCGCGGCCCCGGTGGTCAGCGTGGATCACCACGCCCATGCCCTCGCCATAGCCGTGCCAGCAAACTTCGCCCACCAGGGTGCCGTCCTCTGTGGCCACATAGCCGCAAAAGCGTTCCGGCTCGCATGCAGTCCACTGGGCCAGCCAAGCATCCCAGTCCTTTTCGGGAAAGGGGATGGTGCCGTCCGGCGGAAACCAGGGCGCGTTGTAGGCCATGGTGGCTGGATCGGCCATCAGGGCTTGGCGGAAGGGCATGTGCTGGCGTGCAGCAGGGATCAGGGTCAGCATGGGTCAGGCCTCCATCCGTTTGCTGAAGGGGAGATAGCCGCTGGCAAGCAGCTCGGCCAGGGACACCTCCCTGACGGCAACTCTGCCGGTGGAGCGGGTCGCATCCACGATGCGGACGATGGTGCGGTCGGCGTTGGCAAAAGCGATGAAAAGCATCACATGGCTGCCGGGCTTGGCGAGGATATCGCCGGGAAGGAGCTGCTCAGCACTGGCCAGCTGGTCGGCAACGGCAGGGATCTCCCTGGTGCTGATACGCCGGGGAAGCTCCCAGCAGATGCACAAAAGCCCGGAACAGTCCACTCCCGCGCACTCGCTGCGGATGGGCGCAGGCTTGCTGAGCGGCACGTTCCCGGCATAATGGCCGCTGGCCAGGGCGGCGTCGAAGGCCTCGACGGTGGAGGCACCGCCCCAACAATAGGGCATGCCGGTGTTGAGGCCGATCTGCCACCAGCCGCCGTGGGCTGCGTCCGGGGTGTTGATCTCCTGGGTGTGGCACATGTGCTCCGGCCGGGCTGTCCAGGGGTGGGCAGCATAGCGGAGCGCGGTGTCCACGATCCGCTGGCGCATCTGATCAGTCATGGAGCTGGGCTCTGGTCCAGTCGATGCTGGCCTGCACCATATCCGGCGCAGGTGCGCCGGGGATACGCCGCTTCTCCACGCAGGAGAGCATGGACAGATCGTCGAACACGTCCTGCTCGAACACGGAGGAGAACTGCTTCAGTTCGTCCAGGGTCAGGTCCAGCAGGGCCTTGTTTTCGTTCAGGCAGTGGGCCACCAGGCGGCCCACCACAGCGTGGGCGTCGCGGAAGGCCACGCCCTTCTTCACCAGGTAGTCGGCGCAGTCGGTGGCGTTGGTGAAGCCGCCGGACGCACCGCGCTCCATGTTCTCCTTGCGGAAGGTGACGGTGCGCAGCATGGCAGTGAACACCGTGAGACCCTTCACCAGCGTGTCGCGGGCATCGAAGAAGGCTTCCTTGTCCTCCTGCATGTCCTTGTTGTAGGCCAGGGGCAGGCCCTTCATGGTGGTGAGCAGGGCCATCAGGTCGCCGTACACGCGGCCCGTCTTGCCGCGGATCAGCTCGGCCACGTCGGGGTTCTTCTTCTGGGGCATGATGGAGGAGCCGGTGGCGTAGGCGTCGTCCATTTCCACGAAGCGGAACTCATTGGTGTTCCAGATGATCAGCTCCTCGCAGAAGCGGCTCAGGTGCATCATGCAGATAGAAGCGGCGGAGAGGTAATCCAGCAGGAAGTCGCGGTCGGCCACGCCGTCCAGGCTGTTCTGGCTGATGGCACTGAAGCCCAGCAGCTCGGCCACGCGCTCCCGGTTCAGCGGATAGGTGGTGCCAGCCAGCGCACCGGAGCCCAGGGGCATCACATCGGCAGCGCGGTAGGCGGCCTGGAACCGGGTGCGGTCCCGCAGGAACATCTGGGCATAGGCCATCATGTGGTGGGCCAGGGTGATGGGCTGCGCCTTCTGCATATGGGTATAGCCGGGCATGATGGTGTGCAGGTTCTCCTGGGCATGGGTGAGGATGGCATCCAGCAGATCCTCCAGCATGGCCACGGTTTCCTGGCAGGCCAGCTTGGCATACATGCGCACGTCCAGGGCCACCTGGTCGTTGCGGCTGCGGCCGGTGTGCAGACGCTTGCCAGCCTCGCCGATGCGCTGGGTCAGGATGGTCTCCACGTTCATGTGGATATCCTCAGCGTCCACCATCCATTCGATCTTGCCTTCCTTCACATCCGCCAGGATGCCCTTCAGGCCCTCAACGATCTTGTCGGCATCCTCCTTGGGAATGATGCCCTGCTCGCCCAGCATGGTGGCATGGGCGATGGAGCCGGTGATATCCTGCTCGGCCAGACGCTGGTCGAAGGAAATGCTGGAATGGAAATCATCCACCAGGTTGTCGGTGGACTTGGAAAAACGGCCTCCCCAAAGCTTCATATGAATAAACCTCCTTGGTGATCGATCATAACCAGAACAGTATAGCAAAGTTTGGCGCGTTGTTCAATGCGAGTGCAAAAAAGAAACAGTCCAAGCCTCACGGCAGCAGGAAGGCCGGCTGGTTGTTGACGGCTATGATACAATGGGAGCGAGGGAATTGGCGGTGAAGAGGTGAGTATATGGCCATGTGGAATCCGTGGAGGGGCTGTAAAAAGTGCAGTGAAGGCTGCCGCTATTGCTACATCCACAAGGGCGATGCAAAGCGCGGGGTTGATACAAGTATCATTGAAAAAACAAAAGATTTTACCAAGCCCGTAGAGCAGTTGAGGAATGGTCAATACAAAATGAAATCGGGCATAGTATATACCTGTTTTTCAACTGACTTTTTGATTGAGGAAGCTGACGCATGGCGGCCTGAATGCTGGAGGATGATGAAACAGCGTCAGGATTGCACATTTCTGTTTCTCACAAAGCGCATTGATAGGTTTATGGATTGTATCCCCGATGATTGGCAGGACGGTTATGACAATGTAGTGGTTTGCTGTACGATTGAGAATCAAAAGAACGCAGATTACAAACTCGGTATTTTTAGTCGTCTGCCGATCAAACACAAATGCATCACGGCGCAGCCTCTTACGGCTATAAGAAAGATCCCGATAATAAATATCACTGGCTGATCGACGAGGAAGCCGCCGCGGTTGTCCGCCGTATTTTCCAGCTGACCATCGAAGGCCACGGCCCATATGAGATCGCCCGCATCTTGTTTGATGACAAGGTGGAAGCACCCGCCGTTTATCTTGCGAGGCAGAATCGCGGCGTATGGAAAAGCAAGGAAGAATTCCGTTCGCTCTATAACTGGACAGGCCATGTGGTAGGTCAGATTCTTGCCAAGCCGGAATATATGGGTGACACGGTCAATTTCCGTTCGCATAAGGCTTCTTACAAAGACAAGCGCGCGGTGATGAATCCGCAGGATGAATGGCTGATCTTTGAGAACACCCATGAGGCCATTGTTGACCGTGAAACACGGGAGCTGGCACAGAAGTTACGGAAAACGCCGCGCCGCATCGATCATATTGAAGAAGCGAATCCCTTCACCGGCTTGCTGTACTGCGCTGAATGCGGTGCGAAGCTGTACAATCACCGGACACGCGCTGGCAGCAAGGGCAAACCTTATCCCACGGATTTTTTCGACTGTTCCACCTACACACTTGCCGCCCAGCGCCATGAGAAGGGTTGCTGCAGCCACACCATTACCACGAAAGCTTTACGTAAGATGACGCTGGACGCTATCCGCCACGTCAGCACCTATGCCCTTGCCAATCAGGAGGAGTTCCTGAGCAGGGTACACGCCGCCGCCCAGCTCCGGCAGGAGGAGGCAGCAAAGCAGGCCAAGCGGCAGCTGAACAAAGACCGAAAGCGCATCGCCGAGCTGGACAATATCATCAAGAAGCTTTATGAATCCTATGCTGTCGGGCGCATCACTGACGAGCGCTTTGACAGCCTGATGGCAGAGTATGAATCCGAACAGAAAAGCCTGAAGGTAGCCGTTACCGCCGCTGAACAGAACCTCGCTGCTTTCGCGGAGGATTCTGCCCGTGCAGAACGCTTCCTGGAGGTAGCGAAACGCTACACGGATTATTCTGAGCTGACCACTCAGATGCTCAACGAATTTATCGACAAGATCATTATTCACAAGCCGGAGAAGATCGACGGTGACCGCGTTGTGGAGGTAGACATCTACTTCCGATTTATCGGAAACTTTGAGCTGCCGCCGCGTGAATTGACCCCGGAAGAGATCAAGCGCGAGGAACAGCTTCACCGTCACCGTGTAAAGAGCCGGGAGCGTTATCAAAAGATCAATGCTGGCGAACATGCCGTTGGACAGCTGTTCCAGATCACCTGCAAATGCTGCGGTAAAACATTTGGTGCAAAGACCACCGCTGCAATGTTCTGCGGTCGAAATTGCCGGGCAAAGTAGAATGAGCCATCAGAACGGGGTGTTGTGGTATCATGACGAACAAAAGCAATTTCCCATGTGCCATCCACCGGTGAAAACTGAGCTTCTGACTTCCACTCTCGGTTCACGCAACGATAGTAATACATATGTCCCCCTGGG
>JAGBBA010000062.1 GCA_017938695.1 Clostridia bacterium | reverse complement strand
TCTTTCATGATGATGCCTCCTTTGCTTGCTTTTGCGGTTGCCAGACCACTCTCAGTATAGCATAGGAGGCCTTTTTCCGTAGGTTTTTCTTATTGACCCCCAGTTCAACTGGGGGTTTTATAACGCCTTTTCGGCTGACAAGCATAATAAAAAACCGCCTTTCGGCGGTTTTTTATTGCAATTATGCGTCCGGATGCTTGGCCTTGTAGTCCTCAATGGCGGCGTGAATGGCCTGTTCCGCCAGCAGGGAGCAGTGCATCTTTACCGGGGGCAGGCCGTCCAGGGCCTCAGCCACGGCCTTGTTGGTCAGCTGCAGGGCTTCCTCGATGGTCTTGCCCTTCACCATTTCCGTGGCCATGGAGCTGGTGGCGATAGCCGCGCCGCAGCCGAAGGTCTTGAACTTCACGTCCACAATGACGCCGTTCTCCACCTGGATGTCCATCTTCATGATGTCGCCGCACTTGGCGTTGCCCACCGTGCCGCTGCCGCTGGCGTTTTCGATCTCGCCCACGTTGCGGGGATTAGAGAAATGATCCATAACTTTCTCGCTATACATAGGATGTTTCCTCCTCGATTACTCGTCGTCTTCTTCCACGTCGCCGTGGTCGTGATCAAAGGGGCAGGAGCTGGTCAGCGTCTGGTTGTAGAAGTTCAGGGGGCTCATGTCGCGCAGGCTCTTGATGATGCCCGGCAGCTTGTCCAGCACATAGGCCACGTCTTCCTCGGTGGAGTCGGTGCCCAGGGACAGGCGCAGGGAGCCGTGGGCGATCTCGTGGGGCAGGCCGATGGCCAGCAGCACGTGGCTGGGATCCAGGCTGCCGCTGGTGCAGGCAGAGCCGCTGGAGCCCGCGATGCCCGCCAGGTCAAGGCGGAGCAGCAGAGCCTCGCCCTCGATGTAGCGCACAGACACGTTCACATTGTTGGGCAGGCGTTCGGTGGGATGGCCGTTCAGCCGCACGTCGGGGATCTCCTTCAGGATGCCCTCGATCAGCTTGTCCCGCAGGGCGGTCATGCGCTGGCTGTTGGCCTCCAAGTTCTGCACCGCCAGCTCAATGGCCTTGCCCATACCCACGATGCCAGCCAGGTTTTCCGTACCGGCGCGCTGGTTGCGCTCCTGGGCACCGCCGTGCATGTACTGGCCGATTTTCACGCCCTTGCGGATGTACAGCGCGCCAATGCCCTTGGGGCCGTGGAACTTGTGGCCGCTCATGGACAGCATGTCGATGTTCATGGCGTTCACATCCACCGGGATGGCACCGATGGCCTGCACCGCGTCGGTGTGGAAGAGGATGCCCTTTTCCTTGGCCAGCTTGCCGATCTCCGCGATGGGCTCGATGGTGCCGATCTCGTTATTCGCCATCATGATGGTAATCAGGATGGTCTTGTCGGTGATGGCCTTCTCCACATCTTCGATGCGCACGCGGCCGTACTCGTCCACGGGCAGGTAGGTCACCTCAAAACCCTGCTTTTCCAGCCACTGGCAGGTGTGCAGCACGGCGTGGTGCTCAATGGAAGAGGTGATGATGTGGTTGCCCTTGTCCTTCTTCGCCATGGCCGCGCCCTTGATGGCCCAGTTATCGCTCTCAGATCCGCCAGCGGTGAAGTAGATCTCCTGGGGCAGCGCGCCGATGGCCTCGGCCACCTGCTTGCGGGCAGCATCCACCGCGCGGTGAGCATCACGGCCGGTGGAATGAATGCTGCTGGCGTTGCCGAAGCACTGGGTAAAGTAAGGCAGCATGGCCTCCAGCACCGCAGGGGAAACAGCGGTGGTAGCGGCATTATCAAGATAAACCTTGTTCATGGTCATGACTCCTTTGTTACGCCAAACTCTTCTTGTTCCAGCATATCCCTCAGGGATATGGATTGCAATAGATCGTTGATGCTGTTGGAAAGGTATTCCCACACGCGGCGCGTCCTGCACTGGCCGGAGCGGTGGCAGCAGCCTTCGTCGCTCAGGCACTCGGAGATAGTCAGCGGGCCCTCCGTAGCGTCGATGATATCGCCCACGGTGATCTCCTCCGGCGCCTTGGCCAGCTGATAACCGCCCTGGGCACCGCGCACGGTGGTCACCAGGCCAGCCCTGCGCAAGTTGCCCAACAGCTGCTCCAGGTAGTCCTCCGGCACACCGATTTCCGCCACAGCCTTCAGCGGCTGGGGGCCATTGCCTGCGTGCTGCGCCAGATAAAACATGGCGTACAGCCCGTACTTACCCTTGGTGGAAAGCTTCATCCAGCGCCTCCTTTCTGAATCCCGACAAAAACTCTCGGGATTCCCGAGAGCATTCTATCATACCCGACTATTTTTGTCAACATTCATCTGCACTATTCACCGCAGATGATGCAACTTTTTTCTTCAGACTCATTTTCCCTTGCCGCAGCCCTTGCAATTCGCACAGGAACCGCCGCAGGCAGGCGTTTCTTCCTGCTTGTTTTCCTTCTTGAAGAACCCGAAGCCCAGCTTGATGGCCCCCGTGGGGCAGGCCGCCGCGCAGTCGCCGCAGCGGATGCACTCCATGGACTGGGGATGCTTCACCGGGTCCACGTCCATCCGGCACACCCGGGCGCACTTGCCGCAGTGGATGCACTTCGCCTCGTCCACCGTCAGGCGGTAGAAGCTGACCTTGTTCAGCAGGCCATAGATGGCCCCCAGGGGGCACATGGCCTTGCAAAAAAACCGGTACACCAGCACGCACCCCACCAGGGTACCGACCAGCAGCAGCATCTTCCAGCTGAACAGCCAACCCAAGCTTTGCTGTAATTCCGGGTGGGTGCTCACCAGGGGGATGCCCCCCTGCAGCGTGCCAGCCGGGCAGATGTACTGGCAAAATGCCGGCTGGCCCATACCCACGATGTTGGTCACCGCCACAGGCATGATCAGCACAAACACCACCAGGATCACATACTTCACGTATTTCACCCAGCGGGGCAGGCGCAGCTTTTTTCTGGGCAGAGGGATCAGGGCGAATAGTTCCTGGATCAGCCCGAAAGGGCACAGAAAGCCGCAGACCAACCGGCCCAGCAGCACGCCCACCGCCAGCAGAAAGCCCACCACATAAAAGCTGAAGTCAAACGTCATGGAGCCGCTGACCGCCTGCAATGCACCAATGGGGCAGGACACCGAGGCCGCCGGACAGGAGTAGCAGTTCAGCCCCGGGGAGCAAAACTGCTTCCATTGCCCGGTGTAGATCCTCGCGCCCTTCTCCCCCACATAGTTGCCGATGTGGCAGTTGTTCAGGCCAAAGGCGGCGATCTGTATCGCCTTGCGTTTGATTGCTTGCGTCATTTTCATAGCATCAGCCCAATCCTATGCATTCCAGGCAGATATTGATGGCCTTGACCAGCACCTCCGCCACCTCGCCGCGCCACACGCCGTAGGCAATGAATCCCACCGCAGCGGTCACGATCAGCCCCCGGGCTGCCGCCAGATACTTCTTACTGTTCATTCAGCAGCAACTCCACCTGTTCTTTGTACCGGGGCACATAAGCACCCACGATCTCCTCGCCCACGATGTTTCCCTGGCCGTCCACAAAAATGGTGGTAGGCACGCCGGTCACGCCCATCAGCAGGTCGTAAAAATCCTCATTGGCCACCAGGTTGAGATAGGCCACGCCGGTCTTTTCACAGATCAGCTTAGCCTTTTCCACAGTGGCGGTGTCCTCATAGCTCGCCAGGTCGCTCACCAGGCCGATGATCTGCACATCCTCGGGCATTTCAGCAGCCCAGGCCGCCAGTTCCGGCATTTCATTGATGCAGGGGCCGCAGTAGGTGCCCCAGATATTCACCACCGTCAGCTTCTTGCCGGTGAAAATATCGTTGGTCACCGTATTGCCGTTGATGTCCTTGGTTTCAAAGGCCGGGAAGGCCCCCGCCATCTGCCGCAGCTCGCTTTCATCAAACACGATGGGCTGGAACTCCGCCCCATTCAGCAGCTCCGTAATGCGTGCGACCGCCGCGTCCAGCTGAGATTGCAAGGCGGCGTCCTCCACGCTATACCGACCCACCTCGTAGCGGAATTCATAGTCGCCGTTCTTGCCCATGTCCACGGTAGCCGCTTTCAGCATTTCATGCAGGCTTTCGTCCATGTCCGGGCCGATCAGATACACATACGCCAGCAGATACCGATTATTGCGGTAGGTTTCCTGGGCCGCCACCAACGCTTCGCTGTCGCCGGACTGCTGCGCCGCCAGCATCTGGCTTTCCGCAGCCTTGGCCTCGGGGCTGTTCCAGATCACATACACCGCAGGCATGTGGGAGCCGTCCGTCACCTGCAGCATCACAGGGCCGATCTCCAGCCCCATATCCACGTCCGCCTGGGTCATGGGCAGGATCAGCCCGCGCTGGGGCAGGTCACCCAGCTGTTCCTCGGCCGTAGCCACGCCCAGCAGCAGCATAGCCGCCAGCAATATCACAAGCAGTTTTTTCATGCGATCACATTCCTTTCTTGATACCTGATTATATACTAATTTACCCGCCGTATCAAGCTGTGAAACATTGTCAGCCCATGCAAAAAGCCCGGCCATGCGACCGGGCTTAGCGTTTGCATCAATCCAGGAATTCCTCGCGCAGCTGCACGCCGAAGTCCTTGGCGATGGCGCGCAGGGCGTCATCGGTGATGGTCTGCAATTCGGGCAGGCCGGTGGACTTCTGCAGCACCCAGATCTGCGCAGCCTTCTCGATGGTATGCATTAGGCCGAAGGTGATGTCAAAGTCCGGACCGGACACGAACAGGCCGTGCTGGGCCCACACCGCAGCGTCGAACTCCTTCATCTTTTCGCAGGTGGCCAGGGCGATATCCGCGCCGCCGGGCACCATCCACGGCACCACGCCCACGCCGCCGGGGAACACCACAGGGCACTCGGTGGCACTCTTCCACAGCGCACGGGAGAAGTCGCGGTCCGTCAGGGGCAGCACGTAGGTCATGGCGATCACATTGGCCGGGTGCGCATGATAGATCACGCGGCACTCGCCGCCGGTGGCCGCCACGCGGACGGAGTGGTTCATGAAGTGGCTGGGGAATTCGCTGGTGGGCTTGCCGCCGTTCACCAGGCCCCACACAATGCGATAGCTGTCGCCCTTGTCGTTGATTTCCAGCACGCACAGGCTGTCGGCAGGATCAAGCTGCACGTTGCGGAAGAACTTGCCGCTGCCGGTGGAGAGGAAGTACTCCCCTGCCAGGTTTGCACCGGTGACGCCCATGTTCACCCAGGGCCGGGGCTCCGCGTCAAAGAAGGGCTTCATTTCGGCCACTTCTTCTTTGGTCAGGCGATAGGTCAGGTTGCCGCCGTTGCGCTCGTGCCAGCCCTGATCCCAGCCATCAGTGGCCATGCGGATGTAGCGTTTTACAATGGAAATGTCAGTCATGGACATAGGTATTTCCTCCTTTTGTTGCACATCTTTAGTGCCGCTGTTGGCAGGAGCTACGCTCCCGCCAAGGCGCTTGCTGTGCTTGGGGCCCTGCCCCAAACCCCGCCAGAGGCTCTGCCTCTGGACTCCGCTTAAGGGCCGGTCGGCCCTTAAGAATCCCCTTTTTTATGCGCGGGACAGCTGCACGTCCTTTTCATACTGCTGCACAATCTTGAACCACGCGCCGTCCTCCGGCACACCGCAGCGGCGGCAGTATTCGTTCCAGATCTCGCCAAAGGGCATAGTCTTCATTTCTTCCTGCTTCACCATCAGCTCGGTAAACTGATCGGTGTCCTGCAGCTTCTTCATATCCTCGTTGGGGGTCAGAAGGGCCATCAGCAGGGCTTTCTGCACATTGCGGAAGCCGGTGACCCACGCGCTCACGCGGTTGATGCTGGCATCGAAGTAGTCCAGGGCCATGTGAACACGGCCTTCCAGGCCTCCGCAGCGCACGATCTCCTTGCAGATCTCCTTAGTTTCATCGTCCAGCAGCACCACATGGTCGCTGTCCCAGCGGATGGGACGGGTGATGTGCAACGCCAGCTCCGGGAAGAACGCCAGCAGCGCAGGGATCTTGTCGGACACCACTTCCGTGGGATGATAGTGGCCGTTGTCCATCAGGGGGATGCACTTGCCGGGGTTCATGGCGGCGTAGGCCAGGGCGTACTCCGCACTGCCGGCGGTGTAAGCTTCCACGCCGATGCCGAACACCTTGCTCTCCACGCAGGGCTTCACCTTGTCAAAGTCGAAGGGCTCGCGCAGGATTTCGTCCATGGCCTCCTTATAGCGCACGCGGGGGCCCAGGCGGTCGGCAGGGATATCCTTAAAGCCGTCGCCGGTCCAGATGTTCATAATGCAGGGCTGGCCCAGCTCTTCCGCCAGGTACTGGCTGATGCGGATGCAGGCCTTGCCGTGCTCGATCCAGAACTTGCGGGTTTCTTCGTTGGGCGAGGACAGGGTCAGCGGATCGCACTTGGGGTGGGAGAAGAAGGTGGGGTTGAAGTCGCAGCCCAGGCCGCGCTCCTTGCAGAAATCCACCCACTTCTTGAAGTGCTTGGGTTCCAGCTTGTCGCGGTCCACCCAGCCGCCGTTTTCTTCGTCAAAGATGGCGTAGCAGGCGTGCAGGTTCATCTTGGCGGTGCCGGGGCACAGCTTCAGCACCAGGTCGATATCGGCCATCAGCTCTTCGGGGGTGCGGGCGCGGCCGGGATAGTTGCCGGTGGTCTGGATGCCGCCGGTCAGGGGATCGGTGGGGTCGCCGTCAAAGCCCTTCACGTCGTCGCCCTGCCAGCAGTGCAGCGCAACAGGAGCCTTTTGCAGCTTGGCCATGGCCGCATCCACATCAATACCCAGCGCGGCATAGCGTTCCTTGGCATACTCGTATGGCGTCATCATCTATCATCCTTTCACTTGTTGGGTTTGTATTCAACAATGTCGAAGCTGCGGCGGATCACTTCGCGGAACTCCTTCAGGCTGGTCAGGCCGCCGCTGGCGACCATCTGTCCGGCCAGGTTGCCCAGGGCCGTGCCCTCGGTGGGGCCGGCGTACACGGGCAGGCCGGTGATATCCGCGGTCATCTGGTTCAGCGTCACATTCTGACTGCCGCCGCCCACGATGTTCACCGTGGTGAACTTGGCGCCGGTGATCCGGGTCATTTCCTCAATGGCGTCGCGGTAGCACACCGCCAGGCCCATGGTCACCGCGCGGAGCACATCCGCCAGATCCTTGGGTTCCGGGGCACCCTGTTCCTTCAGGGCAGCCTTCACTTCGGCCATCATGCTTTCCGGTGCCAGGAAGCGGTTATCCGCCGCGTCCACATAGGCCGCATAATCGGACTTGGCCGCCATTTCAGCCATTTCAGCATAGGTGTACTGGTTGTTGATTTCCTTGCGGATGGACTGGATCATCCACATACCCATGATATTCTTGAGGAAACGGGTGGTATGGGCCCAGCCGCCCTCGTTGGTGAAGCCGGCCTTGCGGCTTTCCTCATTGGCCACAGGGGCATCCAGCTCCACGCCCATCAGGCTCCAGGTGCCGCTGGACAGGAACGCGGCCTGCTTATCCTTGGCAGGCACCGCCATAAAGGCACTGCCGGTATCATGGGTGGCGGTCAGCACCACAGTGGTGTTGAAGCCCACATGCTCCTGCACCTCGGGCTTCAGGCGGCCCAAGTCAGTGCCAGGGGCGACGATGCCGGTCTGGAACCAGGTATAGGGCAGGTTGGCCGCATGCAGGGCCTCCCAGGCCCAGGTGCGGGTCACAGGGTCCACCAGCGCGCCGGTGGAGATGTTCGTCCACTCGTGGGCCTTGTTACCCGTGAGGCGGTAGCTCAGGTATTCCGGCACCAGCAGGAAGTCCCGCACCTGCTCGCGGTATTCGGGGTGCTCCTTCAATACCGCCATCAGCTGATAGATGGTGTTGAAGGGCTGCTTGGCGATGCCGGTGGTCTTAAACAGCTTTTCAAAGGAGAAGGATTCTTCCAGCAGGGTATCCATGCCCTCGGTGCGGCTGTCGCGGTAGGAAACCATGTCCCCCACCAGCTGGCCGTCGGCACCCAGCAGGGCAAAGTCCACGCCCCAGGTGTCGATGCCCATGGTCATGGGCTCAAAGCCATGGGTCTTGCAGGCCTTCATGCCCTCCACCACATGGCGGAACAAGCCCTCCGCGTCCCAGCAGAGATGGCCGTTCTTTTCCGTTGCACCGTTTTCAAAGCGGTACACTTCCTGGGTACGGATGCAGCCATCCTCCATCCAGCCCACAATGTGTCTGCCGCCGGATGCACCAATATCCACAGCCAGATAACACGTCATATGAATCACGTCCCAACGTTTTTTCGGGCCGAAATCCGCCCTTTTTAACCATTATACCATGTTTCACGCAAAAGGAAAAGGCTGCTGCATTGCAAAAGCAACCAACAACCTTCTAAAAATGTCCTTCAATTGTGCAAAAGCGTCCTGTTTGCTCAGCAGTGCTTCTGATACACGCCGGAGAGCATCATCAGGCAGAAGAAGTACAGGCAGTTGTCGTAATACCGCCGTTTACCCTTGCGCAGCGGCGTTTGCCAGAATCTGCGCAGGTATTCGTCAGCATACTGGCTGTCGCTGGCGATGGACGCTGCCGCCAGCACCGCCGTGATGGCCACCGGATGCATGGCCGGTTCATCATGGGCCGTGCCATCCAGGTCGTAGGCTGCATAGTCGTTTTCGGGAATATCGGCAAAGAAATCCTGCAGCCGGGTCACCACTTGGCTCATGCCCTCGTTGCGGCCGAACCACAGGTTGTCCAGGGCGATATTCATGGCCACGCGGTAGGCATCAGAGTAATAGGCGTAGTTCTTCTTGAACATCAGCCGGGGTGTGCCGTCGTACTCGGCATACTCAGGGCTCATGCCCGTCACAGGATGGGCACTGAGGATGATGTACTCCCGGCTGGCCTTGGCCGCCTCCTGCCAGAAGGCGCGGTCGCCCTCATCGGCATGCTGGGCAAACAGCTCGTAGAAATGGGGCAAGTGGTAGCTGGGGTCGGAATAGGGTGTTTCCGGCACGAATTTGATGTAATGGTTGCTGGCCTCCCACATGGGATGGCCGCCCTCCACCATTTCGTGCTGGTGGACGCAGTGGCGCAGGATGTCCCGCGCCTGCTCCGTGTAGTTGTAGATGCCCTCGCCGTCACCCCAGCGGCTGGCCGCCATGAACAAGGCCATGGCGAAGTACTCCTCGCCATCAGGCGCAGGGCCTTCAGCATTGTGCTTGCCGTCCAGCTGCACCGACCAGGCGAAGTACCCCTGGTACTTGCCGCTTTCGTGGTGCATATAGCGCATGGCAAAGCACCACAGCTTGTCGAACAGATCCTTGCGGTCCATCTGCACCGCCATCATCATGCCGTAGCTCATGCCCTCGGTGCGGGCATCAATGTTGCCGGTGTCCTCCATGCAGCCGCTGTCCTGATCCACATCGTGGTAGAACTTCTCTTTGGGATCAAAAAAAATGGTGTTGAAGCAGGCTTCCACCCGGGCACGGGCTTCTGCGTCGCTGACGCCGATGCGGGCAAAGAAATTCGGATATTGCTGCATATGGTGCTCCTTACCAGTCCAGCGGATATTCGTCCACTGCGTATTCCAGCTTGCGGCCGTTCTCCGCCAGGGTGGTCATGATGCTGTCGATGGCGGTTTCCTTGTCCAGCACGGTGGGAATGAAGTCGTTGCGGTCAGTACGGCTGGAAATGCGGATGGGAATGATCCGGAAGCCCTCGTTGCTCACCACACCCTCCTTCACGCGGAAGCGGGTCTGGAAGATGTAGCTGCTCATGTCGCTGGGCTTGCTGTTGCCAGCGAAGCAGAAGTTGCCCAGGGAGTAGCAGATGTACACACCCTTGTAGCACTCAATGGGCTGGATGCGGTGACTGTGGTGGCCCAGCACCAGGTCGGCACCGGCGTCCACCGCCAGGCGGCCCATCTTCACCTGGTTATCCGTGGGCTTGTAATAGGTTTCGTTACCCCAGTGGAAATTGACGATCACGATGGGATACTGAGCCTTGGCCGCCGCGATATCCTGGGGCACCTTGTCCCACAGTTTTTCATAGCGGTCGATGCACAGGTAGCTCAGCATAGCTATCTGAACGCCCTTCACTTCCACCACGCCGATCTCCGTGGAGTTGGAATACACCACGCCCACGTCGGTCAGTGCCTGCTTGGTATCCTCGTAGGCTTCCTCGCCGTGATCCATGATGTGGTTGTTTTCCAGGGCCGCAGCTTCCACGCCGTTCTTGGAGAGCATCTCAGCATAGTACGGCGGTGCAGAGAACAGGAACTGGTTCTCCCGCTTTTCCGCAGGCACATAGGTGGATTCCGTCAGTGTGCCTTCGAAATTGACGATGGTCAGGTCGTCTGCCAGGAAGATGTCCCGGGTGTTCTTCATGGTGAAGTGGATATCGCCGTTGTAGCGTTCCAGTTCGTCATCGAAGATGCTGCTGCGCTTGCGGCTGTCGCCGCCCACGGTGAAATCGCCCGTGCCGGAAATGGTGATCAGCACCGAGCCATCGGATTCGTAAATGGACGTTTCCTCGATCACCACAGGCTCCTCGTTTTCATCCGCCGGGAAGATGATGGTGGACTCCACAACCTCCGGGTCGGCCCCGGAGAGGATCTCCTCCATGGAGAGTTCCTCTTCCTCGGCTGCTGCGCCAAAGGCGGCCAGCATCAGAAGCATCAGCAGGATCAACAGTTTTCGCATGGTATACCTCCAGGTCATTGGTGATGCCATCAAAACGTATGCCCCAAGGCTTTTCTTCCCTGTTTACAGGGTTTGCAGAAAATCGGCCATCTTGTCCAGGGCAATGTTCAGCCGGTCGATGGCGGTGGCATAGCTGCAGCGGATGTGTCCCTCGCCGCAGGGGCCGAAGGCCGTGCCAGGCACGCAGGCCACACGCTTGTCGTTCAGCAGGCGTTCGCAGAATTCCTCGCTGGTCAGGCCGGTCTTGCGGATGGACGGGAACACGTAGAAGGCGCCCAGGGGCTCAAAGCACTCCAGGCCCATGCTGCGGAAGCCCTCCACCATCAGACGGCGGCGGCGGTCGTAGCTCTCGCGCATGTGCACCACATCTTCGTAGTTGCGTTCACGGCCGGAGCGCAATGCCTCCAGCGCAGCCACCTGGCCCTGGCGCGGCGCACACAGAATGCCGTACTGGTGTATCTTGTTCATCACGCTGATCAGCTCCGCCGGGCCGCAGATGTAGCCCACGCGCCAGCCGGTCATGGCAAAGGATTTGCTGAAGCCGTTGATGGTCAGCGTATAATCCCACATGCCGGGCAGCGAGGCAAAGGACACATGCTGCAAGCCGCCGTAGGTCAGCTCGGAATAGATTTCGTCGCTGATGACGATGATGCCCGTTTCCCGCACCACCTGGGCCAGAGCTTCCAGGTCGGCCTTTTCCATAATGCCGCCGGTGGGGTTGTTGGGGTAAGGCAGGATCAACGCCTTGGTGCGGGGCGTGATGGCCGCGCGCACCTTGTCAGCCGTGAGGCGGAAGGCGGTTTCCTGGGTGGTTTCCACCCCCACAGGCTTACCACCGGCAAAGATCACGCTGGGGCTGTAAGAAACATAGCTGGGTTCGGGCACCAGCACCTCGTCCCCCGGAGCCACCAGGGCACGCAGTGCCACGTCAATGGATTCGCTGGCACCCACGGTCACCAGGATCTCCGTTTCCGGGTTGTAGCAGGTCTGGTAGCGGTGCTCCAGATACCAGCTGATCTCCTTGCGCAGGCTGAGCAGACCCCGGTTGGGGGTGTACTGGGTCTCACCATCCACAATGGAATTGATCGCAGCGTTCCGGATATGATAAGGCGTGATGAAATCCGGCTCGCCCACGCCCAGGGAGATGGCATCCTTCATGGTGGCCGCCAGGTCGAAGAAGCGGCGGATGCCACTGGGCGGCACGGCAGCGATGTCCGGGTTCAGATAGCGGTCGTAATTCACGGGGTGATCACCAGCCGGTTGTCAGATTTCTCCGTATCGAAGATCACGCCTTCCTCTTTGTATCGCTTCAGCACAAAGCTGGTGGCGGTGCCGGTGACCATTTCCAGCGTGGAAAGCTTGTCGGACACAAACATGGCCAGCTCCTTCAGCGTGCGGGCTTCCACCAGCACCAGCAGGTCGTAGCTGCCGCTCATCAGGTAGACGCTCTTCACTTCTTCAAAACGGTAGATGCGCTTGGCCACCGCGTCAAAGCCCATGTCGCGCTGGGGCGTAACGCGCACCTCAATCATGGCCTCCACGCGCTCGCGGTCGGTCAGGTCCCAGTTGATGGTGGGCGAATAGCGCAGAATGATGCGTTCCTTCTCCAGCTTGTCGATGGTTTCGGCCACCTCCTGCACAGAGGCCCCGGTCATGATTGCCATTTTTTCCAGCGGCAGGCGGCAGTCCTCCCGCATGATTTCCAGCAGGTCCATTTCCAGCTTCGTCAAAGAGGTTCTCCCCTTTCAAAGTCGAATACTTTCACATATAACATTTTACACTACACGCCGCTTTCATGCAAGTATTCCCGCCCAACCAAAACATCTCATGTGCAAAACTCTTTTCTTTTGGCCGGGAATATGCTACAATAAACGAAAGTATCAGTATGAATAATGGAGGCGATATCAGCATGCACAAGTGCCCGGGTTGGCTTCGCGCCGTGTTTGTGGCGGTGATGTTCTTCACCTGTGCCGTGCTGTGCTGGTACGCTTCTTCCCAGTATGACCTTCGTTTTCAGATCGCCGACCTGACCCTCAGCCTGGACACCAGCCGCCAGCGCGAGGTGAAGCAGCAGTACGAATACGACCAGGTGGTGGCCGAGCTGCCCCTGGTGCGTGCCCAGGTAGCCGAAATGGAGCCCCTGGCCGCCACAGCCCAGGCTGTCGAGGCTGACCTGCGCGCCCAGCGCAAGATACTGCGCACCCAGAATGCCGACCTGGCCGAGCAGCTGGAAACCGTCCAGGCCGAGACCCAGCAGCTGCTTCTCCAGCGCGACGCCCTGCAGGCCGAGGTAGAGGCTCTCCGCCAGCAGGAAAAGGAATTGCTGGAAACCCTTCACTCCATGGGAATCAACACGCCCGGCGTGTGATCGTTTGTTTAAAACAGAATAAAGGAGGTCTCCCACATGTCCCAGAAAAAGAACCAGAAACCCACCAACCTCATCCTGATCTGCGTATGCCTGCTGGTGGCAGTCATCGTGGTCGCATCCCTGTTTGCTTCCCGCGCCGACCTGAAGTCCCAGGTGGAAACCCTGACCTCCGCGCTGATCGAAAGCCGCACCGAATGGGAGACCATCGCCGCTGAAAAGGTAACTCTGCAGGCCAGCCTGACCGAAGCCGAAAACGCTCTGAAGGAAGCCAACACTTCTCTGGAAGAATCCACCGCCAAGGCCGCCGAGCTGGAAGGCCAGGTTGCGACCCTGACCACCGCCAACACCGATGTCCAGGCCGCCCTGGAAACTGCCAACGCCGCCAAAACCGAGGCTGACGGTAGCATCACCGCGCTGACCGAAGAAAAGGCCACCCTGGAAGCTTCCATCGTCGACCTGACCGCTCAGATCGAAGCCGCCGCCGGCAAGGCTGCCGAGCAGGCTGCCGCCATCACCACCCTGACCGAAGAAAAGGCCGACCTGGAAACCCTGGTCGCCGACCTGACCGCCAAGGCTGAAACTGCCTCCGCTGGCCTGACCGAAGCCCAGGCTGCTCTGGAAACCGCCAAGGCCGATGCCGCCAAGGCTGCTGAAGTTGCCGCTGCCGAGCTGAAAGCTGCCAAGAACGAGGCCGCCAAGGCTGCCGAAGCCGCCGCTGCCGAGCTGGAAGCTGCCAAGTCCGATGCCGCCAAGGCTGCCGAGACTGCTGCTGCCGAGTTGGAAACCGCTAAGGCCGAAGCCGCCAAGGCTGCCGAGACTGCCGCTGCCGAGCTGGAAGCCGCCAAGGCCGAAGCCGCTAAGGCCGCCGAGACTGCTGCTGCCGAGCTGGAAACCGCCAAGTCCGAAGCCGCCAAGGCTGCCGAGACCGCCGCTGCCGAGCTGGAAGCCGCCGCTGCCGAGCTGGCCACCATCCAGGCCGAAGCCGCTGCCGCTGCTGAGCAGCTGGCCGCCGTCCAGGCTGAGTTGGAAGCCTACGAAAAGGCCGCTGAAGAAGCTGCCAAGACCGCGCCCAAGTCCATCGGCAAGTAAAATCAAACGCATACGAAAAGGCTCCCTCATCTGAGGGAGCCTTTTCCTTTGGCCTTATGCCTTGCAGTACCGGTTCATGATGGCTTCCAGCACGTCGATCTCCTTTTCGGCGGCAGCCTGGTCAGCACCCTTGGCGAACAGGTATGCCTTCAGCTTGGGCTCGGTGCCGGAGGGACGCACGATGATCTTATGTCCGCAGGCCAGCTGGAAGGACAGCACGTCGCTGGCGGGCAGGCCGGTGGCATCGTTCAGGTAGTCGATGCGGCTGGCGGTGCGGAACAGCTCCTCGTCGAAGTCCGCCATGGGCTGGCGCAGCATGGTCATGAGGCTGTTCATCTTCTGCTGGCCGCTCTCGCCCTCGAATTCGTAGGTCAGCAGCCGCTGGGCAAAGAAGCCGAACTCCTTGCGCAGCTGGTTCAGCTTGTCCAGCATGGTCATGCCTTGGGCCTTCAGGTTAGCGGCCATTTCCAGCACCAGCACAGCGGCGTTCACGGCGTCCTTGTCGCGCACGTCAGTGCCGGACAGATAGCCGTAGCTCTCCTCAAAACCGAACACATACCGCTCCGCATGGCCTTCCTTTTCCAGCAGGCCAATCTGCTCGCCGATGAACTTGAAGCCCGTTAGCACATTGCGCAGCTCCACGCCGTACTTTTCGCAGATCGGCACGGCCATCTCGGTGGTCACGATGGTCTTCACGGCCACAGGCGTCAGGTCGGACTTCTCACGGTGGCTGCACACATAGTCCAGCAGCAGCACGCCCATGTCGTTGCCGGAGATCAGCTCCACCTTGTCGCCCACGCGCACACCCGCGCCAATGCGGTCGCAGTCAGGGTCAGTGGCAAAGCAGAAGTCAGCCTGCACGTCGATGGTCTTCTGGATGGCCAGGGCCATGGCTTCGCGGATCTCAGGATTCGGATAGGGGCAGGTGGGGAAATGCCCGTCGGGCAGTTCCTGCTCGGCCACGATATCCACCTTGATGTTGCCCATGCGCTTCATCATTTCGCGCACAGGCACATTGCCGGTGCCGTTCAGGGGCGAATACACCACATGCAGCGGCTCCTTGCAGGGGGCCACCTGCAGCTTGGCGATATCCTGATAATAGCTCTCGATGGCTTCGTCCTTGATGTACTCGATCTTCCCGGCCTTCAGCATGGCTTCGAAGGAGGGCAGCTCGTCCACCAGGGTTTCCTCAGCGTTGATAAAGGCATAGATGCGGTCGGCCGCCTCCAGGGTGATCTGGCAGCCGTCGTCGCCGTAGACCTTGTAGCCGTTGAACTTGGCCGGGTTGTGGCTGGCGGTGATCATCACGCCCGCGGAGCACTTGTGATAGCGCACGGCATAGCTCAGCATGGGGGTGGGCATCAGTGCCTTGTAGATGACCACCTTCACGCCCATGGAAGCCAGGGTGGCCGCGGCCAGCTCGGCAAAGTCCTGGCTGTGGATGCGGCTGTCGTAGCTCACCGCGCAGGAGGGCTCGTCATACTGCTCCAGCAGATACTTGCCCAGGCCCCGGGTGGCCTTGGACACGGTGTACAGGTTCATGCGGTTGGTGCCTGCACCCAGCACGCCGCGCAGGCCGCCGGTGCCGAAGGCCAGCTCACGATAAAAGCTGTCGCTGATCTGTTCCTCGTTCATGGCTTTGAGCTGGCTGAGCAGCTCCTCGGGCATATTGGGCGTGTTCAGCCACGCCTGATACTTGGCATTCATACTCATTTCCTCCTATCAATAAGGCCCCATCGGCCCATTGGGCATGATTGGAAACACATTTTGCTGATCCCACGTAAACTGCCGCGGCGTGAGATAAAAGCCGTAGTGGCTCAGCAGTTCGCTCACGTCCTCTAAGAACAGGAACAGCCGCCGGGCACAGTGGCCCTTCTGCGTGGCAAAGGGAAGGAACGCGGCTTCCTCCATTTCCTCTACCACATACATGGGCTGGCCCGCCAGGCCCAGCATGCTGGCACACGTTGGCGGATGGCTGCACCGCATATGCTGGGGCATGCTGCCCGCCCACCACTGCACGCTGTCCACCATGTCCATGACCTCATCCCTTACCTCCATCGGCAAGGGAAACGTCAGCGACTGCAGCACCTGCCGCATACCGTCGAACACGGAGAACACCAGCGTGTCATTCTCATAAATGGTCACCGTAAAGCCGCCGTCCGCCGTTTGCCCCATCGGACGATGGCCATACCAAAACAGTGCCGCGCACTCTCCGCCCTGGATCATGCCATCCTCCTTCCGCTTAAGGGGCTTTCAGCCCCTTAAGAATCCCCGACCAAAGGGCCCTTCGGCCCTCTGGACTCCCCTTCTGGGGGAGTGTGGCTTGGTGGGGTGCTTTGCCGGGGTCACGGCACGCAACAGGCGTGCCGCGACGCGGGGGCAGTTACTTCATTCCGCTTAAGGGGCTTTCAGCCCCTTAAGAATCCCCGACCAAAGGGCCCTTCGGCCCTCTGGACTCCCCTTCTGGGGACGTGTGGCT
>JAGBBA010000061.1 GCA_017938695.1 Clostridia bacterium | reverse complement strand
GTTAACTATATTAGAAGAAAATATAGAAAATATAGATGAATTAAATAAATTAGAAATGTATTATATTGAAAAATATGATTCATATAACAATGGGTATAATTCTACTCTTGGTGGTGAAGGTCAACTTGGTAGAAAAGCTTCAGAAGAAACTATTAAAAAATTAAAACAATCTCATTTAGGATTGCCATCAGCAATGAAGGGTGTAAAAATGACAGAAGAAAGTCGAGAAAAAATGAGTAAAGCTAAAAAAGGTAAACCTGGTGTTAGAAAAGGTTCTAAACATTCCGAAGAAACGAAAAGAATGATGAGTGAAAAATTTAAAGGTGAAAATAATCCTAATTTTGGTTTAAAAAGATCAAAAGAAACAAAAAATAAAATGAGTGAGAGCCAAAAAGATAGATGGGTAAAAGTTCATTGTAATGAATTAAATATAACTTTTGATAATGCTAGATTAGCCGTTGAATATCTATATAATAATTTTGGATTATTAATAAAATCCAGAGGAAATATATCTTTAGTTTGCAAAGGTTATCGTAAATATTGTGGAACAATAGAAAAAGATGGAAATAAAATCAATTTAACTTGGTCATTCGTGGAAAATTTCACCAACAACGACTAAACAAGAGAGGCTTATTAAGTAATTGATATTTAATAAGTATGTAATAGTCTGAACTACACATATAATTCCTATAAAAATAAAGTGTAGAAGAAAGGTCAAGTGTAAAGACACTTTAAAGAAGAACCTTTCTCGCTATGTGGTAACATAGTCAGTAGTCTAGCCATAGACGAAAGTAACAGAATGTATATGGATTCATCTCACTGTAGAAATACTGGTACTGCTAGATTTACAACAGACGTTCTATTTAAAGGAAATGAATGTCCAGCTAGAAAAGTAGATCCTAAAACAAGAGAAGCTATTAACGGTGTTCCTTGCCAAATAGTTATTAATGGTAAATGGATTGGTTTAGGAAACTTTAATCATGATAAATCTTGTTTTAAAACTTTAGGATTAGAAACGATTCCAAATTCAGTAAGATGGGAAATTAAAGCAAACACTGACTCATCTGAAGGTGCTTTCTTTAAGAGATGGCAGGTAAAAGGAACTCCAGCTTCGGTTGAAGAAGATATAGCTTGGATTTATAATAATATAAATGCTGACTTTGAAATTGTTTATGATGAAGATGCATTCGAAGCAAATACCGGTGAATATGATGTTACTAGATATTATGATGAATTAGGAATTTATCATAATGGACCAGTAACCGGTGGATTCTATGATTATGCAATATTAGCATTAGCAAGATATGTACAATTTGTTAGCGATACTACAGATAAAGAAGAATTTAGAAGAAGAGCTCCACAATATTTTAATGTTGATAGAGCTTGTAGATACTACTTACATGTTATGACCATGGGTAAACAAATCTGCTCATGTAAAACTGTTTCTGATTAATGGCGAAAGTCTAGAGATAGATAACGCTCAGGAAGATATATTTATTAATTTTATTATTAAATAATCGCCTGCAACGACTGAGTGAAACAGGTCCATATTCTATGGATAAGCAACAGTCTGAACTGTAGATATAATCTTAAAAGAAACTACAGAGGATAACTCATCAGTAAAGACTGATTAAAGAAGTAGTTATCCCGCCACTTAAAGTGGTCAGTAATCCCCAAAAAGGATGAAAGTAACAGAATTGATGATAGATAACTTTGCTAAAATTTTGGCGTGTTAAATAGAAATATTTAATATAATTATCGAGCAAAATCGGTGAAGGCTAAGTAAATATTTAGTTAATTTTCATAATTATAAATCCTATATTAAATATAGGAGGTTGATAATAATGAGAATAACATTCAATTGTGAATATTGTAATAAAGAAACAAATCAAATACCAAGTGTGTATAATAGAAGTGAACACCACTACTGTAGTAGAGAATGTAAACAAAAAGCAAGAGGATATAAAATTGAAGTAAAATGTGATTATTGTGATAAAATATTTAGTAAAAATAGATCAGCAAAAACAAAAACAAACTATTGTTCAAAAGAATGCCATGATAAAAGTTTAATTAAAAAAATTAATTTTAATTGTGATTATTGTAATAAAGAATCTTCAATGATACCCTATAGATTTAATAAAAGTGAAAAACATTTTTGTTCCGAACAATGCAGAAATAATTATTTTTGCGGAGAAAACCATAAAAATTATAATCCAAATTTAACAGATGATGATAGAATAATTGGAAGAAATTATCAAGAATATAACGATTTTATAAAAAATGTGTTAGAAAGAGATAATTACACTTGTAGAATTACTGGACAAATTGGCGGCGATTTACAAGTTCATCATTTAAACGGATATAATTGGTATATTGAAGGCAGAACAGATATGAATAACGCAATTACATTAACAAAACAAGTTCACAATTTATTTCATTCAATATATGGAAAAGGAAATAATACACTTGAACAATTTGAGGAATTTCTTAAAAACTATAAAAATAATTTATATGTTAATACCGAGGTAATTTAAAGGATTAAAAAACTTTAAACACCGTAACGCATAGGAGATGAAACTTTTAAAAAGAATATAATTCTCCCACGAGTGTTCGACACCTAAACAGATAATGCTGAAGGTGAAAATATATGCTGACCTTATAAGAAATTATAAGAACTAAAGGATAAAAAGCCTTTAGGGTAACAATGTGAAAAACACTATCATAAACATGTATGGCGACGATATTTGGTGGTATTCATTCTACGATTTAGATTCTCAACTGTCCCTAGATAACACTGGGTTAACACGATAGCTCAGTATAAACCATTTCTGATTAATGGCTGCTCGATCTTCTCCAGCAGGGACTTGGGGCAGTTGTTGAACAAAAGATGCGCCTCGTCAAAGAAGAACACCATGCGGGGCTTGTCGGAATCGCCCTGCTCAGGCAGCAGCTCGTACAGTTCGGACAGCATCCACAGAAGGAAGGTGGAGTACATCGTGGGGTTGCGGAACAGCTTGTCGGCGGCCAGGATGTTGATCACGCCCTTGCCTTCCTCGTCCAGCTGCATCCAGTCGGCAATGTTCAGCGCAGGCTCGCCGAAGAACTGGTCGCCGCCCTGATCCTCCAGCACGGCCACGGCGCGCTGAATAGCACCGATGGTGGCCACGGACACATTGCCGTACTCCAGGGTATAGTTGCGGGCGTTCTCGCCCAGGTAGGCCAGCATAGCCTTCAGATCCTTGATGTCCAGCAGGAGCATACCCTCGTCGTCAGCCACCCGGAAGAGGATGTTCATCACGCCGGTCTGGGTATCGTTCAGGCCCAGCATGCGGGAAAGCAGCAGGGGGCCCATTTCGCTCACCGTGGCGCGGACAGGATGGCCCTGCTCGCCGTACACATCCCAGAACACGGTGGGGAAAGCCTGGTACTGGAAGCTGGACACGCCGCAATGAGCCAGGCGTTCAGCCAGGGCATCGCTATGCTCGCCGGGACGGACCACGCCGCTCAGGTCGCCCTTGATATCGGAAAGGAACACCGGCACGCCCATGGCGGAGAAGCCCTCGGCCAGCACCTTCAGGGAAACCGTCTTGCCCGTGCCGGTGGCACCGGCGATCAGGCCGTGGCGGTTCGCCATCTGGGGCAGCAGATACACAGGCGCGGAGCCGGTACCTACCCAGATTTTATTTTCAAACAGCATAACTCTATCCTCCCAACAAAATCGGCATTCGCCTATTTGGTATTATTTTACCTTTATATCACCATTTCGTCAAGCCCGAACCACAAGATATAGTCTTTTCGCCAAACCATTGGCTGCCGCGATCTTCAAAACATCCCCGGGGATGAAGGGCAGCACGCCATAGCCCAGCGCATACTCAAAAGACACATGCCCCATCAGCACCTGCCAGGCCGCCCCGGCTGCATAGCAGGCCAGCACGCCCGCACCCATGGCCAGCCATGGCTTTACCCGACTCTGGCACAGCGCAGCCACCACCCAGGCGCACAGCACATAGCCCAGTAAGTATCCTCCCGTGATGCCAAACATCACCCCGGGCCCGCCGGTCATCCGGGAGAACACCGGCAGTCCTATCAGCCCCATCAGCAGATACACCACAGCGGAGGTCACGGCATACCGCACCGGCAAAAGGGCCGCGCATACCATTACAGGCAGCAGGGCCAGATTCACCGGCACCGGCCCCAGCGGAAGCACCACCTGGGCGCACACAGCCGTCAATGCCGCAAACAGCGCGCACAGTGTCAGTCTTTTTGCTTTCATGCCTTCACCTCCCGTGTGCATGATACACGCCACGCCCTGCGCCGTCAAGCAGGAAGCAGCAGAAAAAGGTCGAATATATCCAGCAAGCAACACAGAAAAGAGGCTTTCCGCCGTGAGCACCCGCAAAAATGCGCTTTACAACGTGGCCTACCGCGTTTTTTCCGTTTTTCTCCCCCTGGTCACCGCCCCCTACCTGTCCCGCGTGGTGGGCACCGAGGGCATGGGCCTGTACAGCTATGCATGGAACATCAGCCACATGTTTGTGCTGCTGGGTCTGCTGGGCCTGGAAAGCTACGGCGTGCGCGCCATTGCCCGGGTGCGACACGACCAGCAGGCCCTTAACCGCACCTTTTCCGAGATCTGGCGGATGCAGCTGGCGGTGTCCGGGGCCACGCTGCTGGTGTGGCTGGGCTACGTGGCCTTTGTGGCCCGGGAGGAGCAGACCATCGCCCTGCACCTGACCATGATGTCCCTCAGCTGCCTGGTAAACCTGGACTGGTGCCTGATGGGCCTGGACCAGTTCAAGCCCATCACCCTGCGCAACACAGCCGTGAAGCTGCTGGCCGCAGCAGCGGTGTTCATCTTCGTCCGCGGGCCGGAGGATCTGTGGATCTACGCCTTCGCCTGGTCGCTGGCCACCCTGGTGGGATGCCTGAGTTGCTGGACCAGCCTGCGCGGCAAAATCAAGCTGGTGCCCGTCACCTGGAAGGCCGCCTTCTCCCACCTGAAGCCCTGCGCGGTGCTGTTTGTGTCGGTACTGGCCATCAGCATCTTCCGCTCCATGGACAAAGTGATGGTGGGTGCCCTGAGCACCATGGAGCAGAACGGCTACTATGAGAATGCCGAGAAGATCATCTTCTGCCTCAGCGGCTTCATCACCGCCATCGGCACGGTGATGCTGCCCAAGGTGTCCGCCATGTTCAAGCGCGGCGAAGTCGACCGCGTCCGCACTCATCTGGACACCTCCATGCAGCTGATCATGTGCATGGTGTGCGCGCTGTCCTTCGGCGTGGCCGCAGTGGCCATCGACTTCGCGCCCCTGTTCTTTGGCGAGGCCTTCGCCTTCTCCGGCGTGCTGATGATCCCCCTGGCTTTCACCCTGATCGGCATGGGCTTTGCCAATGTGGTGCGCACCCAGTGGATCCTCCCCCAGGGCAAGGATCATATTTTCGTCACCAGCGTGGTGACCGGCGCGGTGATCAACCTGATCTCCAACGCGCTGCTGATCCCGCCCTTCGGCGCGGCGGGTGCCGTGGTGGGCACGCTGCTGGCGGAGTTCACTCTGCCTGCGGTGCACTGGTTCTATCTGCGCAAGGAACTCCCCCACGCACGGCTTTTCCGCCACGCCCTCACCTATGCCGCACTGGGCCTTGTCATGTTGCTGGCCGTGCGCTTCACCGATGCGCTCCTGCCCGTGGAAGGCTGGCTGGGGCTGGCTATCCAGGTGCTGGCAGGCTGTGCCGTCTATGGGGCGTCCTGCCTGCTTTTGTGGCGCAAGACCAATAACAAAGCCCTGCTGCAGCTGATTCCCGGCATGCGGAAATAAGAAATAATCAGCGGCATCTCCGGCAACACTACCTCCACCAACAAACGGAGGTCTTGCCGGATGAAACGCCTATTCCTTCTCGCCCTGTGTCCCCTGCTGCTCAGCCTGACGGGCTGCGCCATGTCCAACGCGGAATACTACCAGCATGCCCAGCTGTACCTGGGCAGCGGCGACTACACCATCGCCGCCCAGCTGTTCGACCAGCTGGGCGAATACGAGGATTCCGCCGAATACGCCCTCTACTGCGCCGCCCTGGACGCCCTGGACAAGGGCAACCTTCCCCTGGCCCAGGCCAATCTGTACCAGGTGCACCCCTTCAAAAGCAGTGACCGCTACCTGACCCTGATCGAAGCCATGCTCCTGCAGGAAAACGGCGACCTGGAAGGCGCGCTGAGCATCTACGAGGCCCTGGGCTCCTTTGAGGACAGCCTGGACCGTGCCGCGCAGATGCGCGATCTGATCCCCCAGCGCGACATTGCCCAGGCCCGTGCCCTGATGGGTGCTGCCCGCTGGGATCAGGCCCTGTCCCTGCTGGAAGGGCTGCACGGCTACGGCGACAGCCCGGAGCTCATCGCCCTGTGCCGGGAGAACATCACCCAAGAGGCTTATGACCAGGCAACCCAGCTGTATCAGCAGGGGGAATATGCCGACGCACTTTCTGCCTTCGAGGCCCTGGGCGACACCCTGGACGCCCAGGCCCGGGCCCTGCTGTGCCGCGATACCCTTTACCAGCAATTGGAGAAAGACTACCGCGCCGCCTCCATGGCCACTGCGCAGGATCTGATGGATCGATATGCCGCCATGGAGGATTACCTGAGCAGCCCTTCCCGGCTGCGCGACCTGCAGGCCCGCTACCGGGTCAACCTGGCCCTGCTGGATGCTACCATCGACCGCCCCTATGTGGTTTTCGGCAGCATGCTGTGGCGCGTGATCCTGGCCGAGGACAGCCGCATCACCCTGCTGTGCCAGCAGCTGCGGCCTGCCACCTCCACCGACCTGGGGCTTTCCCTCACCGCTGAAGAGGACGCCGCCACCCTCACCTACGAGTTTCCCCGGCTGACCCTTGACCTGGACAGGTTCACCTTCACCCAGGGCCAGGGCACGCTGGATGATCCGTTCCGCTAACCCACACTTTTCACGAAAGAAGGCATCACCATGCAGTATCAGCGCGTCACCCTGACCACCGGCGTCCCCATGGATGTGTACATTCCCCACATTTCCCAGCAGATCAACCCCCAGGTGCAGCGGCCCGGCATCGTCATTTGCCCCGGCGGCGGCTATGTGCACCTGTCCGAGCGCGAGGCCGAGCCCATCGCCATGAAGTTCCTTGCCATGGGCTTCAACTGCTTTGTGCTGTGGTACCGTCTGGCCCCGGAGCACCGCTACCCCGCCCCCCAGCAGGACGTGGCCTCCGCCGTGGCCTGGGTGCGCCAGCATACCGCCGAAACCCACACCGGGCCTGATCAGATCGCCGTGATGGGCTTTTCCGCCGGTGGTCACTGCGCTGGCAGCCTGGGCGTGTGGTGGCCCAAGGCGGAGCTGTGGCAGCCCCTGGGCCTGACCCCCGAGGATGTGCGGCCCAACGCCATGGTGCTGTGCTACCCCGTCATTTCCGGCGGCGAGTTTGCCCACCGCGGCTCCTTTGAGAGCCTTTCCGGCACCGCCGACCTGGCCGCCCACACCGCCTATTCCTTGGAGGAAAGCGTCACGGAGCAAACGCCGCCTACCTTCCTCTGGCACACCTGGGAGGACGGTGCCGTCCCCGTGCAGAACACGCTGATGATGGCCTCCGCCCTGCGCGCCCACAACGTTCCGGCCGAGGTGCACATCTTCCCCAAGGGCGGTCACGGCATTGCCCTGGCCAACGACCTGACCACCTCCGTGGCCTATCCCGAGCAGAACGTGCCCGAATGCGTCATCTGGCCCGAGCTGGCCGGGCGTTTCCTCAAGCAGCTACTCCCAGGGGTGCTGCCCCTGGACCCCGCTTAAGGACCTTCGGCCCTTAAGAATCCCGGGCCGCGCTCGGCAATTTGCCTCCGGTTCCACATTTTCCGCGTGTTGCAGGTTTGCTTTGCAACACGCGCTTTTTTATGGTACAATGAGGCGGTATATACGGTACAATTTGGCAGTACTTTTTTGGAGGGATACCAACGATGCGCCGATTCCTTGTGATGTTCCTTTGCTGCATGCTGTGTCTGTCCACCGCCCTGGCGGATGTGACGGTGAATATTTCCTTTGCTGGCGATGTGACCCTGGGCAGCGAGGAGAAAAAGCGTAACCAGGAAACGTCCTTTGTCAGCATGGTGGAAAAGATGGGCTACGAGTATTTCTTCGCCCATGTGAAGGATTTCTTTGCCACCGATGACCTGACTGTCGTCAACCTGGAGGGCGTGCTATCCGACTCGGCCAAGGGCGAAAACACCAAGAAGACCTATCGTTTCCGCGGCGCACCGGAGTACACCGAGATCCTCAAGCTGGGCAATGTGGAAGTGGTCACCGTGGCCAACAACCACACCCAGGACTTTGGCGAGCGCGGCTACAACGATACCCTGATGGCCCTGCAGCGCGCCGGGCTGAACGCCTTCGGCAACAAGATGGTTTATACCTATGAAAAGGATGGCGTGAAGCTGGCCTTTATCTCCATGAACTCCACCACCTTCTACCCCAACCGCAAGTGGGCCCGGGTGGAGATCCCCCGCCTGAAGGCAGAGGAGGGCGTGGATGCGGTGATCTTCGTCGTGCACGCTGGCAGCGAATACAGCAAGAAGCACACCGCCCTCCAGTCTGATTACGCCCACACCGCCATCGACATGGGTGCCGATCTGGTGGTGATGCACCATCCCCATGTGGTGCAGGGCATCGAGATTTACAACAACCGCAGCATCGTGTACTCCATCGGCAACTTCTGCTTCGGCGGCAACAAGGACGTCCGGGCCATCGAAACCATGGTGCTCAAGGCCGAGCTCACCTTTGCCGACGACGGCACTTACAAGGGCCAGCAGCTGTCCCTGTACCCTGCCCACATCTCCGGCACCCAGGAATACAACGACTACCAGCCCCGCTTCGTCACCGGCGACGCCGCCCGCGAGGTGCTCCGCCTGGTGCAGATCGACACCAAGTTCGACCTCCCCCCCTACAACGAGGAAACCGGCTGCGCCACGCTGGATTATCTGCCGGTGCAATAAAGTATGCGATAAAAAGAGCCTGCAATTAGCAGGCTCTTTTTATATCACATCAAAATCCATTCCATGCTTGATCAGGTAGAACAGCGCGTTTCCGTCCAGCAGCACCGCGTCGTGCATGGCGTCGAAGGGCACCAGCTCCAGCGTGTAGCTTTCACTGCTGAATGCCTCGAAAATGAAGGTGGTATGCGCAGGCTCTTTCGTTGTCCAGCCCTCGGGCAGGTTGCCGGATACGGATATTTTCAGTAGCTCGTTATAGGCGGCCTCAAACTTGGCATAGGCCAGCATGCTGCCGTTCAGCTCGCAGGACCGGTCGTAGAGCACATTGCCCTCGCTGTCGGTGACCAGGGCGTTGCTTTCGTCCACCTGCTCGGTACGGGTGATGGTGTACACCCGTTCCTGGCTCCCGGTGCGCACCGTCAGCCGATGCAGATTGCCCAGGGCCACCGGAACCGTGTAGCGGCTCAGGGTAGCGAGCACGTCCATCTCCATGAACACATTCAGCGAAAAATGGCTGCTGATGTAGATCTTCTCTCCCACCAGCACATAGTCCACCGCGTCGCTTTTGGCATCGCCCACCGTCAGGGTGAAGGTATCCTCCGGCCAGTCGGTCACGCTGTACACGCCGTCAAGCCCTGTGGTGCCGATGGAGCCCGCCGCCTGGTGGATGCTCAGCACAAAGCGGGGCGCATCGAAGCCGTAGGCCGCCAGGTTCTCCGGCGTAGCCTCGCCCACATAGGCACCCAGGCGCACATTGGCCAGATTGGCCTGCAGCGTGGCCATGCTTTCGCCCTCTGCCGGATACTGCACCGGTGCGGTCATCATCCAGCGATCCTGGGCATTGCCGCCAATAGCCCCCTGCAGCGTCCATTCCGCCAGGGTATTGCCCGCGCCGTCCCCGAAGGTGATCTTATCAAACCGGGCCTTGTGCAGCGTGGGCTGGGTCACAGGATGCAGCAGGGCTTTCTCCGTCATCAGGGTTTCGGCGGTGCCTTTGTCCAGGGAGAACAGCCGCTCATCGCCGTCGATCATCATGTAGTAGGCATTTTCTTCTTCCAGGTGGAGCACATCGCCGATGCGCAGCGTCCACTGGCTGCCGTCGGCATAGGTGATGTCGGCCACCACCCGTGGCACATCCAGGCCGAAATCCGCCAGGTGATCCCGGAACTCCGCCGGGTCGTCCGACAGCACATCCTCATAGGAGATCACCTTGGCGGCGTTCAGCATGTCCGCCGCCTTGGCCGCATCCACTTCATAGCCGGCATCGCCCTCAATGCTGAGCTTGCCCTCTTCCGTTTGCAGGGCAGCCCAGCTTTCGCCGCTGCGCAGGGTGATGCCCAGGCGGGCCACATCCTTGGCTTCGTGCACCGCCACCTCCCGGTAGGTGATGTGGGCATCATCGTCCGGCAGCTCCACCGGTCGATCCAGCACAGCCCAAGCGATGCACAGGGCAAGCAGGATCGCCGCCTCGCAGGCCAGCAGCACCCAGCGTTTCCGCCTGGCAAGGCTGGTTTGTTTCTTTTTCACATCAAGCATTTATCGGTTCCTCCGGGTCAAAAGCACGATCAGTGCCGCCGCCAGCACCGCCAGGGGCAGGGCCACGATCAGCACACTGCCCAGCGTGACAGACTCCACGGACAACTGCGGCCGCAGGGCCGTTTTGGCCATGATGCCCAGGTCGGTGGGCTCGGTGTCCAGCAGGAACTCCACCACCCGAAGGATGAACTCCTGGCTGTCGGTCATGGCGTGGATCTGGCTGTCCGTCAGCACGGTGGAGCAGCCCAGCACAAACGCCCGGCTGATGTACCCTTCCGTGGTCACCCGGCGGGCCTGCAGGCCCAGAGCAAAGGGGCCCAGCTCGTCATCGTCCATCTGCTCCAGGGTGTTCAGGTCGCCGGTGGTCAGGTTGCGCAGATAGGCTTTGTAGCCCGTGGTGAGCACCGCCTGCACGTCCAGGTTGCGGTCGCTGTGATCCGGCATGGCAAAGCCCCGGGTGCCTACCATCAGCAGGGTATCCGCGCCGGTACCCACCAGGTCGTAAGTCACGTCGGTGGACTGCATGGTGGGAATCACCGCGATGCGCATATCGCTGTAAAAGCTGCCGGGCTCGTCTACCGAGGCAATCACCAGCCCCTCCATGGGCAGGAAGCCGTAGGAGCGCAGCAACGCCTGATAGTTGGGCATGCTGGCGATGGGGTCGGTATAGTCGCAGGTAAGCAGGAAGCTGCCGCCCTGAAGGGCGAAGGCGTTGATCTTCTCCATCTCCGCGTCCGTCAGGTCGCGCAAGGGCGACAGGATGGCCAGGGTGTCGGTGGGCTCCAGGGTCACGTCCTTGTCGGCAAAGGAGAAATACTGCACGTCGAAATGGTTGTTTCCCAGCAGTTCTGCCAGGACGGAGGTAGCCTCCTCGTCCAGCTCGCCGTGGCCCTGCAAAATCAGCAGGCGGGGTATCTCATCCTTGGTCACATAGTTGATGGCCGAGGTGATCTGACTCTCGTAGGTGTACCCGGCGTAGATGAACTCCCCTGCCTCGTAGTCCAGGCTGAGGCTGACGAAATCCCCCGGGGACAGCACACGCCAGCGGCCAGTGGTTTCGCAGGACACGATGAGGGAATCGTTGCTCACAGCGTTGCCGCTGGTATCGTCCTGGAAGCGGGTCAAAAGACCCGGGTTCAGCAGCACGTCGGTCTGCTCCCAGGTCACCAGGGGCGAGGCCGCCGCATAGCGGTCCAGCAGCTCCATCAGGGGGCCATCCTCCTGGCCCTTGGAAAACAGGGCGTAGATGTGCACGGGATAGGGCAACTGCTCCAGCACCTGCAGGGTGGTTTCGCTCTGGGTGGTAATGCCGTTGAAGGAGTAGTCCACCCGCCAGCCGTTTTTCTTTTCCAGGCTACCGAAGACAAAGTTGGCCGCGATCAGCACCGCCAGGGCCACGCAGAGGATCAGCGTGGACACGCTGCCATAGCGGAACCGGGGGTTTTTGAGGAACGCCAAATGCTTTTTCATCATCTTCACGCCCCCCTGTAACGCCTGCTGTCCAGCGCATGGATGGTCATAACCAGGCACGCAATGGCAAAGGACACATCAAACCCGATGCTGGCAAAGGAGAGCTGCCCCATCAGGAACGGCTCGTTGCGGGCATACAGGCTGAAGAAGTTCAGCACGTCGGACAGCCACTTAATCGAAACGCTGCTTTCCACCATGTCCAGGATCCATAAAATGAAGTTCACGCCAAAGGCCATCACTGCCGCGCTGACCGGCGTGGACGCGCAACCGGAAATGAACAAGTCCAGGGCGATAAAGGCGCAGCCCTGCAGGATAAAGCCTGCCACGCCCACCAGCAGCTCCCCGGGGTACACCTGGCCGTAGATGGCCACGATCAGCGCATACACCATGGTGAGCAGCACCGTAGCCACCATCACCGTCACCGCCGCCAGGTACTTGCCCAACACGATACCCGTGAGGGACACCGGGCTGGTCAGCAGCAGCTGGTCGGTGCGCTTTTGCCGCTCTTCTGCCAGCAGGCGCATGGTCAGCACCGGGCACAGGAGCATCCACAGATAGCTGATCTGCCCGATGAAGGTCAGCAGGTCGCTGGAACGCTGATCCAGGATCTGCAAATAAAACATCACCGAGGACAGTGCCAGAAACACACCCATGAACAGATAACCAATGGGCGTGTAGAAATAGCTTTGCAACTCACGTTTCCAAACGGAGATCAAGCCGCGATCCCTCCTTTGGTCATTCGGATTCCGCCGTGGCCCGCAGGAACACATCCTCCAGGGTATCACGCTGCTGGGTCAGCATCCGCAGGGGTGCGTCCAGGCCGCAGAGCAGCCGGAACAGCTGCGTCTGCGGATCGCCCCGGTCGCCGTCACGGGTACATTCCAGTTCCACCTCGGTGGTGTCCGCATCCTGGGTGGGCAGCACCTTCACCCGGCGCACGCAGTCCAGGCCCTTCAGGGCCGGCAGCAGCAAGCGTTCCTTCATGGCAATGGACGCCCTCAGGCGGATGGTCTCGCCGGTGTCGGTGAGCTCCGCCATGTCGGCCTCGCGGATCAGCTTGCCCTTGTGCAGGATGATCACCCGCTGGCACAGCTGTTGGATCTCCGACAACAGGTGGGAGGAAAACAGCACCGTGTGAGTTTTGCCCAGCTCGCGCATCAATTCGCGGATCTCCACCACCTGCTTGGGGTCCAGGCCCACGGTGGGCTCGTCCAGCACGATCACCGGCGGATTGCCGCACAGGGCCTGGGCCACGCCCACGCGCTGCCGGTAGCCCTTCGACAGGTGCCCCACCAGGCGTTCGGCCACCTCCGTCAGGCCACAGGTATCCATGATCTCCCGGATGTGCCCGGGGATCGCCTTGCGCTGCACTTCCTTCAATTCGCACACAAAGGCCAGGTAGGCCCTCACAGTCATTTCATCATACAGGGGCGGCTTTTCCGGCAAATAGCCGATGCACCGCTTGCACGCCCGGGGCTCGTAGAGCATATCCATGCCGTCCACCAGCACCTGGCCGGAGGTAGGCGGAAAATACCCGGTGAGCATATTCAGCGTGGTGGTCTTGCCTGCGCCGTTCTGCCCCAGCAAACCCACGATCTGCCCCTCCGGCGCACGGAAGCTGAGATCATGCACCGCCTCCACCGCGCCGTAGCGTTTCGTCACATGCCTGAGTTCGATCATTCAAAACCCTCCAGGGGAAAAGCATAGTTCAACAGCATTTATTATACCATCATACAGCACTGTTTGTGTGAATAAAATGTAAAAGAACAACAAGGCCGGGACAACCTTTCCCCGAGAGGTGTCGGAGAGGCCGCAGCCTCTCTGACTGTAATCGTATCCGCCGGGTTTCCCGGCGGGGCGGGGTCGTTCTCGGCTTTGCCGAGAACATTCCTTACGCGAAGGAGCGGCCGTGGGCTTTAGCCCACAGCGACGAAGCGCCAAAACTCAAAAAAGTGGCCTCACAGGCCACTTTTTTGAACAGCTCACTTACTGGAATAGTTGGGAGCTTCCTTGGTGATGGAAATGTCGTGGGGATGGCTCTCGGCCAGGCCCGCGCCAGTAATCTTGATGAACTCGCTGTCCTTGCGCAGCGCGTCGATGGTGGGGGCACCGCAGTAGCCCATGCCAGCGCGCAGGCCACCAACCATCTGGTAGATGGTATCGGCCAGGGTTCCCTTGTAGGGCACGCGGCCTTCCACGCCTTCGGGAACGAGCTTCTTGGAGTTCTCCTGGAAGTAACGGTCGGAGGAGCCCACCGCCATGGCACCCAGGGAGCCCATGCCGCGGTACACCTTGAAGGAACGGCCCTGGTAGATCTCCATCGCACCGGGGGATTCCTCGGTACCGGCCAGCAGGGAGCCCAGCATGACGCAGGAGCCGCCGGCAGCCAGAGCCTTCACGATGTCGCCGGAGTACTTGATGCCGCCGTCAGCAATGACGCGGATGCCGTGCTTGTCGGCTTCCTCAGCGCAGTCGGCCACAGCGGTGACCTGGGGCACGCCGATGCCGGCCACCACGCGGGTGGTGCAGATGGAGCCGGGGCCGATGCCCACCTTCACGCAGTCAACGCCAGCGGCGATGAGGTCGTGGGTGGCGCCAGCAGTGGCCACGTTGCCAGCGAACAGCTGGATGTTGGGATAGCGGTTGCGGATGGCTTCCACCTGGCGCACAACGCCCATGGAATGGCCGTGAGCGGTGTCGATGGAGATCACGTCTACCTTGGCATCCACCAGGGCGTCGATGCGGTCGAACACGTCCTTGGTCACGCCGACGGCTGCGCCGCACAGCAGACGACCATGGGCATCCTTGGCGGAGTTGGGGTACTTGGTGTTCTTCTCGATATCCTTGATGGTGATCAGGCCGCGCAGGTTGCCCTCGTCGTCCACGATGGGCAGCTTCTCAATGCGGTGCTGGGCCAGGATCATCTTAGCCTGCTCCAGGGTGGTGCCCACGGGCGCGGTAACCAGGTTCTTGCTGGTCATAAACTCGTGGATGGGACGGGAATAATCCGTCACAAAGCGCAGGTCGCGGTTGGTGAGGATGCCCACCAGCTTGCCGTCGCGGGTGATCGGCACGCCGCTGATGCGGTAGCGGGCCATCAGGTTTTCGGCATCCTGGATGAGATGCTCGGGAGAGAGGAAGAAGGGATCGGTGATCACGCCATGCTCGCTGCGCTTGACCTTGTCAACCTGAGCAGCCTGCTCCTCGATGCTCATATTCTTATGGATGATGCCCAGGCCGCCTTCGCGGGCCATGGCGATCGCCATACGGGAATCCGTCACCGTATCCATGGCGGCGGACATCATGGGGATGTTCAGCTTAATAACAGGAGTCAACTGAATGGACAGATCCACATCCTTGGGCAAAACCTCGCTCTTGGCAGGAACCAGGAGCACGTCGTCAAACGTCAAACCTTCCCGAACGACCTTCTGCAGCATGGGCGCATCCTCCTCAAAATCGTGTAAGATTAACGATGATTGTAACAAACCGCACCCCTTTTTGTCAATGGTTTTTCCGACGAATTTCGCCCCAGATAGGCAATGGAATTTGTATCCAATCGGTTCCCTTTTGCAGGGTTTTATGGTATACTTACGTTAGATAGGTAGCCCCGTTCCAATTCTTTTATATGAAAGTGAGGGATACTGATGGCAAACAATCTCGTTATCACCATCGGCAGGCAGTTTGGCTCGGGCGGACGGCAGATCGGCAAGCTCTTATCTGAAAAGCTGTCCATCCCCTACTACGACAAGGAGATCCTGGCTGTGGCCGCCAAGGACAGCGGCATCTGCGAGGAACTGCTGGAGCACCACGACGAAAAGCCTACCCGTTCCCTGCTGTTTTCGCTGGTCACCGGCGCGCCGATGCACAACAGCCTGGGCAGCACCTATATGGATATGCCCCTGAACCACAAGATCTTCCTGGCCCAGTTCGACGCCATCCGCCGGGTGGCCTCCGAGGGGCCCTGCGTCATCGTGGGCCGCTGCGCCGATTATGTCCTGCGCGATAAGCCCAACGCCGTCAAGCTCTTTGTCAAGGCCGATATGCGCCAGCGCATGGAGCGCGCCGTTGCCGTGCATAATGTGGCCATCGACAAAGCCGAAGATTACGTCCGCAAGATGGACAAGCAGCGCGCCAGCTACTACAATTATTACGCCACCAACACCTGGGGCGACATCAACAACTACGACCTGTGCCTGGACACCGGCAAGCTGGGCATCGAGGGCTCGGTGGAGCTGGTCCTCGAGTACCTCGCCCTGCGCGAAAAGGCACTGAAAGGAAGCAAATGAAATCCATGGTAACCCGCTTGTGCGCGCTGCTTTGCGCACTGCTCCTTGTCCCTGCGGCCTCCCTGGCTGAGATCGCCTGGCCCGCCTCCCCCACCCAGGGGCAGGCCGCGCTGATGGACTACATCAGCCGCGTGAACCAGAACCAGAGCCAGCAGAACCGCGGCTGGGTGAATTCCCTCTTTGAATGCTACCCCTCCTTCGCCATCCTGGGCATCACCTCCCTGGACATGGCGGAGATCCCCGAGGGCGTGGAGCTGTCCTTCACCCTGAACAGCGACAGCATCGACACCCTGCAGCTGCGCGTCAGCGACCCCACCCGGTTCGCCAGCATCGCCGCCAGCTGCATCCAGGCCGCCAGCCCTGATGCCGTCACCCTCGACGAAGCCCTGGCCGATCCCACCGCCCACGCCAAACGGGCCATGGACAATCCCACCGCCTCCTACGAGGACGAGATCAACGATCTCAACGGCCAGTCGCCCCGGGTCTACTACGCCTATTACCCCAACCAGTACCGCGACGGCGTGAACTGGCTGCAAATGACTCTCATCTTCCCCCTGCCGGATGTCGCCGCATCCACCGCCGCCGTCACGCCTCCGCCCCAATCCTCCGACCTGGAGCTGGAGTACGACCTCACCGACTACGACGGCGGCACCCACCTGGAGATCTTCACCACCCCCACCCCCGAACCCGATTCTCCTGCCGGGGAACAGTGACCAAAGGGCTTCGCCCTTTGGAAACCCACCAGAGGCTCTGCCTCTGGACTCCGCTTAAGGGCCCTTCGGCCCTTAAGAATCCCGTTCGGGGATGGCGTTGCAGGGTGATCTCCGAGCAGGGGGCGCGGTACGGGGGGCTTCACCCCGTTTCATTGGGCGCACCGCGACGCATGAGAGCAACATGTGCATATGCATAAAAAAGCCTCCGGTTGCTGCAAAACCGATCCGCAGGGCTCCGCCTCATCCGGCTTCACTGCCAAAGGCTTCCCCTTGAGGGGAAGCTGTCAGCGTTTACGCTGACTGATGAGGTGGAATCTGCTGGTTGGATTTGCTTCAACCGGAGGCATTTTGTTATGCCTTAATAATCCCTTTCCCGTACTTGCTCACCAGCCGGTCCCTGTCGGCCTGACCAATGATCATGGTCAGCTCCGTGCCGGTATCCGTGTGGTTTTCGCTGATCACCCGGCCCAGGGGGCGGATCTGCCCCAGCAGGCCATACTGGCTAAAGGGCAGGAAGAAGGTCACCGGGGCGTAGGTTTTCTGGAGTTCCGAGGCGATGCGGGCGGAGAGCTCGTCAATGCCCTCACCAGTCTTGGCGGAAACCATCACGGCACCGGGCAGGGCCGGGACGGCGGTGCCCAGGTCGCACTTGTTGATGACCTCGATGCGCGGCTGCTCGGTGGCACCCAGCTCGGCCAGCACCTGCTCCACGGTTTCATGCTGCTTGAGCATCTCCTCCGATGCACCGTCGGACACGATGATCAGCACATCCGCCAGGGCGGCTTCGTCCAGGGTGGAGCGGAAGGCACTCACCAGGGCGTGGGGCAGCTTGCGGATGAAACCGACCGTGTCCACCAGCAGGTAGGGGGTGTGCTCAGCGGTTTCAATGCGGCGGCTCACTGCGTCCAGCGTGGCGAAGAGCTGATCCTGCACATACACGTCCGAGCCGGTCATGCGGTTGAGCAGGGTGCTCTTGCCTGCGTTGGTGTAGCCCACCAGGGCCACCACGGGGATTTCGTTGCGCTCGCGGCTCTTGCGGCGCAGTTCGCGCTGCTTTTCCATGCCTTCCAGGCGGCGGCGCAGCTCGGTCATGCGCTCGCGGATGCGGCGGCGGTTCATTTCCAGCTTGGATTCACCCGGGCCGCGGGTACCGATGCCGCCCGCCAGGCGGCTCAGCACCAGACCCTGGCCGATCAGCCGGGTGGACTGGTATTGCAGCTGGGCCAGCTCTACCTGCAATTTGCCCTCAGCACTGGAAGCACGCTGGGCAAAGATGTCCAGGATCAGCGTGGTGCGGTCCACCACCTTCACCCGGAGGATATCTTCCAGGTTGCGTACCTGGATGCCGGTGAGCTCTTCGTCGAAGATGCACACGTCCGCTTCCAGGGCCTGCACCTGGCGGCACAGCTCGTCCGCCCGGCCCCGGCCGATGAACAGCGCGGTGTCCGGCTTGTCGCGCTTCTGCAGGAAGGAACCCACCACCTCGGCCCCGGCGGTGTCCGCCAGGCGGGCCAGCTCGGCCAGGGATTCCTCGCTCTCGATGCCCATGAGCACCGCCCGTTCCTTCAGGCCGTGCTGCTTTTCCGTTTCGTTCCAGCCAACGATCTTGTCGCTGACGTAAATCTGCTCCAGCCAGGCTTCATCCGGCGTGCGGTACCAGCGGGCAGGCTCGTCCATCAGGATATTGGCGTTTTCCCCCAGGAAAGCCGCCTGCACAAAAGTGGGCTCGCCGTCCTTGCAGCCGATGGCAGCCATGGCGTCGTAGCGGAAGGCCCGCAGTGCGCTCAGGTCCACGTCGCTCAGGCGGCCGTCGCCATTGGGGTGGGTGTGGATGCACCGCACACAGCTCAGCCTCTGGGCATTGCGGCGCAGGCGGTAGTCCCGCAGTTCGACGTCCTTATCCGTGCCCACGGACACATCCACCACCTCGCCGTCGCGGGTGATGTACAGCGCGATCTCACGGTTCATGATCTGGGTGAACCTGGCCAGCAGCTGCATCAGCTCTCTGGGCAGGAACACGTCCTCGTCCACCTCGTATAAATACAGCTGGCTCAGCGAGGCGATCAGCGAATCGCGCAGGCCGGTCAGGTTGCCGTGTACTTCTTGCTTCATACTTATCCTTTCTGCGGCCAGATATATCGCCGCAACGGCCGGGGCTGCCCCTGATACTGGGCCACGCCCCGGAAAACCAATTCAAATCCGCACTTTTCCAGCACCTTTTGGGAGGCTGCGTTTTCCTCCAGCACAATACCGTCGACGCTGGTGATATCCAGCTTGCGCAGCACCCAGGGCAAAAAGGCCCTGAGGGCTTCGGTGGCATAGCCCTGGCCGGTGTGGGCCTTGGCGATGTGATAGCCCACCTCCCAGCCGTTTTCCGCCATGCAGGCCTGCACATAGCCGATGTTCTCCCCGGTCCTGGTCAGCACGGGGTAAAGATAGGGGCCTTCGCTGCCCCTGGCTGCCTCCATCAGGAATGCCACGGTCTCCTGTGCTTCCTCCAGGGTGTCGAACACCTCGTCCGGCACGAAGCGGCGGTTGTCCTCATCCTGCGAATTGCGCAGGATATCCCCTGCCATGTCGGCGGTCAGCTCCGTCAGCACAAGCCTGTCCGTTTCGATGATCATCTGGCATCCCTCCATTCATACCCACGCATTATAGCACAACGGGCCTTGAAAGAAAAGCGTTGCTTGCGTTCTTCCCCGTCACCTGTTATAATAAAATGTAAAGCTTTATGACAAAGGAGCCAACCTATGCAAGGCAAAGGTAAATCCATGTATAATGACCAGCAGGCCATGGACCTGCGCCGCCGCAGGCAGATCCGCAACTGGATCATCCTGATCGTGCTGATCATCGCAGTGCTTCTGGGCCTGCGCACGCTGAGGGACATGGGCAAGACAACGGAGATCTCCGCCGTCACCATGCCCTGCTATGCCTCCCAGGACGTGACCCCTTTCGGCGACAGTGTGCTGTATTATGACGGTGCGTCCATCCACTGCCTGTCCTCCACCGGCGCGGTGAAGTGGAGCTTCCCCGTGGGCGGCGGCGCGCTTTTCTCTGTGTCGGACGAGCACATGGTGGTATGGGTCGGCAGCCAGCTGTTTATCGTAGACAAAAACGGCCGCCCCTCCTACAACGAAAACATGGGGGCTGAGATCCAGTTTGCCCGGGTGGGCGAAAGCTATGCCGCCGTGGTCATCGGCGATGACACCGCCCCCGACCTGGTGATCAAGGATCTCCAGGGTTCCCAGGTGGACGAGGAGGCCGAGGCCTTCTCCGGCATGCTGCTGCTGGACGTGGGCTTCTACGGCGAAAAGGGCGAGTACATGTGGACCCTGGCCATGGACGTGTACGGCACCGCCATCAACACGGTGATGAACACCTTCCAGGTGGGCAAGATGAACACGGGCGAGGTTTCCCTGGGCGAGTCCCTCACCTACAAGGTTTTGTTTGAGGATAACAAGCTGCGCGTGTTCACCACCCAGCAGATGTACACCTACGACTACAAGGCCGTGCAGGACGTGAACAGCACCATGCTGGTTTACGGCTGGAAGCTGATCGACCAGTACATTCCCAGCCGCGGCAGTGCCAGCATGCTGCTGGCCCCCACCTCCCAGACCAGCGCGAACAACAGCATTACCGAGCTGCGCGTTCTCTCCGGCACCCTGGACCGCCGCTACACCCTGCCCAGTGCCTGCGTGGGTGCCGCCGTACAGGGCAAGAACCTCTACGCCTTCTCCAACGAGTACCTCTACCGCGCCGATATCGACAGCCAGCGTTTCTACGGCTACGCGCTGCCCCTGCCTGAGGGCGTGACGGCCACCGGCTTCATCGGCCTGACGGCCAACGGCCGCGCCCTGCTCACCTCCGGCGACACTGTGTACTCCGTGGGCCTGCCCAAATAAGCACAAGGAGGCATCTCCATGACCGAACTGATGAAAACCGCCGCCGAGAACCTCACCGCCCGCGGCTTTGAGGTATACACCTTAACCACCGCTGCCCAGGCCAAGGAAAAGGCCCTGTCCCTGATCCAGCCCGGCTGGAGCATCGGCGTGGGCGGCTCCATGACCATCCGCCAGCTGGGCCTGCTGGAGGTCCTCGAAGGGGCCGGCCATTCCGTGTGGTGGCACTGGACCTCACCCGAGGAAAAGCCCATCGTGTGGGACAACGCCCGCAAGGCCGACGCCTACCTGGCCTCCGCCAACGCCGTGACCCGCGACGGCCAGCTGGTGAACATCGACGGCACCGGCAACCGCGTGGCCTCGCTGATCCACGGCCCCAGCATGGTGCTGCAGGTGGTGGGTAGCCAGAAGATCGTGGAGGGCGGCCTGACGGCGGCCATCGCCCGCATCAAGCGCGAAGCCTGCCCGCCCAACGCCTCCCGGCTGAAGCTGAACACCCCCTGCGCCCTCACCGGCCACTGCAACGAAGCCCAGTGCGGCGACGACTGCATGTGCCGCGCCATCACCGTGGTGAGCCGCCCCCTGCGCGCCCAGCGGAACGTGGTGATTTTGGTGGAGGAAGAGATCGGGTATTGATACGCATGAATGTACAAAGGAGAAAGTAACCCATGCAGAGCATTCGTATCGTTCAAATCCCTGTGATGAAAGCGGTCTGCTCCGGCCCCCTTACCGACGGGCAGGCCTTCGAACACTTTGTCCGCTGGTTCAGCACGTACCATGCTTCGCTGGCCAACGAGCTATATCCCCGGGATTTCATGTGGTATAACGAGCATCTTGGTGCCCGTGAGTGGTTCTATGCGCTCCCGGCCGGTGCCCGTGAGGAAGATTGCGGCGGCTTTGAGATCGTCGATCTGCCCGGCGGCCTTTTCGCCGTTGCGTCCTGCACAAATGCCGATTTCGACCAGGCTGCCGATTGGCTCAGCACGCGCGAAGAGCTGCTCCGGTGGGCTGCTGAAAGCGACAAGTTCAAAGCCTATGAAAACGGCGACGGAAAGCCGGAACGCTACCCCATGTTCCACATCGTTTCGCCGGGCGAACTGTACGCCGAAGGGGTTTCCATCGAAGACCTGTATCTGCCCATTGAAAGACGGTAACATCATCCACGGCAAAGCAAAACGCCGGACTGAAAACTCAGTCCGACGTTTTTTCATTCATCCAGATTTTCGATCAACGTCAGGCTCTTGATGCGCCACTGGCCGTTTTCCTTGGCCAGCACCGCGCGGTACTTCGCGCTCTGCCAGGAGGGCGGGTACACCGCATCCGCGCCGCGTTGGGCCACAGCCTCCTCCGCCTTGGAGCCCTTGATGCGCCCGTCAATGCTGGGGATCTGCTCGGTGATGTCCACCCGGGCGGTTTCGTCCCAGGGCCACACCCACATAAAGTCCATGCTCAGCCGGTGGTCGATGCCGCGAATGTCATAATCCCGGTAGGGCGACTGCCCCTGCTTGGTGAGCATCAGCGCACTGTCGCGCTCCAAAAAGCTGGGCTGGAAGTACTTGGTCAGCTCCTTTTCCTCTTCCTCCAGCATCACCACCTGCGCGCGGCGGGCCATACCGTCCTTCAGCACGATGTAGATGTTGGTGGTGTTCATGGCGTAGTAGAAGGCTACCACCAGCATGCCCAGCACCACGCACACCACCAGCAGACGCGAGGCAAAAAACCATATCGTTCGGCGCAGATGTTTCATGGCCGCATGCTCCTTCCTTCGTGATGACCATACAACGTTTGCCAGGGGCAAAACCTTGCATCCCCGGTGAAGTTGTTACTGGAGCTTCGCCATCTCTTCGTTGATCTTCGCTTCGGTGGCGGCCATGGCCTGCAGGGTCTTGTCCATCAGGGTATCCAGCTCCCAGCCCAGGTGCTGTGCGCCCTCGCGGATCACGTCACGGGAGCAGCCGGCGGCAAACTTCTTGTCCTTGAACTTCTTTTTCAGGCTGGAAAGCTCCATATCCGTGCAGGACTTGGAGGGCCGCATCTTCGCCGCCGCGCCGATCAGGCCGGTGAGCTCGTCCGCCGCGAAGATCACCTTCTCCATCTGGTGCACGGGCTCCACATCGCTGCAGGGGCCGTAGGCATGGCTACACACCGCATGGATGAGCTCCTCGCTGGCACCTTCTTCCTTCAGCAGCTCCACACACTTCACGCAGTGCTCCTCGGGCCAGCATTCAAAGTCGATATCGTGCAACAGGCCCACCAGGCCCCAGAATTCCTCATCCTCGGCAAAGCCCTGATCCACCGCGAACCAGCGCATCACATGCTCCACCGTCAGGCCGTGGAGCAGATGAAAGGGCTCCTTGTTGTATTTCATCAGCGCAGCCAGTGCCTGCTGGCGATCCAATCCGGCATTCATGATAAGACTTCCTTTCACTTCTTCAGTTTCTTGGCGCGCATCCGCATAAAGGCCGGGATCAGCGCGTCGATGATCTTATACCGCAGCATGGGCAGGGGCCTGGTGACCAAGTTGAACAGCCCGAAGCACTTGAAATACAGCCGCCAGCCTTCCTCCTTGGGGGTATCCTTCCAGGGGGTCATGCCCAGGTATTTGTCGTATTCGGGGGTATAGGGATGGGTGTTGCCTGCGCGCCAGGGGCGTTCTTCCCCCAGGAAGTGGATAATGGCAGGCTTCTGTGTGCCGCGCTGGTAATCCGCCTCGCTCATGAAGGGCGTGGGCGCGGAGATCTTCTTCTGGGCCTTCCAGGAATAATACAGCTGCACCGAGCCGTAGTTGTACCGGGGCGGCAACTCCAGGATGCGGCCCACGAAGGCACCGTTGATGGCGTCCTGGTCGGGGGCGGTCAGGTTGCCGCCCTTGTCCCGGTAGAAGCTCAGCACCTGGTATTCGGCGTTTTCCTCGCGCCACAGTTTCAGGTTCACCAGCAGGATGCCCGCATTGAAATAGGGCTGGCTGTCGGGCATATCCAGCTGCTTGCGGCGGCCCTTGTTGGCGGTGGGTTCCGCCACCATGCCCAGGTAGTTATTGCCCATGTCCATTTTGAACATGTCCTGCAAATCTTCCAGCACCAGGGTATCGCAGTCGATGTAGATCACCCGGTCCACGCTTTCCGGCAGCACCCGGGCCATGAACAGGCGGGCCAGGGTGCTCTGGGCAAAGCCGCCGGCATTGAAGGAGAAATCGAACCACTGGCTGATATCCCCCAACTCGTAGATCTCCACCTTGCGCCCGTAGGGTTCCGCCAGGGCGCACAGGCTGTCGTGACTCTTCTGGGAAATGCCCATGGACAGAATGTGCACCGTCAGCTCTTTGGCGGCCTTGTTGCTTTCCAGCAGGGACATCATGGACGTCGCCGCGTGGCGAACGTAGTTTTCATCCGTAGCGTAGAGCACGTGCATGGCGCGACTCCCCTTCTTACAGTAGTTTGATCAGCATGGTCTTCTGCTCATCCATTTCCACGACCACCAGCTGCTCCTTTTCCAGCTCCTTCATCACGTCGGAGAACCGCTTGAAGCCGATGCTGCGCTCGTTGAAATCAGGATAGAACGTAATGATATCCGCCTTGAGGATGGAGGGATTCACACGCTCGAAGCCGCCGTCCTTGTAGGCCTTCAGCTGGGCAGCAAAGGCTTCGCGCCAATTCTCCCGGGTCAGCTGAGGAATGCTCTCGCCGGACTCCACGGGGCTGTTCAGCCGCACCATCACGTTGAAGTTATCGTTCTTCACATGCAGGTTGCCGTACTTGCCCGCCAGCTTCAAAAGCAGCTTATAGAAGGTGGCGCAGCCGTAGGCCTTCTCATTAAAGTCAGGCCGCAGGCGCAAAAGCACGCCCTTGAGCTCGCTGGCGTAGAGTTCCTCCTTGTCGGTCTGCTCCTGGAGCACCGAGCAGAGCAGCTTGTTCAGCTCGCCGTCTTCCAGCATTTCCTCGGCGTTGGCGTTGCCCTTGCGCTTTTTGCCGGGCGTTACCGAGCGGCCGCCCACGCTTTCCAGAAACTGAAACTCGTTGCAGGCGTTGATGAAGATATTGCTGGCCACTTCGCTTCGGCTGATGCCCAGCACGAACTTGCCCATGGACTTCAATTTGCCCACCAGGGGCGTGTAATCGCTGTCGCCGGACACGATGCAGAAGGAGTCGATCAGGTCGTTGGTATAGGCAACGGACAAGGCGTCGATCACCAGCTGGATATCCGCATTATTCTTCTGGGAAATGCCATAGCGCAGGGAAGGCACCACCGTGAAGGTGTTGCTCAACAGCACTTCTTTCAAATCGCTGAACCTGTCGGTATAGCCATAGACCTTGCCCAGCAGAATATCGCCGCGGATCTTGACCTTTTCCAGAATGCTGTTCAGCGTGGCCACCTTGGCACCGCAGTTTTCCAGATCAACAAAAATTGCAAATTTACTCAAACAAAAACCTCTTTCTCAAGCCAAAGGGGCTCCGCCCCTTTGGAAACCCCGCCAGGGCTTCCAGCCCTGGACCCGGGCAAAGGGTCTTCGACCCTCTGCACTCCCTTTTTTGGGGTGCTCTTTTTTGGTACAAGTTGATGGTGTTACGTTTATATTCTGAAGGTGAAGCGGTCGCCGCGGATCAGCTGCTTGGAGGTATGCAGCGGACGGCCGTACTGGTCGTAGATGATCTCCCGCAGGTTCAGCAGCGCATCGCCTTCGTTGACGCACAGGTACTTGGCCTGGCTGGCGGTGGCGTAGGTCAGGGATATCTCATGCACGGCCTGGTTGGCTTCGATGCCGTGTTCCTGCAAAATGCCGTACAGGGAGCCGGTCAGATCCTCCTGAAGCAGATATTCGTAATGCAGGGGGAAGCGATTGGTTTCCAGCATCACGGGGGTATCGTCAGCCAGGCGCAGGCGCAGGGTTTCCACCACCTGGTCGCTTTCGCAAAGCAGGTCGCGGGCGTCTTCCTCCGTGGCGTAGGTCAGTTGGGCGTGGATCACCCGGGTGGATGGGGTGCAGTTCATCAGGCGGCAGGCGTCGTGGAAGCTGTTCACGTCCTTCAGGTCTTTGCACAGGCGCGGAACACCCACAAACGTGCCCTTGCCCTGCTGGCGGTTCAGCAGGCCCTCCTGGGTCAGTTCCGCCAGGGCTTTGCGCACGGTCACGCGGCTCACCTGATACTTGTCGCACAATTCCTGCTCCGAGGGGATGCGGCTGTGCACAGGATAAACGCCGCTGGCAATATCGGCACGCAGCTTGCGCATCAGCTGTCTATACAGCGGGCTGTGACTCTCCGCATTCAGGACCGGCGTCTTCATGGCATTCCACCTCCATTATATGACGTTAGTATACCATTGATTCCACGAAATTACCATACTTTTCTGGACAAATGCACCCATACAGGGTAAAATGGAGGTATTCACAAATGCTTTTTGGAGGCCGCTATGCTGACCGATCCCAAGGTTTCCGCCTGTATTGTGCTGTACCATGCGCCGGACGATGTGCTCGACACCGTTCAGTGTCTGATGGATTCCGATATGCCCGTTGATCTTTTCGTGGTGGACAACTCCCCACAGGACCCCATGGCAGAGCGCATCCGCTGGCAGTGCCCGGGTGCAAAGATCCGCCCCCAGCAGAGCAATCTGGGCTTCGGCCGGGCCAACAACGTAGTGCTGCCCGAGCTGAAGAGCCGCTATCACCTGCTGGTGAACCCCGACGTTACCTTTCCGCCGGACCTTCTCACCCGCATGACGGATTACATGGACGCCAATCCGGATATCGCCATCCTCACGCCCCGGGTGTTCAACCCCGACGGCACCGAGCAGTTCCTGCCTAAGATGCAGCCCACCATCAAGTATCTGCTGGGCGGGCGGCTGGAGAAGCTGGGCGGCCCCTTCCGCAAGTGGCGGCGCGAGTTCACCCTGGCCGATAAGAACGTGGCCACCCCCATCGATGTAGGCTTTGCCACCGGCTGCTTTTTGCTGATCCGTACCAGCGTGTTCCGCCAGCTGAAGGGCTTTGACCCCCGGTTCTTCCTGTATCAGGAGGATTCCGACCTGGGCCGTCGCGCCATGCAGGTGGGGCGGATCGTCTATCACCCGGAGATGTGCATCACCCACACCTGGGCCCGCGAAAACACCCGCACGCTGAAGGGCAACCTGCGGCAGATTACATCCATTTTCAAATTCTTTATGAAATGGGGCTGGAAGTGGTGAAGACCATTCAGGTGCTCATGGCCTGCTATAACGGGGAGAAGTACCTCCCCCAGCAGCTGGCTTCCCTGCAAAAGCAGGATGACCCCTGCTTCTCCGTTCTGATGCAGGACGACGGCTCCACCGATGCCACCCCTTCCCTGCTATCTGACATCACCCGGCAGGACAGCCGCTTTCGGCTGGCTGCCGATCAGGGGCAGCACCACGGGGCCATCGGCAATTTTCTCAGCCTGCTGAGTCAATGCGAAGCCGACTACGCCGCCCTGTGCGACCAGGACGATTTGTGGGCAGCCAGCCGGCTCTCCCGTTGCCGCAAGGCCATGGAAGAAGCCGAAGCCCGTTACGGTGCCGATACACCCCTGCTCGTCCACAGCGACAGCCGGGTGGTGGACGGCGACGGCCATACCCTGCAGGAGAGCTTCTTCCTCCACCAGGGCTGGGACAAGAATGCCGTGACCCTTCCCCGGCTGCTGGTGCAGAACAACGTCACCGGCTGTACCCTGCTGATGAACGCCGCCCTGCGCCGCCTGGTGGTGGAGCACGGCGATCCCCGTACCATGCACATGCACGACTGGTTCATCGCCCTCACCGCCGCCGCTTTCGGCCATGTGATCTTTGTGGACGAACCACTGATCAGCTACCGCCAGCACGGGGTGAACGTGGTGGGTGCCAGCCAGCAGAACCTGGGCCAGCGCGGCGTCAAAGCCCTGTCCCAGTGGGAGAAGGGCAAACGGCGCATCGCCCTGACCTACACCCACACCCGCGCCTTCCGGGATGCCTGCGGCGATGCTCTCCCCCCGGAAGCCCGGCACATCATCGACGATTACCTGGCCACCGAACACATGGGCAAGCTCCGCCGGGTGCTGACGGTGCAGCGCAAAGGCTACACCATGCAGAGCAAAATCACCCGATTGGGGCAAATCATTTTCGGATAAATGAAAACGCTTATGTTCATTGTGAGCATAAGCGCAGACTGTTAAAAAAGATATGCACATAGTCACAGCAATTTGCCGTCGGCAGACTGCAAATCGAAAATCGGCGACATGGGATGCGTTCCGGTAAGACAGTATCAAATGGTTTTCAATGCGGCATGGCTTCGGTCATGCCGTTTTTGCATTCTGTACGCTTTGCAGCAGGCTGGCAGGGAGAATACCAATGTAGTTGTAGCTGATTTCGATTTCCTGTACACGGTGGCCGCTGCTTTTGTCAGGAGCATGAACGTATACGGCATTGACCATATCGTTGAGGATGGTGGGCGTCAGCTTGTCGAGGTCCAGATACTTCTTCACCTGTCGGATGAAGCGATCCACATTCTCTGCCTGGTTTTCCTGCTCATTGATTTCTCTGCTCAGTAGGTCGATCCTCGTGCGCAGCTCAGCCTGCTCGCGCTCGTAATCATCGGACAGCATCTGGAAGCGAGTTTCCGAGAGCTTCTCGTTGACCATGTCCTCGTAAATGCGCTTGAACAACTTATCCAGTTCGGCAATGCGGTTCTCTGCTTTCTGTAAGGCCTTGCGCTTTGCGGTAAGTTCCTTCTTTGCCTCAGCAGATCGCCTTGTGCCGAGTGCCTCACGGAACATATCCTCGTAGCAGGCAACGCAGGAGATCACCAGCCGCATGTGCTGCAGCGCACCTTCCTCCAACACCACAGCGCGGATGAAGTGCGCTTCACAGGCATCCTTGCCTTTCTTACGGGAGGAGGAGTAAACAAAGTGATCTTGCCGCGCCTCGTAGTTGTTGCTGGTGCAGTAATACAGCTTAGCACCGCAGTCCGCACAGCGCGCAATGCCGGAGAACATGTTACTCTTGCCGGTTCGCGTGGGACGTCGCTTGTTCTTGCGAATCTCCTGCACACGGGCGAAGGTATCTGTGTCGATGATCGCCTCATGGGTATTCTCGAAGATGTGCCATTCCTCCGGCGGATTCTCGACCTTCTTCTTACTCTTGTAGGAAGGCTTCCGCGTTTTGAAATTGACCATGTGACCGAGGTATTCCAGCTTATTGAGAATGCCTGACACTGTGCGCGCTGACCATTGATATGGGTTGTCTGGCGTTTTCACTGACGAGCACCTGCCTGTCCTTTCCCAGTGTGCAGCAGGACATTCGATGCGAGCTTCTTCCAGCTTGTGCGCGATCATGGACGGGCCATAGCCCTCCATGCACCAATCGAAGATACTGCGGACAACAGCAGCTGCTTCTTCATCAGCGATCCAGCGTTTCGGGTTATCAGGATCTTTCGTGTAGCCATACGGCGGGTGTGTTGTCAGGTATTGCCCGGACTCACCCTTCTGACGCATGGTGGCGATGATCTTCTTGCTGGTGTCCTTCACATAGAACTCGTTGATGATGTTCAGAAATGGCGTGAAGTCGTTGTCCTGCTGGTTGGCACTGTCCACACCGCTGTTGACGGCGATGAAGCGGACGTTGTGCTTAGGGAACATCACCTCGGTGTAGATGCCAACCTCAAGGTAGTTGCGTCCGATGCGGCTCATGTCCTTTGCGAGGATAATTCCAATCTGTCCAGCCTCGACCAGTGAGATCATTCGCTGCCAGTCGGGACGGTTGAAGTTTGCGCCGGAGTAACCGTCGTCAATGAAGAACTGGATGTTCTTGAATCCTCGCTCGCGAGCATGTCTTTCGAGGATAGCGCGTTGATTGGAAATGGAGTTGCTCTCGTTAGCCATTTCATCCTCGCGGCTGAGTCGGCAATAGATGGCTGTGATTTTTTCAGACTGCCTCATGTCTCTGTCCTCCTTCATGGTCGGGCAGTCTGCCAATACAGGATTGCTTGCATTCATTGTAACATACATGGGCTGCTTTGTCATTCCTCCTGCGGGTTGGTTACAGATGTTTCAGAGGACATACGGACAAGCAGCTTGGAGGAGATGCTGCGCTGTCCGTCATAGTGTCCAGTGAAACGGTAGATGGTACGACCGGAAGTGATCTCCACGGCGATCTCTGGCAGGGATGCTGCACAGAGATTGCGAGTGGAGATACTGCCGTCGGGATTGAGTTTGTAGTTGTGTGGGGTCTGCCTGGTCATGGGGGTTCCTTTCGATTGAAAAATGATAACGCATTGCGCTAACATACTTAACGAATGAGTCTGGCATTTTCTTGCAGGCGTGCAGGAAGGTCAGCAAAAAAAGAATGTGTCCCAAGTTGAGACACATTTATTATACGGTTGTAGCAAGTGGTGCATGTGAGTGCTCAACGCCCTCAGATGCTACTTGCTGGGGAAGCACCCCAAACCCTTTGGAGCATGATTCTCATGCAGCAGTGCGCGTGTGTTTTGCAAACATCGCGCAGAATAGCCGCACAGTTACTGTGCGATCAATGGGTTTGGGCTGCTGCCCAACAAGCGAGTATGTGGGTTCGGCTATCCACATGCATTGCTTGCTGCGACCTCAACAGTCCAAGTTAAGCAGCGTACTATGTCAGATAATAGCTTGTCACCGAACACTGGAATATGCTACACTTAGAGTAGCCATCTGCATTAGTTTGACGGTGGAAGCGTTTGTACACTCAAGTAGAGAGAACATACCGGAGGAAACAATAGTGAGAGATCGTGTGTTGTTCTTGGATCGAAATGACATGCTTTGCGGATATCAACTTGACAGAATAGAGAGCATGGACATTCCTGAATTTGAGAATATCGATATCAATGATGCAATCGAGTTTTATGAAATCAAACGTTACTTCGATGCAGGTATACACCTGAAGACTTGGACAGAGACTTCATACCAGGAATATGAGCGCAAGAGCAAAACTTTGTATGGCCTGACCATGCGTTTTATCAATAATATAGATGATGATAATATCATCAAGCATTATGCTGCAGTAGACACGCTTTACCACGCGTCTTTCTGGCAACTGTTCTGTATTTGTAAATTGCACAAAAAAATATTGAACAACGCATTCGCTCGGCTGATTCAATCAGACCATATTAGTTCCTTTGATCTTTTTGAACATAAGGAGGTTGTTACTTCATATGGTCCAGAACTCCGAGACTATATCCTGACAAATGTAAATCACATCCAGTTGATAATCCATGTCTATGAGCAGGATTTTACGCCTGGAAAAAAGTTGTTTCTCCCGGATGAGCTGACAGGAGAGGACATCTGCGGGTACATTTCACAATATGTGGCAAGTCAAAATGTGAACCCGAATCATCTTGAAGCAATTCGCTTAATGCGTGCCACAGTCCAAATACCCATTACTGATGAAATTCGTTTGGCTGCAAAACGTCGATATCAGGAAGAAGCCGAGAAGATGACAAGTAATGGGACGCTGATTACCAGTGGTGTAGGTGTCGTTCTCTCTCCTGATCAAGAAGAAGTGAAAAAATACGAGCAGAACGGTAATGATTATACTTGTTCATACAGTACTAAATGGTTAAAGGGTACGTTGGATTATCCCAGTATTCTAAATAACTTCATTTATGTTTTTGAGTTTGTTGATGTTCCACAAATGCGATCATTACAGGTACATACAAGAACGCAAAGCGGTGTTTTCGGCCGTGTGTTTCAGTCGCAATCTTCACGCATGTATCCAGATAGCTTCGGGTTCAAGTCAGTTCAAAACATGTGTAACCTGCAAATGAACGCATATTATGAATTCCTGAATGCAAATGAGATATGCTTGGAAGAAGTTCTCCAGTGGGTGTTCACCCAGTACTTGCAGGAGGAGTTTCGTTTTCCGGAAATGCGCGTACGTTTTCCCAGCAAGGGAACAACGTATTCAGAAAAATGTTCAACGATCATTACAGCCTTTGAATCGATACTCAAGCAGTATTGTCTGTATGTAAAGCATGGGACGATTGATTTTGAGTTGATGGCCATGTCTTCAGCCTCTGTCAAATTCGATATGGTTCCCAGCCTGCTAAAAAAGAAATACATCTATGGCAAGGGAAATGATTATAAATCCTTGACATATCTGATGTTTTCCGATCAATGCATGTTGAGCTTTGTTCCAAGAATATATGAAACAGGCAAGCGTTATGACTGTTTTTTGAGCTTATTCGGCATGAGACAGTCTATATGTCCGATTATCAAGAGCGCGACATACCGGCTCTTCGATACTTGGCAGAGCATGGCTTGATTTGCATATCCGTAGATGGTATTATTACCCTGTGTGATACCCGGCGCGTTGCACTCCTGCGCGATCTGTATCAGCATGATGCCATCAACATCAGTCACTATAATCGTGATGTTGCTCCAATCATTACGGAGTGGGAAAAAGAAGGTATTGTATGTGGCAACAATACGCTCTTCTCCGAACCAGAAGTAAATTATCTAAACTATCTCTTAAACCGTGCAGAATATGATAACGGGTTGGAAATCCGCAATCGCTACGCTCATGGCGTTTTACAGATTGATCCTGATGAAGCTGTTCATAAGCGTAACTATATTATCCTTCTGCGTGTGCTGGTGCTGCTTGCAATTAAAATCAATGATGAATTGTGCACACTAAACCCGATTGAACCAATACAGCCATGAGGTGTCTATGTACAGAATCCTTGTCGTTGAAGATGACCGCGCCATCGCCGACGCGATCACAACGCAGCTCGCCGCATGGGACATGACTGCCCGTGCTGTCACAGACTTCCGCAATGTCCTGGGCGAGTTCGCAGCTTTCGAGCCTCACCTGATTCTTCTGGACATCCGCCTGCCCTTCTATAACGGCTACCATTGGTGCCAGGAGATCCGACGGGTATCGAAGGTTCCGATCATCTTTATCTCATCCGCGGCGGACAGCATGAACATCGTCATGGCAATGAATATGGGTGCGGACGATTTCATCGCCAAACCCTTTGACATGAACGTACTCCTGGCAAAGGTGCAGGCGCTACTGCGGCGGACATATGATTTCGCAGCAGACACCTCCCTGCTGGAGCATCATGGTGCGATACTCAACATCGGTGATGGGTCGCTGACCTATATGGGTGAGACGATCCCCTTGAGCAAGAATGAATATCGCATCCTGCTGACGCTGATGCAGAACAAAGGTAAGGTCGTCAGCCGGGAGAAACTGATGGAGGCGCTGTGGGCTACGGACAGCTTCGTCGATGAGAATACCCTGTCGGTGAACGTGAACCGCCTGCGGAAGCGGCTGGATGCGGTCGGCCTGACGGAATTCATCACCACGCAGCACGGCATAGGGTACATCGTGAAGTGAGGACAGCATGAGTATTTTGAAATACATCAGACAGCGCCGTCGCTCCCTGCTCCTGCTGCTATTGTGCAGCATGGTATTCGTGGCGACCTTTGCGCTGTATCGTCTGCCGGTGCTGGCGGCGCTCTACCCAGCGGGGCTGTGCTTGCTGATCCTGATCGTATTCGGCATTGTGGACTACATCCGGCTGCGACGGAAGCATCTCACCCTCCTGGCCTTGCGTCAACTACCGGCTGTGTTGACGGAACGTCTGTCCATGTCTGAATCTGCCGTAGAAACGGAATACCAGCAGTTGCTGACCCTGCTACACGAGGAGCAGCGTCGTCTGACCGGAATCCAGCACCGCCGCTATCAAGACATGATGGACTACTACACTGTCTGGGCACACCAGATCAAAACGCCCATCGCGGCTATGCGCCTGCATTTGCAGCAGGAGGATTCTCCCTTGAGCCGCACGCTCATGTCGGAGCTGATGCGGGTGGAACAGTACGCCGACATGGTGCTGACCTACCTACGGCTGGACACAGACAGTACCGACTATGTTATCCGGGAATACGATGTAGACAGTATTGTCCGACAGGCCGTGAAGCGCTTTGCGGGGGAATTCATCGCCCGCAAGCTGATGCTGGATTACCAGCCGCTGAACGCAACGGTCATCACGGACGAAAAATGGCTCCTGTTCGTGGTGGAGCAGGTGCTGTCCAACGCGCTGAAGTACACCCATACCGGCGGTGTGACCATTTGCATGGAGGCGCCGAAAACCCTGTGCATCCGCGACACGGGCATGGGTATCGCCCCAGAGGATCTTCCTCGCATCTTCGAACAGGGGTTCACCGGCCACCTCGGGCGGGATGACAAGAAAGCCAGCGGCATCGGCCTGTACCTGTGCAAACGAATATGTCAGAACCTCGGACACGGTATTTCGGCAGAATCCGCCCCCGGTAAAGGCACAACCATCCGAATCGACCTCTATCAGCGCGGTCTGACCGTCGAATAAGGCATTTCTTGCAAAAATGTAAGATTCTCAGGGAAAATGTAAGGCAATTCGATGGCTTTGCATTTTCCCTTTCTGCTATCATGGCTCCTGTAAAGGAGGGATTACACATGAGTATCCTTGAAGTCAACCACCTGCAAAAAGTGTATACAACTCGTCTGGGTAGTGCTAAAGTAGAGGCATTGCGCAGTGTCACGTTCTCCGTGGAGGAAGGCGAGTTTGTCGCCATCATGGGCGAATCTGGCTCCGGGAAAACCACGCTGCTGAATATCCTCGCCGCGCTGGACAAACCTACCAGCGGCAGCGTGCTGCTGGACGGGCAGGATCTGACCGGGCTGAAGGAGTCTGCTGTCGCTGCTTTCCGCCGCGACAACCTGGGCTTTGTGTTCCAGGAGTTCAACCTGCTGGACACCTTTACCCTGGAGGACAATATCTATCTGCCGCTTGTGCTTGCCGGCCGTCCCCATCGGGAAATGCAGCAGTATCTCAGCCCGATTGCCCATCAGTTGGGAATCAATGATCTGCTGAAGAAGTATCCCTATGAGGTTTCCGGCGGACAGAAGCAGCGGGCAGCCGTTGCCCGGGCGCTCATTACCCATCCGAAACTGATTCTTGCAGACGAGCCTACCGGCGCACTTGACTCAAAATCCTCTGATGAGCTGCTGACGATTCTCGGTGACCTGCACCGTCTGGGGCAAACCATCCTGATGGTAACCCATTCTGTCAAAGCTGCCAGCCATGCCAGCCGCGTGCTGTTCATCAAGGACGGCGAGGTATTCCATCAGATTTACCGGGGAGATGTGACCAACGAGCAGCTCTACCAGAAGATCAGCGATACCCTCACCATGCTGGCGACAGGCGGTGAACGCGCATGAAGCTCTATCTGAAGCTGGCTCTGGACGGCGTGCGCAAGAACCACCGTTTATATTTCCCTTACATCCTTATCGGCAGCGTTATGGTGATGATGCACTACATCCTTGCCGCACTGTCCTCTACACCCATGCTGCGACAGTTTGAAGGCGGTGGCTTTCTGCGAGCCATGTTGCCCATGGGCATGTGGGTCGTCGTCATTTTTGCGGCATTTTTCCTGTTCTATTGCAACAGCTTCATCATCCGGCAACGCAACCGGGAATTGGGCTTGTTCAGCGTCCTTGGCATGAGCCGGAAAAACCTTAGCCTGCTGATGCTGACGGAGAACCTGCTGACAGCAGGAGCATCCATTACTCTCGGAATGCTGCTGGGTATTGCGCTGGAGAAGCTGGCAGAGCTCGGCATGGTGCGGCTGATTGCTGAAGAAATCAGCTACGAGATGCGAATAGACGGTATCTCCGTCATAAGGACAGCGGTGCTGTTTGGCGGCATTTATCTGCTGCTGACGCTGCGGGCTATTTTCCGGGTATGGCGCACCGATCCGCTGCATCTGCTTCAGTCAACCGCTGTGGGCGAAAAGCCGCCCAAGGCCAACTGGCTCTTCGCAGGGCTGGGTGCAGGGCTGCTGATCTGGGCATATCACCTCGCCATCAGCATTCAGCAGCCCCTCGAAGCACTGACAACCTTCTTCGTTGCGGTGGTCCTGGTTATCATTGCAACCTATCTGCTGTTCATCGCAGGCTCCGTGGCGCTGTGCCGCCTGCTGCAAAGAAACAGGCGATACTACTACAAGCCGAATCACTTTATTTCGGTCGCCACAATGGTCTATCGCATGAAGCGCAATGGTGCAGGCCTGGCATCCATCTGTATCCTTCTGACAGTGGTGCTGGTGATGCTCTCCTCCACACTGAGCCTGTGCATCGGTGCAGAGGATGCCATTCTGACGACCTATCCCCATGATGTGTTGATCGAAACCCACATCCCCTCCCGCGAACAAATGACGGGGGAAAACTATGCCGCCCGCCGTGCCCTGTTGCGCGAGCTTGCACCGGAGCAGGTCAATGTGCAGGAGTACGTCCGCGGCAGTGTCAGCGGCATGTTCACGGAGGATGGTATCATCATCGACGCAGGAGCGCTGGAGGATCTCTCCATGGTGGTCATGGAGAACATCGGCATGGTATACATCGTCTCGCAGCAGGATTTTGAGCAACTCACCGGGCGTACTTACACGCTCGCGGCGGATGAGTGCCTGCTGCTGACATCGCGTATGGACTACGCGGCCCCTACATTCACCCTGCAAGGCGGTGCGCCGCTGCGTGTACAGGCTGTGATGCCGGATGCATGGCAGCTGGGAGCGGATGCCATGAACATGTTTCCTGCCCTGACCCTCGTGACCCCGGATTTCGCAGGCGTCACCGCGCATCTGGCCATTGATGACAACAACTATGCCTCGGGTATGGAGATGCTGCTGGCCTGGTGTTATGCTTTTGACGTGCCCGGCGGTGCAGAGTCGCAGCTGGCGCTCTACGACCCGCTGAAGAATCACGTACGGGATCTTTCCTTCCTGCGCAGGCACGGTGGCTACAGCTTCAGCCTGAGCATCCGAGAAATGAAGCGGGTTGGCTTTTATGGCACGTATGGCGGGCTTTTCTTCATTGGTATCATGCTGAGCATTGTTTTCATCGCAGCAGCAGTGCTGATCATCTACTACAAGCAGGTTTCCGAGGGCTATGAGGATCAGAAGCGCTTCGCCATCATGCAGAAGGTCGGTATGACAAAGCGGGAGATCCGCCGGTCGATCAACTCGCAGGTGCTGACCGTGTTCTTCGCCCCGCTGCTTCTGGCAGGACTTCACCTCACCTTCGCCTTTCCTCTGATGTGGAAGCTGCTGATGATGCTCAACTTCAGTAACATGCCGCTGATGATCGTGGTAACAGCATGTAGCTTCGTGGTGTTCGGAGTAATGTATGCGGCTGTGTACAAGATGACATCGAATGCGTATTATGCAATTGTTAGCGGTAAACAAGACAATACATAAACTCAACAGCCTGGAAGTATTTGCTTCCAGGCTGCGTTTCTCAGGATACGAGTTGGTCAAAGCTTTCTGCCAGCATGGCATACACGTCTGGTTGCGGATCTGGCAGAAGTTCATGCAATGTACGTCCCTCTGTGCCATCCCGCAAACAGACGTGGGCATCTAGTGACCTGCACCGATAGCGATGCCAGCCTTCACGCCGGTTGATTGGTTTCATATAAACATGAAGTGTCCGCAGAAATACTGGCCAGATATGTTCCTCTGGTATACAACTCTCACGCAACACATGCAGGAGCACGATTCTTGCTTCTGACAGCCGATCTTCCATTTCAATACAGGTCCACTTCCATTTGCAGTAGCTTTTGATATTCGGTTCCAACAGTTCCATGATCTCAGCTTCATTGTCGCGAGCAGTCATCTCATGTCACTCCCTCCAGGATGCGAGAAGGATTCAGCTTACGTGGGCGTTTTGCAGGCTTCGCCACATTGACTGTATCCGGAACACTCGACGGATCTGGAATAGCAATCCAGTATTCATCTTGTTTTGTTACAGTTAAACGTACAGGTGGTCTGATGTTTGCAGCAAGTAATCGTTCATTCAATTCAGATGATGTGATGGAGCCACTGGCGGGTACTTGCAGGCTGCCTTCTCCTTTTGCTTTCCGTAAGCAAAGAACAGGTTCTGATGGATGAAATGCGATATCAATTTGCTTTCCAAGCTCTGCGCAAAGCGCGGCATTCAGATTGAATGCACGCTCCCTGGGAAAGCTGATGGCGCATTTGTGTTTTGGAGATGGAACAAACCAAACGAATTCATCAATGTTGTACTGTTTCATATTCTGTTGATGCTCCTTTGCATGAAGTAAAGACCAGAGCGCTCTCTGTCAATTTATATACCCGTATTGAGTGGTTTAGAAACAGGCAACTTGGAGAATTGACAAAATGGCATAAAAACGCACACAACACAATGTTGCGTGTTGTGTGCGATAAGCAATCCAATATAGCAGACAGTGTTATGAGTGAACCTGTCTTACCGGAATGCCGCATGCGCGGCGATTTTCGTGCGATTTTGCTTGCAACATCGCTTCCTTACACGAGCGAACGGCCGGGAGGGGCATTGATGCCCCGACCAGTGAGTGAGTGCAATCCCTCGAAAAAGTGCCTCCAGCACTTTTTCGACGCGCTGCGCTTATGTTCATTGTGAGCATAAGCGTTTTTTGTTTACCTGTTGGGCAGCAGTTCCAGCACATCCTTGATGGACATGCAATACTTCTCCGATGCTTCGCGGCTGCAGCCCTGCTCCAGGATGGAACGGGCCGTGGCCTGCATGGCCGGGAAGGCGCTGCGGATCAGGTGATTGGCGTGGATCACCACGTTCACGCCGTGGGCCGCCAGTTCTTCTTCCGGCACATCGTTGTAGGTGGTAGGCACCACGATGATGGGCGTTTTGGCATCCACCGAACGGAACTTGTCGCAGAATTCAAAGACCTCGTCCACCGTTTTCTGCCGGGAGTGGATCATGATGCCATCGGCTCCGGCAGCCACATAGGCATGGCAGCGGGTCAGGGCATCCTCCATGCCTTGCTCCAGGATCAGGCTCTCGCAGCGGGCGATGATCATAAAGTCGTTGGAACGCTGGGCGTTCTTGCCTGCGGCGATCTTCTGGCAGAAGTCCTCGATGCTGTCCTGGTTCTGGCCTGCGCCGGTGCCGAAGAGGCTGTTCTTCTTCAGGCCCTTCTTGTCCTCAATGATGATGGCGGAGATGCCCATGCGCTCCAGCGTCTGCACATTGTAGACGAAGTGCTCCACCTGGCCGCCGGTATCGCCGTCCAGGATGATGGGCTTGGTGGTGACCTCCATGATCTCCTCCAGGGTGTTGAGGCGGCTGGTCATGTCCACCAGTTCAATGTCCGGCTTGCCCTTGGCGGTGGAATCGCACAGGCTGGATACCCACATGGCGTCGAACTGCTTGCGACCGTTGGCCGTTTCCACCACGGTTTTTTCCACGATCAGGCCGGTGATGCCGTTGTGGGCCTCCAGCACGCTCAGGCAGGGCTTGTAGGCCATCAGACGGCGCAGACGGGCGCGGCGGCTTTCCGGCAGAGACATACGCTGCTCCAGGCTGGACAGGGTTTCCTCGGTGGGGGTATGGGTGTAGGGGAACTCCACCAGCTCGCCGCCCCAGCCCTTCAGGGTCTCGATCACCTGCTGGCGGATGTTGGCCTGATAGCCCACGTGCCAGTCGTCGCCGTGCACCACGATATCGGGCTTGAGCTGGCTCAGAATGGCGGTATAGTCCAGGCTCTCCTGCACCACGACCCGGCTCACGCCCTTCAGGCTCTCGAACATGGCGATGCGCTCTTCCAGGGGGATCAGCGGATAATGCTTGTAGGAGGCGATGACCTCGTCGGTCAGAAGGCCCACGGTGACCTCGCCCAGCTCCGCCGCCCGCTTCAGGATGATCAGGTGGCCGTTGTGCAGGATATCCGTGCTGAAACAGATGTAGACTTTCTTCATTGGTATTGCTCCTTCATGTCCTTGAACCGTGCGCTGACGACGGCCTGATCCTCCGGTGTGTCGATCTCGCTGCAAAGCAGCCCACGCACATCCAGGGGATACAGCCCGATCTCCTGCCAGGCAGCGTTGAAGGCATTCTCGGCATAGCAGCCCTTTTCGCCCCGCTGCACAAAGGCTTCGATCTCCTGCATCCAGCGTTCAAAATCCTTTTGCAGGAATTTATAGGCCGGCTGGCTGGCCACGCAGTCCTGGCCGAAGCGGTCGATGCCAATAGCCTGCACCCGGTCCTCATGCAGCTGGGCCTTGAAGTCCTTCTCCGGCAGAGGCAGGGTGGAATCCACCGCCACGCAGCTCACGTCGGAGGCGCACACCGCGCGCATCACCGCCGGGTCCAGCACCAGGTCGCCGTGGAGGGAGATCACGTCGTCGTACAGCAAGTCACGGGCCAGATACATGCTGTAAATATAGTTGGTGGAGGCGTAGTCCGGGTTGGGCACATAATGAAAGCGGATGCCGCTGTTCAGGCTTTCCAGGTGCTCCTTCAGCATATCGGCAAAGGGGCCTGTGGTAACCACCGCCTCGGTGATGCCGCAGTCCTTCAGCAGCTTCACCTGCCAGGAGATGATGGTTTCATCGCCGTCGATGCGGCACATGCACTTGGGGTGCTCCTTCGTTTCGCCGCCCATACGGGTGCCCCGGCCGGAGTTCAGCAGAAGCGCGATCATCTATCGTCCCTCCCCACAAAGGCCATGAAGGCCGCTTTGTTCTCCTTGGGCGTGGTGGTGGGGCGGCCCAGGTCGTCCCTGGCACCCAAGGCGCAGTCGATCTTCAGAAAGCACAGGCACGTCAAACTGCCAAGCTGCGCCATGGCATCCGCCAGGGTTTCCTCGCTGTCCGCGTGGAGGATGTACTCATACCCGGCAGCCTTGGCCAGGGCGGCAAAATCCACCGCGCTCTCGCCCACAGGCATGCCGCCCACGGTTTCGTGAGCACCGTTGTCGATCACCACATGCACCAGGTTGGAGGGCTTCTTCTGCCCGTTCACCGCCATGGCACCCAGGTGCATCAGGGCTGCGCCGTCGCCATCCAGGCACCACACCCGGCGGCCAGGCTTGCGCAGAGCAATGCCCAGCGCAATGGAGGACGCATGCCCCATGCTGCCCACGGTGAGGAAATCCCGGCTGTGATCCATGCCCTGCTTCTCGCGGATCTCGAAGATCTCGCGGCTCAGCTTGCCGGTGGTGCTCACCACGATGTCGCTTTCGCCCATGTGCGCAAGCATCACTTCGGCGGCATGCTCACGGCTCAGGCTGCGGTCGTTGCCATAGGCGGCTTTGCCCTCGGCCTTCAGCGCGCCCTTGCGCACCACGATGGCCGCGCAGCCGCCCTCCGCCATCACCCGGCACAGGTCGGCAAAGGCAGCGTCGAACGCTTCGTCAGTGGTTTCTTTGTCCAGGATCATATAAGGGATGCCCAGCAGCTCCAGCTGGCCCAGGGTGATCTGCCCCTGGGTGACGTGCTGGGGCTCGTCCTTCACGCCAGGCTCGCCGCGCCAGCCGATCACCATCAGGCAGGGAATGCCGTACACCTGGCCGTCCATCAGCGAGGCCAGGGGATTCACCGCATTGCCCAGGCCGCTGTTCTGCATGTATACCAGGGCAGGGCGGCCCGTAGCCAGGTAATAGCCCGCCGCCAGGCCCACAGCGTTGCCCTCGTTGGCCGCCACGATATGCTTCTCCCCGTGCACGCCATAGGTCATGTACAGCGTGTCGCACAGGCCCTTGAGCTGGGAATCCGGCACGCCGGTGAAGAAATCAATGCCCGCTTTTTCGCAGGCTGCCAGCAGCTTGGCTGCGTTCATGTCAAATATCCTCCCGCATCAGGTCGTACATCATAATGCCTGCCGCAATGGCCGCGTTCAGGGATTCCGCGCCGCCGCGCATGGGCAGCTTCACCTTGTGGGTGGCAGTGGCCTTCACCTCGTCGGAGATGCCGTTGCCCTCGTTGCCGATGATCAGGCAGAACTTCTCCCCCACCGGCTGCCGCTGATAGAATGGCTCGCCGTCCAGCTGGGAGGAGATCACGCTGTATCCGTTCTCCCGCAGGCTGGTGAGGTAGCCGGGCAGGTCGCCCGTCACCGCCAGGGGCATGCGGAAAATGCTGCCCATGGTGGCCCGCAGCGTTTTGGGGCTGAATACATCCGCGCACTGCTCGGAGAGGATGATGCCCTCCAGCCCTGCTGCATCCGCCGTGCGGATGATGGTGCCCACGTTGCCGGGGTCCTGCACGCCGTCCAGGGCCACCACCTTGCGGCCCATGGCGGCGTTCGTCTGCATTTTCACCACCGCGGCAATGCCCTGGGGCGTTTTGGTGTCGCACACCGCCGCCAGCACATGCTCCGACAGAGCATAAACCGGCACGTTGTCCGGCAGGGGAAACTCGCTCAGCCGGGCTTCATCCACCAGCAGAGCCTCCACCTGGAAGCCGGAAAGCAGGGCTTCTTCGGCCATTTTGCGGCCCTCGGCCAAAAAGCAGCCGGTTTCCCTGCGGCCCTTGCGGTCCTTGAGGGACTTCCACTGCTGCACCTTGGGGTTTTTCAGGCTGGTGATGCGCTCCATGAGCTGCCTCCTTGATGTGTTAGTTGGTACCGCGGAAACCCTTGCCGATGATTTCGCCGGTGTTCATGATCAGCAGGAACGCGCCGGGATCCACCTGCTTGACGTACTTGCGCAGCATGATGGCCTCGCGGCGGTTCATCACGGTAAGCAGCACGGTGCGGTCGGCATGGGTATAGGCACCCTCGCCGTGGAGCTCCGTCGCGCCGCGGTGGAGGGTTTTGGTAATGAACTCCTCAATGGGCTTGGGATTGGCCGTAATGATATGGAAGCACTTGTGCACGCTGATGTTCTCCAGCACCATGTCCACCAGCAGGCTTTTGATCACCAGGCCCAGCACCGACATCAGGCCCGTTTCCATGCCAAAGGCCACGCAGGCCATCAGGGTGATGATGCAGTCGGAGCACATCAGTGCCTTGCCGATGTCCAGGCTGGTGTACTTGCGCAGCACCATGGCCACGATATCCGTGCCACCGGAGGATGCATCCAGGTTGAACAGGATGGCCGAGCCCACCGCAGGCAGACCCACGGCGAAGATCAGCTCCACCAGGGGCTGGCTGGTCATGGGCTGGCTGAGGGGCACGGCCCGCTCCATCACCCAGATGAAGCCGCTCATCAGCAAACTGCAATAGCAGGTGCGCACGCCGAAATTTTTGCCGAACACGGCAAAGCCCACGATCAGCAGGGCCACGTTGATCACCATCACGAAGTCGCCGGGGGTGATGCCGGGGAAATAATGGCCCAGGATCACCGAAATGCCACTGACGCCACCGGTGGAGAAGTTGTTGGGAAACTTGAAGAAATACACGCCTGCGGCCAGCACCAGCGTGCCCAGGGTGATCAGCACCCATTCCTTGATTTGCTTTGCGGTTTCAGCCTTCATCACGCATCACCTTCTGCAAATATTTCGCGCTCATTATAGCACGTCTGCACCTTTGTGACCAGGGTTCATTCGCTGGGAATATCCCGCAGCTCCGCCAGGCAGGCAGCCAGGGCGGCCTCCGGCTCGCTCGCGGCAGCAAAATGCCGCGCCACCGCCGCCCGGATGGCCCCTTCGGCCTCGCCGGTGATCAGGCCAGTCTGGTCGAACACGGAGCCGTAGATTCGCTGCGTGGCCTGGGGGAACACACTACGGAACGCCGACAGGAACCGCATGATCAACAGATCCGGCGGCATGTGCATTTGTCCGCTGGGCCGCAGGCTCTGGGCTGCGGCAGGGGCGTCGGTGCGCACCTCCGTCATCCGGGCCAGGCCCAGCACCGCTTCGCACTTGGGCGATGCCGAGGGCATGAACCGCAGGCTGCGCACGGGATGGTCGCCACTCATTTCCAGCCGGACGAACTGCGCCAGGGCGGATTTCAGGTTCTCCGGCATGGCATTCATCAACTGGCTGCCCCGGCCGGAAAGCACATAGGTCATTTCCGCCGGGAGATAGTCGTTCAGCAAGGGATCGCGCCGCACCTGTTCCTGCACCAGACCGCTGAGGGCCAGCATGGCCGCGAAGGCCTGGAAGATCAGGCTTTGCATCAGGGTGGTGCGCCCCTGGTTGAACCGCAGGGTCATGTGGGCCGTCAGAGCTGCGCCGTACTCCGTCAGGCACTGATCCATCAGGAAGCGGCACTTCTCCAGCCCCTTGCGGCTGGAAGCCTTGCGCAGCTGCGCCGCTAAGTGCATCACGGCCTGACGGGCGTTTTCGTCCGCCATATCGGCAAAGTCTTCTTCCAGGGCGGAAGGGGCCTGCATCAGCCCGTCCAGCAGCATGGACTGCACGCCCAGGGGCAGGCTGCACCGCACCGCAGGCCGGTTCATGCCGCGCAGCCACAGGGCCAGCGAAACATCGCAGCTGCCCACGTCCAGCACCATAAAGCCGCCGCGGATGCCGCCCTCGCCGCGCAGATAAGCACCCATGGCCATGCTTTCGTCAGCATGGGCCACCTGGGGATCTGCCAGGGGCAGGCCACACTCGGCTGCCACCACCGGGGCCAGCTCCGTCACGTCCTGCCACAGTTCCTTCCGGCCGGATGCCGCCATGTTTTCCGGCAAGGTCATCCGCCAGGCAATGGCGGGCGCGCCCTTCAACACCGCCGCCAGCGAGGCCGTCAGCATGGCCTGATGCACCATCAGCCGCCTTGCCCGGCGGGCGGAGGCATCCGCGCTCCACTTCCAGGCGCAGTGCAGGTCAGCATCGTTGCGCTTGGCCAGCACGCCGCAGTCCTCCGGCATCAGGATGTGGCCGTCCACCAGCGGCCGGGGCTCCGGCGCGTCGTTGAACAGTTCCGCCGCCGAGGGCAGGATGGGCCCCAGGGGCGCAGCAGGCAGGAATTCCTCGCTAAGCGGCGCAGCCTTTGCACCGCGCAGCAGGGTGCGCACCAGGCCCGGCACGCGCACCAGCTCCGTGTCGCCGCCCTGCTTCAGGGCCATCGCTACACCGGATGCGCCGATGTCCAGCATCGCCAGGGCCTGCACCGTCCGTGCCGGACGGCAAGGCGGCAGCGTGTTGGGCAATACGCCCAGGCATGCCTTGCCCTCGTGCAGGGCGATCATTTCCGGGAAAACTTCTGTTTTCAGAATGGAGAACAGGCGGTCTTCCGTGGGCAGCCATGCGCCCTTTTGCAGGGCCGAGGCTCTCACCGTACCGCCATGAATGTACACATAATAGGCCTTCCAGCTTTCCGCCGGCAGGGGGATGGAGGGCCACACCGCCACCGTGGGCGATTCCTCCATGGACAGGCGGCGGATTTCCTCGGGCTGGTAGATGCGTTCCAGCACCACCGTGTCCTGTCCGCGGAGAGCAAAGGACGCCCTGATCTCGCCGGTTTCCGTGCGCTGGAAGTGGAAGCTTTCCAGCACCAGCTGCTGCCCTGCGCAGGCCGCCAGGGCCATCGACACAGGCGGAATCACCGCGCTGGCAGGCTCCATGCCGTCACCAGGCAGCACGCACAGGCGGCTGAGCACCGTATCCCCCAGCACGTTCCACGCGCCGCCGGGCATCAGGCACAGCTGATCGGCAAAAGGCGCAGCCAGGCCCGCATCCAGGCTGTCGCCCAGGGCCTCCTGCCACAATAGCTTCTGCACGCCATCGGCCGTCCAGGGCCAAACGAGATGCAGCGTTTCCTTGGGCGCAGGCACCGTGGCCTCGCGCTGGAGATCTGCCACCAGCTGGCGCACCACGGGCAGCAGGGCGCGGTTGTCGTTCTGCTGCATTTCAAAGCGCATCAGCTGCTGGCACAGCTGCTTGCGCCACGCAGGGGAATACTTTTCTAGCAGGATGATCTCCTGCTCCATGGCTGCCAGTGCCTCCCCTTCCCGGGGATCGCAGCCGCCCTCCAAGCCGATAGCACTGCTGGTTCGGGCAAATGCCACGCCCTGATACTGCCAGGCGGTCATGGGGCACACGCCGGTGTCCAGGCGTTCCTCCAGGCCCAGTGCAGCCAGCAGCGGATTGGCTTCCGCCTGGTACAGGGTACGCTGCTCCGTCACCCCGGGCAGACCGCCCTGGGTCGCCTTGAGGCGCACCGTCAGCGCATGCAGCGCGACGGCATCGCCGTGGGCAATGGCCTGGGCCGTTTTCATCCCGGCCTGATTCAGCGCGCCCATCAGCCGGTGCACCATGGCATCGCCCTGGCGCAGCGCACTGAGCCGCCGCAGCAGCACATGCCGCTCATGCTCGTTCAGTTTGTCCACCGGGTCGCCAAATGCCCCGTCATACCAGGTGATGCACCCGGGCAGCGTCAGTTCCTTCAGCTGCGCCGCGGGAATAATGCCCAGCCCGTCGTCCGCCACACCCAGCAGCTGGCCGTCCGCCAGCACCAAGCGCACCGGCTCCGCCAGCACTGCCGCTGCGAAGGCCGAAGCATCCGGCGTGATGGTTTTCACCGTCACCTCGGGGCCGTCGGGCCAGATATCCGCCAGCAGGCACAGGGCCACCATGCCCCGCCAGGTGGTTTCATCCGGTCGCGCAGCCTCACGGGAAGCTGCCATGCCCTGCAAGGCTTCCATGGGCGCGCCGACCAAACCAATGCCGCCGGACCACTCTGCGTCCGTTTCGTCCGGCAGGAAAATCATGCCATCGGCCATCAGCGCACCTCCTTCACGATGGCCAGCACCACATCGCGCAGCAGGGCCGCCACCGGGGATTTTAAGTCTTCTTTGGTTCTCATGCGTCCGGCCATTTCGGCCAGGGACAGTTCGTCGCCGCGCACCGGCAGGAGCATGGTGGTCCAGGCTGCTTCCGCCTCGGCCCACAGCTTCTTGCCCTGGCGGTCGTCGCCCTGGGCAGGCAGACCGGCCAGCTTGTCCAGCGCGGCAGGATCAAACATGCCGCTTTCGGGCAAAGCGTTGTCCACCGCGATCTCCGGCGGCAGGCGGCGGACGTTTTCATCCTTGGCTTGCTGGCGTTCCTTTTTCACCAGGGCCAGGGAGGCGTCCACCTGGGCCATGTAGCGTTCCATGCGCTGCAGCTTGGTGCGGGCGGTGGCGATGCGGTGCTGCTCCTCCACCGTGGCGATCTGCTCTGCCTCGTTGATGCGCCGGGCAGCTTCCTCCGCCTGGGCATGGAGCTCCGCCGATTCCGCCTTCAGCCTGCGGATGGCCTCTTTCATCATCAAAAGCTGGGCCGCGCCGCCGATGCGGCGGTTCATTTCCTCCTGCCGGTGGGCAAGGGCCAGCTTTTTCACTTCGATCTGCTGGAACACCTTCAGCATCTTTTCGCTTTCGTTGTCCGTCATGTCATGGCGGTGGACGGTCTTTTCCTGGGACAGGCCGCTTTCCTCCGCCTCCCGGAGCATCACGGTGAGCTGGCTGGCGGTTTCCACATACTGGCGGTAGTTCTCCGCCGCGGCGTTGCGGGCTTCCTCCACCGCGCTGGCACTGCGCAGAACCGGCGGCAGGTTGCGCAGGATGTCCGTCATCCAGGCGCGGTAGCTCTCCAGCAGGGCGGACGCGTCGTCCAGCTCGTTCAGCCAGGCTTTGCGCTGCTCGTCGTCCATCTTCTGCACCTGACGGAAGTACGCCGCATACCAGCCGATGAGCTTGTCCCTCAGCCACTTGGGCGAGGTCAGGCCACGGCGGATGGCAGGCTCGAAGGTCATGCGGAAGGCGGCGGACGCTTTCATCAGGCTGCCGAAGCACACCCGGTACGCTGCCGGGAAGCTCTCCCATCCCAGCTTGCCCGGGCCCACCCGGTAGCTCATCAAACCGGTGGGAACGCTCTCCGCCCGGAAAAAGCTGTCGATGCAGCTGGCCGCCAGCCATTCCACCAGATGAGCCGCCCCAGCCTCTGCCGAGGCACAGTCGCTCTCGTTCAGGCCCAGGGCATACACGGTATCCGTATGCCAGGCCGTGCGGATGGCCTGGGCGGCATGCTCGTGGGCGTGCTCGTCATCCCCGGCGTAGGGCCACAGCAGCACCGTTGCCGCTTCCACCTGGGATGCCCGGGGTTCCGCGCGGCGCAGCATGTCCTTGCCCAGGGCTTCCATGCCAGCCATGCTCCACCCGTCGCTGAGGCTGCCAGCCATCACCAGGCGCACATGCTGCCCTTGCTCCAGGTTTTCTTCCCAGCCGGGCACAGGTGCATCGCCGCTGCGCAGAAGCTCGGCAAACAAGGCCCGGGCAGCAGCCTCCTGGCCGGAGAGGTCGGTATTCAGGTCGTGTTCAGCCGTTTCCCGGGAGAAAAGTGCCTGGCACAGCAGCCGGTCATCCCCTGCTGCCGCCCATTCTGCCAGGCTGCGTCGGGGCAGCACATGGGGCCAGGTGCGCAGCTGCAGCGGAGCCGTAAAGCCCAGCTTGTCCCCGGGCACGTCTTCCATCAGAGTACGCATACGCCCGTACCGGGCATACAAAAGGGAGGTGCGCTCCACCGCCTCTGCCGAGGCTCCGTTGGTGATCAGCAGCACGTCGGTCTCGCCCGACCATGCGCCAGCGCAAGCCGCATAAAGCATACCCTGCGCCACTGCGCACCCCGCACTGCCAAAGAGCATCAACAGGCGTTTCATGTCCCGCACCTCCGTCGTGAAAAAAGCCCGGAAGTCATTCCTCCCGGGCAAAATGGTGTATTTTAGCCTACGTATCCCTTGGGGTTGCCGCTCTGCCAACGCCAGGAGTCACGGCACATGTCGTCCAGGGTCTTCTCGGCCTTCCAGCCCAGCAGCTTTTCAGCCTTGGCCGGGTCGGCAAAGCATGCGTCAATGTCGCCAGGGCGGCGAGGGCCGATCACATAGGGCACAGGCACATCATTCACGCGCACAAAGGCATTCACAATGTCCAGCACAGAATAACCCACGCCCGTACCCAGGTTGATGATCTCGCAACCGGTGGTCTTGGCAGCATAATCGCAGGCCGCCACATGTCCCTTGGCCAGGTCAACCACATGGATATAATCGCGCACGCCGGTACCGTCGTGCGTAGCGTAGTCATTGCCGAACACGTTCAGGTGATCCAGCTGGCCCGCCGCCACCTTGGTGATAAAGGGCATCAGGTTGTTGGGGATACCGTTGGGATCATCGCCCAGCAGCCCACTCTCATGGGCACCGATGGGGTTGAAATAGCGGAGTGAAATAGCACAGAAACCAGGATGAGCAGTGACATAGTCGGTCAGAAT
>JAGBBA010000010.1 GCA_017938695.1 Clostridia bacterium | reverse complement strand
AGGCATCTAAGCGTGAAGCCCACCTCAAGAATAAGATTCCCATTCGAAAGAAGTAAGACCCCTGGAGGACTACCAGGTAGATAGGTCATCGGTGGAAGTGTGGTAACACATGTAGCTTGATGATACTAATAGGTCGAGGGCTTGATTTAACGCAAAGTCCTAACAAAAGAGACTAATTGGAAAACGGTCAGTCAATGAATCAATCTTGTGCAGTTGTCAAGGTGCGGTCTTCGACCGAATTATCCGACGGAGTAGGCGGTAAGCAAAGACCGTCCACGCGATTGGAACTTGGTCGCAACTAAATAGCTCACCATTTCCGGTGGCAATGACGAAGGGGTCCCACCTGTTCCCATTCCGAACACAGAAGTTAAGCCCTTCAGTGCCGAAAGTACTTGGCTGGACACGGCCCGGGAGGATAGGTCGCTGCCGGATTCCATTTGAAGCTTCTCAGTTGAGAAGCTTCTTTTTTGTTGCACGCGCGGATGGTGGAAGGAAACGGATGGGCCAATCGCGGGATGGGTGCGGGCACTGCCCGCGAGAGGCTTCTTTTTTGTTGTGTTTGACCGGGGATAATGGTAGAATAAGGGAAACGAGAAATGGAGGGTTCAAAATGATTCGTCACATTTGCATGTTTACGCTGAAGGATGAAGGTAAGAAGCAGCATATCAACGAGTTTGTGAAGCAGGCTGAGTCGCTGCGGGCGATTGGCGAGATCAGACGACTGGATGTGGTACGCAACGATCTGCGCACACCTGTCACCAACTATGACGTGGCACTAATTGCTGATTTTGATACGGTGGACGACCTGGATGCCTATCAAAAGTCGCCGGTGCATCTGGCCTTTGGTGAGTTTGTGTACACCGTTCGCAAGGAGCGGGCGTGCATTGACTATGAGCTGTGAGAGGTGCGAAGAATGATCCACAACAAGCTGGTGCGCGACCGCATTCCGGAGATCATTGAGAATTCTGGCAGAAAGTGCGAGTGGGAGATTCTTTCGGATGAAGAGTACCTGGCGCGGCTGGATGAAAAGCTGCAGGAGGAACTGGCGGAATACCTGGAGGATAAGTCCCTAGAAGAATTGGCCGACCTGCTGGAAGTGCTGATGGCGGTGGCGGAGGCGCGGGGATCCATGGCACAGGTGGAAGCTATTCGCGTGGCGAAGAAGGCCAAGCGTGGCGGATTTGAAAAGAAAATCCTGCTGAGATCCACGGATGGCGGCGAGTGAAAACAACTTTAGTACAATAAATCGCTGGTACATTTCTTGACACAAACAGGCGGATGCTTCATAATAGATTCCGTATTGAAGAGGCAGGCGACCCACGTTCCTGCCTCTTTCCAAATTTGACGGTGTACAAAGGAGGTGGCCGCATGACGATCATTGATACCCACGCGCATATTTATCCGGACAAGATCGCTGTGAAGGCGGCTCAATCCATTGGCGATTTTTATGAGATCCCCATGCACCTGAACGGCACGGTGTCTTCGCTACTGATGGCGGGCGAGGAGGCTGGCATCAGCAAATATCTGGTGCATTCCGTGGCGGTGACCTGGGAGCGGGCGCATTCCATCAACGATTTTATCGCGGCCTCGGTGCAGGAGCATCCGGATAAGTTTATTGGCTTTGGCTCCATCCATCCGGAGCATCCGGAGTTGGAGAAGGAGCTGGACCGCATGCTTGCCATGGGGCTGAAGGGCGTGAAGCTGCACCCGGATTTCCAGCACTTTATGCTGGATGACGACCGGGCCATTTATATGTTCCAGGCCATGGCAGAGCGCAAGCTGCCGCTGCTGGTGCACACGGGGGACAAACGCTACCCTTACAGCGATCCGGAGCGCATGGCCCGGGCGCTGGATCAGGTGCCGCGGCTGAAGGCCATCTGTGCGCACCTGGGTGGCTGGTCGGTGTGGAGCGATGCGTGGAAGCTGCTGGCCGGGCGCGACAATGTGTATGTGGACTGCTGTTCCAGCCTGTATGCGCTGGAGCCGGAGGAGGCGGTCAAGATCATCCACCGCTACGGCGCGGACAGGGTGTTCTTCGGTACGGATTATCCCATGTGGTCGCCCAAGGAAGAGGTGGAGCGCGTGATGAAGCTGCCCCTGACGGACGATGAACGGGAACTGATCTTCCATAGGAATTTTGAACGGTTTATGGAGGAGGCGCAAGCATGATCGCCATTATCGACTACGGCATGGGCAACCTGCGCAGCGTGCAGAAAGCCTTTGAATTTCTTGGGTTTGAAGCGGTGATCACCGACAGCCCTGCCACCATCGCTGCGGCGGATCATGTGGTGCTGCCGGGGGTGGGGGCGTTCTGCGACGCTATGGAGAGGCTGCGCCAGACCGGGCTGGATCAGGCGGTGTTGCAGGCGGCGAATAGCGGCAAGCCGCTTCTGGGTATTTGCCTGGGCATGCAGATGATGTTCGAGCACAGCGAGGAAAACGGCTATTATGATGGCCTGGGGCTGTTCCCGGGGACCATTACGAAGTTCGAAGACCGGGGGCTGAAGATCCCCCACATGGGTTGGAATACCCTGAAAACCCGGAAGTGCCCCCTGTTTGACCAGGGCGATGATCCCTGCGTGTATTTTGTGCATTCCTACTGCATGGCGGATGTGAGCGACGATTTCACGGCGGCCAGCTGCGAATATGGCCAGACCTTTACGGCGGCGGTGTGCCGCGGCAATGTGATGGCCACCCAGTTCCACCCGGAAAAGAGCGGCGAGGCAGGATTGAACATGCTCCGCCGGTTTGCTGAATGGAAGGGGGCCGCATCATGCTGACCAAGAGGATCATTCCCTGCCTGGACATTCGGGACGGTCGGGTGGTGAAGGGCATCAACTTTGTGGATATCCGCGATGCCGGCGATCCGGTGGAAGCGGCTGTACGCTACAACCAGGCCGGTGCAGACGAGCTGGTGCTGCTGGACATCAACGCCTCCCATGAAAAGCGCGGTACCATGCTGGACGTGGTCAGCCGGGTGGCGGAGCAGGTGTTCATCCCCTTCACGGTGGGCGGCGGCATTTCGGAGATCGAGCAGATCCGGCAAATTCTTCTGCGGGGTGCGGACAAGGTGTCCATCAACAGCCCGGCGGTGCGCAACCCGGATTTCATCACCGAGGCGGCGCTGCGCTTCGGCAGCCAGTGCATCGTGCTAGCTATGGACGTGAAGAAGCGCGAGCAGGGCGGCTGGGATGTGTACGTCAACGGCGGCCGTGTGAACACCGGCAAGGACGCCCTGGAATGGGCGGTGGAAGGCGTCAGGCGTGGCGCGGGCGAGATTCTGCTCACCAGCATGGATACCGACGGCGTGGGCGAGGGTTTTGCCCTGGACGTGACCCGGGCCATTGCTGATGCGGTGCCGGTGCCGGTCATCGCCAGCGGCGGCGCAGGCAAGCTGGAGCACTTCCGCGATGCGCTGACCATCGGCGGTGCGGATGCAGCCCTGGCGGCTACGCTGTTCCACTTCGGCATCATGAAGATCAGCGATTTGAAGGACTACCTGGCACAGGAAGGTGTGCCGGTCAGGAGAATGTAATATGGCCTACGAAAGCGACCTGGCACTGCGCCTGACCCCTTACACGGCAGGCGAGCAGCCCAAGAACCAGCAGTTTATCAAGCTGAATACCAACGAAAATCCCTATCCGCCGTCCCCAAAGGTGGCGGAGGCCATCGACGGGCTGTGCGACAGCCTGCGCCTGTACCCGGATATGGAGGCCACCGCACTGCGTGAGGCCATTGCCCAGGTGAACGGCGTGGAGCCGGAGCAGGTCTTTTGCGGCAACGGCTCCGACGAGGTGCTGGCCTTTGCCTTTGCGGCGTTCTTTGCCGGCAAACCCCTGCTGACCCCGGACGTGACCTATTCCTTCTATCCGGTGTATGCCAACCTGTTCGGTGTGCAGCACCAGGCGGTGCCCCTGAAGGAAGACTTCACCGTGGATGTGGAGAGCATGCTCCAGGGCTGCCCCATGGCACTGGCGAACCCCAACGCCCCCACGGGCATTGAGCTGCCTCAGTGCGAGATCCGCCGCATGGCGCAGCACGCCAAGGACAACGACGCGGTGCTCCTGGTGGACGAGGCCTATGCCGCCTTTGCCAAGGAAACCGCGGTAAAGCTGCTGGACGAATACGACAATCTGCTGATCGTGCGCACGTTCTCCAAGAGCCATGCGCTGGCGGGCATGCGCGTGGGCTATGCCTTGGGCTCCAAGCGGCTGATTGACGCGCTGCGGCGCATCCGCGACAGCTTCAACAGCTATCCACTGGATCGTCTGGCCCAGGCGGCGGCCACGGCCTCCATCCTGGATGTGGACTATACCGCGAAAACCGTCGGCCTGGTGGTGGCAGCCCGCGACCGGGCTTATCAGCGGCTGACGGAGGCTGGCATTGAGGTGCTTCCCAGTGCGACGAACTTCCTGTTTGTGAAAGCTGGGGAGGATGCTGCCCCCGTGCAGCAGGCCCTGCGCGGCGAGGGCATTCTGGTGCGGCACTTTGGTGCGCCGCGGCTGAAGGCTTGGCTGCGCGTGACCATCGGTACCACCGAAGACATGGAAAAGGTGACCGATGCGCTGATCCGGCTGATCAAGGGGTAAGGGAGAGGTAATATGCGCTATATGGTTTGGGTCATTGCTGGACTGTATGCGGCTTTGTCTGTAGTAGCTTCTGTTGCGAAAAAGAAGCAATGGAAAACAGCACCGTCGTTGGTGGCTATGTTTTGCGGCGGTCTGGGATTGCTGACAGCGTTGGTGCTGGATGGCTCAGGCCAGAGCAATGCATGGGTTTTAGCACTTGCTGCGCTGGTATGCATTGCAGCAGCTGCATGGAAAAACAGCGCACTTGTGGGGAGCCGGCATTTGCCGCATCATGTGGTGCGCTGGTGTCTCTCATTACTCATTTTTCTTGGATTGATTGCCTATTGAAAAAAGCCGGGGAGGTTATCCCTGGCTTTTCATGTGCTATGCATTTCTGTTCATGGATCGTTCCGACGAAAACCCCTCCGGATACCGCGCCTTCAGCTTGTCGATGTTGCGCTGGCAGACCTCTTCCAGCGGCACGCCCAGGGCGTAGGCGGTCTCGGCCAGGTACCAGGCCACGTCGCCCAGCTCCTTGATGAGCGCATCCTTGTCCAGTTCATGCCCCTGGGCCAGATGCTTTTTCACGATGTCGATGGCCTCGCCAGCCTCGCCGCACAGGCCCATCACGCCATTGATGAGCACGTCCTTCTTGTCGAGGGCAGGGTTCAGGGTGGTGAGGGCCAGCTGCTGGTATTCGTTCAGGTTCATGGGTCAGTCCTCCTTGATTTTGCCCAGCTGGTCATATTCCTGCTGGGGACTGGTGAAAACATGCAGATAGCGGCATACCTCGGCGGCAAAATCCACAAAGGCGTGGCCCTGGGCGGTGATCACATGCCCGTCGTGGATAGCGCGCTTGTCCACAAAATGCTGCCGGGGGAAGGGATCGGCAAGCCCCTGGCTGGCGATGTGCTCCGGGGTGCAGGAGGTGGTGAACGAATGCCTGTCCAGCACGCCTGCGCGGCCAAGGAACTGCGGTCCAAAGCAGATGGCGGCCAGCAGCTTGCCCTGGGCATCCATGCGGCGGATCAGCGGCAGAATGGCGTTCTGCCTGTTGTTGATGGGGCCGCCGGGAATGATGAGGGCCTCGGCGTCGAGGGCTTCTGCCTGGGCGATGGTCATGTCCGGCAGATAGCGCAGACCGGACTGGGACGTGACCTCCTGCAGGGTTTCGGCAATGGTGACGATCCTGCGCCCGCCGGCATTGCGCAGCCGGTGGAGAAGGACGACGACCTCAAAATCAGCCATATCGGGGTAGATGTAACAAAGAATGGTGCGCATGGGGCACTCCTTGATGAAAAGATCAAAAAATGTTATACTATAAACAGGTTCAGCCGCGCCGCTGGGCGAAAAACGCTTGCAGCAGCTGACGGCATTCCTCGGCCATCATGCCGCCCTGCCAGGTGGTCACACCGTGGAGGGCAGGGTCGCCGGGGAGGTCATACACGCTGCCGCAGCAGCCCTGGCGGTCGTCTGCCGCGCCGAATACGCAGTGGCCCAGCTGGCTCATCACCATGGCACCGGCGCACATGGGGCAGGGCTCCAGGGTGACGTAAAGGGTGCACTGGCGCAGCCGCCAGTCGCCCAGAAGGCGGGCTCCTTCGCGCAGGCAGAGTAGCTCTGCATGGGCGGTGGGGTCGTGGGTGGCCTCGCGCTGGTTGTGGGCGGCGCAGATCACCTGGCCTTCGTGCACCAGAACGGCCCCCACCGGGATCTCGCCCTGCCGGGCAGCCTGGCGGGCCTGCTCCAGGGCCAGGGACATCCATTGTTTCATGCGATCAACTCCTGTTGATATTGTATCATAGACAGGCTACGCTTTCAAGAAAGGAGCGCGTTATGAAACACAACTTGCTGGCGATGATATTATCTTGCCTGATGCTCTCTTCCTGCGCAGCGGCAGAATCCGGCGGCGCAATGACGCTGGTGGCCCTGAACGTGGGCAAGGGCGACTGCCTTTTGCTCCACAGCGGAAGCACGCTGTACATGATCGACGCTGGCTTGCCGGAGCAGTGGGGGGCGGTGTCCTCTGCGCTGAATCAGATGGGGATCACCCGGCTGAACGGAGTGATCATCACCCACACGGACAATGATCATGCAGGTGGCGCGTGGCCGCTGGCCATGTCCGGCATAGAGGTGGACGCCTGGTATGCCCCGGCCTATTACACCGACGTGAAGGACAGCAAGCACCCCGTGAAGTTGGCGGCGGAGCTCCGAAACCAGACCGTGACCTGGCTGAAAGCCGGTGACACGCTGCCGCTGGAGAACGGCACGCTGACGGTGCTGGGGCCCCGCAGCCTGAACAAAGAGACGGAAAACTGCAACTCCCTGGTGTTGCTGGCCGAGGGCGGCGGTACTCGCATGCTGCTGGCTGGGGACATGGAATTCCCGGAGGAAGAAGAATTGCTGGCAGCTGGGACGATCCCTGCCTGCCAGGTGCTGAAGGTGGGCAACCACGGCGAGGATGACGCAACCTCCGAGGCACTGATCCGCCAGGTGAAGCCGCAGATTGCGCTGATCTCCACCAACACGGCAGCGGAGCCGGACACCCCCTCCGACCGGGTGATGAAGCTGCTGGAGCGCAGCGGCGCGACGGTGTACCAGACCCAGCACGCCGCTGTGGGCGTGATGGTAACGGCGGAGGACGGCCAAATCAGCGTAAACAAACTGTCCAGCGGTGAACTGCCGGACAGAAACCAAACCGTGCTGCTTTCAGACAAAAGCGCGAAGAAGGATGCCATCAGCCTGACCAACCACGGGAAAGAAAATGTGGATATCAGCGGCTGGTACATTCTTTCGGAGCGGGGCAGCCAGATGTATGTTTTCCGGGATATGGTGCTGCAGCCGGGACAGAAGGTGACCATCACCAGCCAGTCCAGCGACGATCAGGGCGACCTGGTTTGGCCGGACAAAAAGGTGTGGCACAAGTCCAAGGCAGACGCGGCCTATCTATATGATGCTTATGGACGACTGATCGACGAATTACAGTAAAGGAGAGGACACTTATGCGGATTGCAGTCACTTATGAAAACGGACAGATTTTCCAGCACTTTGGCCACACGGCCCAGTTCAAGCTCTATATTGTGGAGGACGGTGCGGTGGCTTCCAGCGTGGTGCTGTCCACCAATGGCAGCGGCCACAGCGCGCTGGCTGGCTTCCTGGTGAACCACAAGGTGGATGCGCTGATCTGCGGCGGCATCGGCGGCGGTGCCCAGGCTGCGCTCATCCAGGCGGGCATCAAGCTCTATGCCGGTGTGCAGGGCGATGCCGACGCAGCGGTGGAGGCACTGCTGGCTGGCAAGCTGACCTTCAACGAAGGCGCGACCTGCGACCATCACCACGACCACGGCGAGGGCCACACCTGCGGTGAACACGGCTGCGGAGAACACACCTGCGGCGGACATTGCCATTGAACCCCTCTCAGTCAGCCTAAAGGCTGACAGCTCCCCCCAAGGGGAGCCATGGTTCGCGGCCCGACTAACTCAGCCGTCCGCGAGGACTGAAATCGTGTAACCCGGCTTTGCCGGGTTCGCGGGGCGTTTTCTGTCTCGGCCATCACACGGCTGAAAGCCGTGCGCTGGCTACACTTCGGTCAATGCAAGCATTGACCTCGTTAGTCGGGGCATAGCCCCTCCCTCGACTCTGCCGAAAACATTCCTTACAGATTTGGACGGCCGGGAGCGCAGCGACCAGTCCAAATCTGCAAAGAACTCAAAAAAGAGGCTTCGTAAGAAGCCTCTTTTTTGAACGCGTAAGCGTGCGAGCGTGCCCATAAGCCGAGTTCTGTATTGGACGATCATCTATCCAGGCCTGACGTTACCGCGCAGGCTCAAGCGATTGCGAAGGCGCGACGGGCCGCCGCATGTGCCTCCATACCATCTTGCATCAGGTGGGGTTTACATCACGGACAAGTCGCCAAGCCGTGGGTGAGCTCTTACCTCGCCTTTCCACCATCGCCGGCAGCAAAAGCTGCTTAGGCAGTATCTCTCTGTTGCACTCTCCTTGGAGTCGCCTCCACCGGCCGTTAGCCGGCACCCTGCCCTGTGATGCTCGGACTTTCCTCATGCCCCGAAGGGCCCGCGATCGTCTGGTCACCTCGCACGGGGGATATGATACCGCGGGAAAACGAAATTGTCAAGCGCGGCGGCGTAAGATTGATTTCAGCGGCAGGATATGCTATAATACTTTAATCTGTGGAATGGAGGTGGTGCTGTGACGGATGCCTATCGTTTGTTTGCACTGCCTTTTGACTATACCGCCGCACGATGTTGCATGCTTTGACATAGGCTGACACAACACCGTGAAGGAGGTGGCGGCGTCTGCCGCCTGCAACATATGTTTGAACAATTGCGAGAGGACATGGCGGCCATCATGGCCCGCGACCCGGCAGCCAAGTCCAAGATTGAGGTGCTTTTGTGCTATCCCGGGCTGAAGGCCATCCGGGCGCACCGGCGGGCCCACAAGGCATTTTTGAAGGGCCATGTGACCCTGGCACGAATCATCAGCCAGCGTTCCCGGCACAAGACGGGCATTGAGATTCACCCCGGTGCCACCATCGGCAAGGGATTCTTCATCGACCACGGCGACGGCGTGGTGATCGGCGAAACCACCATTATCGGCGACAATGTGACCATCTACCAGGGCGTGACCCTGGGCGGTACCGGCAAGGAGACCGGCAAGCGCCATCCCACCATCGGCAACGGCGTGACCATCGGCTCCGGCGCGAAGGTGCTGGGCCCCATCACCATCGGCGATAATGTGAAGGTGGGTGCGGGGAGCATCGTGCTCAAGGACGTGCCGCCGGACTGCACCGTGGTGGGTAACCCGGGCCGCATCGTGCGCAAGAAGAACGTGAAGCGCAACGAAATTGACCTGGATCAGGTGAACCTGCCCGACCCCATGATGGAAAAGATGCAGGCCCTGTACGAGCGGCTGACCCACATGGAGCAGTGCCTGGCCCGCCGCGCCTGCGAAATGGGCTGCGCCGAGTGCGCAGGGGAGTGCATCATCCAGAAGGACCTGGACACAGCGAAGAATACGGAGGTTTAACGATATGCATATTTACAACAGCATGACCCGCAAGAAGGAAGAATTCAAGCCCCTGCACGAGGGCAAGGTGGGCATCTACGCCTGCGGCCCCACGGTGTACAACTATTTCCACATCGGCAACGCGCGCCCCTTTATCACCTTTGACGTGCTGCGCCGCCAGCTGGAGCGCGAAGGCTACGACGTGACCTTCGTGCAGAACTTTACCGATATCGACGATAAGATGATCCGCCGTGCCAACGAAGAGGGCATCACCGTGAAGGAACTGGGCGAGCGGTTCATCGCTGAGTATTACAAGGACGCTGGTGCGCTGGGCATCCGCCCCGCTACGGTGCACCCCAAGGCCACCGAGCACATCGGCGAGATCATCGGTCTGGTGAAGAAGCTGATCGACAACGGCCACGCCTATGCTGTGCCCAGCGGCGACGTGTACTACCGGGTGAATGCATTCCCCGGCTACGGCAAGCTATCCGGCCAGAACATGGAAGACCGCGAAATGGGCGCTTCCGAGCGTCTGGACGTGGAAACTGACAAGGAAAACCCCGCCGACTTTGTGCTGTGGAAGGCGCAGAAGCCCGGCGAGCCTGCATGGAAGTCCCCCTGGGGCATGGGCCGTCCCGGCTGGCACATCGAGTGCTCTGCCATGTCCATGAAGTACCTGGGCGACACCTTCGATATCCACTGCGGCGGCAAGGACCTGCTCTTCCCCCATCATGAGAATGAGATCGCCCAGTCCGAGGGTGCCACCGGCAAGCCCTATGTGCGCTACTGGATGCACAACGGCTTCATCAACGTGGACAACCAGAAGATGTCCAAGTCCCTGGGCAATTTCTTCACGGTGCGCGACATCGCCAAGGAATACGACCTGGAGGCTGTGCGCCTGTTCATGCTCAGCGCGCATTACCGCAGCCCCATCAACTTCAGCCGGGAGCAGATCGCGGCGGCACACGCCAGCCTGACCCGTCTGTACACCGCCCGGGACAACATGAAGCATCTGCTGAATGCCGTGCAGGACAAGGACATGACCGACGCGGAGAAGGACTTCCTGGCCCATGTGCAGGAGGCGGAGAAGCGTTTCGACGCCGCCATGGACGACGACCTGAACACCGCCGATGCCCTGGGTGCCATCTTCGAGCTGGTGAAGGAAGCCAACGTGACCCTGAATGCTGAAAGCAGCAAGGCCGCGGTGGAGGCTGCCCTGAAGAGCCTCAAGGCCCTGTGCGACGTGCTGGGTATCCTGCAGAAGGAAGACGACACCCTGCCTGAGGACATCCAGCGCATGGTGGACGAGCGTGCCGAGGCCCGCAAAAACAAGGACTGGAAGCGTTCCGACGAGCTGCGCGATGCCATCAAGGCCGCCGGCTATATCCTTGAGGACTCCCGCGAGGGGCAGAAGGTCCGCAAGGGCGTGTGATGAAACAGAAAACTTTCGCCGTCAGGAGCATGCTGGGTTGGCTGCTCCTGGCGGCTTGCGTCATCCTTGCGGCATGGAGCGTGTTCACGGGATATACCCCTGTGCGCAGGACAAGCTATCAGCCGACGGGGCGCAGTGCGCAGGCGCTGCCCGTTCCGGTGCAGACCGGGGCCATTCCGGTGAACAACGCGGATGCAGCCCTGCTGGACGAACTGCCCGGCGTGGGCGAGGGCACGGCAGAGGCCATCCTGCTGGAAAGGCAGCAGAACGGGCCCTTCTACTACCCGGAAGACCTGATGCACGTGAAGGGCATTGGCGAAAAGAAACTCAACGATATGCGTGAGCAGCTGGACTTGACGGAGGAATAAGCATGGCTTATCAGGCCCTATACCGCCAGTGGCGGCCGGTGGACTTTTCATCCATGGTGGCGCAGGAGGCGATCATCGCCACGCTGCGCAATCAGATCACCACGGGGCGTATTGCCCATGCCTATCTTTTCTGCGGCAGCCGCGGCACGGGCAAAACCTCCACGGCGAAGATCATGGCCCGGGCCATCAACTGCGAACATCCACAGAATGGCGACCCCTGCGGCCAGTGCGAAAGCTGCCGCCGCCTTCTGGCAGACGAAAGCTTGGACGTGATGGAGATCGACGCGGCCTCCAACAACGGCGTGGACGAGATCCGCGACCTGCGCGAAACGGTGAAGTATCCGCCCCAGCAGGGGAAATACAAGGTGTATATCATCGACGAGGTGCACATGCTGAGTGCCTCGGCCTTCAATGCGCTGCTGAAGACCCTGGAAGAGCCCCCGGCCCATGTGGTGTTCATTCTTGCCACCACCGAGCCCCAGAAGCTGCCTGCCACCATTCTCAGCCGCTGCCAGCGGTTCGACTTCGGGCGCATCCCGGCGGGGCAGATCGCCGGACGCTTGCGCGAGGCGGTGGAGGGTGCCCATGGCACGGCCACCGAAAGCGCGCTGAATATGATCGCCCGCGCCGCCGAGGGCGGCATGCGCGACGCGCTGTCCATCCTGGACATGTGCCTGGGTTACCAGAGCGATGTAACGGAGGAGCTTGTGCGCAACGTGCTGGGCACCAGCGACAAGAGCTTCCTTTTCCGCTTTGCCGACGCCCTGGAGGCCGAGGATGCTTCCATGCTGATGGGCATGATCGACGAACTGATGCGCGGCGGCCGGGAGCCCATGGTGTTTGCCAAGGATGTGTCCCAGCATCTGCGCGCGCTGCTGATGGCCAAGTGCTGCGGCAGTGAGCTGGCCTCGCTGCTGGACCTGACCAGCGAGGATGCGGCGGAATACGCCGAACAGGCGGAGGCCTTTACCGAGGGCCGCCTGATGAAGATGATGGAGCTGTTCATGGCGGTGGAAACCGAGCTGCGCTGGGCGTCCTCACCCCGCATTGCGCTGGAGAACGCTGCCCTGAAGGCCTGCCTGCGCACGGCGGAAGCAGACACCGCCGCCCTGAATGACCGCATTGCCGAATTGGAAAAGCAGGTCAATGACCTGACGGAGAAAATCAAAAACGGCGTGGTGGCTGCGACTCCGGCCAAGGCGGCCAAGGCTGCCCCTAAGGCAGAACCCAAGCAGGAAGCTCCCAAGCAGGTGGTGCTGACGCCCACTGGCCGCAACAGCGACGACACCTGGAAGGAAGCCATGAACAACCTGAAGAAGACCGCACCGGGTGTCAGCGGCATGCTGAGCATGGGCCGCTATGTGGGCTGCGACGGCACGCTGTATCGCTGGGAAGCCCCCATCGGGCAGGACTTCTTTGTCACCGCGCTGAACAAGGACGACAAGCGCACGGCCATTGCCGAGGCACTGACCACCGCTGCGGGTGTGCAGAGCCGCTTCGAAGCGGTGATGCCCGGCCAGGCGGAAACGCAGACGGCGGACTCTGCCGAGCAGAGCCTGCTGAAAAGCCTGGGGGAAACCTTCGGCAAAGAAAATTTCATGATCCAGGAGGACGTAAAATAATGCAGGCGGGAGTGAAGACCAACGATCTGCGCACGATTGCGCTGTTCGATGGGATGCCCGGGGCGCGCAGCATGGTGCTGGCCGCGCTGGAGGGCCAGGGCTGCGTGCTGGTGGATTCCCCGGTGCGGCCCCGATGTGCAGTGGCCGCAGCCGGGGATTTCCTTTACTGCGGCGGCGAGCCGGGCCCGGAGGGGAAGCATCTGCTCCGGCAGGCCATGGGTACCTATGAGGGCTGGCTGATTTATGCAACGGGCAAGTGGATGGATGTGCTGAAAAGCCTGAAGCCCGTGAAAATGATCACCCGCATGGCTTACCGGCATGACGTGCAGCCCAAAGACGAAAACATGCACAGGCTGCTGGCAAAGCTGCCGGAGGGTGCCGGCTTTCAGCCCATTGAGGGCGAGTGGATCGACTGGTGCCGCCAGGCAGAGTGGAGCCGCGACTTTGTGAGCCTGTTCACCACAGAGGATTATACCAGGCGCGGCCTGGGTGTGCTGCTGATGGTGGACGGCCAGGCCGTGGCCGGAGCCAGCTCCTATGTGAGCTACCCCGGCGGCATTGAGATCCAGCTGCAGACCAGGGACGACCAGCAGGGCAGGGGATACGCCACCCTGGCGGCGGCCAAACTGATCCTGATGGCCCATGCGCGCGGACTGATCGCCACATGGGATGCGGCCAACCCGGTTTCCGGCCACATTGCGCAGAAGCTGGGCTACCAGGAGGAGGGCACCTACCAGGTGGCCATGATCGACAAATAAGGCAAGGGGGAATAGCACGAGCTGAAAAGCGCACGTGCTGTTCCGCTGTTTTTGATCAAATTGTATTATATTGTTTTATTTTTGGCTTGCTTTTTTGTTGGAATAGGCGTATACTACTCTATGGTAAATTGATCATCAATTGGAGGTTTTATAGATGGCAAGACTGTTTGGTACCGACGGCGTCCGCGGTGTGGCGAATCAGGACCTGACCTGCGAGCTGGCATTCAAGCTGGGCCAGGCTGGCGCGTATGTGCTGGCCAGCAATGTGCATCGTCCCACGATCCTGGTGGGCCGTGACACCCGTATCAGCGGCGAAATGCTGGAAAGCGCCCTGGTGGCCGGCATTTGCTCCATGGGCGGCCGCGCTGTGCTGGTGGGTGTGCTGCCCACCCCTGCGATCGCTTACCTGACCCGCTATTACGAGGCGGATGCAGGCGTGGTGATCTCTGCCAGCCATAATACCGTGGAATACAACGGCATCAAGTTCTTCAACAATCAGGGCTACAAGCTGCCCGACGCTGTGGAAGACCAGATGGAAGAAATCATCCGCAACGGTCTGCCCGAGGGCAAGAACCTGCCCATCGGCGGCGAAGTGGGCCGTCCTGTAACGCAGCGCAACGCCCAGCGTCGCTACATCGACTTTGCCAAGGAAACCACCGGTGCCCGTTTCGACGGCCTGCACATCGTGGTGGACTGCGCACAGGGTGCCAGCTATCAGGTGGCTCCCACCGTGCTGCAGGAAATGGGCGCGAAGGTTTCTGTGTATTATCACGAGCCCGACGGCACCAACATCAATGAGAACTGCGGCTCCACCCATCCTGAGCGTCTGTGCGAGCTGGTGCGTGAGCTGGGTGCCGACATCGGCCTGGCCTTCGACGGCGACGCTGACCGCCTGATGGCTGTGGACGAGCGCGGCCAGATCATCAACGGCGACCAGGTAATGTGCATCTGCGCTGCTCACCTGAAGCAGCAGGGCCGCCTGCGCGGCAACACCCTCGTCACCACCGTGATGAGCAACATGGGCCTTGACCTGGCCCTGAAGGAACTGGGCATCAACAACGAGAAGACCAAGGTGGGTGACCGCTATGTGCTGGAAAACATGCTGCAAAACGGCTATTGCCTGGGCGGCGAGCAGAGCGGCCACGTGATCTTCCTGGATCACAACACCACCGGCGACGGCCTGATCACCGCCCTGCAGCTGCTGACCGTGATGGTGGAAAGCAAGCAGAGCCTGAGCCGCCTGGCCAAGATCATGACCATGCTGCCCCAGAGCCAGTACGGTGCCCGCGTCACCGACAGCTGCAAGTATGATTATGACAAGGACGAGGAGATCAAGGCTGCCATCGACGCGCTGAACAAGAAGTACGAAGGCCGCGGCCGTCTGTTGGTTCGCGCCAGCGGCACCGAGCCCCTGGTTCGCGTGATGATCGAAGGCCCCGACCAGAAGGAAATGGATCAGGACGTGTACGACCTGGCCAAGCTGATTGAGAAGAAGCTGAATAAGTAATCCATAAGAGGGATGTGTGCTGCATCCCTCTTTTTTGCTGCGCTTGACAGGGGCGCTGCACCATGCTATCATCGCCAAAAGGAGTGATGACCATGGCAGAGCAGTTTCTGACGCTGATGGCGGACTATTGTGAGGAGGACCAGGCGCGGATCCTGCAGTGGTACAACGCCTTGCAGGCGGCAGGCTTTACCGGCCAGCAGACACCGGGGCTGCCCATGCACATTTCGCTGGCTACCTTTCCGCTGGACAAGGAAGCCGAGGCCGTTGAACTGACCCGGCGCATCGCAGCGGAATTTGCCCCGGTGCAGGCTGACCTGCGGCATGTGGGGATCTTCCCCGGTGGCAAGGTGCTGTTTGCTGCGCCGGACATGAGCCCGGCACTGGTGAAGTTGCAGCAGGCCTGCGAAGTGTCTGCAGTGAACGGCTATCCCTGGACGCCGCACACCACCATGCTCATTGACGAGCCGGAGGTGATCGGCCGGGCGTTGCCGGTACTGATGAAGCACTTTGTGCCCATCCGTGCGAAGATCGACAGGCTGCACCTGTGCGCCTTCTGGCCCACCAGGGAAATAATGCGGCTGGAGCTGACAGGAAAGAAATAAGCAAGGGGAGCGTTTCTCAAAAGGGGAGAGACGCTTCTCTTTTTTGAATTGTTACCAATTGTTAAGTCACTGACAAAATTTTCGAAACCGGCAGGAAATAGGAGGGTTATGCAGAATAACAGAAATCGGGACAAATTTGAACCACTTTACTTTTTCCTGCCCGAAAGGGTGGGTTACGTAAACATGGAGGGAGATTAGACATGGTTAGCACACAGGACCTCAAGCAGGTGCTTGCCAAGAAGCAGGCCATCCTGCAGGGAGATGCCGAGCGCATCGCCAAGCAGCGTGCGGCCGGTAAGCTCACCGCCCGCGAGCGGGTTGGCAAGCTGCTGGATGCAGGCAGCTTTGTGGAGCTGGATGCGCTGGTTTCCAAGAACGACGACTATGCAGGCGTGATCACCGGCTACGGCACGGTGCAGGATCGCCCGGTGTACCTCTTTGCCCAGGACTTCACCGTTCACGGTGGTGCCATGGGTGAAATGCAAGCCAAGAAGATTTGCAAGGTGCTGGATCTGGCCCAGAAGACCGGCGCACCCGTGATCGCCCTGTGCGACTCCGCTGGCGTGCGCGTGGATGAAGGTGCCGCTGCGATGAACGCCTATGCTTCCATCTATGCCAAGATGGCCAAGATGAGCGGCGTTTGCCCCATGGTCGCCCTGGTGATGGGCCCTGTGGTGGGCGGTGCCGCGCTGATCGCTCAGCTGGCTGATGTGAGCATCGAGGCTGAGAAGGTTGGTCAGCTGATGGTGTACGGCCCCCAGGTGATGAGTGCCATGACCGGCAAGACCTTCGACGGTGCTGCCGTTGGCGGTGCTGACACCATGGCCAAGCAGGGCGGCGTGGCCCTGACCGCCGAGAACGAGGATGCCGCCATCGCCCTGGCCATTGAAGTGCTGGACCTGCTGCCCAGCTGCAATGCCGAGGATGCCGCCATCATCGACACCGACGACATGAACCGCATCCTGCCCCAGATCGACGCTGATGACTCCGATGCCCTGATGACCGCCATGGCTGATGCCGGCAAGGTTGTCGAGCTGTACAAGGAGTGGGGCAAGGAGATCCGCGTGGCCCTGACCCGTATCGGCGGCCGCAGCGTGGGTCTGGTTTGCGGCAACGCCAAGGAAAACGACGGCATGCTGACCCCTGCCGCTGCTGCCAAGGCTGCCCGTTTCATCCGCCTGTGCGACTGCTACAGCCTGCCGGTGGTGAGCCTGATCAACTCCAAGGGCATTGCGGTGCCCGGCGTGGAGAACCAGGCTGCGACCATGATCGCCGCCTCCCAGCTGCTGTATGCTTATGCCGAAGCTACCACCGCCAAGGTGAGCGTGGTCGTGGGCAATGCCATCGGCCAGGCTTACGTTGCCATGGGCGGCAAGGCCAATGCTGATGTGACCTATGCCTGGCCCGGTGCCGTGATCTCCGCCCTGACCCCCGAAGCCGCTGTGCAGGTCCTCTACACCGAGGAACTGAAGGCTGGCAAGGAGCCTGCCCTGGAGACCCGCGCCAAGCTGGAGAGCGAGTTCGCCGCTAACGTGGCCGACGGTGTGGCTGCTGCCCGTGCCGGCATGATCGACGATGTGTGCGATCCCGCCCAGACCCGCAAGTATGTGATCGCCGCGCTGGAGATGCTCTCTTCCAAGCGTGACAGCAATCCGCCCAAGAAGCACGGCAACCTGCCGCTGTAACGGAAAGGAACGTGTAAGGTATGGAAACTTTGATTTTCGGCCTGACCGTCACCGGTATCGGCGTAGCCATCGTGTTCGCCGGACTGATCGTGCTGATCGGCTTGATCAAGCTGGTCAACATCGCAACCGGTGGTTCGGGCAAGCCCAAGAAGGAGAAGAAGGCCGCTGCGCCTGCCAAGGCACCCGCACCCGCGCCTGCCGCCCCTGCCCAGGATGAGCAGGTGATGGCAGTGATCGCCGCTGCTGTGGCTGCCCAGGACGAGGAGCTCATCGCTGTGATCTCCGCTGCCGTGGCCGCCATGATGGACGACGGCGCGGCCTTTACCGTTCGCCGCATCCGCCGCGTGACCAATGCCTCTGCCTGGCAGAAGGCTGGCCGCGAGGAGCAGGTTTACTCCCGTTTCTAATCAATAGCAATAAACAACAGTTTTAGGAGGAAATGAATCATGCGTACTTTCAATATTACTGTGAACGGCCAGACCTATGTTGTGGATGTTGAAGAAGTGGGCGGTGCTGTGCGCGCTGTGGCTCCCGTTGCTGCTCCTGTGGCTGCCCCCGTGGCCGCTCCTGCTCCTGTGGCTGCTGCTCCTGCCGCTCCTGCTGCCCCCAAGGCTGCTGCCCCCGTGGCTGGCGGTGAACCCGTGAAGGCTCCCATGCCCGGCACCATCCTGGACGTGAAGGTGGCCGCTGGCCAGGCTGTGAAGGCTGGCGACGTGCTGTGCGTGCTGGAAGCCATGAAGATGGAAAACGAGATCCCCGCTCCCAAGGACGGCACTGTGGCCCAGATCGTGGTGAGCAAGGGTGCTTCTGTCAACGCTGGCGACGTGCTGGTGACCCTGGCGTAATCATCTCGCAGCTTTGACGAAAGAGAGTTGATACGATGCAGATTGATGTGATGCAGACCCTGCTGGATCTGTACAAGTCTTCGGGCATCGCGCAGTTTGTGGCTGATCCGCTGGCCCTGGTGATGGTGGGCGTTGCTTGCCTGCTGATGTATCTGGCCATCGTAAAGCAGTTTGAGCCCTTGCTGCTGCTGCCCATTGCCTTCGGTATGCTGCTGACCAACCTGCTGGGCAGCGAGGTGTACCACGAGGAACTGTTCGCCGGCGGCCATGTGAACTGGGGCCTGTTCGGCGGTGCATTGCTGGTTGACGGCAACAACCTGCTGGATCAGGCCGCCTATGTGGTCAACGCCGCAGGTCAGGTCATCAACAGCGGTACTCAGGCCATTATCGGCCACTTCACCACCGCCGTTGATGTGGAAGCCACCGTGCTGGCTCCCCTGAGCGAGGTGCTGGCTGCCATCGCAGCCAACGGCAACAAGGCCAACATTGTGATGGAGCATGCGTTCCTCAATGGCGGCCAGGTGTATTCCGAAATGGGCGTTCTGCTGGCCAGTGAAGGCAAGGAAATTGCCGCTGGTCTGCTGGACTACCTGTACCTGGGCGTGAAGCTGGGCATCTATCCCTGCCTGATCTTCATGGGCGTGGGTGCCGGTACCGACTTCGGTCCCCTGATCTCCAATCCCAAGACCCTGCTGCTGGGCGCGGCTGCCCAGGCGGGTATCTTCTTCACCTTCATTGCGGCTTCCCTGCTGGGCTTCACCCCCCAGGAGGCCGGTGCTATCGGCATCATCGGCGGTGCTGACGGCCCCACCGCTATCTGGCTGACCGGCAAGCTGGCCCCCCATCTGCTGGGCCCCATCGCTGTGGCCGCTTACAGCTACATGGCTCTGGTTCCCGTCATCCAGCCCCCGATCATGAAGGCCCTGACCACCGAGAAGGAACGTCAAATTGTCATGGAGCAGCTCAAGCCTGCCACCAAGACCCAGAAGATCGTGTTCCCCATCGTGGTGACCATCCTGGTGGCTGTTCTGCTGCCCTCCGCCACTGCCCTGGTGGGCTGCCTGATGCTGGGCAACCTGGCCAAGGAATGCGGCGTGACCGAGCGTCTGAACAAGACCATGCAGAACGAGTTGATGAACATCGTCACCATCTTCCTGGGTGTGACGGTGGGTGCTACTGCTACGGCCAGCACCTTCCTGACCTTCGACACCATCAAGATCATCGCCATGGGTATCGTTGCCTTCGGCATCGGCACCGGCTGCGGTGTGCTGCTGGCTAAGCTGATGAACTGGATCACCGGCGGCAAGATCAACCCGCTGATCGGCTCCGCTGGCGTGTCCGCTGTGCCTATGGCTGCCCGCGTGTCCCAGAAGGTGGGCCAGCAGGCCAACCCCGCCAACTTCCTGCTGATGCACGCCATGGGCCCCAACGTGGCCGGCGTTATCGGCTCTGCCATCGCGGCAGGCGTGCTGCTCTCCATGTTTGGTTAATGGGAGCATAACAAGCTAACTAACATCGACTTTCGGATATAGGAGGAAGAACCTATGCCCAAGGTACAAATTACCGATACCATCCTGCGCGACGGCCATCAGTCTCAGGCTGCCACCCGTATGCGCACGGAGGAAATGCTCCCTGCCTGCGAAATGCTGGACAAGGTGGGCTACTATTCCCTGGAATGCTGGGGCGGCGCGACCTACGACAGCTGCCTGCGCTTCCTGAATGAAGATCCCTGGGAGCGTCTGCGCAAGCTGCGCGCCGCTCTGCCCAACACCAAGACCCAGATGCTGCTGCGCGGCCAGAACCTGCTGGGCTACCGTCCTTACAGCGACGACGTGGTGGAGTTCTTCGTCAAGAAGGCTGTGGAAAACGGCATTGACATCATCCGCTGCTTCGACGCCCTGAACGACCTGCGCAACATGCAGACTGCCGTGAAGGCCACCAAGAAGTACGGCGGCAAGGCCGAGATCGCCCTGTCCTACACCGAGTCTCCCGTGCATAACGAGGATTACTTCGTCAAGCTTGCCGAAGAGATCGAGAAGATGGGTGCCGACTTGATCTGCATCAAGGACATGGCCAACCTGCTGCTGCCCTACAAGGCATACAGCCTGGTGAAGCGTCTGAAGGCCGCCACCAGCCTGCCCATCGTGCTGCACACCCACAACACCACCGGCACCGGCGACATGGTGCTGCTGAAGGCTGTGGAAGCTGGCGTGGACGTGGTGGACACCTGCCTGTCCCCCTTGGGCTCCGGTACCGCTCAGCCTGCCACCGAGTCCCTGGTGGCGACCCTGCAGGGCACCGAGTATGACACCGGCATCGACCTGAACCTGCTGGCCGACCTGGCGGAGTACTTCCGCAAGGTGGCTGACCGCCTTACCACCGACGGCTGGCGCGATCCTGCCCGCGTGCTGGGTGTGGACGTCAAGACCCTGCAGTATCAGGTGCCCGGCGGCATGCTGTCCAACCTGATCGGCCAGCTGAAGCAGGCCAACCAGATGGACAAGTACTACGATGTGCTGGCCGAGGTGCCGCGCGTCCGCAAGGACTTCGGCTATCCTCCGCTGGTGACCCCCACCTCTCAGATCGTTGGCACCCAGGCCGTGATGAACGTGCTGGGCGGCGAACGCTACAAGATGGTGCCCAAGGAGTCCAAGGACCTGCTGGCCGGCCGCTACGGCAAGCTGCCTGCTGAGGTGAACGAGGACGTGCGCAAGAAGTGCATCGGCGATACCAAGGTGATCACCCACCGCTTCGCCGACGACCTGCCCCCCGAGCTGGAGACCCTGCGCGAAGAAATGCGCGAGTGGTACCAGAAGGAGGAGGACGTGCTGTCCTACGCCATGTTCCCCAAGGTCGCGCCCAAGTATTTCGAGTATCGTGCCGCCCAGCAGCTGAAGGTGGACTCCACCATGCTGGACAAGGCCGACAAGACCATGCCTGTGTAACCAGAGGGGATTTCATCCCCTCTGGACTCCCCGAGCAGGGGCTCTGCCCCTGCACCCCGCGAAGGGCCGTTCGGCCCTTTCGAAACCCACTTTGCGAAAGCAGAGTGGGTTTTTCCTTTGAAGGGGTCACGGCGCGAATACGGTCGCTCCGCGACGTGGGGGAGGGGCGTTCTACCACATCGGCTGCGGCGGTGAAGGTTTCCCATCAAAGGGAAGTCCAAGGAAGGATTTCGCAAAAGCCTTCCCCGTTGAGGGGAAGGTGGCCGAAGGCCGGATGAGGTGATCCGCACCAGGATTCAAACAAATTGTTAATTCTTTTGCAAAGGGGATTGATTTCGCACCCATTTTGGTGTATGATTGTATATGGGAAACCTTGCATGATTTCGCAATTTCTTGCGCATCATAAAGGCCTGAATACTATTATTAGAAAGAGGTTGCAACCAACATGGCTGAGCTGAATCTGACCAAGTATGGCATTACTGGCACCACTGAGATCGTGCACAACCCTTCCTTCGAAAAGCTGTTTGAGGAAGAGATGAATCCTGCTCTGGAAGGCTTTGAAAAGGGCCAGCTGACTGAGCTGGGTGCCGTGAACGTGATGACCGGCATCTACACCGGCCGCTCCCCCAAGGACAAGTTCATTGTCATGGACGAGAACTCCAAGGACACCGTGTGGTGGACCTCTGACGAGTTCAAGAACGATAACAAGCCCGCTTCCCAGGAAGCCTGGAACGAGTGCAAGAAGCTGGCCCAGCAGCAGCTGTCCAACAAGAAGCTGTACGTCATGGACGTGTTCTGCGGTGCCAACCCCGACACCCGCATGAGCATCCGCTTCATCATGGAAGTGGCCTGGCAGGCTCACTTCGTGAAGAACATGTTCATCAACCCCACCGAGGAAGAACTGGCCAACTTCGAGCCCGACTTCATCTCCTACAACGCCGCCAAGGCCAAGGTGGAGAATTACAAGGAGCTGGGCCTGAACAGCGAAACCGCTGCCATCTTCAACATCACCTCCCGTGAGCAGGTTATCCTGAACACCTGGTACGGCGGCGAAATGAAGAAGGGCATGTTCTCCATGATGAACTACTACCTGCCCCTGAAGGGCATTGCTTCCATGCACTGCTCCGCCAACACCGACATGAACGGCGAGAACACCGCCCTGTTCTTCGGCCTGTCCGGCACCGGCAAGACCACCCTGTCCACCGATCCCAAGCGTCTGCTGATCGGCGACGACGAGCACGGCTGGGATGACAACGGCGTTTTCAACTT
>JAGBBA010000060.1 GCA_017938695.1 Clostridia bacterium | reverse complement strand
TAAGCGGGTTCCCCAAGGGCAGCGCCCTTGGGCGGGGTGCAGGGGCCGAGCCCCTGCCCAGGGGAGTCCAGAGGGGACGAAGTCCCCTCTGGTTGACACAAATGCGGGGAAATGGTATCATAATATGACGAATTGGTGAAGAAAGGATGGCGTGTGATACAGCGATGAATAGGCTGAAAGTCGCATGGAAGCGGCACAAGACGACGGTCTTGATGGGCATGCTCCGTCTGGTGATATACGCGGTGCTGGCACTGTTGTTTTTTGGCCTGATGGCGGTGAACAACTGGCAGATCAGGGGCCTGAGCCGAACGCTGGCCACCACGCTGCTGACCTATGCAGCCATGTCGGTGGCGATGCATGCGGTGTACGGCGGCTATGCGGTGGGCAAAAAGAAGAGCAAGCCCATTATTTCTTCGATGTCGCTGGCCACGCTGGCCACGGACGTGATCACCTACGTTCAGCTGCAGATCATGAACGTGAACGAAAATATGAATGACACTTTGCAGCTGTTTGGCCGGGACTTCCCCTGGCTGATCGCCTGCATGATCTTGCAGGTACTGCTGATCACCATCTGGGTGCGGTTCGGCAACAACTTCTATTTTACGATCAATCCGCCCAAACGCTGCCTGGTGATCCTGGGCAACGAGGAAGAAAAACAGGCGATCTGCAATAAGATCAACGTGTACAAGCTGCAGTGGAAGGTGGACCGGGTCATCCTGTGGAATGATCCCCGGGTGCCCGAAGCCATCCGGCAGTCGGAAACGGTGTTCCTGGGCAGCCTGCCCAACCAGGCCAAGCTGGACCTGCTGCGCACCTGCTACGACCTGCACCGGGACGTGCTGTGCAAGGCGCAGCTGCAGGACATCATGCTGTCCAATGCCACCCAGGTGGTGGTGGACGACGCGCCCTTCCTGGAAATGGTCTACGGCAAAATGACCCTGAGCCAGCGGATCATCAAGCGTATGATGGACATTTGCGTGTCCGCTGCGGTGCTGGTGGTGCTCTCGCCGGTGCTGCTGGTGATCGCCATCTGCATCAAGATGGAAGACGGCGGACCGGTACTGTTCCGGCAAAAACGCATGACAGTGGCCGGGCATGAATTTACCATTTGCAAATTCCGCACCATGCGGGTGATGGAGCCGGGCGTCAAGCAGGTTTCCGCCACCAAGGACGACGACCGTATCACCAAGGTGGGCCAGGTGCTGCGCCGCTACCGGCTGGATGAATTCCCCCAGTTCTGGAATATCCTCATCGGCGATATGACCCTGGTGGGCCCCCGGCCGGAAATGCTGGAAAACGTGGAGCGGTACAAGACCGAGCTGCCCTCTTTCGTTTACCGAGAAAAGATGAAGGCTGGCCTGACCGGCTATGCGCAGATCGAGGGCCGCTACAATACCACCCCCGAGGACAAGCTGATGCTTGACCTGATGTATATCGAAAGCTTCTCCATCTGGATGGATGTGAAGCTGATCTTCCGCACGATGACGGTGTTCTTCAAGGCAGACAGCACCGAGGGCTTCGATATGTCGAAGATCAAGGATGACACGCAAAAACCGCCCATGGGCGCATGATACATAGGAGGAGATACCATGAAAACCACGCTTCTGATCATGGCTGCCGGTCTGGGTTCACGCTACGGCGGCAACAAGCAGATCGACCGGATTGGCCCCAACGGGGAGATCTTGCTGGAGTATTCGATCCACGACGCGGTGGCGGCTGGCTTTGACAAGGTGGTCTTTGTCATCAAGCGCAGCATGGACGAAACCTTCCGGGAGATGATCGGCAACAAGATCGCCCGGAAGGTGGAGGTGCACTACGCCTATCAGGAGTATGACTCCCTGCCCGGCGGCTTTGTGCCCCCGGCGGATCGCACCAAGCCCTATGGCACGGTGCATGCCGTGCTGGCCGCCAAGGATATGATCCAGGAGCCCTTCGCGGTGATCAATGCCGACGACTATTACGGCAAGGATGCCTTCTCCGCCATGGCAGAGTGCCTGCACCGCATGCAGGGCAAGGACAAGGCGGCCTCCATGGTGGCCTACTATCTGCGCAACACCGTTTCTGAAAACGGCCATGTGACCCGCGGCGTGTGCGAAACGGATGCCCAGGGCAATCTGGTGAAGGTGACTGAGACCTACAAGATCATGCCCTTTGCCGATGGCACCATCCGCGACCTGGAAACCGACCCCGAGGGCCGCATCCTGAATCCCGACGCCCTGGTGAGCATGAACTTCTGGGGCTTTACCCCCTGGTATTTCCAGGCGGCGGAAAGCGACCTGGAGGCCTTCCTCAAGGCAGATAACGGCGATCCTATGAAGAAGGAATACGCCTTGCCCACCCTGGTGGACAAGCTGATGAACCAGCAGGGCCTGAAGGTGGAGGTGCTCTCCACCAAGGCGGTGTGGTTCGGTGTAACCTACCGTGAGGACAAGGAATATGTGGCCGGTGAACTGAAGAAGCTGCATGACGCTGGTGCTTATCCGGAAAAGTTATAAGCAATCGCAGGGGCCTGTGCGAAACAGGCTCCTTTTTTATGCTGTAACTATTGTAAAATCATCGGTTTTCCCTTACAATATATAAGGATGCGTATATGCATTCCACGATGGATAAGGAGGAACTTTCAATGAACATTCTGCTGACCGGCGGCGCGGGATTCATTGCGACCCATACATGTGTTGAGCTCATCCAGGCGGGCCACGACGTGGTGGTGGTGGACAATTATGTCAACAGCCATCCGGAAGCCCTGAAGCGCGTGGAGGAGATCGTGGGCAAGCCCATCAAGGCTTATGAGGCAGATGTGTGCGATGCTGCTGCCCTGAACAAGGTTTTCGACGAGAACCATTTCGACGCGGTGATCCACTTTGCGGGCCTGAAGGCTGTGGGCGAGAGCGTAGCGATCCCCCTGCGCTACTACCGCAACAACCTGGACTCCACCCTGACCCTGTGCGAGGTCATGGCTGCCCACGGCTGCAAGCGGATCGTGTTCTCTTCCTCTGCCACGGTGTACGGTGTACCGGACGAAGTGCCGCTCCGCGAGGATATGTTCTCCAAGGGCTGCACCAACCCTTATGGCTGGACCAAGTACATGATCGAAAAGATCCTGGAGGGCGTGGTCAACTCCGATCCCGAGTGGAGCGTGGTGCTGCTGCGCTACTTCAACCCCATTGGCGCCCACG
>JAGBBA010000059.1 GCA_017938695.1 Clostridia bacterium | reverse complement strand
TCCAGATTGATGACCACCTGCCTGCGCACCGGCTTCTTTTCCTCGGACAGGATGGCGCGCATCATATCCAGCGTGAGAGAACCTTCTGTGCTGAATTTCTTCATCCGCTGGGCTTGGGACAGGGATGGCGTGGACTGTTCGCTTTCGATAGCATCCAGCAGGTTGGTCTGCTCGTCTGGTTTCAGGTAGGAGAGTTCCACGGCAGGGTTGAAGGCGATTTTGCGCTCGTCTACTTTGTCCAGCAGCGGCGGGATCAGTTCGGTGAGTCGGATGAAACGCTGCAACTGCTTGACGCTTTCGCCAGCCTGCTCGGCAACGATAGCGTTGGAACGTTGAGCACCCGACTTCGGGCCAAGTTGACCCGAAGATAAATCTGTGCGGGCCCCCTGCCGCTTAATCGCCTCCAACTTCATCCGATAAGCCCAAGCCCGCTCACTGGGCAAAATTCTCTCCCGCTGCATATTGCTGTCCACCATCACCAGAATCGCCGCATCATCATCCATCTCCCGCACGATGGCCGGGATGGTCTCGATACCCGCCAGCAGACAGGCACGATGCCGTCGGTGTCCGGACACGATCTCGTAGCCGCCGTCCGACTGCGGACGCACCAGCACGGGCACCAGCACGCCGTGTTCCCGGATGCTCTGCACGGTGTCCCGCATCTTGTCGTCATCCAGCACCTTGAAGGGGTGATTCTTGAAGGGATGCAGATCGGATACCGGCAGTTCCATCACTTTTTCCCGCTTGTCATCCTGCCGCATTTCTTCGGTGGAGAAAATGTCTTCGTAGGATTTGAGACTCAGCTTTCGTTCAGTTTTCATGGCGCAGTACCTCCCGGGTCAGTTGTGTATAAGCCTGAGCCACCTTGCCTCTGGGGTCGTGGGCGAAGATGCTCTTTCCTTCCGCGCTGGTTTCGGCAGCCCGTACCGAGTGGGGGATCTCCGTGGAATAGAGGTTGATCCGGGAACCATAGGTGTCTCGGAGCAGACCGCAGATCTCTGCGGCATAGTTGGTTCGGCGATCCACCATGGTCAGCAGGATGCCGCCGATGACCAGCTCCCGGTTCAGCTGCCGTTTCACCCGGGCGATGGTCTCCAATAACTGCGCCACGCCCTTTGCGGGCAGGTACTGGGTCTGCACTGGAATGATCACCTGCGATGCGGCGGCAAGGGCGTTCAGGGTCAGCATGCCGAGGGAGGGCATGCAGTCCAGCAGGATGTAGTCGTACTGATCCTTCACCTGCACCAGATACTGCCGCAGGATGGTCTCCCGGCTCAGGGTCTGTCCCAGGGCCAGTTCCGTGCCGGACAGCTCGATGCTGGCAGGCAGCAGATCCACCCCTTCTTGGTGATGCAGGATACCTGCCGAGGGGTCAAAGGCTTCGTCGTTGATGATCTTGCCCAAGGCCGTTGCCAACGTTTCCGGCAGTTCATCCGGCTGGGAATAGCCCAGACTGATGGTCAGGCTGGCTTGGGGGTCGCAGTCCACCAGCAGGACGCGCCTGTTCTGCCGGGCCAGTCCGATGCCCAGATTGGCGGTGGTGGTTTTGCCTACGCCGCCCTTCTGGTTGGCGATGGCGAGGATGGTTGGTTTCATGTGGGTCACCTCTCGTACATTTGTGTGGGTCGTATAACCCTTTGGTTTTCAGGCCTGTGGGGGTTCCGCAGCCCTGTAGTCCTCATGGGCGTACGCACACATGGGTCACCGCCCCTATGAGGCGACCATCCTGAATAATCGGGCTTCCCGACATCCCCTGCACAATGCCGCCGGTCTTTGCCAGCAGCTCCTGATCCACCACCTTGACCACCATGGAACGCTGGGCGGGCTGACTCTGCCGGGTCACCTCCACGATCTCCACGTCGTAGGCCTGCATGGTGGAACCGTCCACGGTGCAGAGGATGGTGGCGGGGCCGGTGTGGACGGCATCCTTGCGGCCGATGGGCAGGCCATCCGGGTACAGGGGATGCGCCGGCGCTTGCTGCATGTCCCCGTAGATGCCGAAACGGTTGTTGATGCGAATGCCGCCGATGATGCGCTGCTGGCCCAGAAAGCTGCCTTTCAGCTCACCGGGATTGCCGATGGCCCCTTTGCGCACATCCACCACATCGGCGGACATGATTTCGCCGTGGCCAATGGTGAGCACCTGCTGGGTGTCCGCATCGGTGATGGCGTGGCCCAGCGCGCCGTAACGCAGACCCTGACCGGGCTCCACTTCGCCGTAGAAGGACAGGGTGCCCACACCGGCGGTGCTGTCCCGCACCCATGCGCCCATGCGGTAGTGACCGGAGGGCTCGTCCTTTTGGGGGGTCAGGGTCAGGGAAAGGGTGTTGTCGCCCCGCTGGACGGTGATGGGCAAAGGCTGCCCGCCGCAGGCTTCCACCTGCTGGGTCAGGCTGTCGGTGGAGTCCACCGGCTGGCCTGCGATCTGGGTGATCAGGTCGCCGGGGCGGATGCCAGCCAGCCGGGCAGGGCTGGAAAAGCTGCTCAGGTCGCTGGTGCCCACCACCAGCACGCCCTTGGTGTGCAGCGCCACACCCACGGCCTGACCGCCTGGATAGAGGGTCAGGTCATCCCGGATATCGATGGCCACCTGACGCAATGGAAGCAGTCCAAACAGGCTGACGGTGGCCGTGGCGGCCTCTGGATCCACCTGCGCGAGGGTTTGCCCGGTGTTGGCATCGGCAGGCAGAGAGGCCCCTTGCAGGTCGATTTTCAGGGGGAAGGACGCGGACAGGTTCAGCTCCTGCCCGGCAGCGATGGACAGGGTATCCGGCAGGGAACGCAGCAGGGCGGCCTGCGGCGAGAAATGCACCATCAGCAGCACCGTGGCCAGCAGCCAGCCGGTGATCCTGCGGGCCCGGGTGGAAGGACGGAAAAACATGAAAAAACGCCTCTTTCTGTGTTTTGCTCAAGAAGCATTGTTCACAGAAAGAGGCGTTTTCAATTGTGGAAATGATTTTCAGATCAGATGCCGTGCTTCACGCGCTCGCTTTCTTCCTTGCGCTTGGCGTTGTTGAAGCGGCTCAGGTTGCCCACCAGATAGCCGGTGATACGGCGAATGCGGTCAAAGGCGTGGCCGTCTTCTTCCTTGCGGCCGCACTTGGGGCAGGTATCGCCGATGATGCCGTTGTAGCCGCAATCCGGGTCGCGATCCACGGGGTGGTTGATGGAGCCGTAGCCGATGCCCTGATCGTGCATGTAGCGGACCACCTTTTCAAAGGCGTCCAGATTCTTGGTGGGATCGCCGTCCATTTCGATGTAGGAGATGTGACCGGCGTTGGTGAGGGCGTGGTAGGGAGCCTCCAGACGGATCTTGTCAAAGGCGCTGATGGGGTAGTACACCGGCACGTGGAAGGAGTTGGTGTAGTAATCCCGGTCGGTGACGCCTTCGATGATGCCGAACTTTTCCTTGTCGATGCGCACGAAACGGCCGCTGAGGCCTTCGGCGGGGGTGGCCAGACAGGTGAAGTTCAGCTTGAGCTTCTGGCTGGTTTCATCGCAGTACTTGCGGATGGCGCCCACGATTTCCAGACCCAGGTTCTGGCTGCTGGGATCCTCGCCGTGATGGGCACCGCGCAGAGCCTTCAGGGTTTCGGCCAGACCGATGAATCCGATGGACAGGGTGCCGTGCTTGAGCACTTCAGCAATGCTGTCCTCCCAGTCCAGATTCTCGCTGTCGATCCACACGCCTTCGCCCATCAGGAAGGGGAAGTTGTAGACCTTCTTCTTGGAGATGATGGCCAGACGCTCCAGCAGCTGGTCACGAACCAGATCCATGGTGCGCTCCAGCTCTTCGAAGAACCAGGTCACATCGCCCTTGGCTTTGAGGGCAATGCGGGGCAGGTTGATGGAGGTGAAGCTCAGATTGCCGCGGCGGGGAGCCACTTCGCGGGTGGGGTCGTATACGTTGCCCATGACGCGGGTACGGCAGCCCATGTAGGCGATTTCGGTTTCGGGATGACCTTCCTTGTAGTACTGCAGGTTAAAGGGCGCGTCCACAAAGCTGAAGTTGGGGAACAGGCGCTTAGCGCTGGTACGGATGGCCAGACGGTACAGGTCGTAGTTGGGATCGCCGGGGTTGAAGCTGATGCCTTCCTTCACGCGGAAGATCTGGATGGGGAAGATGGGGGTTTCGCCATTGCCCAGACCGGCTTCGGTGGCCAGCATCACGTTGCGCATCACCATGCGGCCTTCGGGGGAGGTGTCCATGCCATAGTTGATGGAAGAGAAGGGCACCTGGGCACCGGCGCGGCTGTTCATGGTGTTCAGGTTGTGGATCAGTGCTTCCATGGCCTGATAGGTGGCCTTGTCGGTTTCCGCGTGGGCGTGGGTGCGCACAAAGTCGATCACCTTGGCGGCGGTGGCTTCATCGCAGCTCATGGCGGCGGTCAGCTTCTGGGTGAGAGCCGCGTCGTAGGCGGCATCATCGGCCAGATGGGGCTGGCCAAGGCCTTCTTCTTCAAGCTCAGCAAGGATCTGGCGGGCTTTGTCAGCGGCGTCTTCCATGCCGCCCAGCAGCTCCATGGCCCGGGACAGGTTGTCGCGGAAACGCTTGAAGTAGGTCTTCTGCACGCCGGGAGCCATGCCATAGTCAAAGTTGACCACGCTCTGGCCGCCGTGCTGGTCGTTCTGGTTGGCCTGGATGGCAATACAGGCCAGCGCGGAGTAGCTGTAGATGTCGTTGGGCTCGCGCAGCACGCCGTGGCCGGTAGAGAAGCCGTTGTGGAACAGATCCAGCAGGTCAATCTGGCAGCAGGTGGTGGTAAGGGTGTAGAAGTCCAGATCGTGGATGTGGATGTCACCCTCACTGTGCGCCTTGGAGAAGCGGGGATCCAGCACATACATATTGTAGAACTGCTTGGCGCCCTCGCTGCCGAACTTGAGCATGCTGCCCATGGCGGTATCGCCGTTGATGTTGGCGTTTTCGCGCTTGATGTCGCTATCCACGGCATCCTTATAGGTGATGTCCTCGAAGATCTTCATCAGACGGGTGTTCATTTCGCGCACGCGGCTGCGCTCAGCACGATAGAGAATGTAGGCTTTGGCAGAGCGGACGAAGCCCTTTTCAATGAGCACCTTTTCAACGGTATCCTGTACCTGCTCCACGGAAGGGGAGGATTCCACGGTCTCATCCCGTTCGATGGTATCTACGACAAGCTGGGCCAGTTCTTTGGCGGTATCGGTGCTTTTGCGGCTACCGCTGGCCATGAAGGCCTTCTCGATGGCCTGTTCAATCTTCTCCTGCTCGAAGGGAACCACGCGGCCGTCGCGTTTGGTAATGGTGGTAATCATGATGATCCGGCTCCTTTGTATCAAGAATTGCAGTAGTATAGTAGAGAGAGTGAGAAGGCATCGTCCTGAGACGACCCTGCGCACCTTTTAGGCGAGCCTACTCATTATAGGGACAAGGGTGGTGGATGTCAATAGAACAATACACAACATTTTGTGTTTTGTTTTGTGAAAATCCAGACGAACCACAAGATGTGGAAAACGGCGGAGAGCTGTACAGGCAATGGTTTGCGGTCGAAATCGGAAGGATGGTGTCGGTTTTCCATGGGGTTTTCCACAGTCAAAAGTGGTGTATAGTGGCAGGAGGATACACCATATTTGGGGGAGGTACCCTTTGGATGCACAATGGATGGTATTGGATGGGGTCTTGGTGGCCTCTATGGCCTGTGTTTCCTATATACTATAGGAAACGAAGCGCAGGATCTCCGCTATGGCAGCCAGCTGAGGATGGTTTCTTCACCCTGAGCATACCCGCAAATCCTTGTGCTGAAACCTTTTCAAAATTTTTTTGATTTTTTTGAAAAAAGGTGTTGACAAAAAAGCGGGTTTCGGGTATTATTATCAGCGTCGCCTGAGTGGGCAAGACACGAACGGGGTGTAGCGCAGTCTGGTAGCGCACGTGCTTTGGGAGCATGGGGCCGGGGGTTC
>JAGBBA010000058.1 GCA_017938695.1 Clostridia bacterium | reverse complement strand
TGAGGGGAAGCTGTCGCCGCAAGGCGACTGATGAGGTGGAAAGCCCCTTCTCCCGCGTCGCGGCGCGACCGTATTCGCGCCGTGACCCCTGCAAAAGAAAAACCCATTCTGCTCTCGCAAAATGGGATTCTTAAGGGCCGAACGGCCCTTAAGCGGGGTGGAGGGGCAGAGCCCCTCCCGGGAGTGCAGAGGGGCAACGCCCCTCTGGCCGGGGTCCAGGGACAGAGCCCCTGGTCAGCTGCCGAGGTAGGCTTTGCGGACGGCGTCGTTGTGGAGAAGCTCCTGGGCGGGGCCGGTCATGCTGATGGTGCCGGTTTCCAGAACGTAGGCGCGGTCAGCCACGGAAAGGGCCATCTGGGCGTTTTGTTCCACCAGGAGGATGGTGGTGCCGGAGCCGTGGAGCTCGCGGATGATATCGAAAATCTGCTCCACCAGGATGGGTGCCAGGCCCATGGAGGGCTCGTCCAGCATGAGCAGCTTGGGCTTGGACATCAGGGCGCGGGCCATGGCCAGCATCTGCTGCTCGCCGCCGGACAGGGTGCCGGCAATCTGCTTTTCGCGCTCCTTCAGGCGGGGGAAACGCTGGAACATTTCATCCATAGAGGCCGGGATCTCCGCCTTGGGCCGGGTGTAGCCGCCCATTTCCAGGTTTTCGCGCACGGTCATCTGCTGGAAGATACGGCGGCCTTCGGGGCAAAGGGCCATGCCCTTCGATACCACCTTGCTGGCCGGAACGGAGGCCAGGTCAATGCCGTCGAAGGTGATCTTGCCGCTGCGGGGCTTGAGCAGACCAGCCACGGTGTTCAGCGTGGTGGACTTGCCTGCGCCGTTGGCACCGATCAGGGTCACGATCTCGTCCTGATTCACCTCGAAGGAGATACCCTTGATGGCGTGGATCGCGCCATAGTAGACGTGCACGTCTTCGATCTTCAACAGGCTCATCATTCCGCCTCCTTCTGCTTGCCCAGGTAGGCCTCGATGACCACCGGGTTCTGCTGGATTTCATCCGGGGTGCCCTTGGCGATCACGCGGCCGTAGTTCAGCACACAGATGCCCTCGCAGATGCCCATGACCAGGTTCATGTCGTGCTCGATGAGCATCACGGCGATCTGGAACTGGTCGCGGATCTTGATGATGTTCTCCATCAGCTCTTCGGTTTCATGGGGATTCATGCCTGCGGCGGGCTCGTCCAGGAGCAGCAGGGAGGGGTGGGTGGCCAGGGCGCGGACGATCTCCAGGCGTCGCTGGGCACCATAGGGCAGGGAGCCAGCCTTCACGTCGGCCATGTCCTGCATGTCGAAAATGGACAGAAGGTCCAGGGCATGCTCGTGCTGCTTCTTCTCCTGCTTCCAGTAGTTGGGCATGCGGAAGATGCCGGAGAACATGCCGTATTTCACCTGGTTGTGCAAGCCGATGCGGACGTTCTCCTCCACGGTCATGTTGTTGAACAGGCGGATATTCTGGAAGGTACGGGCGATACCGGCCTTGTTGGCCTGCACGGTGTTCATGCCGTGGGTATCCTTGCCGTTGATGAGCACGGTGCCGCTGGTGGGCTGATACACCTTGGTCAGCAGGTTGAACACGGTGGTCTTGCCTGCGCCGTTGGGGCCGATCAGGCCGCAGATCTCGGTGGGGCCCACGGCGATGTTGAAGTCCTCCACGGCCTTCAGGCCGCCGAACTCAATGCCCAGGTGGCGGGTCTCCAGCACGGGCCGCTTGTCCACATCGCGCTCGGGCACGATGGCCATGGAAGGCATGGGCACCATTTTGGTATCAAGCTTACGCTTCTGCGTCATGCGGCATCACCTTCCTTTACCTGGGTCTTTTTCTTGGGGCGGATGCGCTCCACCAGGTTCATCAGCAGGGGGCTGTTGGTGGCCAGCATCACCAGGATCAGCACGATGGCGTAGACCAGCATGCGGTAGTCGCTGAAAGCACGCAGCACTTCGGGCAGGATGGTCAGCACCGTGGCAGCGATGATGGAGCCGCGGATGTTGCCGATGCCGCCCAGCACCACGAACACCAGCACCAGGATGGAGGTGTCGAAGCGGAACTTGGCTGCGGTGACGGTGGAGTAGTTCAGGCCGTAGAGCGCGCCTGCCATGCCAGCCAGCACGGCGGAGGTGACGAAGGCCATCATCTTGTACTTGGTCACGTTGATGCCCATGCTCTCGGCGGCGATGCGGTTATCGCGGATGGCCATGATGGCGCGGCCGGAGCGGCTGTTGACCAGGTTGAGGATCACGAACAGGGTGAAGAGGATCAGCACAACGCCCATCACAAAGGTGGATATCTTGTCCACGCCCGTGGCACCGGCGGGGCCGTTGACGAACACCTTGCCGGGCAGGTTGGGATTGTTGAAGCCGATGTACAGCTTCGCGCCGTCCAGGGAGAAATACAGGCAGTTGAGCACGTTGCGGATGATCTCGCCAAAGGCCAGGGTCACAATGGCCAGGTAGTCGCCCCGCAGGCGCAGCACGGGGATGCCGATCAAAACGCCCGCGATGCCGGCCATCACGCCGCCGGTGATCATGGCGATCAGCAGGCGGAGCAGCTCGTTTTCAAACTGGAAGGCACTCACCAGCCAGGAAGACATGACAATGCCGGAGAACGCACCCACGCTCATGAAGCCTGCATGGCCCAGGGAGAGCTCGCCGGAGATGCCCACCGTAAGGTTGAGGGACACGGCCATGACAATGTACACGCAGATGGGCACCAGCTGACCCTTGAGGGAGCGGCTCATCTTGAAACCCTCGATGGTGCCGTCCACTGCCAGCTGGCAGATGATGAAGGCCACGATCACCAGGGCGTAAGTGATGAGGTTGCTGCGGAATTTCTTGCTCATTTTCATGCTTCTCACCTCACACTTTCTCGTGGACCTTCTTGCCCAGCAGGCCCGTGGGCTTCACCAGCAGCACCACGATCAGCACAGCAAACACGAAGGCGTCGCCCAGCTCGGTGGACACATAGGCCTTGCCCAGGATCTCGATCACGCCCAGGAGCAGGCCGCCCACCAGCGCGCCGGGAATGGAGCCGATGCCGCCGAACACAGCCGCCGTAAAGGCCTTGATGCCGGGCATGGAGCCGGTGGTGGGCATCAGCGCGGGGTAGGCGGAGCACAGCAGCACGCCAGCGATAGCCGCCAGGGCAGAGCCGATGGCAAAGGTGAGGGAGATGGTGGCGTTCACGTTGATGCCCATCAGTTCCGCAGCGCCCTTGTCCTCGGACACGGCACGCATGGCGCGGCCCATCTTGGTCTTGCCGGTGAAGATGGTCAGGGCGATCATGATGACGATGTTGGCCAGCACGGTGACCATGGTTTCGCCGGAGATCAGCAGCTGACCCTCAAACAAAGACACGGTGGGGATGTTCACCACGGAAGGGAAGCTCTTGGGGTTCGCGCCCCAGATGAGCTGGGCAGAATTCTGCAAAAGATAGCTCATGCCGATGGCGGTGATCAGCACCGCCAGGGAGCTGGCCTGGCGCAGGGGCTTGTAGGCCAGACGCTCGATCACCACGCCCAGGGCCGTGCAGACGATCATGGCGATCACCACGCTCATCAGCGGCGACATACCCCAGTACTGCGTTGCGCAGAAGGAGATGTATCCGCCGATCATGATCACATCGCCGTGGGCGAAATTCAGCATTTTGGCAATGCCGTACACCATGGAATAGCCCAGGGCGATGATGGCATACACACTGCCCAAGCTGATGCCGTTCACCAGATGGGAAAGGAAGGAAATCATGTCCCAAAAACCTCCATTTTCTCCTGTATTTTGCTTCGGTCTATAAAGCATGATAAGGTAATCAACAGCAATCAGCCGTTCTCCGCTGACTGGTGTTGATTACCTTCGGTCAAAAAAGTGGCAAGCCACTTTTTTGAGATTTGCACTCCGTCACTGTGTCCGGCAAATGCCGGCCACGGCCGTTCCTTCGTGTAAGGTATGTTTCCGGCAGAGCCGGAAACCCCCGCCCGCCCGGCAAAGCCGGGCGATACGATTCCAGTCAGAGGGCTTGCGAGCCCTCCGACACCTCCGGGAAAAATCCGGAAGCCCGGCTCCGGACAGAGCCGGGCTTCCAGAAGCAACTTTTTTACTTAACACCAACGTACACGCCGTTCTCGATCACAACAGCCGTGGGGGTCTTGGTGACTTCGCCGGTGGCGGCCCAGGTCATGGTGCCGGTCAGGCCAGCGACTTCGATCTTCTGCATTTCGGCGATCAGCAGCTCGCAGGCGTCAGCATACTCGGTATCAGCGGTGATGCCGGCGTTCTGGATGGCCTGGTACAGGGCATAGACGCCGTCGTAGGCGTCAGCAGCGAACTGGTTGGGCACTTCGCCGTGCTTCTCCTGGTACTTGGCCACAAAGTTCTTGGTCTGCTCGTCCTCAGCGTCGGCAGAGAAGGGGGTCAGCAGCATCACGCCTTCGGCCAGGGTCTTGTCGAAGCCTTCCAGGGTCAGGATGCCGTCCATGCCGTCCACGCCGAAGAAGGTGGGCGCATACTCCACAGACTTGGCCTGGGCCAGGATCAGAGAAGCGGGGGTGTAGTAGATGGGCAGGAACACCACGTCAGCGCCGTTGTCCTTGCAAGCAGCAACCTGCACGGAGAAGTCGGCGTTGTCCTCAGAGGAGAAGGTGGGCTCAGCCACCACTTCCAGGCCCAGCTCCTTGGCCTTCTCGATGAAGGTCTGGTAGATGCCCACGGAGTAGTCGGAACCGTTGTTGTAGATGATGCCGACCTTGGTGCCCAGCTTGTTGTCGAAGATGTACTGGGCGGAGGCAGCACCCTGAGCGGGGTCGGTGAAGCACACCTGGTACACGTTGTCGCGGCCCTCGATGACCTTGGTGGAAGAGGCGGAGGGAGTCAGCATGAACACGCGCTCCTCATAGGCCTCGGCAGCCACGGCAATGCAGGGGGCGGTGGTCACGGTGCCCAGGATCATCTGCGCGCCGTTGTCCAGCACAGCATTGAAGGCGTTCACGCCCTTCTCGGGGTCGTGCTCGTCGTCCTGCACGTCCAGGGCCAGCTGGATGCCGCCCAGGGCGTTGATCTCATCCACAGCAATCTGTGCGCCATAGGCCACAGCATTGCCATACACGGCGGCACCGCCGGTCATGGGGCCGATCACGCCGATCTTGATGGCTTCGTCAGCGGAAGCGCAGGAGCACAGGCCCAGCATCATAACCAGAGCCAGCATAGCAGCAACAAACTTACGGGTTTTCATAGAGCATTCCTCCTTGATGGAATGGATTAGGAGGTTTTTGAAGGGTTGCCTTCAAAAATCTTGGGTTCATTATAAACCCCGGAAACCATTGGCACAAGCGGATTTCTGTACATTTCCTGTCTTTTTTCCAGAAATGTTCATTTCAAAAGGGCCAGCACGTCCAGCAGAGCCTTTTTGCTGCCCTTTATCTGAACCTTGCCCCGCAGCAGGGCAGCCATGGGGTTCATTTTGCCTGCGATCATGTCCATCAGGTCCTTTTCGCTGGCGGTGATCACCGTGTCCGGCGCAGCGGCGGAGCTTTCCCCCACCGTTACCTGGCCGCCGTTCATATCCACATACACCCGGCGGCCCTCCCGGAGTTCAAACAAAAACAGGCTTTTCTTCCCGGCCAGCTCCGCCGCATGCTCCCGGGCCAGCCGGGGCAGGTCAGCGATCAGCGCATCCAGAGATTGATACATGTTCTTCACCTCCCCACCAGCATACCCTGCCGGGGCACGCCATGTCAAGCCGCGGCATACATTGGCAGAGTATCCCCCTGAAAGGAACATGCCCATGGCCGAATTGCATTATCAGGAATTGAACCTGTTGCAGATCCTGGATGTGCTGCGCCCCGGCGGCGTGGCGCGGCTGGCCCTTTCGGAGGACGGGCAGCCCTATGTGGTGCCCATGCTGTTTCAATTGGAGGTACGCGGCGCACAGCTGATTTTCCACCTGGCCAGCCCGGCCAACGGCCGCAAGCTGCGCATCCTGCAAAGCAACGACCGGGTATGCCTGGAGGTGGAGCAGCCTGCCTGCGCCTGGTACGACGTGGTGATCGCCGAGGGCCGGGCCCTGCTGTGCACCACCGAAGAACCCGGCGTGGAGCTGCTGATCTACCCGTCGTCCCTGTCTGGCAGGCGGTTTTTCCTCGCCCCTTGACCATCATCCTCCCGGGGCGTATACTGTTCCCGAAAGGATGATGCCCATGCACTGCCGCCTCGCCTCCCCTGCCGATGCGCCCCGTCTGGTGGAGATCTACGCCCCCTATGTCGCTAACACCGCCATTACCTTTGCCACCGTGCCGCTGACGGAAAATGACTTTCTGCACAAAATGCAGGGGCCTTACCCCTTCCTGGTATGCGAAGAAAACGGCACCGTGCAGGGCTATGCTTACGCAGCCGCCTTCCGTGAAAAGGAGGCCTACCGCTGGGGCGTGGAGCTGACCATTTATCTGGCTCCGGAAGCCCAGGGCAAGGGTGCAGGTACCCGGCTGATGGACAAGCTGCTGGCCCTTTTGCGGCTGCAAGGGTATCAAACGGCGTATTCCTGCATCACCCTGCCCAACCCGGGCAGCATCGCCCTGCACAAAAAGCTGGGCTTTGAGCAGATCGGTCTGTTCGCCAAGTCCGGCTACAAGCTGGGACAGTGGCGCGATGTGGTGTGGCTGGCCCTCCCCCTGGGAAAATATGAGGCCTCGCCCCGGGAGCCCATTCCCCTTTCACAGCTTGACCAAGCACAAATCATGGCTATTCTGGACTGCTAATCAACCAGCAGCCCATTTTTCATTTTCGGCCATCCCACGGCACAAGGCCGCGTGCTGGCTACACTCGGCCAACGCAAGCGTTGGCTCTCGTTAGTCGGGGCTATGAGCCCCTCCCTCAATTTGTTCCGCAAACCTTGACAATATATAGCTTTGGGATATAAAATAAGAAGTTGTGTGATTAAGTATTTTGGAGGTAATCCATGCTCCCCGCTACCGACACTCAGGCGTTCCGCGACCTGCTGGACCAGCAGGTGGAAAAGCGGCGCACCTTCGCCATCATCTCCCACCCTGACGCCGGTAAGACTACCCTGACCGAAAAGCTCCTGCTTTACGGCGGTGCCATCCGCTCCGCAGGCAGCGTCAAGGCCCGCAAAAGCGACAAGCACGCCACTTCCGACTGGATGGAGATCGAGAAGCAGCGCGGCATTTCCGTTACTTCCTCCGCCATGCAGTTCGAGTTCGACGGCTTCCATATCAACATCCTGGACACCCCTGGTCATCAGGACTTCTCCGAGGATACCTACCGCGTGCTGGTAGCTGCCGACGCCGCTGTGATGCTCATCGACGCGGCCAAGGGCGTGGAGGCCCAGACCATCAAGCTGTTCAAGGTCTGCCGCATGCGCAACATCCCCATCTTCACCTTTGTGAACAAGATGGACCGCGCCGCCAAGGACCCCTTCGCCCTGATGGAAGAGCTGGAGCAGGTGCTGGGCATCCGTTCCTGCCCCATCAACTGGCCCATCGGCGTGGACGGCGACTTCCAGGGTGTGTACCACCGCGATACCAAGATGGTAGAGCTTTACACCGGCGGCGAGCACGGCTCCAAGATGGTGGAAAAGACCGACATCGCCCTGGACGATCCGGCCATTGAGTCCATTCTGGAAAAGCACTACCGCGATCGTCTGGAAGAGGAGATCGAGTTGCTGGACGAGGCAGGCGACGCCTTCGACCTGGAGGCCGTGCGCAAGGGCGAACTGACCCCCATGTTCTTCGGCTCCGCCGTGACCAACTTCGGCGTGGAGCCCTTCCTGGAGCGGTTCCTGCAGTACACGCCGCCGCCCCTTCCCCGCCTGAGCGACCAGGGCGAGATCGGCCCCAAGGAGCCCTACTTCTCCGGCTTCATCTTCAAGATCCAGGCCAACATGAATCCTGCCCACCGCGACCGTCTGGCCTTTATGCGCATTGTTTCCGGCGCATTTGAGAAGGGTATGGACGTGTGGCACTCCGGCACGAACAAGCTGGTGACCCTCAAGCAGCCCCAGCAGTTCATGGCCGACGAGCGCGAAGCTGTGGAGGAAGCCTGGGCCGGCGATATCATCGGCCTGTTCGACCCCGGCATCTACCAGCTGGGCGATACCCTCTCCTGCGGCCCCAAGCTGCATTACGAGAACATCCCCGTGTTCGCCCCTGAGTTCTTCAACCGCGTGCGCCCCCTGGACTCCATGAAGCGCAAGCAGTTCCAGAAGGGCATCAGCCAGCTGGCGGAGGAAGGTGCCATCCAGACCTTTATCCGCACCGAAACCGGCCGCGAGGAATTCATGGTCGGCGTGGTCGGCGTGCTGCAGTTTGAAGTGCTGGAGCACCGCCTGAAAACCGAGTACCAGGTGGACATCGTGATGGAGGGCATGCCCTTCCGCTACGTCCGCTGGGTCGTCAACACCCCCAAGCCCATCGACCAGCTGAAGCTGACCTCCACCTCCGGCCGCGCCAAGGACAGCCGCGACCGCGACGTGCTGCTCTTCGAAAACGAGTGGTCCATCCGCCTGGCCTGCGAAAACAACGAGGGCCTGGAATTAGCGGAGACCGCCAACCGCGCCTAAGGGGCTTTCAGCCCCTTAGGAATTCCCGCCCAGAGGCTCTGCCTCTGGACTCCGGTCAGGGCTCTGCCCTGACAACCCGCTCAAGGGTCTTCGACCCTTAAGAATCCCATTCGGGGTCGCATTACAATATGATATCCTTGCAGGGGTCACGCCGCGCTAAGGGCGCGCCGCGACGCACTGCCGCAACTATACCCCCCCCCTCCCAGTTATGTGCACCCAAAATGGGTTTCGAAAGGGCCGAACGGCCCTTCGCGGGAGTGCAGAGGGCAGAGCCCTCTGCTGGGGTTTCCAAAGGGGCAAAGCCCCTTTGGTCGCCGAAGGCGAAAGGAGAGATTTCTATGATCCGCGAAGATATTCGCAATATCGCTATTATTGCCCACGTTGACCACGGCAAGACCACGCTGGTGGATCAGTTGCTGAAGCAGGGCGGAATTTACCGCGAGAACCAGCAGACCGTGGACCGCGTGATGGACTCCAACGATCTGGAGCGCGAGCGCGGCATTACCATTCTGGCCAAGAACACGGCTGTGCACTATGGCAACACCAAGATCAACATTGTGGACACCCCTGGCCACGCCGATTTCGGCGGCGAGGTGGAGCGCGTCCTCAAGATGGTGGACGGCGTGCTGCTGCTGGTGGACTCCTTCGAAGGCCCCATGCCCCAGACCCGTTTCGTGCTGAAGAAGGCCCTCGAATTAAAGCTCAAGGTGCTCATCGTGATCAACAAGATCGACCGCCCCGACGCCCGCTGCGACGAGGTGGTGAACGAGATCCTGGATCTGCTCATCGACCTGGACGCCGACGAGGACACCCTGGAGAATCCCATCATGTATGTGTCTGCCCGCAAGGGTACCGCCACTGCTGATCTGGAGACCCCCGGCACCGACCTGCGCCCCCTGTTCGACGCCATCCTCAAGTACATTCCTGCCCCCGAGGGCGATCCCGAGGGCCCTGCCCAGGTGTTGATTTCCACCATCGACTACTCCGAGTATGTGGGCCGTATCGGCGTGGGCCGCGTGACCCGCGGCAAGTTCTCCGAGGGCATGAACGTAGTGTGCACCAACCTGGAAACCGGCAAGACCAGCCAGAGCTGGCGCATGTCCGGCCTGTTCCAGTACGACGGCCTGAAGCGCATCCCCGCCAAGGAAGTGGGCATGGGCGATATTGTAGCCCTGTGCGGCATGGAGGACATCTCCATCGGCGATACGGTGTGCGTGCCCACCTGTGTGGAGGGCCTGCCCTTTGTGAAGATCTCCGAGCCCACCGTGACCATGACCTTCTGCGTCAACGACAGCCCCTTCGCCGGCCGCGAGGGACAGTACGTCACCAGCCGCCACCTGCGCGCCCGTCTGATGCGCGAATTGCAGACCGACGTGTCCCTGCGCGTGAACGACACTGACTCCACCGACGCCTTTGAGGTCTGCGGCCGCGGCGAATTGCACCTGTCCATCCTGATCGAGAACATGCGCCGCCAGGGCTACGAGTTCGCCGTGTCCAAGCCCCAGGTCATCTGCAAGGAGATCGACGGCGTGAAGTGCGAACCCATCGAACGTCTGGTGGTGGATACCCCCCAGGCCAGCGCCGGTGCCGTTATCGAGAAGATCGGCCGCCGCCGCGGCGTGCTGGAAAGCATGACCGGCCTGGACCGCGTGCGCCTGGAATTCCTGGTTCCTTCCCGTGGCCTGTTCGGCTACCGCAGCGAATTCATGACCGATACCCGTGGCGAAGGCATCATGTCCTCCACCTTTGAGAAGTACGAGCCCATGAAGGGCGATATCCCCCACCGCAACGTGGGTGCCCTGGTGGCCCACGAGAGCGGCACCTCCACCAGCTACGGCCTGTTCTACGCCCAGGAGCGCGGCTCTCTGTTCATCGGCGCAGGCCAGGACGTCTACGAGGGCATGATCTGCGGCCAGAACGCCCGCCCCGACGACCTGGTGGTCAACGTCTGCAAGCAGAAGCACGTCACCAACATGCGCAACGCCTCCGCCTCTGAGGACGCCATGCGCCTGATCTCCGTCCACCCCCTCACCCTGGAGGAGTGCCTGGAGTTCATCGACGACGACGAGCTCCTGGAAATCACCCCCAAGACCCTGCGCATGCGCAAAAAGATCCTCAACGCCGGCGACCGCGCCCGCCAGTGGCGGAATAAGCAGTGACCAAAGGGGACTCCGTCCCCTTTGGAAACCCCGCCAGAGAGGGCTCTGCCCTCTCTGGACTCTCCCGCGAAGGGCCTTCGGCCCTCTCGACACCCATTCTGCGATAGCAGAGTGGGTTTTTCCTTTGTTGGGGTCACGGCGCATAACGGATGCGCCGCGACGCAGGGGAAGGAGCAACACCTCATCCGACCTCGCTGCGCTCGCCACCTTCCCCTCAAGGGGAAGGCTCTTGCATGGCCTCACGCCATGGCTTCCCCTTGAGGGTGAGCGATGCGAGCGTCGCCAGTGGCGACAAAAAGCGAGCTGAGCGAATCAACCGAAACGAGCATTCGAGCAAAGCGAGAAGGCGACGATTGAGGTTGCGGATAAGCTGTCCCGAAGGGACTGATGAGGTGGAAAGTCTCTCAACCGCCCAGCTACATTTCCGAGCAAAACAGCCACTAACTAATTCAGAGCGAGAGGCCATCTCGAGCGATAGGAACCCAACGCCTCCAAGGGGAGCGAACGAAATTGCACGCCCCTGCGAGGAAGATTGTGGGGCAGACGAGCCCGGGCCGCTACCCCATGGCGGGAAAGGGGGTCCGGGGCCGAGTCGCCGCATGCTCAGATACGAGGCCCCGGGCGGCTTTTGGTACTTTTCGCCGCGACGAAAAGTACGAACTCAAGGCAAAATCAAGTTTGGAAATAAGAAACACTATGGGATAAGCAACAGAACCCTCCCTCAGTTGCCATACGGCAACAGCTCCCTCGGGGAGGGAGCCTCAGTTACTGCTCCGTGCAGTCACAGTTCACCCCCCCCATTTAATGTCCGCCGAACTATTTTTAATGTTTTACGTTAAAAACCCATTGACAAACATTAATATCCGTGGTATTCTTTCTTTGTCAACCGGAAGACGACACTTTTTATTTGATATGGAGGATACCATCATGAAACTTCTGAAAGCTGGCAAGGGTATCACCCTGGCATTGGAAATCTTCAGCATCATCGGCATTGTTCTTTGCCTGGGCATGACGGTCATGGCCTTTGTCAATCCCCAGTGGCTGCTGGAAAACGGCACGCTCACCGTCAACGGCATCGAGATCAGCCAGCCCCTGGAACATATCAAGAACCCCTCAGCCCCCATGGCCATTATCTTTCTGGCAGGTGCCATTGCAACTTCCTTCGCGGCCTTGATGCTGCACCGCATGCACGGCATCATTATTGAAACCATGGCAGGCAGACCCTTCCAGCCCTGCACCGTCAAGTGGATGCGGCAAATCGGCTGGTGTGCCATCATCATGCCCGTAGTCAGTGCCGTGATGAGCATCGTGGCCCTGCTGGTCAAGGTCGATGGCATCTATGCCCAGCTGGACCTTTCCGGCCTGCTGATGGGTGTGCTGGTGTTGTGCCTCACTCACGTTTTCGCCTACGGCCTGGAGCTGCAGCAGGACGTGGACGGCCTGCTTTGATAAGGAGAGAACGCTATGGGTAAGATCGTGCTTCGCCTCGACCGGATGATGGTCGAGCGCAGAATGTCCCTCAACGAGTTGGCGGACCGGGTGGGCATCTCCAATGTGAACCTGTCTAAGATCAAAAACAACAAGGTCACCGCCATCCGCTTCCAGACCCTGGCCGCCATCTGCGAGGCTTTGCAGTGCCAGGCCGGGGATATCCTGGAATATCAGGAGGATTGACCAGCAAAAACCAAGGTTCAAACGAGCCTTGGTTTTTTTCTGCCAAAAATTTTTTTCAAAAAACGATAGAATCCCTTCCTCGTTCGTCTATATAGGTGCAAGGAGGTGAAAGGCATGAGCAATGTCAAGGGCCCTGACGGAGCTCAAGAGCGTGATCAGGCATTCGAGGAGCTGGTGGCGGAGCATCAAACCATGCTGCTGCGCACCTGCTTCCTGTACCTGGGCGACCGTGCCCTGGCCGAGGATGCCGTGCAGGAGACCTTCCTCAAGGCCTACCGCAGCATGGATGCCTTCCGGGGCGAAAGCTCCCGACGCACCTGGCTGATGAAGATCGCCATGAACACCTGCCGCGACCTGTACCGCTCCGGCTGGTTCCGCTGGACGGACCGCCGCTATACCCCCGATATGCTGCCTGAAACCGCCGCCCCCGTGGCCGAGGAGGACAGCGAGCTGCTCCTGGCCGTGATGCACCTGCCCCGCAAGCTTCGGGAGGTGACCCTCCTGCACTACTATCAAGGTATGTCCACTGTTGAAATAGCCGATTCGCTGCACATAGCCCAGTCTTCCGTATCCGGCAGGCTGAAACGGGCGCGGGAGAAACTCCGCGCCGCACTGGAAGGGAGTGAGCCCCATGCGTGACGACGAACTGAGAGCACGGCTGTGCAAAGCCGTGGATCAGCAGCTTTCCGGCCTGGAGGGCGACCCCTGGCTGGCCCGGCGGATCATTCAGAGCGAGAAAGGAGATTCGCCCGTTATGAAAAAGAAGCTGTCCGTTTCCCTGATCCTGGTGATCGTGACCATGCTTTTGACCCTCAGTGCCGCGGTGGCACTGGTGAATTCCCACATTGCAGGCCAGCTCTACGGCCCGCAGGCAACGCCGCCCCAGGCCGTGCTGGAGCAGATCCACACGCCGCAGGTCACCGCCGAAAAGCCCCTGGGCACACTGTCCATGGACGAATGGCTCTACGACGGTCATTCCCTGCACACCGCCTTTACCGTGACCAATCCCTCCGACGAGCCCCTGCTCTACACCCTGGACGGCATCTGGCTCAACGGCCAGCACATCACCTATGACCACATCAACACCGAAGGGTCCGGGGATTCCGGCTTCCTGCTGGGTGGCACGGTGGATGGCACAGCCATGCCCGCCAGCACCACCATCTACAACATGGGCACCGAGCTGTATCAGTTCGATGCCTCCGGCAAGTACCAGGGCCGCCTTCCCCTGCCGGAAGGCCAGGGCAAGGTGAAGGTTTCCGTGGCGGTGTGGCGGCCCATTAAACCCGTGGAGCTGGTAGACTACGACCAGTACGAGGGCTACGACGTGACCGTGACCAAGGATCACCTCACCGCCGACGCCCGGGGCCTCAGCAGCCTGTGGCTGTTCCGCCCGGAGGACTGCTACCTGTCCTGCAACGCCAGCCAGCTTCCCTCCGCCGTGTACGCCGATACCTATAAGCAGCTGGGCTGGATGGAGCTGGTGGATACCCTCCAGGTGGAAGTGGATGTTGACCTGAACAAGAACGCCTTCGCCCGGGCCATTCCCAAGCAGACGGAGTTTGAGCAAAACGGCTGCCGCATCGTGCTGGAGCAGTTCGATATGTCCCTCTCCGGCGGTGCCATCGAGGGCTGGGTCTATGGTGACGACACTGCCGTGAGAACCCTGCTGGACGGCGGCCTGCATGCCGTCGACAAGGCCAGCCAGCGTGTGCTGAGCTACGGCTCCTGGTGGGATGACCAGGATGCCGAAAGCAAGGGCGGCATGCACTTCCACATCAGCCTTGGCCCCATGACCGGCGAGCTGCCCGACGAGATCTCCCTGGTGCACATCACCGCCTGGGATAACCGCTGGGACGAAACCGATCCCCTCTACGACCCCAGTCTGGAAAAACCCGAGAACGTCTACGGCATGTGCCAGGTGGATTTCTCCTGCGAGATCGCGGTTCCCCTGGAAAAGGTGCAGTAAAAGAAAAGGCCCTCCGTGACAGGAGGGCTTTTTTCTTGCTCTTTACCGGATAAAATTCGTCCACTGGCCGGGTTCCTTCTCCGGCAGGCCATACTTTTCTTTGCCCAGGGCAATGCTCTTCATCAGGAAGGCCATGTTCCGGGCCAGGGTGCGCATGGTTTGCAGGCCTTCGGCGTCCTGCTCCACTTCGCCGGGCGCGCCGCCGTGGACCGAGTTCCAGTACTGGCTGGAGGCCACCGGCATGCCGCTGATGGTGAAGAACTTGTTCAATTCGTCAAACGTGGCGGAGCAGCCGCCGCGGCGGGCCACCACCACGCTGGCACCCACCTTCATGGTTTTGGGGAAGCGGGTGGAGTAGAACAGACGGGTCAGGGCCGCCACCAGGGTGGCATTGGCCGAGGCATAGTACACCGGGCTAGCAGCCACCAGGCCGTCGGCCGCCTCGAACTTCACGGCCAGCTCGTTCACCACATCGTCAAAAACGCACTTGCCGGTGCGTCCGCAGCCGCCGCAGGCCACACAGCTGCGGATGTCCTTGTTGCCCAGGTGAATGGTCTCCACCTCAATGCCCTCCTGGGCGAAGATCATTTCCATTTCCTTCAGGGCACGGGCAGTGTTGCCCTGGGGCTTGGGGCTGCCGTTGAGCATCAGCACTTTCATTTTTTGTTCCTCCTTGACCGCATGCTTTGCATTCAGTATAGCATATCCAGCAAAAAAATGGTATCATATTCGTACAGAACAAGTGAAAGAAGGCGTTATGATGATCGCTGAAATCCTCTGCGTGGGCACCGAGCTGTTGATGGGCCAGGTGCTGAACACCAATGCGCAGTTTTTATCCCGGCGGCTCAGTGCCCTGGGGGTAAGCCAGTACCATCAAACCGTGGTGGGCGATAACGCCGACCGCCTGGAGGAAGCCTACCGCCTGGCCCTTTCCCGGGCGGATGTGGTGATCACCTCCGGCGGCCTGGGCCCCACGGTGGACGACATCACCAAGCGCGTGGCCGCCAAGGTGGCCGGAAAGGAGCTGGTGCTCTTCCCCCAGGCGGAGGAAATGATCCGCCAGCGGTTCCGGCAGTATCACAAGAATATGACCCCCAACAATATGTCCCAGGCCATGTTCACGCCGGATACCACCCTGCTGCTCAACGCCCACGGCACCGCCCCGGGGGCCATCGTGCCCATGGGCGAGGGCAAAGTGGTGATCCACCTCCCCGGCCCGCCCATGGAGCTGCAGCCCATGTGGCTCAACCAGGCCGAGCCCTGGCTCCAGGCCCGCTCCGGCAAAACGCTGGTGAGCCGGTACATCCGCATTTTCGGCATGGGCGAATCCGAGGTTGATCAACGCCTGGCCGACCTGGAAACCGGCGACAACCCCACCTTGTCCCCCTATTGTTCCCTGGGCGAGGTGCAGCTGCGGGCCACCGCCTGCGCCGATACCCCCGAGGCCGCCCTGCAGCTGCTTCAGCCCCTGATCGACGAGGTCAAGGCCCGCCTGGGCGATGTGATCTACGCCGTGGAGGACAACGAGTCCGGCTCCCTGGCCCGCTGCGCCGTGGAGGCACTGAAGCACCGCGGCTGGACCATCTCCGCCTGCGAGAGCCTCACCGGCGGCCTGATGACCTCCGCCCTGGTGGATGTGCCCGGCGCGTCCACGGTGGTGCGCGGCAGCATGATCACCTACCAGAGCGAATCCAAAACCATGCTGGCGGGCGTGCCCAAGGAGCTCATCGACCGCTGCGGCGTGGTCAGTGCCGAGGTGGCCCAGGCCATGGCCCAGGGCGTGCGCGAAAAGCTGGATACGGACATCGCCATCAGTGCCACCGGCATCGCCGGGCCCGACGGCGGCACCCCCGAAACCCCCGTGGGCACCGTGTTTGTGGGCATCGCCACCCGCAGCGGTGCCCGGGTGATGCACCTGCAGCTCACCGGCAGCCGCGACCGCATCCGCACCCTGACCATGAAACACGCCATGAACGCCGTCCGCCAGGAGGCCGAAAGGAACTGACATGAAGCAGCTATTCATTAACGGGCAGGTCTTCACCGGCGAAATGCCCCTGCAAACCGCCTTTGCCGTGGAAAACGGGCGCTTCGCCGCCGTGGGCAGCGATGAGGATATCCTCGCCCTGCGCCAGGAGGGCGACGCCCTCACCAACCTGGAGGGCCGGTTCGTCTGCGCCGGATTCAACGATTCCCACATGCACCTGCTCAACTACGGCTACGCCATGACCTGCTGCAACCTGATGCCCTGCACCTCCGTGGCCGGGCTGCAAGACGTCCTGCGCACCTATATCGCGGACAAGGCCATCGCCCCCGGTGCCTGGGTACGCGGCCGGGGCTGGAACCACGATTATTTCACCGATTATCACGGCGAGCCCACCCGGGCCCAGCTGGACGAAGTGAGCACAGAGCACCCCATTTGCATCGTACGCTGCTGCGGTCACTGCCTGGTGCTGAACAGCAAGGCCATCGAAGTGCTGGGCCTCAACGACGCCATCCCCCAGCCCGACGGCGGCCATTACGACCTGGCTTCGGGCCTGTTCCAGGACAGTGCCATGTCCCTGGTGTACACCCGGCTCCCGGCTCCCAGCCGCAGCGAGATCAAAACCATGCTGCGCACCGCCTCCGCTGCGCTGAACAGCTTCGGCGTCACCTCCTGCCAGACCGACGACCTGTGCGCCTTTGAAAACGTGAATTACGAGGAGGTCATCGCCGCCTATCAGGAGCTGATCGCAGAGGGCGGGCTCACCGTGCGCGTGTACGAGCAGGCCCAGCTTCCCACCCTGGAGGGCTTGCAGAGCTTCCTGGACAAGGGCTACAACACCGGCTGGGGCAACGACCGCTTCCGCATCGGCCCGCTGAAGATGCTGGGCGACGGCTCCCTGGGTGCGCGGACGGCCTATCTCCGGCAGGATTATGCCGACACCCCCGGCCAGAGGGGCCTGGCCATTTTCACCCAGCAGCAGTTCGACGATATGATCGGCCTGGCCCATCGCAGCGGCATGCAGGTGGCGGTGCACGTCATCGGCGACGGCATCCTCGACCGGGTGCTCACCGCCTACGAAAAGGCCTTCGCCGCCTGTCCCCGGGCGGATCACCGCTGCGGCGTGATCCACGTGCAGCTCACCCATCCCGATCAGCTGCGCCGCATGCAGCAGCTGGGGCTGCACGCCTACATCCAGTCCATCTTCCTGGATTACGACATCCACATCGTGGAAAGCCGCGTGGGCGCGGAGCTGGCCGCCACCAGCTACGCCTTCCACACCATGAAGGACATGGGCCTGCACGTTTCCAACGGCACCGACTGCCCAGTGGAAATGCCCGTGGCCCTGCGGGGCATCCAGTGCGCCGTAACGAGAAAGACGCTCTCCGGCCAGGGCCCCTACCGCCCGGAGGAAGCCATGTCCGTGGCCGAAGCCCTGCGCTCCTACACGGTGGAAAGCGCCCACGCTTCCTTTGAGGAAAACGTGAAGGGCCGCATCGCCCCGGGCTTCCTGGCGGATTTCACCATCCTGGCGGAAAGCCCCTTTGCTGTGCCCCCAGAAAAGCTGGGCAGCATCCAGGTGGCGCAGACCTGGGTGGACGGGAAACAGGTGTGGTAAATCCCATAAGAAAAAAGCAGAGCCAACGCTCTGCTTTTTCTTATACCGTTTGGAACACCAGCACCTCCGAAGGGGTGCCGTCGTAGTAATCCTCTGTGCCGCGGAGCTTCTCCACCCCGCCCGCCGCATGCTGCCGGGCGATGCCGTTCCAGAAGGCCACGCTGGCGGTGTTGGCCGGGTGGTACTTGATGTGCCACACGCCCTTGTGCCGCCGGAAGATCTGCCGCATCACTTCGCTGCCCACGCCGCAGCGGCGGTAGGGATAGGCCACGAAGAACTCCGCCACGGCCCAGTCGAGGGGGCGGTCGCACTCCGGGTGGGCGTTGATCAGCGCGAACCCGGCCAGCTTGCCCTCCGCCATGATGAAATAGGCCGCGCGGTCTTGCTCCGTCCAGTACAGGTCCAGGGGCCAGTAGTGATACCGCCCGTCCTCGCCAAAGGGAATCTTGTCATACTGGGAAAATTCGTAGTTGTATTTCTCCAGCAGATTGTCCAGCGTGGCGCATTCCTCCTGCCGGACGGGACGCAGTTCAATATGCATATGTTACTCCATTCTGTAGGTGAAATCGGTAAACACCGCGCTGCCGCCGGCTTGCGCCATGCTGTAGCAGAACAGGCCCGCGCGCACGCCCATAAAGTGATCCAGCCGGTACTTCAGCTGATGCTTGCCACCCAAGGGCTGCCATTCGCCGTCCTGATAGAAGAAGCGCACCGTGTCATCGGCAAAGTCGAAGCTGGCGCGGAGCCGCACCTGGGCGCAGGGCCAGGCGATGCCAGCGCGCTCCGCCACGGATTCCTCCTTGGAGATCATGCTCAGCCGGTAGCCATCTTCCGTGCGGGTCAGGCCGATCTCCCCGTGCAGGCCCTGCAGGGCGCACAGGCCCGCATGGTCGCCCGGGTTCAGCCCGGTGCCGTCCACGGTGACCTCCACCGTGCAGCGGGGGCCAAAGGTACGCTGGGTCAGGGTGTTGACGGCAGTCTCCACCGTTTTCACCACCCGGTCGGTGGTGAGGCGCAGGCCGTTTTCGTCCTGATGGATCAGCTCCCAGTGGGGCTCGTGGTTCCACTGCCACACCTCGTTCAGGCCGTCCCGCAGGGATTCGGACACCACCAGGGGCTTGTATGCGGCCATCTGGCCTTCACGGGTCAGGGTTTCCGGCACGCCGTCCACCACGGGGAAGTCGTTCTCCCAGCGCATGGGGCACAAAACCGGCACGCGGCCGATGGCACCGTGATCCTGGAAGATCATCAGGTACCAGTCGCCTTCCGGCGTCTGCACAATGCCACCCTGGGCAGGGCCGTCCTTCTCGCGGCCATGGAAGGGCTGGCAGAGGATCTCGCCGCCCTTGAACTCCCCTTCCAGGGAGTCCGCCACATGGCAACCCTCGGCGCGGAGGCCGCCCTTGGGCCAGTGGATGCCAAAGATGTAATACTTGCCGTTCAGCTTGTACAGGTGGGTGCCTTCCCAGCCCAGGCCCTCGCAGTCGTCGTGGATCACAATGCGGTCCAGGCCGCCCTTCTTGGGGGCGGACAGGTCGCTTTCCAGCTCGGTAATGCGGATGTCCCGGCCGCCGTAGGCAATGTACACCCGGCCGTCATCGTCAAACAGGATGGAAGGGTCGTGATAGAACCCGGCCATGGGGTGGCGCGTCCAGGGGCCCTCAGCCTTTTCGGCGGTGTAGTAGTAGGCAGAATGGGTGTCGTTGCACATGAACACCAGGTGGAACAGCCCGCCGTGGTGCCGCAGGCTGCCTGCCCACATGCCCTGGCCGTAGATGCCCTTGCCGTCGTCCAGCCGCTGGCCGGGATGCTCGCCCAGCACGTCGTAAACGTAGGCGCAGTGCTCCCAGTTAAGCAGATCAAAAGAGCGGAGAATTTCTCCGCCCGGGAAAACGTGCATGGTGGTGGTGCACATGTAATAGGTGTTATCCACGCGGATGATATCCAGATCGGGATAATCCGCAAACACGATGGGATTATTCTTTTGCATGGTTCGCTCCTATGATCTGGGCATGCCGCTTCAGTTCGGCATGACGGCGTTTCTTTTCCTGATACATGGTCTCGTCGCTGGCGTGGATGCACTGGCCCAGGGTGTCGCCCTCGGCCAGGGTGATGACCTCCAGGCCGACGGATGCGCCCACGGTGAACTGGCATTCACCGGCATTGCGCTTATCCAGATAGGCGTAGAAATCATCGTGGAACCGCTTCGCCTTGGCGTGGTCGCAGTCCGGCAGGAACACCAGATACTCGTCGCCGCCGATACGGGCAGGGATCGCCCCTTCGGGCAGGGAGGCACGCAGGGCCTCGGCAATGGTGCGCAGGGCCAGGTCGCCAGCCTTGTGGCCGTAGGTATCGTTGATGGGCTTGAGGTTGTCCAGATCCAGCGAGGCAAAGCAGACCGTCTTGCCCTGGCGGCACATATCGTTCCACAGGGGGGATACCTGCTCGTCAAAGCCGCGGCGGTTGTTCAGGCTGGTCAGCACATCGGTGATGGAGGAGCGGCGGCGTTCCTCATACAGCTTGCGCAGCTTGGTCTGGTTGGCCAGGTTGCGCAGGGCAATGGACACGATGATGTTCCAGTGCAGGTAGAACATGCTGGGGGTTTCGCCCTCGTTGAACTGCATCACGGTGTAGCCGTAGGTACCTTCGCGCTGGTGCAGCAGATGGACATAGAACACCTGGGGCTCGTCGGGCCGCTCAGCCACCGGAGGCAGCAGCTGTTCCCGGTCAAACAGGATCTGCGGCATGCCGCAATCCTGCCGGTCGCGGATCATGGAGATCAACCGCGCCTGGGGGGTGATCTTCTCCGCATAGCCCTTCTCGTTTTCAAACAGGCACAGGTAGAAGTCCCGCACCATGGGGATATCCTCCATCTTGCGGAAGATGGTGCGGTGGATGTCCTCGTAATTTTCAGCGGAGTTCAGTTCGATGGAGAAATACGTCTGGCTGACCTCCCGGTTGCCCATGGTACGGTTCGCCTGCTCCAGCATATGGACTTCTTCCATCAGGCGGCTGACATCCTTACTGGGGCTGCAGCCGCAGCTCTCGCGGATGGCCAGGCTGCCAGGAATGCCCACATGCTGGTTCTGGAATTCCGTCAGACCCTTTTCCTTCGCCTGGATGCGCTCGTGCAGACGATCCATGGCCCGCGTCACCATCAGGGAATAATCCTGGCCCACGGTGGTCAGGGTGGGGTTGGACCGCTGGGACGCCTCGATATCGTCAAAGCCGGTGACCACGATATCCTGGGGCACACGCAGGCCCCTGTTCTTCAACGCTTCCACCAGTGCATGGGCCATATAGTCGTTGGCGCACACGATGGCTTCAGGCTGGTTGTCGGGGTCGGACAGAAGAGATTCGCAGGCTTCCTTGATGCCGCGGCTCCACATGCTGCCGTAATAAATGGCATTGGCAGGAATTTCAAGGCCGTGCTTTTTCATTTCATCCAGGTAGCATTCCAAACGGGCATTGCTGTCCGGGTGCTCCTTGTAGCCAGCCAGGAAGAACACCTTGCGGAAGCCATGATCCTCGATCAAATGCTTCATCAGAGGACGGATGGCCACGCTTTCATCGGTATAGAAGCTGTCATAAGGGCTCAGGCGGTCGCGCACGCACACAATGGGGCAGTTGGCACGCTGATCGAGCATATCAAACAAAGCCTCGCGGAAGCCAGGCATGTCATAGGCATCGGGGGTGACCAATGCGCCGTCCAACTTTTCCATAGGGGTAAAGGTGAACATGCTCTTTTCCTGAATATCGTAGTAGTTCGCGCTTTCGCGGTAGCCTACCGTGAAGAAAAAGAAAAGATCGTAGTTCAGTTCCTTTGCCCGCTGCTGAGCAACACGCTGCACGGTGTTCTGGAAATTCAAGTCCGCCTTATTCATAAAGACGCCTATTGTCTTTCTCCCATCCGTGATCATAACGCAGCCTCCCTTATGGGTCTTCCTACATTATATCATACCATAAATGACAGGATAGGGAAACACCTAATTCTTGCATATTCCCCTATTTTATTTTGCTTTCGCTTTCTGTTGACGGGTCCAAGGGTTTGTGATACAGTTTTCATAACGCCAATTGAATGGTAAGGAGAATCGATATGCGCAAGCTGCTGATCGTTTTCATGTTCCTGTGCCTGCTGCTCCCCGCAGGTGCCATGGCCCAGGAGGGGCTGTGGTTCAACCTGGAAAGCGGCTTCTACCGCGACGAGATCGAGGTGGAGATCTTCTGCGACGATCCCGAGGCCGACATCTACTATACCCTGGACGGCACCGTGCCCAGTGAAGACAGCGAAAGCAGCTTCTACTACGACGGTGCCATGCCCCTGGAGGACCGCACCCTGGAGGACAACGAGCTGTCCGCCATCGGCAATGTGGCCCGCACCCCCTATGTGCCCGAGCACAATGTGATCAAGGCCCATGTGATCCGCGCCATCGCCATTTATCCCAACGGCGAACAGAGCGCAGTGCTGAACGGCACCTTCTTCGTGGGCATCGACAGGGCTGAGCACTACGGCGATGCGCCCATTATCTCCCTCATGCTGGACAGCGAGGATCTCTTCGACTACGAAACCGGCATCTACACCCTGGGCGAGCACTTTGTGGAGTGGGACTCCCAGCAGAACGGCAAGTACGAGGACTGGCAGACCCAGGGCAACTTCTCCCTGAAGGGTAGCGAGTGGGAGCGACCCGTCACCGTGCAGTACCTGCCTGCCGACGGCTCCCAGGGCTTCACCCAGGACATGGGCCTGCGCATCAAGGGCGGCATTTCCCGTTCCTTCATGCAGAAGAGCCTGCGCCTCATCGCCCGTGAGCAGTACGGCGAAAAGCAGCTAAAGTACCCGGTCTTCCCCGGTAACGTCCGTGCCGACGGCACCGGCCTGGTGGAAAAGTACAAGTCCATCACCCTGCGCAACGGCGGCAACGATGTGGAAAACACCCGTCTGCGCGATCCCCTGTTCCAGAACCTGGCGGAGGGCATGGGCTTCATGACCCAGGCCAACACCCCCTGCGTGGCCTTTATCAACGGCGAATACTGGGGTATGTACACCATCACCGAGGAATACAGCGATCACGCCATTGAAAACAACTACGGCATCGCCAACCAGAACGTGATCATCATCAAGAACGGTCGCGTGGAGGATGGCGTGGAAAGCGACATCCAGATTTACGAGGACATGTTCGATTTCATCGCTGAAAACGACATGACCGACCCGGCCAACTACGAAAAGGCCAGCCAGCTGCTGGACCTGCCCGGCTTCGCCCAGTACTGCGCCTTCCACCTCTACATCCACAACGACGACGGCATCTTCCAGGACAACAACTGGCAGATCTGGCGCGCCCGCGACCCCGAGGACAACCCCTACGGCGACTGCAAGTGGCGTTTCCTCCTGTTTGACACCGAAAATTCCTCCGACATCTTCGGCGACGGCCGCAAGTTTGTGGATGACAACCTGACCGACGTGCTGCTCAACGACGGCGAAGACCTGGAAAACCGCCATCCGCAGCTGCTGTTCAATTCCTTGTACCGCAACGAGGATTTCCGCCGGGAAGTGATCATCGCCCTGTGCGATGTGCGCAACGTGAACTTCAGCGGCGTGCGCGCGGTGGACATGCTCAACGAAATGCGCCCCGTTTACGAGCTGCTGATGCGCGAGACCTTCCTGCGCTTCGGCCCCGACTGGGTCGCCAAGTGGAACCTGGACACCCACCAGGCCAACAAGCTGAAGCAGCTGGAGACCTACCTCCGCGGCCGCTATGACAAATTCCCCTACGTGCTCAAGAAGGTCATCGGCTACGATTACCCTGTGAAGGCCGCCATCACCATCAACGACCCCAGCGCGGGCCAGGTGCAGGTGAACCGCAGCCTGCTGCCCTCCGGCGAGGATTTCTCCGGCCTGTACTTCACCGAGTATCCCATCACCGTCACCGCCATCCCGGCCGAGGGCCGCACCTTCAAGGGCTGGGAGGTGGAAGGTGCCACCATCGACGATCTCTCCGCCCTCACTGCCCAGGTGACCTTCGACTATGACTTCACCATCCGGGCAATTTTCGAGTAACAGCCTGTACAGCAAAAGCCGCTGCTTTTATGCAGCGGCTTTTGTTATGCCAAGAACTTCTCTATTTTTTCGATCATGTCCTCCGCGCTCATTTCCGTTTCAAAATCAACCCCCAGCTGCACATAATCCGGCGTACCGGTATCCCCCAGCCCGTCGATCTTCCGGCATAAAACTACCAGGGTCTTGCGGATTGCTGCCTTCAACGCCTGTTCACGGTGCTCATCCACCTCTGCCAGCATCATCTCCCTGCTTTCCCAGATGTGCGGCAGATCCTTCACCAACCGCTTCGCCTTTTCCCACGCCCCGGTGGCCCGGTATAGGAACAGCAGGTTCACCATCGTTGTACATCGCGCCTTCAGGCTTATATCGTCGCACCTCAGCACCCGTTCCTCCACAGCGATGGCCTCGTCCAACCGATCCCCATGGGCCAGCGTTTCACCCAGGGCCATCAACAGCCCGCTGTTGTCAGGATAAATCCGCAGGCTCTCCCGGATCAGCTGCTCGGCTTCCGCGTCCTGCCCCTGTGCCACCAAGGCCAGCACCCTGCCGTGAATGTTGCGCAGCGAATCAGCATCGCGCAGCTCCTGCATGCCCACCAGTGCATCCAGCGATGTACCAAACGGCATGGCCAACCCTGCCAGGGTGGTGATATCCGGGTAGGCTGAATCGTTCTCCCACCGGCTCACCGCCTGCGGCGAAACGCCCGTAGCCTCCGCCACCTGTTCTTGGGTCATGCCCTTGCGGCGTCGCGCCTTACGCAAATTCTTTCCTAAAGTGATCATCTTCTGCACCTCCTCTACCCCTGATTATACGCCCCTTCAGCCCTTTGCACCATGCTTCATTTGTTGCACCCATCTCAACCAAAATGAGAAAAACCCGCGCATCGTGTGATGCACGGGCCAATATGGCTCCCCAGGTAGGGCTCGAACCTACAACAACCCGGTTAACAGCCGGGTGCTCTGCCATTGAGCTACTGAGGAAAGTAGAATCCGGCAGCGACCTATCCTCCCGGGCCGTGTCCAGCCAAGTACTTTCGGCACTGAAGGGCTTAACTTCTGTGTTCGGGATGGGAACAGGTGGGACCCCTTCGTCATTGCCACCGGAAATGGTGAGCTATTTGATTAGGTGCGGCGTTTTG
>JAGBBA010000057.1 GCA_017938695.1 Clostridia bacterium | reverse complement strand
TGATGGGAGGATTCTTAAGGAACAATTTATCCGACAAGAAAAAGGCGAGCATCCGGTAACGTACCGGGTGCTCGTTTCCCTATGTGGTAGAAAACCGCAATGCACGGATATAGTGCGTATAATTGCGCCCTCTCACTGCAAGAAAGGCTAACCTGTGCATTACGCAACAACAGATTTACCCGACCATATCGGTATTCTCAATCTGATTGCAAAGCACCTTTATCAATCTAAGAACAACAAAAACAAAAGAGAGAACAATGCCGTAAGAAAAGCCAAACATATGCGTTAAAACAGAAGACCAGTTGTCATTCGCTACAAAGAAATAAACTATGGTGATTAACACATCTGCTCTGTACCATTTGAATTTGAATTGTTCTGGAAAACGGAGATAACACACGATAAGTGCAGCAATCAGCGCAAATATTCCTCCAGATGCGCCTCCTCCGTAGCTGGGTTCTGCACTTGACACGATCCAAGAAAATGTGATTCCACCCAAAAAATCGCTGGCAAAGAAAAAGAACAGTGTTTTCCATTTTCCGATCAATGGACTTATCAAAGAGCCGACAGCCAGCAAACCAGCAATATTTCCCAACAAATGGTACAGCCCATAATGAAGAAACGAACAAGTAAACCAGCGGTAGTATTCTCCATTGATGAATCTAAGGCTGCAAGCCCCAAGCATATCATTGATCTCTGGCTTAATCTCCTTTGCGATATATACGGCTACAAAAGCGATAGAAAGAAAAACAGCAATCGCATTTTGCTGAAACCATCTGACGAATTTTGTACGCATTATGTACCTCCAATTTTAGATGCAATAATTCTCGTGTTCATTTTATCATAGTAGTACAAGAAACAGCAAGCCTTGACCTGCTTGCTGTTTCGGTTTATCATTGGTCGTTTGTATCGGATACACGACCGTTATGATGTAATGTGAAGGATAACTCCTTCCTTTCCATTACCCCCGCTGGCAAAGAAATGCCAGCATGCGCTGGTTGAAATCCTTTGCTTCGTCGTAGGCAGCATGGCCCAGCTGATCGTATAGGAAGACCTCGCAGCCCAGCGTTTGGGCCATTGCCAGCGAGGCTTCACCTGTCACGATCTGGTCCTTATGGCCACCTAATACCAGTACCGGGCACATGATCTGATGCAGCTCGGCTCGTGCATCAAAAGTCAGGATGGACTGTGTCAGACGGATGAACCGTTGGCTGTCGGCGGGCTTGACCATACGCTCCAGCAGGGGCAAAAGCAGACGGTAGCGGCGAACGTAGGCCTCGGAATAGCCCAGGGTGATGCTTTCACGGTTGATCGTTGGCCAGTCGCCTTTTTCGGCAGCCTGGAGCCAGCCGCCGACAACGCGCTGGATTGTTTCGTTGGCGTGGGCAGCGGTCACGCCGAGGATCAGCTTATGAACCAGCTGCGGATGCCGGATGGCCAGGGCTTGGGCGATCATACCGCCCTGGGATATGCCGATCACATCCGCACTGGCGATGTTTAGGCATTTCGCGGCAGCGGCGAGATCCTCTGCCAGATCCCAAATGGTGCAGCCTGCTTCGATTTGATCTTTGCGGTCAAAAGCATATACCCGGTATTCTTTGGTAAATGCTCTGTACATCCATGCCAGGGAGAGCCCGGCTCCCTTCACGCCCCGCAGGTTCAATCCGGGGATCAGCAACAGGGCTTTCTTTCCGGTGCCAAAGGCGACGTAATCCATGTGTGTGCCGTCCAGGGGCAGGCGGCCCTCCTTTGTGTGATACAGCATGCTTTCTCCTTTGAAAAAACGGAGCCGCTCTATAGGACAGAGCGGCTCCGCAGCGTTGTTTGATTTACACCGCACCCTGGGCCAGCATGGCGTCGGCCACCTTCAGGAAGCCAGCGATGTTGGCACCGGCCACATAGTCGCCGGGGGTAGCGTATTCGGCGGCAGCCTCGGCCACCTTGTTGAAGATGCCCACCATGATGCCCTGCAGCTTTTGGTCCACTTCTTCCATGGTCCAGCTCAGGCGCATGCTGTTCTGGGTCATTTCCAGGGCGGAGCAGGCCACGCCGCCAGCATTGGCAGCCTTGCCGGGGGCAAAGAGCACGCCAGCCTTCTGGAAGGCCTCGGTGGCTTCGATGGTGGAGGGCATGTTGGCACCTTCGCCCACGGCTTCCACACCGTTGGCAATCAGGGCCTTGGCGGATTCCTCGTTCAGCTCGTTCTGGGTGGCGCAGGGCAGAGCGATCTGGCAGGGGATGGTCCAGATGCCGCGGCAGCCCTCGGTGTAGGTGGCACCGTCCACACGCTCCACATATTCCTTGATGCGCTTGCGCTCCACTTCCTTGATCTGCTTGATCACGTCCAGGTTCACGCCGTTGGGGTCGTGGATGTAGCCGTTGGAGTCGCTCATGGCTACCACCTTGCCGCCCATTTCAGTGATCTTCTCGGCGGCGTAGATGGCCACGTTGCCGGAGCCGGACACCACCACGGTCTTGCCAGCGACCTGCTTGCCGTTGGCTTCCAGCATGGCGCGGGTCAGGTAGCACAGGCCGTAGCCGGTGGCCTGCTTGCGGCCCAGGGAGCCGCCCCAGGTGAGGCCCTTGCCGGTGAGCACGCCTTCGTACAGGTTGGTGATACGCTTGTACTGGCCGTAGAAGTAGCCCACCTCGCGGGCACCCACGCCGATATCACCGGCGGGCACGTCCACATCAGCACCGATGTACTTGTACAGCTCGGTCATAAAGCTCTGGCAGAAGCGCATCACTTCGTTGTCGCTCTTGCCCTTGGGGTCGAAGTCGGAGCCGCCCTTGCCGCCGCCGATGGGCAGGCCGGTGAGGCTGTTCTTCAAAATCTGCTCGAAGCCCAGGAACTTCAGGATGCTCTGGTTCACGGAGGGGTGCAGGCGCAGGCCGCCCTTGTAGGGGCCGATGGCACTGTTGAACTGCACGCGGTAGCCGCGGTTCACCTGCACCTTGCCGGCGTCATCCACCCATGGCACCCGGAAGGTGATGATGCGCTCGGGCTCCACGAAACGCTCCAGCAGGCCAGCAGCCTCGTACTTTTCGGCGTTCTTATCAATAACAGGCTTCAGGGTGGTCAAAATCTCGGTGGCAGCCTGGATAAACTCGGGCTCGTGGGCATAACGGACTTTCAGGTCGTCCAGCACTCTCTGCGCATAATCACTCATGATTCTCTTACTCCTTTCAATGATGCACATCTCTCTGTGCGCCCTTTATTTTACAGCTCGAAATGCAAGATGACAACCCTCATCCTGCATTCTTTATGTATTTTTCAAGGATACGCACTCCTGACACCAATTGCGGATGGCTGCAGATCTGCAGGAAAAAAAAGGGTTCAGTTGAACACCATGTTGTTAAAGATGGCTTCCATACGGGCGTTGGGAAAGTGCTTGTCCAGGGAAAGTTCCACGCAGTTGCCGGGGGCGATGTCCTGCTGCCGTTCCTTCCAGCGGCTCAGGGCTGCGCCGGTGAGTAGCAGGTTGACTACCATCCAGCAGCTGAGCATCACGCAGGCCCGTTGCCAGAATACACCCTGCATGTGGCTGAGCCACCGTTGCAGGAGGGGCATGATCAGCCGGATGAATAAAAGGCCCAGCAGGCCCCACATCAGTGTCATACGCAGGCTAACACGTCCGTTGAGGTGGATGTAGTGCTTGCTGTAATCCCAGGAACGGGAGCCGAAAAGGAGCTCTTGAAACAGGCTGGTGAAGTATTCCACGGCGGTGCCAGCTAACGCGCACCAGAAAAACTGTCTGCGTGCCCGCCAGCCCTGGCTGTACATGGCCATCACATAAATGGCCAGTGCGCCTACGCCATACACCAGACAAAGCGGCCCCCATACGGTGGCAGCGTGGTTTTCCCACGCGCCTTTGCGCCACACGCACCACAGGCCTTCCAGTACAAACCCCAGAACACTGCCTGCCATAAACACCCAAAATGCCTGTTGGTATTTGATTTCTTTGCTGTTCAAGCGATCAGCCATGATGCCACATCCTTTCGTGTTGATGGCATCAGCGTAGCAGAACTGCTTGAACTGAATGTGAATCAAAAAATGAAAGCCCCGGCAGGGCGTGTGAGCCATGCCGGGGCGGGGAAAACGCGCTTAGGCGCGGATGACGGCGTTGTACTTTTCGGCGGCGACCTTGAGGATCTTCTCCATGGCCTTGGCGACTTCGGCTTCGGTCAGGGTGTGATCGGCACCGCGGAGGACGAAGGAGAAGGCCACGGACTTCATGTTCTCGCCCAGGGCGGCGGAGCGGTAGACGTCGAACATCTTGGCATCCTCCAGGATGGCACCGGCAGCCTTGGCCATATCGGCCATCAGGGGGCCGACCAGGGTGCTTTCAGCCATCACCAGGGACAGGTCGCGGGTCACGGCGGGGTAGCGGGGCATGGGCTTCACAGCACCCATGGGCTTGCGCAGGCGGGCCAGCTGATCCATGTCCAGCTCGGCAATGTAGGCACGGGCAGGCATGTCGAATTCTTCGCGGACGACGGGATGCACCTCGCCCAGGCAGCAGACGCGCTCGTCGCCAGCCATCAGCACGGCACGGCGACCGGGATGCAGATAGCTCTCGCCACGGGCTTCCACCACGGTTTCAATGCCCAGGGAGGCCAGCAGACGCTCCACCATGCCGCGCAGGGTGAAGAAGTCTTCCTCCTTGCCATACACGCCCAGGCAGAGCTTCTGGTTCTCGGTGGGCAGGTTCTCTTCGGTGCGGTTCTCAGCATCGAAGACGGCGGCCACTTCGTAAAGCCGGGCGGACTCGTTGCCGTGGTTCATGTTCAGGGCCAGGGTGGTGAGCATGCCGGGGGTGAGGGTGGTGCGCATCACGCTGGTATCCTCGCCCAGGGGGTTGCGGATGGGCAACTGGTTCAGCCGGGGATCATCCTCGCCCATGTCCAGCTTCAGGACGGTCTTGGGGCTGACGAAGGAGAAGTTCATGATCTCGAAGAAGCCCATGCCGGTGAGGTAACGGGCGACTTCGTCCTTCAGGCGCATGCGGTCAGAGCGGCCGCCGGGGGTGGTTTCGCCGCGCAGCAGGGTGGAGGGGATCTTGTCGTAGCCGTACACGCGCAGGGCTTCTTCGCTGAGGTCGGCCTCGCCGTCCACATCCTGGCGGTAGTCAGGCACGGTCACGGTGAGCTGATCGCCGTCGCGCTCCACGCCGAAGTGCAGGTCGGTCAGGATGCGCACGATGTCGTCAGCGGGGATATCCACGCCGGTGCGGCGGGCGATGCGCTGGCAGGAACCGGTGATGACCTGCTCCTTAGCAGGATCTGGATAAATGTCGATGATGCCGGAAACCACGTCGCCAGCGTCCAGCTCGTTGATCATCTGGCAGGCGCGCTGCATGGCTTCCATGGCGGTCTTCACGGATACGCCCTTCTCAAAGCGGCCGGAGGACTCGGTGCGGATGCCCAGGGCGCGGCTGGTGACACGGGTGGCGGCACGGTCGAACACAGCGCACTCGAACATCATGGTGTGGGTCTTTTCGGTGATCTCGGATTCCTCGCCGCCCATGATGCCAGCCACGCAGGAGGGCTTATTGGCATCGCAGATCACCAGCTGGCCGGGGGTCAGGTCGTGCTGCTTGCCATCCAGGGTGGTGATGTGCTCGCCCTCCACGGCCTTGCGGACGATGATGTGGTTGCCTTCCACCATGTCCAGGTCAAAGGCGTGCATGGGGTGGCCGGTCTCCAGCATGATGAAGTTGGTGATGTCCACCACGTTGTTGATGGAGCGCATGCCGGCACCGTTGAGGTACTTACGCAGCCACATGGGGCTGGGGCCCACGCGCACGTCCTTGATGACGCGGGAGATGTAACGGGGGCACAGGTCGGTAGCTTCCACATCCACCTTCACATAGTCGTGGATGTCGCCGCCGCATTCCTTCACGGCGATCTCGGGCTTGACGAACTTGGTGCCGCAGGCCACGGCGGTCTCGCGGGCAATGCCCCACACGCTCAGGCAGTCGGGACGGTTGGCCAGCACTTCGAAGTCCATCACGGTATCGTCAATACCCAGGATGGGCTTCACGTCCGCACCCAGGGGATATTCTTCGTTGAAGATCAGCAGACCCTTCTCGCCCACATGGGGATACAGCTCCACCGGCACGCCCAGCTCGTCGCCGCCGCAGAGCATGCCCTCGCTGGCTACGCCGCGGAGCTTGCCCTTCTTGATCTTGATGCCGCCGGGCAGCTTGGCACCGATCTTGGCCACGGGCACCAGGATGCCCGCCTCGCAGTTGGGAGCACCGCAGACGATGTTCAGCAGCTCTTCCTCGCCCACGTCCACGGTGGTCACGTGCAGGTGATCGGAATCGGGATGGGGCTCGCAGGTCACCACGCGGCCAACCACCACGCCCTCGACTTCGCCGCCGATCTCTTCATAGCCCTCGACGCCGTTGCCGATCATGATCATTTTATTCTGATATTCTTCAGCAGAAACAGGAATATCCGCATATTCCTTGATCCATTGCATAGGTACCTTCATCGGTACGCCTCCTTTATGTTCCATGCGCAATCAATTCCAAGGGAACCGAAGCGCAACATCGCAGAATGGGATTCTTAAGGGTCGAAGACCCTTAAGCGGGATTCCAAAGGGCAGAGCCCTTTGGCGGAGTCCAGAGGCAGAGCCTCTGGCGTAACTCAGCGGAACTGGCCCAGGAAACGAACGTCGCCTTCGAAGAGGAGGCGCAGGTCGGGGATGCCGTAACGCTGCATGGTGATGCGCTCGATGCCGATGCCGAAGGCGAAGCCGGAGTACTCGTTGGGGTCGATGCCGCACATTTCCAGCACGTGGGGGTTGACCATGCCGCAGCCCAGCACCTCGATCCAGCCGGTGCCCTTGCACACGCGGCAGCCCTTGCCGTGGCAGGCCACGCAGGTCAGGTCCACCTCAGCGGAGGGCTCGGTGAAGGGGAAGAAGCTGGGGCGGAAACGGGTGGTGATACCCTTGCCGTACAACCGCTCGGCGAAGGCATTCAGGGTGCCGCGCAGATCAGCCATGGTCACGTCCTTGTCGATGACCAGGCCTTCCATCTGGTGGAAGACGGGGCTGTGGGTGGCATCCATCTCGTCGGCACGATACACGCGGCCGGGGCAGATAACGCGGATGGGGGGCTTGCGGGTGAGCATGGTGCGGGCCTGCACAGGGCTGGTGTGGGTGCGCAGCACGATGTTGTCATCCACATAGAAGGTGTCCTGCGCGTCGCGGGCAGGGTGATTCTTGGGGATGTTCATCAGTTCAAAGTTGTAGTGATCCAGCTCCACTTCGGGGCCTTCCACCACTTCGAAGCCCATGCCGGTGAAGCAGTCGATGACTTCGTTGAGCACCAGGGTCATGGGGTGCACGCAGCCAGCCTTGGGGGCAGCGGCGGGCTGGGTCACGTCGATGGTCTCGCGCTGGAGGGCTTCCTCCTGGGCCTTTTTCTTCAGCAGGGCCTGCTTTTCTTCCAGCATGGCGGTGAACTTCTCACGGGCCTCGTTGATCATCTGGCCGGCGGCGGGACGCTCCTCGGGGGAGAGCTGGCCCATGCCGCGCAAAAGGGCGGTCAATTCGCCCTTCTTGCCCAGCACCTTCACGCGCAGGGCGTCCAGGGCCTGCATGTTTTCGCACATCGCCAGCTCGCTTACGAGCAGCTGTTCAATCTGCGCGATCTTTTCCTTCATAGTCAAACCTTCCTTTCTGTGTGTCAGCAAATAAAAAACCCTCGTCCGCGAAAGGGACGAAGGCGAATTGCCGCGTGTTACCACCCTGATTCCATACGGCAGGAATGCTCCTGCGATATGCTCGATGCCGATTACGGGGCCGACCCGTCGCAACCTACTGAGGCCAAAGCCCGTTCCGCTGCGCAGCTCAGGAGGGAATTTCCGGAAGGCTCGTCAGGACGCTTGCACCATGTGCGTCCCTCTCTTAGGCCAGCCTTGGCTCCGGCATTGTCTCCGTCGTCGCCTTTGATGATATTGAATGCATTATAACACCGGGGACGAAGTTTTGCAAGCAAAACTTACAGCTCCTTCAGGAAATCCGCATACTTTTCCTGATCCACCACGCCGTCGGGGGTGAGGAAGGTGCAGGTGATGTGGCCGCGGCTCAGCCAGTCCTGGTCGCTGCCGGGGGTGGCGTCGTAGTCCTGCTCCAGGGGGGTGAGCCAGAAGTAGCTGTCGCCCCGGGGGCTTTCGCGGCGTTCGTAGGTGTCCTTGTAGAGGTTGCGGGTGATGGGGCACATTTTGGGCTCTTTCAGCTCATACATGGGCACGGGCGGAACGTTCAGGTTGCACACGGAGAACTCGGGGGCGGGGTAATCCACCAGGCGTTCGGCCAGGGCAGCGGCCCAGTCGGCAAAGAACTGCACGGTCTCCGGCGGGGTTTGGTATTCGGCACTCAGGGACATGGCAGGGATGCCCTGCATGGCGGCCTCGCGGGCGGCACCCACAGTGCCGGAAACATACACCGCAAAGCCGGTGTTGTAGCCCAGGTTGATGCCGCTGATCACCAGATCGGGCCGCTTTTCACAGATGCTCATAAAGCCGATGCGGCAGCAGTCCACCGGCGTGCCTTCGATGGCCCAGGCCTCGTCGGCACCTTCCATGTCGCGGCGTTTGGCCATCAGGGGCAGGGCCACCGTGTAGGCGTGGGATTTGGCACTCTGCTGGGTGGCGGGGGCGCATACGGTCACATGATGGCCCCGGGCCGCTACGGCGCGGCACAATAGATGCAGGAAGGGGCTGTCGAAGCCGTCGTCATTCACCAGAAGGATGTTCATTCGGCGGCCTCCTTTGTGCGCAGGTCGGCATAGCCGGTGGTCAGGAAGCTCTCCGGCAGGCCGCTGTCAGGATCCTTGGCCTTGGAGAACACCAGCTTCTTCCACACCTTCAGCTTGCCTGCTTCATCCTCGATGGGATAGGGGCGGAAATCCTTGTCCTTGTGCATCTTGAAGGGGATGGCGGTCAGCTCGGCCACGGTCATGGTGCCGTCGGGGTTGATGTCGTAGGTCACCTGGATCACGGCGGTGTCGTCGTCCTTGGGGGCGGCGTTGGCACCGAAGGTGAAGTTGGACAGGCTGTAGAAAATCAGCTTGCCCTTGTATACCTGGATAGGCTGCAGGGTGTGGGAGCCGTGGCCGTAGACCATATCGGCGCCCGTGTCGATCAGGGCGGGGGCACCTTCGCGCTGCTGGAGGTTGATGTTCAGGCTTTCCTCCTTGCCCCAGTGGGCGCTGGCGATGATGAAGGTGCAGCCCTCTGCCCGCAGCTGATTGATCATCTTTTCATACCGCTGCAGCTTGGGCTCGGTGATGGGATAGGTGTAGCCCACAAAGCCAATCTTCACGCCCTTGATGGTGGTGGTGTAGGTGATCTCGTCGCCGAAGGCACCGATGCCCACGGCCTCCAGGGCGGCGAAGGTGTCCTCCAGGCCCTTGTTGCCGAAGTCCTTGGCGTGGTTGTTGGCAGTGTTGCACACGTCCACATTGCCCAGGGAGAACACCTGCGCAAATTCCATGCCTGCGCCCAGGGTCATGAACTTGGCGTTTTTGCCGGGGCTGCGGTTGGTCAGCACGCCCTCGCAGTTGGCCACGGTCAGGTCGTCGGCGGCAAACATATCCGCCACCAGGCTGAAGGGGTAGTCCAGGCCCGCTTGGGTGATCTTGTAGGTGAAGGAGGACTTGTAGCCGCGGTACTTGTACTGGTCGCCCACGGTGCAGTCGCCGATCAGGGAGATGGTCATGGTCTCCGCCAGGGCAGAGGCGGACAGGGCGAGGATCAGCAGTGCGCACAGCACACCGGCAAGCTTTTTCATGGGTAGTTCTCCTTTCACTGGGAGAGTGCGTTTTGCAGCACCTGCATATTGGCACGCATCACATCTTCATAGTAGGTCAGGGGGATGTCGCTTTCCGGGCCGGTGACCACGGGGTCCAGGCTGTACACCGCCGCGCCGGTCTCCCGGGCCAGGGTCTGGGCGGCCATGTCCTCGTACTGGGGCTCCACGAACAGGGGCGGCACACCCAGCTTCACCACCAGCTTCACCAGCTCAGCCAGCTTGGCAGGGGAGAGCGCGTCGCTGGGCTCCCGGTTCACCACGGCGGCCACGTTCAGCCCGTAGGCCTGGGCAAAATAGGGGAACGCCTCGTGGAAGGTGATGATATCCTTCCGGGGCAGATCGGCCAGCCCGGCGGCGAGCTCTTCATCCAGCACAGCCAGACGGGCCAGGTAGGCATCCCGGTTGGCGGCGATGGCCTCGGCCTTGTCCGGGCAAGCGGCCATCAGACCTTCCGCCAGGTTGGACACCATGGTCTGGGCGTTCTGGGCATCCAGCCACACGTGGGCGTTGTAGGCCCCGTGATCATGCTCATGATCATGGTCATGGTCGTGCTCTTCTTCAGTGCACAGCAGCTCAATGCCTGCGGAGGCGTCCACCACCGGCAGCTCCGGGAAGGCCTCCATCACGCCGGAAAGATAGTTCTCCATGCCTGCGCCGTTGATGAGGAACGCATCCGCCGCCGCCAGCTTTTTCATGTCGCCGGTCTGCAGTTGATAGTCATGCAGGCAGCCGGTGTCCGGAGCGGCCAGGTTGCGGACCTCCATGCCGTCGATGCCTTGGGTCAGGTTCAGGGTGAACAGATAGACGGGATAAAACGAGGTGACGATGGTCTCCGCCATGGCAGCGGCAGGGAGCAGCATCGCCGCCAGCAGGGTAGCCAGGAGCTTCTTCATGCTGGGATTCCTTTCAAACAGTCTTCATGGATGGAACGAAGGACGGAGCATTTTTCATGCTTCGTCCTTCAGCCAGGATTCATACAAATGCTTGGGATAATTATCCCGGATGATCCGCGCCATCAGGGCCTTTTCCTCCGGAGACTGGAAATCGTCGTACTTCTGATAGAGCACACGCATCGCGCTGAGGGAACCGGTGCGCATGGAGTAGTCCTTCAGCGTCTGGAAATTCACGGAATACACCGTCATGGTGTCGAACAGCGCGCCCAGAACGGCGTCGGCCATGTCGGGCAGATCCTTCATCATGATGCGCACCATTTCGCCGTTGTCCAGCCGGATGGTCATCCGGGGGCCCAGGGTGGAGTACAGCACATCGAACAGGATGTTGCTCAGCCGCTCCGCCAGGTCCTCCAGGGTATCGCGGTAGGGGGCATAGGAGCGCAGCACATGGGCGGCTTCTTCGGCAATGCCGGTGCCGTCCACCATATCCGAGCCCAGGTAGGGCCGCAGCACGCACTTCACGCTGTAGGTCGATATTGCCACAGGCATGTCCTTCGCCTCCTCATTGGTATCTTTTTCTTCATTCGACATCCACATGTTATAATCCTGTTATCCACAGGTAAAAATGCCAAATCTTACGATCCTGTTAAGTTTCTGTACAATTTGCCAAAGGTCATGTATTTATATTCATATTTCGGTTAAATATTCAGTGCAGATTTGCAGGTCTTGTGGTAGTACACATGTTCACCACAATCCCTTGTGGGAGATGGTTATCCACAGGTGGCCTATCCAGCACTTTGGTGCACCCCTTGAAATTTCTTGATTTTTATGCTATGCTGAATCAGCTGAAAGATGCGAATGAAGTTATCCACAAGCGAGTTATCCACAGCTCACGATGCACCGCAATCGTGCGCTTTTTTTCCCGGCGTGAACATTCATTCACCCCGGCATACGCAAGCGGAGGAAGATACACATGGACATGAAGGAACTTTGGGACAGCGCGTGCGAGCTGCTCAAGAGTGAGATCAACCCGGTTTCTTATCAAACCTGGATCGAAAACAACCTCACCCCTGTGAAGCTGGAAAACGATGTGCTTACCCTGCGCATTGGCATGGAAGCCATGAAGGTGATGGTCAACAACCGTTATGTGCCCCTGATTTCCAACTGCATTTCGCAGGTGGCTGGCCACCGCATATCCGTTACCGTGCTCACCAGTGCCGAACTGGAAAACGACGAGATCCGCGCCCAGGCAGCTGCATCCAGTGGCCTGGCGGTAGGGTCTGTTCAGCTGAACCCCAAGTACACCTTCGATACCTTTGTGGTGGGCAGCAATAACCGCTTTGCCCACGCGGCCTCCCTGGCGGTGGCCGAATCCCCTGCCGATGCCTACAACCCCCTGTTTATCCACGGCGGCGTGGGCCTGGGAAAGACCCACCTGATGCACGCCATCGGCCATTATGTGCAGCAGCAGTACCCCGAAAAGCGGCTGCTCTACATCACCAGCGAAAACTTCACCAACGAGCTGATCTCCGCCATCCAGCAGAACCGCAACACCGAGTTCCGCAACCGCTTCCGCAATGTGGACATCCTGATGGTGGACGATATCCAGTTCATCGCCGGCCGCGACAGTACCCAGGAGGAGTTCTTCCACACCTTCAACGCCCTGCACACCGCCGGCAAGCAGATCATCCTCACCAGCGACAAGCCGCCCCAGGAGATCAACCGCCTGGAGGAGCGTCTTTCCAGCCGCTTTGCCTGGGGACTGATCGCCGATATCGCCCGGCCCGACATTGAAACCCGCATCGCCATCCTCCGCGAGAAGGCCCGGCAGGATCACGTCAACGTGGGCGACGATGTGCTGGAGCTGATCGCCTCCAATGTGGACAGCAACATCCGCGAGCTGGAGGGCAGCCTGACGCGCCTGGTGGCCTACGCCAACCTGGTGGGCGAGCCCATCACCGCCGCCCTCTGCCAGGACGCCCTGCGCGATATCTTCGTCAAGAAGACCCGTGCCATCACCGCCGAAACCATCATGCAAACGGTGAGCAACTACTACGGCATTACCACCGCTGATCTCATCAGCTCCACCCGCCGCCGCGAGATCACCGTGCCCCGGCAGATCGCCATCTACCTCACCCGTGAGATGACCACCATGAGCCTGCCCCAGATCGGCCAGGCCTTCGGCAACCGCGACCACTCCACCATCCTGCACTCATGCAACACCGTGGCCGCCAACATCAAGTCCTCTTCCTCCATGTCCAGCGTGGTCAACGACATCAAAAACCTCATCAAAGAAGGCAAGTGACCAGGTGCTTTGCCCCTGGCAAAGGGCTCTGCCCTCTGCACACCCGCCAGAGGGCTCTGCCCTCTGGACTCCCGGGAGGGGCGTTGCCCCTCCACCCCACGAAGGGCCGTTCGGCCCTTTCGAAACCCACTTTGCGAGAGCAGCGTGGGTTTTTCCTTTGCAGGGGTCACGGCGCGCAACGGGTGCACCGCGACAATGCCGAATTGAGGGCAAGACGCAAAGCCTCCCTTGTGCAAAGGGAGGTGGCTGAGCGCAGCGAAGCCGGAGGGATTGCCTGCTGCATTGCCCGCGGTGTTTCTTCTATAAGATGCAACTCATGCTGCGGTATCCGCTACCAATGCAAAAAACGAACGGCTCGTCGCCGTTCGTTTTTGCGTTACACATACAGTTTTTTCAGAAAGCTCAGCTTGGGGTGCTGCGCCATTTTCGCGATCACCATCGCGCCGATCACGCTGAGCACCAGCGTCAGCAGGAACAGCATGGCGTTTTGCGTCCAGCCCAGGTGGAGGATGTCCGACAGGATCATCAGCGCGCCGCGGATCCAGATGTGGATGAAGTACACCAGCGTGGACAGGGTGCGCAGGTAGGGGTAGAGCTTGCCGGGCTTCAGCTGGATATGGGCGGCCAGGTAGAACATGAAGAAGGCCACCGGCAGCAGGGAAAGGTAGTAATCGGTGTCGCGGATCCACCCGGCGTTGTCCAGCAGAAGACCTTCTGCCAGCAGCAGGGCCAGCGAGGCGATCAGTCCCAGCACAGCGGCTTTCAGGGACAGGCGGATGGGCTTATAGGCCAGCAGCATGCCCAGGCTGACGAAGGCCAGGCCCTCGAACAGGCCGTTACGGGTGGTGAAGATCACGCTCTGCACGGCTTTCAGCGTTTGCCACAGGGCTGGCACGCCTTGCAGGGGGCGGATCAGCCCGAAGTAGGATTCCGCCAGCAGGCCGATGCAATACAGCACCAGGGAGATGCCGAAGATCTTCGTGGGCGCGACTTCCCGGCTGAGCAGGAACGCAGCCAGCACCACGGCGGTGATGGACGCATGCAGATACCACAGGTGCACATAGCTGCCTACCAGGAAGAAATCCCGCAGGGCGATGACGATGCCCTGCAAAACGCTCTGGGGGTTCATCAGGATGTCACGCAGGATGAACACGCAGTAGATGGCCGTCCAGAGCAGGTACATGCGCAGAAGCTTCTTGGCATAGCCCAGGGCGGGAGAGAGGGCGTTTGCCGGTTCTGTTCTGCGGAAGAGCAGAAAGCCGGTGCACACAAAGAAGAACGGCACGGCGATGCGGCACAGATACCGCTGGATGATATCGTTGATGGTCATCAGGAGCGGCACATCCGTTTCGCCGAAGGGGGCGATGTGAGCGGTGATCACCAGCACGGCGCAAATCAGCTTCACCACGTCGATGCAGGGGAACTGCTTCTGCTCCCGGCAGTCGGTGAGGCTTTTGGGGTTGAAGCCCGGCATAGGTGGACCTCCTTTCGGGCAGATATAACAGAAGGAGCGTGGCAGCACGCTCCTTCATATACTTTGCAAAACCTGGGAGGTATCGGAGGGCCCGCAGGCCCTCTGACTGTAATCGTATCCGGCGGCTCCGCCGACGGGGCGGGGCGTTTTCGCTCCGTGAGGTCAGGCTTCAGCCTGACTAACGCAGCCCATTGCTTGCAATGGGCAAGTGTAGCCATCGCCGGGCTTGCCCCGGTGATGGCCGAAACCGGAAAACATACCTTACGCGAAGGAACGCCCGTGAGCGTAGCGAACAGTGACGGAGCGCAATCCTCACGAAAGTGGCTTTGCCACTTTCGTGACGCCTTTAGGCGAAGAACAGCTTGGACAGGGTCATGGGGTCGATGTACTCGCCGTCCTTGTACACGCGCATGTTGCCGGAGGCGATCTCGTCGATCAGCATCACCTTGCCGTCGGCGTCGTAGCCGTACTCGAACTTGATGTCGTACAGGACCAGGCCCTTCTCCTTCAGGTCGTCAGCGACGATCTGGGTGATCTTCTGGGTCATGTCCTTGATGGTGTCGTACTGTTCCTCGGTCATCACGCCCAGGGCAGCCAGAGCGTCCTTGGTGACCAGGGGATCGCCCTTCTCGTCGTCCTTGAAGGTCATTTCCACATAGGCGGGCAGGTCGGCACCGGACTCGATGTAGGCACCATAGCGGCGGATGAAGCTGCCCACAGCCTTGTGGCGGCAGATCACTTCCAGGCCGTGGCCGAAGGGCTTGGCCTTCAGCACTTCCATGGTGGTGTTGTTCAGGTCGGCATTCACATAATGGGTGTAGATGCCGGCGGCGTTGATCTTCTCAAAGAAGTAGATGGACATGCGCAGGTTCACATCGCCCACGCCTTCGATGGTCAGGCCCACGGAGTTCTCGCCGGGATCGAACACGCCGTCCTTGCCGGTGCAGTCATCCTTGAACTTCAGCAGGCAGTTGCCGTTGTCCAGGGCGTAAACATTCTTGGTCTTGCCGGTATAAATCAGATTGAGGTTTTCCATGCGTAAATCCTCTCCATTCTGCGTCGTTTGAAAAAACGGTACAATGTAGTATAACGCTGTAAACACGAATAAACAATGGCGCGGATGTGAAAAATGTTTGCTAAATTGCACCTTATAGCAAGAAAATGTCAAAAATCAGGGGAGAAAAACCGGTTGTTTGCAAGGATAAGGGAGGCCGTGCCATTCCTGAAAGAAAAAAATTCTTCCAAAAAACAAAAATATGTTTGCCAAAGTGAAAACTTGCTGTATAATATTGCAGTAAAAGACCAAAACGACTTCGGCGACTCTTTTGCAGAAATGAGGAGTGTTTTTATGAGCCGTATGATCGGTACCGTCTCCATGGGCGTGCGCGCCCCTATCATCCGTCAGGGCGATGATCTGGCCAAGATCGTGGTGGACTCCATCCAGGAAGCCATCAACGAGGGCAGCATCTCTCCCCGCGACCGCGACGTGGTTGCCATGACCGAGGCCATCGTGGCCCGTTCCCAGGGCAACTATGCCAGCGTGGAAAACATTGCACAGGACGTCAAGAACAAGCTGGGCGGCGAAACCGTGGGCGTGATCTTCCCCATCCTGAGCCGTAACCGCTTTGCTATTTGCCTGCGCGGCATTGCCAAGGGCTGCAAGAAGATCGTGCTGATGCTGTCCTACCCCTCCGACGAAGTGGGCAACCACCTCATCGACTGGGATCTGATGGACAAGCACAACGTGGATCCCTACCGCGATGTGCTCTCCGAGGAGCAGTACCGCACCATGTTCGGCTACATCAAGCATCCCTTCACCGGCGTGGACTATGTGGAATACTATTCCGAGCTGATTCGCGGCTGCGGTGCCGAGGTGGAGATCGTCTTCGCCAACGACTGCCGCGCCATCCTGAACTACACCAAGAATGTGATCAACTGCGACATCCACACCCGCGAGCGCACCAAGCGTCTGTTGAAGGCCGCCGGTGCTGAGCGCGTGTTCGGCCTGGACGAGATCATGACCGAGTCCATCGACGGCAGCGGCTACAATGCCCGCTACGGCCTGCTGGGCTCCAACAAGTCCACCGAGGATACCGTGAAGCTCTTCCCCCGCGAGTGCCAGGACCTGGTGGAGGACATCCAGGATCGCCTGCTGAAGGCCACCGGCAAGCACATCGAAGTGATGGTGTACGGCGACGGTGCCTTCAAGGATCCCGTGGGCAAGATCTGGGAGCTGGCTGACCCGGTGGTTTCCCCGGCCTACACTGCCGGCCTGGAGGGCACCCCCAACGAGCTGAAGCTGAAGTACCTGGCGGACAACGACTTTGCCGGTCTCTCCGGCGAAGCCCTGCGCGACGCCATCAAGGGCGCGATCCAGAAGAAGGACGGCTCCAGCCTGGTAGGCCAGATGGCCGCCCAGGGCACCACCCCCCGCCGCCTCACCGACCTGATTGGCTCCCTGTGCGACCTGACCAGCGGCTCCGGCGACAAGGGCACGCCCATTGTGTACATCCAGGGCTACTTCGACAACTATACAAGTGACTAAGCATGTATCAAAAAAACGCCTGCCAGGCTGAAATCTGGCAGGCGTTTGTTGTGCTTGGCTTTATTCCGCAGGGACGAAGTGCAGCGTCATGGTGCCGTAGAAGTCCATGTCAAAGCCAGTGGAAGTGGGCACGGCGTTGAACATGGTGCCGTAGTAGTTGATGGAGAAGGCCTCGATCTGGTTCAGGCCCACGGCCACGTTGCCCAGGCCCCAGGACAGGCCCGGCATCATGGCACCGGCCATGCTGAAATCGCAGGTGCCGTTTTCATGGAACAGCAGGGAATATTCCGTCCCCAGCGCGGAGGCATCGTAAGTCTGCCCGGCCATGGTGTAGGTGTCGGCCACGAACTTGATGCCCAGGTATTCTTCGTTGCTGGTGAAGGTGCGGCCAGCAGCGGCAGCAGGGGCCTCGGGGGCGGCGGTGGGTTCAGCCGCCGCAGGGGTGTAGACTGCCTCGGGGTCCTGGCTGAAGATCATGTAACCGCCCAGCTCCGTGCCGTATTGCAGGAAGCCGTCTTCCAGCAGGGTCATGGGCATGCCGCTCTCACCGAAGCGGACGATGCCGTCCTCCTCGTACCAGGTGCTGAACTCATAGGAGGGGAAGTCGATGGAGCCGTCGCCGTCGCTGTACAGGTCCAGGGTGCAGGTCACGCCCATGGTGCGCAGGTCGCCGGTCAGACCGCCGGTGGCGGTGTAGACCATGTGCCATTCGCCTACATAGCCCTGCAAGTGCTCAGGCAAGGTGGATTCTTCGGTTTCTTCCAGCTCCATCTGGCTCATCAGCTGCAGCAGGGCCAACAGCTGCTCTTCTTCAGACAGCTCGCCCTCACTGCTGGCTGCGCCGTGAACGAAGATCATCTCGCTGCCTTCATCCGTCAGCACCAGTTGTCCTTCGTCGTTCAGGGTCAGGAACAGGCCGTCCACCATGGCTGCGCCGTATTCCACCGACCAGGTGGAGGTGTTGGTTTCGCCGTCCTCCAGGGAGGTCACGGTACCGTCGGCGTTGAAGGTCAGCTCCATGCTCATACCGAAATCAGCAGCGTTGTAGGTTTCACCCTCAACGTTGATGGTGCTCAGCGACCAGGTGCCCAGGAAGGGCTCGCCATCTTCGCCCACGGGCACGGCATTCAGCGGCAGAACGGAGGGTTCCTCGCCTTCACGGGTGAAGACCATCCAGCCATTGCTGACGCTGAGGGTGTTTTCATCCAGCAGCTCCATGGGGGAGTTGTACCACATGCCGTCCAGGAACTTGGGGCCCTCTTCGGTCACGGCCCAAGTGCACTCGGTCACGGTGTCGTCGTAGTAGTTCATCACGGCGGTACCGTCGGCATTCAGGTGCAGCGTGCCGTAGCCGTCGTTCTCGATCCAGGTATCCACCAACTGCGCGGCCAGGTCTTCTGCCGATGCGGGAAAGCAGCTGGCCAGCATCAGCACCGCCAGAAGAAGGCTTGCAAGCTTCTTGAACATGTTCATACAAACACCTCCACACAATGATATCTATCCATCTGTAACGGGTCAAAAAAGGAAAATACCAAAAACATTATACCAATGGATTTTCAATCGTGTCAATACTATGTCAAAAACAGGTGATACCCGTTTACGGGATAGCCTGTACCGCCTTTTTGCGATACAATGCCCTTGAAAGGAGAGCGCACCATGAAATACGAAAACGCCAGGGATCTTTTGCCAGAGCCGCTTTTGCGCCAGGTGCAGAAGTACATTTCCGGCAAGCTGGTATATATCCCTGCCCGGGAGAGAAAGCGGCAGTGGGGCACCGCCAGCGGCTACCGGCAGGAGCTGAGGGAGCGCAATCGGGATATCCGCGCCCGGTTTGCCATCGGCGAAACCATCGACCAGCTGGCGGAAAGGTATCATCTCTCCTGCGAGTCGATCAAGAGAATCGTATATTGCAGAAAGGAGTCGATCCAAATGGAGTATCAGGGCACGCTGTCCTCTGCCCAGGAGTGGTCACGCCAGGGCATGCTGGAAGAGTGGGTACATGCCTACCTCCTGTCTGACGGACACAATGAACCCTTTTCCGATGGCTTGAAGATCGTTGACCGCATGTTCCTGGGGCCTGTTAAAATGCCCCTGTCGCTTTTCCACCGCTGCACCGGCCCGGTGGAGGAAGGGCTGAAGTTTCAGGTGCATCCCGTGGCGTGGGAGAACCATGTCCGCCAGCTGATGGAGGAGATCCCTCGCGAAATAGATATTCCGCCGCTGATCGTGCATTATCTGATCCCCGAGGGGAAAAACGAAGGGGAGTTTGAGCTCAACGACGGCAACACCCGCTGGGAAGCCTACACCCGGCTGGGCATCAAGGAGGCCCATGTGATCGTGTGGATCACCGACCGGTATGAGTATGACCAGTTTATGGAGCGTTACGGGGAGTATGTAAAGTGACACCCCCAAAAGCACAACGAAGCCGCAACCCGTGAAGGGCTGCGGCGTTTTCTGATGGCATTACTTGCATCCGCACTGGAAGGCGGGGTTGAAAGCGTAGAAGTTCTTTTCGTCCAGGCGATCCTGCACCATGGCAAGGGCCTCGGCAAAACGCTGGTAGTGCACGATCTCCCGGGCCCGCAGGAAGCGCAGAACGTCCTTCACGTCCGGGTCGTCGCACAGGTGGATCAGGTTTTCGTAGGTGGTGCGGGCCTTCTGCTCGGCTGCCAGGTCTTCGTGCAGATCGGTGAGGGGGTCGCCCTTGACGGCCATGGCGGCGGCGTGGTAGGGCTGACCGCTGGCAAACTGGGGATAGACGCCCAGACCGTGATCGGTGAAGTAGGGGGCGAAGGCGCTGTCCTGGATCTGGCTGTCGCTCAGGTCGCGGGTCAGCTGGTGGATCATGCTGCCCACCATCTCCAGATGTCCCAGCTCCTCGGTGCCGATGTCCGTCAGCAGACCCTTGAGCTCGTTGTAGGGCATGGAGTACCGCTGGCTCAGGTAGCGCAGGGAGGCACCCAGCTCGCCGTCGGGGCCGCCGTACTGGCTGATGATCACTGAGGCCATGCGCTGATCCGGCTTGCGGATGCGCACGGGATATTGCAGCTCTTTTTCATAGATAAACATGGCTTATGCCTCCTTTCCGCAGCAACGCTGATATTCCCAGGGCCAAGGGCCGTCCAGCCAGGACCAGCAGTTGCAGTCGGGGTAGAAGGTACAGGTGCAGTCGTGATCCATCTGTTCAAGCAGCTTGCGCATCAGGGCCAGGGCCTTCTGGTCGTGGGGGTGGGTGTTCAGGTACAGCCGCAGCTCCCAGATGGCGAATTTGTCCGCCTGGCACTGGGTGGCGCAGGGGGTATCGGTGCAGCGTTCGTTGCACATGGGCTTATCCAGGCAGCCGAACAGCGTGCCGCGGATGAGGGCCTTCTCGCTGCAATAGGCACTGTCCAGGTCGTGATGGGCAGCGTAAACCATGGCAGGGGTACGGCCGCCACAGGGGGAGCAGGAACGCTCCTGCTCGTAGCAGGGCTCGTTGCAGGGCCGGGGATCGCGGCGGTCATCGCAGCCGGGGCGGCAGGCAGGACGGGGCTGGCAGGGCTCGTCGCAGCCGTAATTGAGCTGAGGGGCGGCGCAGCCCGGCTGAGGACGGCAAGGCCGCTGGCCTCCATTGTTGTTATGATGGTGCTGGCAGCATGCGGCGCGGTCGCCGTCGATGCTGGTGCCGATATAATCGTTGCGCATAGGATGTTCACCTTCCTTGGTGGATTTGCAGGCCGTGCCTGCACTGTCAGCCTATGCGCAGGAGAAGGAAGAGTGCAAAAAAGCCTGCCGCATGGGGCAGGCCTTTTTTACTTGTTTGTACCAGCGCAGCGAAAATCACGCCTGCACGGATTCTTCCTTGCCGAAGAGCTTCTTCACGCCCTGCACGGCAACGATCACGCCCAGCACGAACAGCGCAACGGCAAAGCTGCCCTGCAGCAGGTCGCCGCCCAGATTGGCGGTGGTGCCGGCAAAGATGCCGCCGAACTTGCCAAAGATGGTCATGCCCAGAGCGGTCAGGGTCACAGCCAGCATGATGGCCATGGGTGCCCACAGCATCCAGCCCTTGCGGTTGGTGCGCTTGAGGAACACGGCGCAGGCGATCAGCGCCAGGGCGCTCAGCAGCTGGTTGGCCGAGCCGAACAGGGGCCAGATGTTGGCATAGCCAGCCTTGGCAAGGGCATAGGCCATCACCAGCGTAGCCACGGTGGCGGTGTACTTGTTGGTGAGGAACTTTTTCACGGGGCTCATGTTCTCCTCGTCATCGGTGGAGTCCAGGAAGAACTCCTGGAAGGCCAGGCGACCCACACGGGCAACAGAGTCCAGCGAGGTGAGGGCGAAGGCGGAGACGGACAGGTTGATCAGCGTGAAGGCCACATCCTGGGGGATGCCCACCTTGCCCAGGAAGCCAGAGATGGCGGAGGCAAAGACCACCGCAGGGGTACCGGAGGCTACCTGCGCGCCGCTGGACACAGCGCCCACGGCGATCAGGGCAATCACGGCCAGCAAGCTTTCCAGCAGCATGGAGCCGAAGGAGATGGGCAGCATGTGCTTCTCATTCTGCACCTGCTTGGAGGCGGTGCCGGAGGACACCAGCGAATGGAAGCCGGATACCGCGCCGCAGGCGATGGTCACAAACAGGATGGGGAACATATGCTGACCGTTGACCGTAAAGCCGTTGAAGGCGTTCAGGTTCATCTGGGGATTGGCTACCAGCACGCCCAGCACAGCCGCCACGATCATGGCTACCAGCAGGTAGCTGTTCAGATAGTCACGGGGCTGGAGCAGCGCCCATACAGGCACAATGGAGGCAACAGCAATGTACACAAACACGATCAGGTGCCAGGTGCCGGTGGGCACATACATGGGCAGCACCATGCCCAGCACAATGCACAAAACCAGCAGACCCACCGCGATGGCGGTGTTCACCAGCGGCTTGAAGCGGCACACCTTCAGCACCACGCCCAGCGTGACAGCTGCAGCAATAAACAGCATGGAGGTGGTAGCCACCTGACCATTGGCCAGGGAGACCTCGGGGGTCGCGGCAAAGCCGTTGAAGGTATTGGCTACCACATCAGCAAAGGCAGCCACCACCAGGATGGAGAAGAGCCAGACAAACAGGGTGAAGAGCTTTTTGCCGATCTTGCCGATATACAGCTCGATAATATAGCCGATGGTGCGGCCCTTGTTTCTCACAGAGGCGTACATGGCCACAAAGTCCTGCACGGCGCCGAAGAACAGGCCGCCGATCAGCACCCACAAAAGCACCGGCACCCAGCCGAAGATGGCTGCCTGAATGGGGCCGTTGATGGGACCCGCTCCGGCAATGGAGGCAAACTGGTGACCAAACACCACACCAGGGGCAGTGGGCGTATAGTCCACGCCGTCCTCCATTTCATAGGCAGGGGTCTTGGCCTTGGGATCGATGCCCCAGGTCTTGGCCAGCCAGCGGCCATAGAGAAGGTAACCTGCCCCCAGCACGGCGAGGGCGATCAGCATAATGGTGATTCCGTTCATTTTCAGGACATCCTTTCTGTATGATCGTTTGCGTGTTTTTCTCAGCATGGCTCCGCGGATGCCTCTGCCGGGGAAAGTGCGCTGTATATCAAAAAACCCGTCCCCATCCGACCTGAAGGATCGAAAGGAGACGGGTTTGTATTTCCCGCGATACCACTCCTGTTGCCGCATTGTTTGCGGCCTGCTCAGCCACATCAGTCACTCAGGACGAATGTGCTCTTCTGTAACGTGAAGATAACGGTCTGGCCTACCCTGCATGAAAGCGCAGATTCAGCGGACTGCTCATGAGGGATACGCTGGTCTTCCATGCTTGCCATGCCTCGCACCAACCGGCATTTCTCTGGGGGCGCTGTGGAAGCGCGTGTGTCTCAATCACTGCATTGCGTATGTGGTTTACGCGTATAAAATACTCCTTCGGTGTTCATCTGTCAAGATGCACCAGGCAGAAAAACATTGCAAAAACATTTTACAATATGTGCTTAGCTGATGCAAAATGCATACTCAAAACGAGCTCCCTTTTTGGTGGATGAATGCTATCTCCACTATCATGCTTGGATTAGCCGGCCGTCATGCTTATTTCGCTTTTTTCCACAGCCACAGGGCGTAGCCGCCGGAGATGAGCATGATCACCAGCGCGCTACAGGCCTGCAGCATGGCAGGCGTGACCTGGCCGAACAGGGCGGTCATCCATTGGGTAAAGGGGCCTTCCGCCAGGGCAAAAACGCTGCTGCCGTTGACGAACATGTGGCTCGCAATGCAGGGCCACAGGCTGCCGCCCTTGTACACGATCACCGTGTACAGAAAGCCAATGGTGATGGCATAGCACACCTGCAGCAGCACGCCCAGCACATCGGCGGTGTTGGCCAGGTTGACGATGTGCCCAGCACCAAAGGTCACGGCGGATACGATCACGGCCGTTTTCAGGTTATCCTTCTGCATGGCGCGGAACAGAAACCCGCGGAAGATGACCTCCTCCACGTAGCCTGCGACGGCCATGTTGACCATCATCAGCAGCGAGAGGCTCAGCGCGGCACCGAGCCCCAGGCCGTTCTTCAGATTGGTGCAGGACAGGATCACCAGGGGGATGAACCACAGATAGGTTTTAAGGCTTCCCCGGAAGCAGCACAGGCCGTACTTTTCTGCAAGGCCGTTGCGGAGGATCCATGCAGTGGAAAGCACCGCCAGCACCAGGATGCACCCCACCGGCACCAGCAGCTGAGGGACGGTTTTGCTGGCCAGGTCGTCAAAGCCGTTGCAGCATTGCATGGCGATGTTCATCACCACCACATACAGGCCGATCCACACCAGGGCAAAGTGGATTTCGTTCTTTTGATACAGTTTCTTCAGCATGGCTTTTCCTCCGTTTTGATGGTCGTGATAAGCCCGGTCAAGGCGGCTTCCAGCATGGGGATGACTTCGGCTTCGTTGTATGCTATGCTGTTGTTGGCCAGCATGCAAACCAAAACCCCTCTGCCAAGGCAGAGGGAAAGGAAAGCAGGGGTCACAGCAGCAGCATCACGCCCTGGGCAGCGGCGACCGCCAGGCAGGCACCGATGGCCACCGTCAGCAGGCTGCGGCCGCGCCAGGCCATCACCACAGCCACCACCAGGCCCACCAGGGCCGTCCACAGGCTGCCGGTGGAGTACAGCACATCCGGGAAGGTCATGGCACCCAGCACCGCATAGGGCACATAGTGCAGGAAGGACTTCACAAAAACGCTCTTGATTTCCTTGCGGAAGACCGTCAGCGGCAGCATGCGGATCAGGTAGGTCACGCCGGCCATCACGATCAGGTAGGGGAAGAAGCTTGTCCAGCTCATGCAGCATCCTCCTTTACCGGGAACAGCAGCGCGCCGATGGTGGAGGCGGCCACTGCGCAGATGATGATCACAAAGCCGCTGGAAAGCTGGTTGAGCACCGGCAGATAGCGGAAGCACAGGCTCAGTGCCACAGCAATACCCACCACCACGCGGACGGGGTGCTCCTTGCGGGCCGGGGGCAGGATGATGGCCAGGAACATGCCATAAATGGCGATGCCCAGGGCGGTACGGAAGAACTCCGGCAGCAGCTGCCCGGCCACGGCACCCAGCAGCGTGCCCAGTGCCCAGCCCAGCCAGGGCGTGGACATCAGCCCGTACAGATACCACTTGCCCACCTTTTCCGGCTGGGAAGACGCTACGGCAAAGATCTCGTCCGTATTGCAGAAGGAGAAGGCCATGCGGTGGGGCGTGGTCATGGATTTGTCCAGCTTCTGGGAGAGGGAGAGGCTCATCAGCGCATAGCGCAGGTTGATGATCAGCTGGGTGAGAGCGGCCTCGATCAGCGAGGACTGGGCCAGCATCAGCGGCAGACCGGCAAACTGGCCCGCGCTGGTCACGTTGGTCATGGAGATCAGCACAGCCTGCTGCCAGGCCAGGCCGTCGCTGACGGCCTTCATGCCGAAGGTGAAGGACACGGACAGATACCCCAGCGCAATGGGGATGCCGTGCTTCACACCCTTGAGGAATAAGCGGTTCATGGGGACATTCGCCTCGATTTCGTATAGTGGAACAAGGTTCATCCTACCACGCAGGGCGAGGCGCGTCAACGGTGGGAAGCGTTTTGGAACAAAGAAAAAACCGGACGGAATGTCCGGCTGATGTTATCGGATGATCTCTGCCATGGCGGCGATATCCTGCGCGGCCATAGTGACTTTGCTCTTCTCGATCAGGATGTTGCCGCCTGTCATGATATACGAGGGCATAACGCGAATTTCGCCGAAATAGAACGGCGTGGCGCGAAGCTTGTAAGTCGCGCCGGAGGGGATGACGTTCTTCCTGGTCACCTTGCGGGCGATCTGGTTGAACATCTTTTTCGCTACGTCGCCCATGAGCATCACGACCTTCACATGGGGAAACAGAGCCAGTTCGGCTTCCAGCCAGGGGAGGCTTTCTTCCAGGCCGGCTTTTTCAATGGCATAGGCCGTTTTGGGGGTCTTGACGGCATTGGTGATGTACACACCCATGTCCAGAATGTCGCGGATGCTTTCCACCGGCAGTCCGGCTTTCTGGAACAGCGGGATGGTGGTGGCGAGGTATTCTTCGCCGCTGCTGCCGTAGAAGTCCTGGGCAGGGTCGGCAGGAACGACTTCATTGATCATGATGGCGCGGATGCTGGCGGTATCAACATCAACATCGTTCAGTTGAAGCTGACCGGCAGGGCCCAGTTTGCTTTCCAGTGCTTGCTTGATATTCATAAACCCTCCTGCATCAGGCGAAACGCTGTACGCCGTCCTTCGTCACAATGGCATAGCACAGCGGCGGTGCAGCCACGGGTTCATTGGCGAAACGGATGGCGGCGCGGATGGCGGCTTCGGCTTTGGCGGCCTCCTCTTCGCTGCGGGCGTAAAGGGTGCACAGGAGCGTATCGGGCTGCACCTGGTCGCCAATGCGCACGGGCAGTACAAAGCCCACGGAGTAATCCAGGGTATCGGTTTTCTGCACGCGGCCGGCACCCATGGCCTGGGCAGCCAGCCCCAGGGCCGTGGTGTCCATTTCGGCCACATAGCCGCTGCAACCGGCGGTCACGGTGCGGATCACCGCAGGCTGGGGCAGGCGCGACACATCGTCGCACACGGTGGGATCGCCGCCCTGAGCGGCCAGCATTTCCTTCAGCTTGGCCAGGCCGCGACGGCTGTCCAGGGCCTCCTGCAGAAGGGCGCGGCCTTCCTCGGGAGTGGCGGCACGGCCTGCCAGCACCAGCATGTGGCTGCCCAGCAGCCGCGAAACCTCCAGCAGTGCGCCGGTGGTGCGGCCGGAGAGCACGTCAATGGCGTCCTTCACCTCCAGGGCGTTGCCCACATGGGTGCCCAGGGGCTGCTCCATGCCGGTGACGATGGCGGTGACAGGCTTGCCAGCCAGTGCGCCGATCTTGACCATGGCTTCGGCCAGCTCGATGGAACCCTCCAGCGTCTGCATAATGGCACCGGAACCGGTCTTCACATCAAGCACGATGGCATCTGCGCCGGAGGCCAGCTTCTTGGACATGATGGAGGAGGCGATCAGGGGCAGGCTGTCCACGGTGGCGGTCACGTCGCGCAGGGCGTAGAGGGTCTTGTCCGCCGGGGCCAGGGAGCCCGTCTGGCCGATGACCGCCACGCCGATGCTGTTCACCTGCCGGATGAAAGCATCCTCGCTGAGCTCCACGCTGAGCCCCGGCACGGATTCCAGCTTATCCAGCGTGCCGCCGGTATGGCCCAGGCCGCGGCCGCTCATCTTGGCCACGGGCACGCCGCAGGCAGCCACCAGGGGAGCCAGCACCAGGGTGGTGGTGTCGCCCACGCCGCCGGTGGAGTGCTTATCCACCTTGATGCCGGGAATGGCGGACAGGTCGCACACGTCGCCGGAATCACGCATGGACAGGGTGAGGTGGGTGGTTTCCTGCGGCGTCATGCCCTGAAAACGAATGGCCATCAATAGCGCGGCCAGTTGATAATCCGGGATGGTCTGCCGGGCGGCACCCTGCACAAAATAGTCGATCTCCTGGGCAGTAAGCTCCTGGCCCAGCTTTTTCTTGGTGATGATATTGACCATATTCATGGAGGCGGCCTCCTTTTACGATTCGTGGTGGATATATTATAGCACGGGGAGGAGGAAAAGAAAATTAGGAATTAGGAATTCGGAATGCGGAATTTAGAATGTGGACTGGGCGAACGCAGTTTGCTCCTACATTTTATAAATGCGGCGTGTTGGGGGATGCGGCAGGCAATCCCTCCGTCAGCCCTTCGGGCTGCCACCTCCCTTTGCACAAGGGAGGCTTTGCTCTTATCCTGCGTCGCGGCGCGCCCGTTGCGCGCCGTGACCCCAAAGGAAAACCCACCCTGTATGCTCACACAGGATGGGTGTCGAGAGGGCCGAATGGCCCTTCGCGGAGTCCAGAGGGCAGAGCCCTCTGGTGGGGTTTCCAAAGGGGCAAGGCCCCTTTGGCGGGGTTAAGGGGCAGAGCCCCTTACTCCTCGTCGTCCTCCTCGGGGAGTTCGGCGTTGTGGTAAACGTTCTGCACGTCGTCGTTGTCGTCGAGCATGTCCAGGAGCTTCTGGATGTTCTTGAGGGTGTCGGGATCGTCCACAGACACGGTGTTCTGGGGGATCTTGTTCACCTCGGCGGAGAGGAAGGTCAGGCCCTGGCCTTCGAGGGCTTCGCGGACGGCGGAGAAATCGGCGGGGGAGGTGTAGATCTCGTAGACGTCTTCCTCGGCCTTCATGTCTTCGGCACCGGCGTCCAGAGCCATCATCATCATTTCGTCCTCATCGCTGCCGGGGGTGCGCTCCACCACCAGCACGCCCTTCTCGTCGAACATGAAGGACACGGAACCGGCGTTGCCCAGGTTGCCGCCGTTCTTGGCGAAGCAGTGGCGCACGTCGGACACGGTGCGGTTGCGGTTGTCGGTGATGGTATCCACGATCACAGCCACGCCGCCGGGGGCATAGCCTTCGTAGGTGATCTGCTCGTAGTTCACGTCGCCCATTTCACCGGAAGCCTTCTTGATGGAACGCTGGATGTTATCGTTGGGCATGTTGTTGGCCTTGGCCTTGGCGATCACGTCGCGCAGCTTGCCGTTGGACTCGGGGTTAGCGCCGCCCTCGCGCACGGCGATGGCGATCTCGCGGCCGATCTTGGTGAAAATCGCGCCGCGCTTGGCGTCGGCCTTGCCTTTCTTAGCCTGAATATTATGCCACTTGGAATGACCGGACATGATGATACCTCCTGTATATTAAAAGGAAATTCAAACAGAAACGTGTTATTATACCACTGAAACGGTGGCCGCGTCAAGTTTTGCAGCAAATTGCAGGAAAAAAAGCACCGCAGGACGAAATCATTATGCAGCACATAAGAAACGAGGCGCGTTTATGTCCTATCAGCAGTATATCGACCAGATCCGCGGCACCCTGGCAGAATCCACCGGCTGTACAGAACCCTCGGCCATTGCGCTGAATGCGGCCACCGCCCGCAAGCATGCGAAGGGGGAAATCTGGCGCGTGACCGCCCGGCTGGATGCCTATCTGTTCAAGAACGCCATGGGCGTGGGCATCCCCGGTGCAGACGAGCGCGGCGTGGAGCTATGCGTGGCCCTGGGCATCACCGCCGGTGACAGCGAGGCCGGTATGAACGCTTTGCATACCGTGACGGCGGAGCAGCTGGCCCAGGGCAAGGCCTTGCGCGAAAAGGTCAGCGTGGAGATAGCTGAAGGCGCGCAGGGGCTGTATATTGAAACGGTGATCGAAACCGACTGCGACTGCGTGCGGGTCATCACCAGCCAGGCCCACGACCGCATTGCCCGCATCGAGCATGCGCCCTTTGCACCCTTTGTGGATGAAGTGAGCAGCGAAGCAGCGGCGGAAGAGGCCATCGTAGGAGACGTGGCGGCGTACCTGGACTTTGCCGATCATGCTGATGTGAACGAGCTGCTGTTTTTGAAGGATGCGCTGGGCATGAACCGCAAGGTCTACCGCACGGCGGTGGAGAAGGGCCTGGATCGCCAGGTGCTGCCCAGCATGATGCTGAAGGATCCCAGCGTGTTCGTGCAGGCCAAGCGTATGGCTGGTGCGGCCAGCTACGCCCGCATGAGCGGCGTGCCCCTGCCCGTTATGACTGCCACCGGCAGCGGCAACCAGGGCCTGACCCTGTTCCTGACGGTGGATGCGGCGGCCCAGGCCTTCGGTGCGGATGAAGAAAAGCTGCTCCGCGCCCTGGCCCTGGCCAACATGGTGAACCTGTACATCAAGAGCCACATCGGCCCCCTGAGCAGCGTGTGCGCCTGCGGCGTGGCCTCGGGCCTGGGGGCTTCGCTGGGCGTGGTATACATCCTGGGCGGCGGCGAAAAAGAAATGCTGCAGGCCGCACGGAACATCCTGGGCTCGGTGAGCGGCATGATCTGCGACGGTGCCAAGGAAGGCTGTGCCAGCAAGGTGGCCCTGTCCGCAGGCCTGGCGGTGGAGGCTGCCTGCCTGGCCATGGAGGGCAGCGGCATCCACGCCCAGGACGGCATTCTGGACAACGACTTCGACCACCTAATCGCTCACTTGGGCGAACTGGTGTTGGAAGGCATGGGCAAGACCAACAGCACCATCGTGCATATCATGATGAGCGAGAAGAGGTGCTGATCAGCCCTATGGCAGAGATTCGACCTGGCAGAAAGGTGCTGTGGGGCACCCTGGCCGCCCTGTGCGGCAACAGCATCTTTGGTTTCAGTTTTATGTTTTCCCGCGTGGCCTTGCAGGCGGCATCGCCCTTTGTGATGCTGATGTACCGCTTTTGCCTGGCCTTTGCGTTCATGACCGTTGTGGTTCTGTGGGCTAAGAAGACCAACCGCCAGGGCTGGCTGCGCTTCCGCCTGTCATGGAAAGAAACGGCTCCGCTGACGTTGCTGGGGTTGATCCAGCCGGTTTTGTATTTCCTGTGCGAGAGCTATGGCATCAGCATGACCAATGCGACGGTGTCCGGGGTGATCATCGCGCTGATCCCCATTGTTGCGCTGGCGGCCGGTGCCGTGCTGCTGGGGGAGAAACCCACCTGGCAGCAGGTACTCTTTTCGCTGCTGTCCATCGCCGGTGTGGTGGTGATGACCTTGCAGCAAAGCTCCGGCGGCGACATCAGGCCCCTGGGCGTGCTGCTGCTGGTGGGCGCGGTGATCAGCGGCGCGGCGTTCAATATGCTCAGCCGCAGGCTATCGGGGAAATTCTCCGCCCTGGAGCGCACCTATGTGATGATGCTGGTAGGTGCGGTGATCTTTACGCTGCTGGCCGTGGTGGAATGCAGGCAAGCTCCGGCGGCCCTGCTGGCACCGCTGCGCAGCGGCCCCTTCATGCTGGCGATGCTGTACCTGTCGCTGCTGTCGTCCATCCTGGCCTTCCTTTGCCTGAACTATGCCGCCACGGTGCTCCCGGTGAGCAAATCCACCGCCTTCTGCAATGTGACCACGGTGCTGTCGGTCTTTGCAGGGGTGGTGTTCTTAGGGGAGAGCATTACCCTGGTTTCTGTGATCGCCGCGGCGGTGATCATCATCGGCGTATTCGGCGTGCAGCGTACCTGATGCATACGAAAAGGCGGCGTACCTTTGCGGTACGTCGCCTTTCGCGTGTCAGGGCTGCTCCAGCACATGGGCCAGCAAACCCTGACAGCCTTCAAGGATATCACGATACGCAATATCAAACCTGTCCGAATACCAGGGATCAGACACCTCGCCGGGGCGATTGGTGAAGTCCATCAGCCGGTGGATCTTCCCCTCCGGGTCGCCGCCCAGCATCCGGTTCATGTTGCGGATGTTGGCGTTATCCATGCCGATCAGCAGATCGTAGGCAGCATAATCCGCCCGGGTCAATTGCCGGGCACCTCGCTTCTCCACGGGGATGCCGTGCCGCGCCAGCTCCGCGCGGGCTGGCGGATACACCGGATTGCCGATCTCCTCGGTGCTGGTGGCAGCAGAGGCAATGGTGAACTGCTTTTCCAGCCCGCGCTCCCGCACCAGGTGCTTGAGGATCATCTCCGCCATGGGGCTGCGGCAGATGTTGCCGTGGCAGACGAACAATACTTTCTTCATATGCTCAAAACTCCTTGAAACCGTTGATTTTACTAAACTTCACAACATTTGTGCAGCAGATGGTTTTCACTGCATTTTTCGTATAACTTCGCATATATTGGCGTCGTTTATCCCCCGATTGTCGTAAATGTGTCGTATAACCGGGGGTAATTGACGACACGGCTCTTTTGCTGGTACCAGTTTTCTGACCTGGAGCTTCCTTATTTCTTCCTCGGTCTCCTCATGGCCCGGATGGGTATATTATATCACAAATCCAGTTTTGGTGTAGATGTTTGATGTGAAAATGGTCATTTTATCTGGTTGCACTCCACCGTTTTCCCTTTTATAATAGAGATGTAGTTATTACGATTACCATGAGCAGGAGTGACGCAGGATGAACATCCTCCACATGAAATACGCTGTTGAGGTGGCGAAAGCGGGCTCGCTGAACAAGGCGGCGCAGGCATTGCTGATTGCCCAGCCCAACCTGAGCCGTTCGATCAAGGAGCTGGAGGCAGGCCTGGGCATCACCATCTTCGACCGCTCGGCGAAGGGTATGCTTCTGACCCCCGAGGGCGAAGAGTTTATTCAGTATGCCAAGAGCATCCTGCAGCAGATCGACCAGGTAGAGAACATGTACAAGAAGCCTGCGGTGCCCAAGCAGCGGTTTTCCATTTCCGTGCCACGGGCCAGCTATATCTCCGAGGCCTTTGCAAAGTTCTCCTGCCAGCTTTCTGACCAGAGTGCGGAATTGTTCTACAAGGAGACCAACTCCCAGCGCACCATCCGTAATCTGCTGGAGAATGATTTCCGGCTGGGCATCATCCGCTATGCGGAGAATTACGACCAGTATTTCCGCAGCATGCTGGATGAGAAGGAGATCACCTACGAGATGATCTGCGAGTTCTCCTACCAGCTGCTGATGAGCCGCCAGCACCCCCTGGCCCAGAAGGAGGACATCACCTTCGAGGATCTGCGGCCCTATATCGAGATCGCCCATGCTGACCCTTATGTGCCCTCGCTGCCACTGTCCAAGGTGGTGAAGGAGGAGCTGCCCGATAACATTGACCGGCGCATCTTTATCTACGAGCGTGCCAGCCAGTTTGACCTGCTGAGCGAAAACACCGATACCTTCATGTGGATTTCCCCTGTGCCGGACAAGCTGCTGGAACGCTACGGCCTGGTGCAGAAGGTGTGCAAGGAAAACCAGCGCGTTTACCGGGACGTGCTGATCTACCGCAACGGCTACCGGCTGACCACGCTGGATCAGGCGTTCATCACCGAGCTGTGCCAGGCCCGGAGACGATACCTCTGATTTGTTCTGCTTTCAGACCAATTTTGCCTTATATGAAAATTGATCATACCCTATAACATTTTCAGATTTCACAAACGCGCCCTCTTTTGTTAAAATATTAACGAGCCGAGGGGATGCACCGTGCATCCGGCCAGCGGCTCAGTTGTGAGGAGGGTTCGTTATGGAAACGAAACGTTACGATATCATTGACAGTGTAGCTTCCCTGGAGGAGGCCATCGGCCGTACCCGTAAGGCGCAGCAGGTTTTTGCCACCTACACCCAGGAGCAGGTGGACAAGATCTTCCTGGCGGCGGCTTCCGCTGCCAACAAGGCCCGCATCTCCCTGGCCAAGATGGCCGTGGCGGAGACCGGCATGGGCGTTGTGGAAGACAAGGTGATCAAGAACAACTATGCTGCAGAATATATTTATAATGCCTACAAGAACACCAAGACCTGCGGTGTGATCGAGGAGGACAAGGCCTTCGGCGTGAAGAAGATCGCCGAGCCCATCGGCGTTATCGCCGCGGTGATCCCCACCACCAACCCCACCTCCACGGCCATCTTCAAGTGCCTCCTGGCCCTGAAGACCCGTAATGCCATTATCATTTCTCCCCATCCCCGGGCCAAGGGCTGCACCATCGCTGCTGCCAAGCTGGTGCTGGAAGCCGCTGTGGCTGCCGGTGCACCCGAGGGCATCATCGACTGGATCGACGTGCCCAGCCTGGAGATGACCAACACCGTGATGAAGGAGAGCGACATCATCCTGGCCACCGGCGGCCCCGGCATGGTGAAGGCTGCGTATTCCTCCGGCAAGCCCGCCCTGGGCGTTGGTGCCGGCAACACCCCTGCCATCATCGACGATACCGCCGATGTGCTGCTGGCTGTCAGCTCCATCATCCATTCCAAGACCTTCGACAACGGCATGATCTGCGCCTCCGAACAGTCTGTTATCGTGATGGAGAGTGTCTACGAAGCCGTGAAGGCCGAGTTCGCTGCCCGCGGCTGCTACTTCCTCAACCCCGAGGAAACCGAGAAGGTCCGCAAGACCATCATCATCAACGGCGGCCTGAACGCCAAGATCGTTGGCCAGAAGGCTGCGAAGATCGCCGAGCTGGCTGGCGTCACCGTGCCCGAGGGTACCAAGATCCTCATCGGCGAGGTGGAGAGCGTGGAGCTGAGCGAGGAGTTCGCCCACGAGAAGCTTTCCCCCGTGCTGGCCATGTACAAGGCAACCTCTTTCGAGGACGCCCTGGCCAAGGCCGAGCAGCTGGTGGCGGACGGCGGCTACGGCCACACTTCCTCCATCTACCTGAATGAAACCACCGAGCAGGAGAAGCTCCACCAGTTTGCCGCCCGCATGAAGACCTGCCGCATCCTGGTGAACACTCCTTCCTCCCACGGCGGCATCGGCGACCTGTACAACTTCAAGCTGGCTCCCTCCCTCACGCTGGGCTGCGGCTCCTGGGGCGGCAACTCCGTTTCTGAAAACGTGGGCGTGAAGCACCTTTTGAACATCAAGACCGTTGCTGAAAGAAGGGAGAATATGCTCTGGTTCCGTACCCCCCAGAAGATCTATATCAAGAAGGGCTGCCTGCCCGTGGCCCTGGACGAACTGAAGTCCGTCATGGGCAAGAAGAAGGCCTTCATCGTTACCGATAACTTCCTGTATCAGAACGGCTACACCAAGCCCGTGACCGACAAGCTGGACGAGCTGGGCATCACCCACACCACCTTCTTTGACGTGCAGCCCGATCCCACCCTGGCCAATGCCAAGGCCGGTGCGGCCCAGATGGCGGCCTTCCAGCCCGATACCATCATCGCCCTGGGCGGCGGCTCCGCCATGGACGCGGCCAAGATCATGTGGGTGCTGTACGAGCATCCCGAAGCCGACTTCATGGACATGGCCATGCGCTTCATCGACATCCGCAAGCGCGTGTACACCTTCCCCAAGATGGGCGAGAAGGCCTACTTCATCGCGGTTCCGACCTCCGCTGGCACCGGCTCCGAGGTGACCCCCTTCGCCGTCATCACCGATGAGCAATCCGGCGTGAAGTACCCCCTGGCCGACTACGAGCTGCTGCCCAACATGGCCATCATCGACACTGACTTCCATATGTCCGCCCCCAAGGGTCTGACTGCCGCCTCCGGCATCGACGCGGTGACCCACGCGCTGGAAGCCTATGCCGCCATGCTGGCCACCGATTACACCGACGGCCTGGCACTGAAGGCCCTGAAGACCATCTTCCAGTACCTGCCCCGCGCCTACGAGAACGGCCAGACCGATGTGGAAGCCCGCGAGAAGATGGCCAACGCCGCCACCATGGCTGGTATGGCCTTCGCCAACGCCTTCCTGGGCGTGTGCCACTCCATGGCCCACAAGCTGGGCGCGTTCCACCACCTGCCCCACGGCGTGGCCAACGCCCTGATGATCGAAGAGGTGCTGCGCTTCAACGCCAGCGAGGCTCCTGCCAAGATGGGCACTTTCTCCCAGTATGATCATCCCCACACCCTGGCCCGCTATGCCGAGATCGCCGACTACCTGGGCGTGAAGGCTGACACTGACGAGCAGAAGCTGGAAGGCCTGATCGCCATGATCAACGACCTGAAGCACAGGGTGGGCATCAAGGACACCATCGCCGAGTACGGCGTGGACGAGAAGGCCTTCCTGGACAACCTCGATGATATGGTGGAGCAGGCCTTCGACGACCAGTGCACCGGTGCCAACCCCCGCTATCCGCTGATGAGCGAGATCAAGCAGATGTACCTGAATGCCTACTACGGCAAGCACTTTGAGGAGCAGGCCATGCCCACCGAGAAGGACCTGCCCGTGAAGGACACCACCGATACCATCAAAGCTGTTTACAGCAAGGGCCGCAAGGCGTAAAAGGAGGAAACAGATATGAAGCTGGATCGTGTTATCGCCCTGCGCAACAAAAAGACCATCTACCGCGACGGCGACCGCTGCGTTAAGGTGTTCGACGCCGAGTATTCCAAGGCGGACGTGCTGAACGAGGCCCTCAACCAGGCCCGCATCGAGGAGACCGGGCTGAACATTCCCCGGGTGCTGGAAGTGACCATGGTAGAAGGAAAATGGGCCATTGTTTCCGAATATATCAAGGGTAAGACCCTTGCTCAGCTGATGCAGGAGGATACCGAAGGCGAGCACCAGGATGAATACCTGGAGCTGCTGGTGGACCTGCAGCTGGAAATGCACAGCAAAACCTGCCCCATGCTGAACAAGCTCAAGGACAAGATGAACCGCAAGATCAGCCAGACGGAGCTGGACGCCACCACCCGCTACGACCTGCACACCCGTCTGGAGGGTATGCCCAAGCACAACAAGGTGTGCCACGGCGACTTCAACCCCTCCAACATCATCATCACCGAGGACGGCACCCCCTACATCCTGGACTGGTCCCACGCCACCCAGGGCAATGCCTCGGCTGATGCCGCCCGCACCTACCTGCTGTTCTGCCTCTCCGGCGACAAAGAAATGGCAAAGAAATATCTGCATCTGTTCTGCAAGAAGAGCGATACCGCCATGCAGTATGTGCAGAAGTGGATGCCCATCGTGGCAGCCAGCCAGTCTGTGAAGGGCAATGCCGACGAGCGCGAGTTCCTGCTTTCCTGGGTCAACGTTGTGGATTATCAGTAATCACAAAAGGAGATGCTGACCATGAAAATCACCATCTGTATCGGTTCCAGCTGCCACCTGAAGGGCTCCCGTATGATCGTGGAAGATCTTCAGAAGCTGGTAAAAGAGAACAACCTGAGCGACAAGATCGAGCTGGCCGGCCAGTTCTGCATGGGCAACTGCCAGAACGGCGTGTGCGTCACCATCGACGGCGAGGCCTTCTCCCTCACGCCGGCCGACACCCGGGATTTCTTTGAAAAGGACGTTCTTCCCCGGCTGTAAAAAGCGGCAATCTATTCATCAGGGCTGGCGTGAAACGCGTCAGCCCTGTCGCAGTGTTTATCCGGAGGGGTCACCATGCAAGAGATACTGAATCTGAACAAAAACAACTGTACCGACTGCTACAAGTGCATCCGCGATTGCTCGGTGAAGGCCATCACCTTCGCCCACGATACCGCGGAGATCGTGCATAACGACTGCATTCTCTGCGGCCGCTGCTACGTCACCTGCCCCCAGAAGGCCAAGCAGGTGCGCAACGACGTGCTGCAGGTGAAGGCCGCCATTGCCGCAGGCAAGCGCGTGGTGTGCAGCCTGGCACCGTCCTTCATTGCCAACTTCCGCATCCGCAACCTGTCCGTCATCGCCGAGGCTCTCACTGGCCTGGGTTTTGCCGAGGTGCAGGAGACCGCCATTGGCGCGCAGCTGGTCAGCGAGGAGTACGCCGACATCATGCGCGAGGGCAAGCTGCATGTGATCATTTCCAGCTGCTGCCCCTCCATCAACATGCTGATCAAGAAGTACTATCCCGCCATGCTGCCTTACCTGGCCAAGGTGATGACCCCCATGGAGGCCCACTGCAAGCTGATCAAGGAGCAGCAGCCCGACGCCTACACGGTGTTCATCGGCCCCTGCATCGCCAAGAAGCAGGAGGGCGACGAGAGCAGCTATGTGGATGCTGTGCTCACCTTTGACGAGCTGGCCGACTGGTTCGCCGCCGAGGGCATCGAGCTGCCCTACGAGCATGTGGACCCTGCCAGCGAGGGCGCCCTGGCCCGCTTGTACCCGGCTACCGGCGGCGTATTGAAGGCCACCGCCAAGGTGGAGGGCTACCGCCGCATCGCCATCGACGGCATCGACAACTGCCGCGGCGTGTTTGACGAGATCGAGAACAGCGAATTCGGCAAGGTGTTCATCGAGATGAGTGCCTGCGAGGGCAGCTGCGTCAATGGCCCCTGCATCCGCGACCATGCCGAGCGACGCCTGAAGGGTGCCATGCGCGTGGACACCTTCTCCGGCAACGGCGAGACCCCCTACGTCATCGAGCACAAGCCCAACATCCGCACCACCTACGCCTTCGAGGGCGACCGCCGTGTGAATTTCGGCGGCGACGCCATCCGCGATATGCTGTTCAAGATGGGCAAAACCAGCCCCGAGAAGGAGCTGAACTGCGGCAGCTGCGGCTATCCCACCTGCCGGGACAAGGCCATCGCCATCCTGGAGGGCAAGGCCAAGATCGAAATGTGCCTGCCCTTCCTGAAGGAAAAGGCGGAGAGCTTCTCCGATACCATCATCAACAATACTCCCACTGCCGTTATCGTGATGAACGAGGATCTGGTGGTGCAGCAGATCAACCCCTCCGCGCTGAAGATGTTCGGCCTGAAAAATGTCAACGACATTTTGCACGAGCATGTGATCCGCATCCTCAGCCCCGAACCCTATGTGAATATCGTCAACGCCGCGCTGCACACCACCTCCTGCAAGCACTACCTGGCCGATTACGGCCGCTATGTGGATGAAACCATCCTCTACGACCGTCAGTATCATGTGGTGATCACCCTCATCCGCGACGTGACCGAGCAGGAGCAGCTGCGCCTGCAGGGCAGCGAACTGAAGCAGCAGACGGTGGAGATCACCAACAAGGTGATCGACAAGCAGATGCGCATCGTGCAGGAGATCGCGTCGCTGCTGGGCGAAACCACCGCTGAAACGCAGATCGCCCTCACCAAACTGAAGGATGCGATGGCTCATGAATGATCTTTGGATTGAAACGGGCTGGATCAGCCTGAACCACGTAGGCGAGACCCTGTGCGGCGACAAGGTGGAGGTGCACGGCGGCGGCAACGAGGACCTGACCCTGGTCCTGGCCGACGGCCTGGGCAGCGGCGTGAAGGCCAACATTCTCTCCACGCTGACCTCCAAGATCCTGTGTACCATGATCGCCGGCGGCATCCCCCTGGAGGAGTGCGTATCCACCATTGCCAGCACGCTGCCAGTGTGCTCGGTGCGCCAGGTGGCCTACTCCACCTTTACCATCCTGCAGATCCACAACAACGAAACGGCGCATATCATCCAGTTTGACAATCCGGCCACCATCGTGCTGCGCAAGGGCGAGGTGTTCGACTATCCCCGCACCACCCGCGTGATTGCCGGCAAGACCATCTGGGAGAGCACTTTCCCCATTGAGGTGGACGACCTGTTCATCGCCATGAGCGACGGCGCGGAATGGGCCGGTGTGGGCATGACCATGAACTTCGGCTGGACGAGGGATTCCATTGCGGATTACGCCATGGCCAACTACCTGCCGGAGAACAGCGCCAAGTCCACCGCCAGCCTGATCATCGACGAGTGCGACAGGCTCTACGGCGGCCGCCCTGGCGACGATACCACCATCGCTGTGGCCCGCGTGCGCAACCGCCATACCGTGAACATGGTGGTGGGCCCGCCTGAAAACAAGGAAGACGATACCCGGATGATGAACCTGTTCTTCGGCAAGAAGGGCACCAAGATCGTCTGCGGCGGCACCACCAGCAATGTGGTTTCCCGTTACCTCAACCAGCCCATCGTGGCCTCGCTGGACTATCACGACCCCGAGGTGCCGCCCATCAGCACCATCAAGGGCGTTGACCTGACCACCGAGGGCGTGATCACCCTGGCGAAAGTGCTGGCCTACGCCGAGGACTTCCTCGACCAGGCCAAGATGGCCCCCCTGTGGCTCACCCGCAAGGACGGTGCCAGCCTGATCGCCAAGGAGCTGTTCGAAAACGCCACCGACGTCAATTTTTACGTGGGCCGCGCCATCAACCCGGCCCATCAAAATCCGGATCTGCCCATCAACTTCGCCATCAAGCAGCAGCTGATCACCAAATTGGCCGAATGCCTGGAAAAGATGGGCAAGCACATCCGGCTATCCTACTTCTAAGCTGAATGGAGGCACCAGAAGATGCAACTGTTCGACACTTATGTACAGAAGCTGAAATACAAGGTTCTGCGCGAGGTCGCCCGCCATGCCTATCAGGACACCCTGCAGGATTGCTATTTGGACATTCCCAAGCTGATCTCCCCCGGCCCCAAGAGTGAGCTGCGCTGCTGCATCTACAAGGAGCGCGCCATTGTGGCCGAGCGCGTGAAGATGGCCATGGGCGGCGACAAGACCAACCCCAACATCGTGGAGGTCATCGACATCGCCTGTGACGAGTGCCCTGTCAGCGGCTACCGCGTAGGCCCCGACTGCCGCGGCTGCATCGCCCACCGCTGCGCCAGCGTGTGCCCCCGCAATGCCATCTCCTTCGACGAGAACCACCACGCCCATATTGATCCCGACAAGTGCATCAACTGCGGCAAGTGCGCCAGCGTGTGCCCGTACAGTGCCATTCAGAACCATGTGCGCCCCTGCGAGCGCGCCTGCAAGGTAAAGGCCATCTCCCAGGGTGAAAACCATGTGGCGCAGATCGACGAGGGCAAGTGCATCAACTGCGGTGCCTGCGTGTACCAGTGCCCCTTCGGTGCCCTGCAGGACAAGAGCTTCCTGCTGGATGCCATCAAGATGATCCGCGAAAGCGACCACAACAAGAATTACCGCGTGTATGCCGTGGTGGCACCCTCCATTTCCAGCCAGTTTGTGCATGTGAAGGTGGGCCAGGTGATCACCGCGCTGAAGGAGCTGGGCTTCTTCACCGTGATCGAGGCTGCCCTGGGCGCGGATATGGTGGCCTACAAGGAGTCCCGGGAGCTGGCGGAGAAGGGCTTCCTCACCTCCAGCTGCTGCCCGGCCTTTGTTTCCTACATCGAGAAGTCCTTCCCCTCGCTGAAGCAGCACATCAGCCACAACTATTCCCCCATGGCTGAACTGGGCCGCTACATCAAGAAGACTGACCCCACCGCCAAGGTGATTTTCATCGGCCCCTGCACCGCCAAGAAGGCCGAGGCCCAGCGCGAGAACGTGAAGCCCCATGTGGACTGCGTGCTCACCTTTGAGGAGCTGCAGGCGTGGATCGACAGCCGCGACCTGGACCTGAAGTCCCTGGAGGTGGGCGTGCTGGACAACGCCAGCTACTTCGGCCGCATCTTCGCCCGCTCCGGCGGCCTGAGCGACTCCGTGGTGCAGGCCATCAAGGAGCAGAAGCTGGACCTGATCGTGAACCCGGTGATCTGCGACGGCATCGAGGAATGCCGCGTGGCTCTGCTGAAGAAGCAAAAGAACCTGCTGAAGGAAAACTTCATCGAGGGCATGGCCTGCACCGGCGGCTGCATCGGCGGCGCGGGCTGCCTGACCCACGGCCCCAAGGACAAGAGCGAAGTGGACAAGTACGGCCACGAAGCCTACGAAAAAACCATCGGCGACGCCCTGGCCCTGTGCCGCGTAACCGAGGAAAACGAAGCGTAAGATATAAAAAACTGTGTGCGGAGGATTAGCGTTCTCTGCACACAGTTTTTTTATGGGAAAATATACGCTTTGTTGAATTCGTAACACAGGATCCTCAGTTGCTACTCCTTTTACAACTGAATATCCATGGTCTGATGTTTTAACATCAAATACGCCAGAAAGTTTTGCTTTCAGGAGGAGAAGCATATTGATTCTTTCATGCGCCCACCTGCTCGCCTTCGTTTACTTGCTCATCACGCTGTGCACGGTGTCGAAGGAGGTCTTGATCTGATACTTCTCCGTCACCAGGCCGCCGTAGGGGCTGATCAGGTTGTAGTTGTAGCCGGTGGCGGTGGGGGCGTCGGTCACGCCCCAGATGGCCACGCAGGTCAAGGGCTTTTCGTCGCCGCTGTTGACCTTCTTGAACATCTCGAACAGGCGGCCGTAGAAATCGGCGTGGAGGGCCACGGTGGCATCGTCGTTCTGGAAGTTGCGCACGGCCATTTCGGTGATGTGCACTTCCAGACCTTCCTTGGCGTACAGGCGGATGGAGGCCTCGATGCGGGTGATGTGGGAATCCTCCAGGCAGTCCTGCTGCTTGCCGTAACCGCCGATGTAGCCCTGCATGCCCATGCCGTCGATCAGCTGGCGGTAGTTGCCGTTTTCATCCTTGGCATAGGTGTTGATGGAGCGGGCCAGGGCAATGGCAGCACTGCGCTTATCGGAGAAGAACATGTTGTAGTCGTTGTAGAACAGCTTGATGTCCGTGCCCAGCTTTTCCACCGTGTCCTTGGCGCAGAGGAAGGAGAACTCCACATAGTCGTCGCCCACGTGGGTCTTGAACAGGTTATCCACGCCGCTGCGGATGGTGCGCAGGTGGCGTTCATCCTTGCTGTCCCATTCCTTGGCGTTGTCGCCGATGGCCTCGTTGACCACGTCCCAGCAGTAGATCACGCCGGGGAACTTTTCCTCAAAGTGGGTGATCACCTGCTCGATATAATACTTGGTGCGGGCGCGCATGGTTTCCTGATCGGCGTAGGGCTTTTTGCTGTCATAGCCCTCGCGGAAGAACCAGTCGCACATGTAGGCGTCCCACACCAGCACATGGCCGCGAACCTTCATGCCGTTGTCCTGGGCCCACTGGATCATCTTGTCGGCCTGGTAGTAGTTCATCACCGGCATGCCGTCTTTGGCGGCCTTGCTGGCCTTCTGATCCAGCAGGGAGTAGGCCTTGGTTTCATTGGTGCAGGTGATGGAAGAGAAATGGGTCTTGACCAGATCCATATAGGCGGGGTTGCTCTTGCACTGGTTGTAGTTGTAGCTGGCACCCATCACGAAGCCGTGCTCCCGGGCGAGGCTGTCCAGGGAAACATAGTCGTCCTTGGTTTTGCCGTTTTCACCCAGCGCGAGGCCGGAAACCGGAAGCATGCTGATGAACAGCATCATAGCAAGCAGAAAAGCCACTTTCTTGTGCATACCAATTCTCCTTTGGTGTGTTATTCAGCCTGCGTTTTGCTGTATTGCGCAGGCGATCTGCCCGTCCGGGCCTTGAAGGCGCGGTAGAAGCTGGTGTAATCGGTAAAGCCGCTTTGTTCGCAGGCCTGCCGGGGTTTGACGCCCTGCTGGATCATCTGCTGGGCAAGGATGATGCGCCGCGTCAGGATGTACTGGTGGATGGACATGCCGGTGTAGTCCTTGAACTCATGCAGCAGCGCATACTTGCTGATGCCGAACACCTCCGCCAGATGATCCAGCGAAAGGGGCTGGGCGGCATTCTGGTTGATGTAGCGGATCAGCTCATTCATGCGGGAGGCCGGGCCTTCGGTTGTCGAGGTCACGCTTTCCTCCAGCAGCTGCAATAGCCGGATCAGGTAGATGGTCATCCGGCAGCGGTTGGCCAGAAGGGCAGCAGGGGAGGTATCCCTGGCCGCTTCGATGATCTCATCCGTCATGGGGACAAGCTCCAGCACCGCCTGGCTGCCAGGATGGACGCAAAAACGGTTGCTGCCGGTCAGGCGATCCAGCACCTCAACGAAGTTATACCCTTCTGTGCTGATGGAGAGCAGGAAATCCCTGGACAGGTAAAGGTAGAAGCGTTCGTAGGGCTGGGACGGATCAGTATGGGTCACGCGGTGCATGCAGTGGGGCGGGTAGATCAGCGCATCGCCCAGCACCGGGCTTACGTCTGTTTCTTCCACGATCACCCGGATGGAGCCGCGCAGGATGAAATAAAGCTCGTAATAATGGTGGCTTTGGTAGATGGTGGGCTGAGGGGTGGTGTTGGTGGCGTGATAGATCTCGAACTCCCGCCCCTCAGGCATCTGGTCATCAAACCGCCAAACGGGATGATCTTTCATGGGGCTGCTCCTTTGCGGCATGGGCTGGCTTAGTTGGAGCCGCTGAAGGTATTGCTCAGGTCAGCCACCACAGCCTCCACGGTGTTGGTCTTGTGGCGGGAGGTGGCGACGCGCTTCATGAGCTCCTCATAGAACAGGTCTTCGTCGATGGGCAGCTCCACTTCCTTGCCCAGGAAGGCGGAAAGATGCATGGCGTTGGACAGCATCAGGCCATGGATGCCCTCGCGGCCGTCGGCGATCATGGGTTCACCGCGCAGGATCGCGCCGCCCCAGGCGTTGATCACGCCGTTGTGCTGCTCGTTCTTGCCGTCGGTTTCCACCTGGATATCCTCGGCGGGCATGGTAGCAAAGCCTTCCTTGCAGGTGGCGGTCCATTCGGGCTCGGAAACGCTGAACTCCTTCAGCTCGATGCCGCCATAGGTCACCACCAGCTTGGCCTTGTCCATCATGATCTCAAAGCGGTTGGTGCCGTGGGCATCGCCGGTGGTGGTGACGAACACGCCGGTCGCGCCGTTTTCGTATTCCACATAGGTGGTCACGTCATCTTCCACTTCGATGTCGTGCCACTTGCCGAACTTCATGTGGGTCTGCACCTTCACGGGCATGCCGCAGATCCACTGCCACAGGTCAAGCTGGTGGGGGCACTGGTTCAGCAGCACGCCGCCGCCCTCGCCCGCCCAGGTGGCGCGCCAGGCACCGGAGTCATAATAATACTGGGTGCGATACCAATCGGTGATGATCCAGTTGGTGCGGCGGATCTGGCCATACTTGCCGCTCTGCACGATCTCACGGGCCTTGCGGTACACATGGTTGGTGCGCTGGTTGAACATCAGGCCGAACTTCACCTCGGGGTGCTGGTCAGCCACGGCCATCATTTCACGCACCTGCTTGGTGTACACACCGGCGGGCTTTTCCACCAACACATGGATGGAACGCTTCATGCACTCAATGGCCAGACCGGGATGGTCATAGTGGGGCGTAGCCACGATGCAGGCATCGATAAGGCCGCTGTCCAGCATAGCCTCCGCCGTATCAAAGAACGCCACGTTCTCGCCCAGGCGCTTGGCAGCCCAGTCCTTGCGGGCGGGGTTCACGTCCGCCACAGCAGTCAGCACAAAATCAGGGCACTCGCCGTCCACCACGCGGCAGGCGTGGCCGCTGCCCATGTTGCCGATGCCAATGATACCAAGACGAATCTTTTCCATGGTCATATCCTCCTTATTACAGCAGATCCTTCAGGGCAGCACAGGCTGCGTCGAAGGCTGCGTCGCTGCTGGCGTAGCTGAACTTGTCCACTTCCGTGCGGTTGCCGGCCTGTTCCAGATCCTTCAATCCGTCGAACACGCTCAGGTGGGGCTCGATGGACACGGCGGTGCCGCCGCAGCTGCGGAAATCAGCCAGAATGTGCTTCACATGGCCGATGCCCTTGCCGGCGGGCACCACTTTGCCGTTGGGCAGCGCATCCTTGATGTGCAGGTACTTGATGCGATTCTTCAGCAGTGCCCAGGCTTCTAGGGTATCCTGGCCGCACTGGATGAAGTTGGCCGGGTCGAACACGCCCGCCAGCTCCGGAAAGGTGGTCATCAGCTCATGGCAGCGGTCGGCCATATCGCCGTAAATGCCCTTTTCGTTCTCGTGGCACAGCGCAATGCCGCTGCCCCGGGCCACGTCCAGCATCTGGCCCATCTGATCCAGCACCTGGCCGCGATACTCCGCCGCCTTGCCTTCCGGCACGAAGAAGGAAAACATGCGCACGTTTCTGGCACCCAGCACATCCGCCAGGGCCAGCACATGGCGCAGCTTGTCCAGGTGGGCGGCAAAGCCGTCGCTTTCGATGCCGATCTTGCCGATGGGGGAGCCCATGCTCCACACGGTGAGGCCAACGTCGTCCAGCTTGCGGCGCACCTCGCGGGCTTTTTCCACAGAAATATCGGCGATGTTCTGGCCGTCCACACCGCGGATCTCCAGGCCGTTCAGGCCATTGCGCTGCATGGCGGCAATCTGCTTGGCGATCTGCCCGGAGGCCTCGTCGGCAAAGGCATAGATATTCAAGGCGTTCATTTGTCTTCCTCCTTGTTCCAGGTAAGCGTGCCTGGTCAACTCTCTGTTATTATATACCAACAAATGCAATCTTTCAATGCTTTGCGAAAATTTATTGTAAAAATTGAAATGATTGAGAAGCGACCATTCACCCCCTTGCCTAACATGCCGTTAGTCTGCTATACTGCGGATAACAACCAACTGGGAGGAAATGACAATGGCAAGACAGCTTTGCAATCCCAATGCCATGGGTGTGGCACAGCGTTTGTATGACTATATTTGTTCCCTGCAGGGAAAGCGTTGCCTGACGGGGCAGATGGAATCCGGCTGGTGCGGAACTACGGAGCATGAGATCAACTACCTGCTGATGCGCACGGGCCGCATGCCGGCCATCCGCGGGCTGGATTTCATCGACAACGATTTCCAGGGCGTGGTGCGCCGCGCCATGGACTGGCATGCCCGGGGCGGCATTGTGACCATCTGCTGGCACACGGGCGTGGACTTTGCCTCGTCCTACATGCAGTCCAAGGAGGATGAGCTGGACTGGGACAACGCCTTTACCGAAGGCACTGAGGCCCATGCCGCTCTTTTGCAGGGCATGGACAGGGCCGTGCCGTACCTGAAGCGGCTGCAGCGGATGAACATTCCCGTTTTGTGGCGGCCCTTCCATGAGATGGACGGCAAGTGGTTCTGGTGGGGCCGGGGCGGCGCAGAGGGCTTTGTGAAGCTTTGGCGGCTGATGTACGACCGCTACACCAACCTGCACGGGCTGAACAACCTGATCTGGGTGCTGGGCTTCTCCGATGCGCCGGGGGATTTGCAGCCCTGGTACCCCGGGGACGACTGCGTGGACATCCTGGGCGGCGACAGCTACCAGGGCGGTGCCCAGGGCGAACTGTACCGCAAGTGCGCGGCCATTGCGCCGGAAGGCATGCCGATTTGCTATCACGAGAATGGCGAGATTCCCAGCCGTACCCAGATGGAGGAAGAAAAGGCTCCCTGGGTGTGGTTCATGACCTGGCACACTCGCTGGCTGACCTCGGACGAATTCAACACCGATGAAAAGCTGCGCGAGGTGTACCGCGATCCTTATTTCGTCACGCTGAACGGCGTGGAGGATTTCATCAGCGAATGATTGCACGGCGGGGGGTGAAAGCATGGTGAAGCAGCTGCTGTTCAGGCTGGCAAAGGCACCATGGATGGGCAGGGCGGTGGGCCTGGCCTTCCGGTACTGCGCCTGGGCGATCCCGGTGAAAAAGGTGTTTTGCAGCAAGGATATCCTTGCCTTTGAGCATCCCCGGCCTGCCTACCCGAACCATGTGATCATCTCACCCCGCAAGCCGGTGCAGACGCTTTTGCACATGGCAGAGCATGCCGGGGATTTCATCAAGATATGGGATGCAGTCCAGGCGATACGGGCGAAGCATCCTGCCTATCACGATGGCTTCACGCTGGTTGCCAATGGAGGAAAGCGGCAGGAGGTGCAGCAGGTGCACTTCCACCTGTTGACGGATCACGTCATGGTGGAGGACTGCACCGGCCCGGCTGGCAGCGTGGTTTTCTGCAATGACGGCGTGTGCGTGACGGAGCATCCGCAGCTCCGGTGGGCATGCCATCTGGTGATCCAGCCTGCCGGGCAGCCAACAGATGCTTATTTCGAAGGTGTGCTGCGCTGCCTTGATAGGCTGAATGGCCGCTATGGCCTTGTACCGCAGGGGTACTCGCTGGTATACCAGCAGACAGGCGACAGGGCCCGCCCGGTTTTCTACATCGCCGCAGGGAAAAGAATCAAATGAACAAAAAAGAAGCCCTCCGCATGAGTGAATCATGCGGAGGGCTTTTGATTGCGAATTACTGAGCAGCCTTCACGATGGAAGTGATGTGGGGGTTGGGGCCTTCGTACCAGTACACGAAAGCTTCCACGTCCACCACGTCGCCAGCCTGCAGGGTGCCAACGGTGGTGTACACTTCGGTGTCGGGGGCGGTCAGATAGCGTTCCACGCAGAAGCTGTAGGAAGCACCGTTCAGGCCCAGGGTGACGTAGATGTCGTCGCCGGGTTCGCCGTTCTTGTACTCGATCTTTTCCACGGTCAGGCCCTTGAAGGCGGCCTTCTGGTTCTGCTTGGCGATCAGCTCTTCAGTGCCCAGCAGAGCGGTCATGTCAACAGCCTCGGCGATATAGTTGATGCCGCCCTCGACAAACTCGAAGGTAGCTTCCATCACTTCGATTTCGCCAGCCCAGGCACCCTTGTAGCCGGTCACCTTGATCTTGGCACCGGGCACCAGCTTGGCAGCGTCTTCTTCGGAGCAAGCCATTTCATACAGGAAGTAAGCACCTTCCTGATCGGCAGCGTACACGGTGATCTTGTTGTCCCACCAGGACTGGGTAGCCTGGACGTAGCACTCCAGCACAACTTCGGCGTCCATGGCGGCAGCGTCGTACTCGGCATAGGTCATAACGCCTTCGGACTTAGCTTCCACAGCGGTCTCTTCGGCAACGCAGGCACCGCAGGCCAGCATCAGGCACAGAGCCAGCATCAGGGCAAAGAACTTCTTCATGTTTCTCTTCCTTTCGATTCGCTTGGTGATTGGGTACGGCATTTATTATACATCAATTTGGCAAAAAATCAATGCTATTGCTTGTTCTTTAACAGTTTCCGTTTTTTGATGCCGTCCCGGGCCATGTAGAGCAGGATCATCGCCCAGGTGAAGACCAGCGCGGCGATGAGCAGCCGGGCCGTGACGGGCAGGGGGCCCAGATCCTTCTTGCCGGAGGCTGTGCCGCCCTTGTCCTGGTCCAGGCGGTAGAGGGAGTTCATCTTGCTGTACAGCTCGGTGATGAAGGCGTCGTCCACCGTCTTTTTGCGGCGGATGCCCTTGGTGACCTCCTCAATCATCTGGCCGGCGGCGTCGCGCAGGGAAGCTGAGCCGTTGAACACCGGGGTCACGAAGGTGTTGCCCACATTGTCCAGCAGGAGCTGCGTGGCCTGCATCTTCACGATGTAGTGATGCTCATTATCCTCTCCGGCCCGGGCGAGATAATCCTGGTAATTGTCGGATTGCTGCGCCTTGGTGGTCACGGGGACGTAACCCTCGGTGCTGGCGTAGGCGATCTGCACATCGTTGGTGAGCATGTACTGGGTGAACAGCCAGGAGGCCAGCACCTCCTGGGGATCGTCCTTGTTGAACACGCACATGGACGGGCCCTGGGAGATCATCTGCGGATGCTCGGGGTCGAACTGGGGGATGGTCATCACGGCGGTTTCAAACTGCACCAGCTTATCCTCGGCAATGTCGATCAGCGGCGCGTCGGAGCCCATCCAGGTGGCACCGGCGGTGGAGTCGATGGCGAAGATGCACTGGCCCGCGTTGAGGAAGTTGGCCGGGTAGCTGGAGATCTTGAAGGTGGAGAAGGCACCCTTCTTCACATGCTCGGCCACGGTGGAGAGCAGCTCCCGGGTGGTGTCGTTGAAGATGAGGATCTCCCCGGCGTCGGTGGAGTAACCTGCGCCCTTCTGCCGCAGCATCTGGATCATCATGTTGTCGGTGGACTTGTACAGGAAGGGGATCATCACCTTCTGGCCGTTGACCAGGTAGGTGCCTTCTTCATCCTGCTGGGCTGCGGCGTCGGCTACTTCCCAAACGAAGTCCCAGGTGAGTTTCTCCGGCAGGGTGAAGCCCAGCTTTTCCACATAGGTCTTGTTGACGTAGCAGGCCTCGGTGGAGCGCATGTAGGGCACGGCGTAGTAGTGTCCGCCAAAGGCGCACTCCGACAGGAACTGGGGCACGATCTCCGCCTGGGTGGGGGCGTCAAAGAGCACCTCGCTGCCGCCCAGGCCGTACTTTTCGTGGGTGAAAAGCTCGTCCAGGGGCACCACGCAGTTATCGCCGGTGAGGTAGGTGGCGATGTGGTCGGGGTAGGTGATGCACACGTTGGGGGTGGTGCCGGTGGCGATGTTGGTGATCACATCGTTGTAAATGCGGCCGTAATCGGTGTACAGGCGCAGGTTCACGGTGATGTTGGGGTAAATGGCCTGGAAGTCCTCAATGGCCTTGCGGTAGAGATCCGCCTGGGTGATGTTGGTGTCGTTCTTGGCCCAGAAGGTGATCTCGTACTGGCGTGAGGTATCGAAGGCTTCGGGAATCTCAAAGGCAGAGGTTTCCTGGGCACCGTGGCAGCCGGTAAGCACCAGGCAGGCTGCAAGGCACAGCATGAGCAGCATACGCTTGGCAAGTCGCATCATCCCTTGGTGCCTCCTCTCGCCACGCCGGCCATGATCTTCTTGTGGAAAATGAGGAACAGAAGGATCAGCGGCACGGAGATCACCACCACCGCCGACATCATGGCGGGGATGTTCTCGCGGCCAAAGCCGTTCTCGCGGATCTCCTGGATGCCGTTGGACACCAGGTAGTAGTTGGGGTCGTCGGTGATCAGCCGCGGCCACACATAGGAGTTCCAGCATTCGATGACCTTCAGGATGGTGATGGTTACCAGCGTGGGGCGGCAGATGGGGATCATCACCTTCCACAGGTACTTGAAGTCGCTGGTGGCGTCCACCTTGGCGGCGTAGTACAGTTCATCCGGCACCTGGGCGAAGTTCTCCTTGAGCAGATAGATGTAGAACACCGAGGTGATGGAGGGCAGGATCAGGCCCAGGAAGGTGTTGCGCAGGTCAAGGTTGGTGATGGTGACAAAGTTGGTGATGATCACCAGCTCGTTGGGGATCATCATCAGGGAGAGGAAGATCACAAAGGCGATGTTCTTGCCGGGGAAATCCAGCCGGGCAAAGGCAAAGGCCGCCAGCACGGTGACGATCATCATCACCGCTGTGGTGATCACGGTGAAGATCAGCGTGTTGAGGAAATACTTCGCCAGGGGCACGGCGGTAAAGGCGTCGGCGTAGTTTTGCAGCGTGGGGGACAGGGTGAACAGCTGGGGGATGTACTCGGCATTATAGGCACTGTAACTTTTCACCGAGGAGAGGACCATCCAGTAGAAGGGGAAGAGCACCACCAGGGCCCAGATGCCCAGCAGCACATAGATGATGGTGTTGCGCACACGCTCGGACCGGCGTGCGCCGCGCTCGATCTTTTCAAAGTCCATGGACTTGCCCATCTGCTTCCCTCCTCTCAATAATGGACGTGCTTTTTGCTCACCAGCAGGTTGATGCAGGTGATGGTCAGCACGATCACAAACAGGATGATGGCCGCTGCCGAGGCAAAGGACGGGTATCCGCCGCTGTCGCCGTAGAGCATATCATATACATAGCCCACGATGGTGTTCATCTCCGCCGCGTTCAGGTTGGTGCCAAACAGGGCTACTGCATCGCTGTACGCCTTGAAGGCACCGATGAAGCCGGTGATGATCAGATAGAACATGGTGGGGGAGATCAGCGGCAGGGTGATGCGGAAGAAGATGCGGCTGCGGCTGGTGCCGTCCACCCGGGCAGCTTTGTAGTAGGTTTCGTTCACCGAGGCCAGGGCACTGGTGAGCACCAGGATCTTGAAGGGCATAACCACCCACACCGTGTACAGGCACAGAACGAACATCTTCGCCCAGTAGGGGCCGTCGATGAAGTCGATGGACTCGCCGCCGAAAAAGTTGATGACCAGGTTAGCCAGGCCGTCGGTATAGGGGGTCTTGCGGAAGAGGATCATGAACACCAGGCCCACGGCCAGGGTGTTGGTCACGTAGGGGAGGAAGTACACCGTCTGGAACAGGTTGCGCAGCTTGGGGATGTTGCTCAGTCCCAGGGAAATGAGCAGCGACAGCCCTGTGGATACCGGCACGGTAATGGCCACCAGGATCAACGTGTTCTTCACCGCCTGGAGGAAGTAGGGGTCGTGGAGCACATAGGAATAGTTGTAGGTGCCCACGCCAAAGTAGGTCTGGGAGGCGGAGTTATAGCCCTCCTCAAAGGAATAGATGAATACGTCGATCAGGGGATACACCATGAAAACGCCCAGGAATAGGATGGCCGGCAGAAGGTAGAGCCAGCCCTTCATGCTTCTGTTTTCCATGCGTCCTCCTTACACCAGCTTGGCGTCAATGCGCGTTTCATCGGCTTTGCTGAACGGGAGCACCTTCTCCGGGTGCAGGACAAAGCTGACGGTGGCTGCTTCGTCATCCACACGGGTGGTGGAGGGGATGATGGCGCGGAAGGACTCGCCCTCCATGGCCGGATGGGTGGCGACGATGCTCACATCGCGGCCCATGACCTCCACGTTCTGCAGCTGGCAGTGCAGGCAGCCGTGCTTATCCAGCAGGAAGCCCTCGGGGCGGATGGCTACCCACACGTCCTGATCCTCCACATGCTTGACCTTGAAGATCACGTCGTCGCCCAGCATCAGCTTGCCGCCCTTCACGCAGCCGTGGAACACATTGATGGGCGGCGTGCCCAGGAACTTGGCCACGAACAGGTTGGCAGGGTTGTCGTAAACCTCCTGGGGCTTGCCGGTCTGCTGGAGAACGCCGTCCTTCATCACGATGATCAGGTCGGAAATGGACATGGCCTCCTCCTGGTCGTGGGTGACGAACACGGTGGTGATCTTCGTTTCGCGCTGGATGCGGCGGATCTCCTCGCGGGTCTGCAGGCGCAGCCGGGCGTCCAGGTTAGAAAGGGGCTCGTCCATGAGCAGCACCCGGGGCTGCTTCACCAGGGCACGGGCGATGGCCACGCGCTGCTGCTGGCCGCCGGAAAGCTCCGCAGGCTTGCGGTCCATCAGCCCGTCGATCTGCACCAGCTTGGCGGCGGCCAGGGCGCGCTCCTGCATCTGCTGCTTGCTCAGCTTTTTGTCGCCCTTGAAATTCTCCATGGGGAAAAGGATATTCTTTTCCACCGTCAGGTGGGGGTACAGCGCATAGTTCTGGAAAACGATGCCCACGCCCCTGTATTCAGCAGGGATGTTGGTCACATCGTCGTCGTCAAAAAACACCTTGCCGCTGGTTACTTTCAGCAGGCCGCTCACCAGGTTCAGCACCGTGGATTTGCCGCAGCCGGAGGGGCCCAGCAGGCCCACCAGCTTGCCGTCGGGGATCTCAAAGGTCAAATCGTTCACAGCTTTAACGTCCGGCGCATTCTTGCCCCGTCCGGGAAAGGTCTTGGTCAGGTGCTCCAATACGATCTTCATACTATCCCGCCTTTGTTATTTTACGGTTTCATTCCTATTTTACCCGTCTGTGGTAGGCAAGTCAATCTCTGCCATTGGATATGCTGTGTATTTTCTGCGGACAGAAAAAAACCGGTGCACATGGCACCGGCAAAAGACTATTGCACAGAGGCAAAGGACAGGATGCGTCCCTCTGGGGCCACCTGCACGGCCACCTCCCACAGGGGAAGCTTCTCAGCGGACAGCAAGTGCACGATGATAAACTGCTCCCCGTCCAGCCGGCCGTTGCGGACGATCTCCATGGCCTCGTAGGCGGCGAAGCATTCGGGCATGTGCAGCCGGGTGAATTCCGCCAGGAAGGTGCACCAGGGCTGGCCTTCCAGGGAGCCGTGGGTGATGGGGGTCGCCAGAGGGTGCAGCTTATCGGTGTTGTGCACGGGGTTCAGGTAGGAGAGCACGCTGCCTTCCGCGGTGAAGCTGAGCAAAATAGGGGGTGCGCCCTGCGTTTCGTACCATTCCACCAGCCAGCCTGCGCTGGTCTGGGCGATGTAGGCAGGCTGCTCGGCCAGGTCGGCCCCGATGCCCTCCAGGGTCAGGAAGGCCTGGGCGAAGTGTTGGGCGTCCTCCTGGGTGGCGATGACCTCCCGGGGACGGATGCTTTTCTGCTCCAGATGGGGCAGGTTGGCCAGGGAGGTCTGCACATCGGTGGAAAACATCATCAGCCCCAGCAGCACGCAGCCCACGGCATAGGCGGCAATGGCCCAGCGGCGGACGGGCTGCATGTGCAGCACCCGGTTGATGCGTAGCTTCTGCATGGAGGCGGCCAGCGTGCAGCAGGAGGCCGCCACTGTCAGGCCGGGGCGCGCGCGGCGCACATCCCGGGCAGAGAGCATCAGCCTGGCGTAAGCCTTGCGCTGGGGCTCATCCATGGGGGCGACGGCGCGCTCGTCGCAGGCCAGCTCCAGATCCATGCGGCTCAGGTGGGCAGCGAACCATACCAGGGGATTGAACCAGTGCACCACGCAGCACACGTTGCGCAGAATGGCGTGGAGCGTCAGATAGCGGTGGCTGGTTTCACGGAGCAGCATGGCCGGGAGCAGCTCCTGCGGCGCACCGGCCGGGAGATACACCTGCCTGCCCATGCGGCAGGAGCCGGGCAAATCTTGCACAAAATGCACCTGCAGCGGCCGGAGCTTGCGCTGGACGCACTGCGCCTCATAAGCAGCTTGCTGTTCGGGCGACAGGCTGCCGGTGCACCGGCGGTTCATCCTGCGGCGGAAGGCGATGTTCTGCCAAAACATCCAGGCGGCGGAGAGCGCGGCACCGATGGCGTACACACCCATCAGCTGCCGGGACAGCCGCCCGTTGCCAGCGGCGTACATGATGCGCAGCATCAGCGCGGCCGCCGGGGTATCCGGGTCGGCATGGTCAAGGGTCTTCCAGTAGAGATCCCGGGCGGTGTCTTCCACCCGGGTGCGCACCTGGTCAGCCATGGGGCGGATGCCCGGGTCCTGGCTGAGGGTGGGCTTCAGGGCGTTCATGGCCGGGTTGGGCAGGGCCAGGGGCACCAGCAGTCGCAGCACGATCAACAGCCATGCCAGGCACAATACCCTGCTGCCCACGATCCTGCGGCACAGGGGACGCAGCACCAGCCCCAGCAGGATCAGCACGCTGCCGATGAGGGCTGCCTCCACCAGATAGTTATAAATGGTCGCGGTGCGCATGAAGCACCTTCTTTCGTGTCAGTTGGCGGTTATTTCACCTTTTCCAGATAGCTGAGCATCACATAGCCCTCGATCACGTCGGTCTTCACCTTGACCCAGGCCGGGTCTTCGGCGGTTTCCAGCACGATCAGCTGCTGATGCTTGTACAGCCGCATCAGGATTTCCGAGGCCAGACTGGGCTCCTGGCGCAGGTTCAGGCTGGAATCATCGTCGATGCCTTCCACGCTGGCCAGGTAGGCCCCCTGGGGGATGGACGTGGTCACGGGCATCAGGGTGGGCCGGGGCGTGGGCGTGGCCGGGGGAGGCGGCGTTTGGGCCAGCTCGGGCTGGGTGGTGGGCAGGGGCAGCTCGCCAGCGGCCAACTTGGCCAGCTCCATGCCGGGATAGTAGAAGGCCAGAATTTCATGATACTGCTTGCCGTAGGCGGCGGCCATCCACTGGGCACCGCGCTGGCTCATGCCCACGCCGTGGCCGAAGCGGCGGGCCTCCAGGGTGAAGGCGTCGTCGGTCTCCACCAGGGTGAGCATCTCATTGTCGCTGCCGGAAATGGACAGCCCCAGTGCTCGGATCACCTCGGGGAAAATGGGCAGGGTGACGGTAGCCTCTTCCTCCACGGGGATGAAGTCGCTGTACACCGGCTGGGGCTCAGGGGTGATCTCCGGCTCTGCGGTGGGTTCGGGGGTCTCGGTGGGTACCGGCGTGGCAGAGAACAGGGAGATCTCCTCGTCGCTGTCCTCCTGGCCGTCATACCAGGTCAGCAGCTTTTTGCCCGACCAGGTGAAGGTGATGGTCATCTCGTCCACAAAGCGGCTGGGGGGATCAAACTTGGTGCCTGCCAGGGAAACGGACTTGATCTCGTCAATGCGGAAGGCCTTGGGCAGGGGCTCAAAGCCGTGCTTGATCAGTTTATCCGCCATGTAGCTGGACAGCACCGCATTGAAATCCGCCGGGATGTCCTGACCGTTTTTGTTCAGCTTCGCGCGGCGCACCACGCTGGCAGGGTTCTCCAGGTCGAAGGGGTCGTCGGTGATGGCGAAATAGCCGCCGCGGTCTCGGCCGCTCCACACGTTTTCCACCAGCTCGGTCTGGCCGCCGTTGGAGGCACTGTAATAGCAGTTGGCCAGCTTGCCCTTGTACATGCCCACGATGCCGGCGGTGTCCTGCACGGCCTGGATGGACAGCTTGCTATCCAGGTCAACGCCCTTGAACACCTGATCGTTGGTGGTGTCCACCACGTCGTAGGCGTCGGAGGGGTCCACGTGGGACAGCGCGTAGGTGCGGGCGCAGATGGCCTGGGCCTTCAGGGCCTCCAGGGGGAAGCTGTCGCCCATTTCATAGGGGACAACGCCCAGCAGGTAGTCCTCCACGGCCAGGGTCATCACCGGATAAAGCGCACCGTTTTCGATGGTCAGCTTCAGGTCGCCGGGGTAGAAATTGCCGTTCTTGGCAAAGCGGATGCCCTCGGTGCCGCTGGCCTCGGAGGCGTTGCGGATAAAGCGCACTTCCTTACCGGCTTGCAGGCTCATGCCCTGGTAGAACAGGTATAGCTCGCCGCCGCGGATGTTCACCGTCACCTCGCTGCCCTTGGGGAAGGTCATCGTGGCACCCAGCTTGGTGGCAACGGTGTAGGGGCCGTCCAGGGTGAGGTAAGCGCAGTCGGTGAGGTTGAGCCGGCGTAAAAGCACCCGGATGGTGGGGGAGGCGGCTTCTTCTTCCGCCAGGGCAGGCAGGGGGAGCAGCATCAGGCAAAGCAGCAGGCAGATCAATCGTCGCATGGGGAACCTCCTCATGAGCATGGATAATGCAATATATGCGGAACAGGACAGGCCATGACAGCCTGTCCTTGTCTGATCATGTCCAATATTGTAACGTAAGACAGGCTTTGTTTCTTGCAGGGGTCACTTTTTCCGTTGTTCAAATTCGCCGGGGGTCAGGCCGGTGTATTTTTTGAACACCTGGCAGAAGTAGCTCTTGTTGGGGTAGCCGCAGGCAGCACTGACTTCGCCCAGGCTGTGCTCCTGGCCGTCGGAAAGGAGCTCCTGGGCTTTTTCCATGCGGGTGCGGGTGAGAAAGGTGGAAAAGTGCTGCCCGGTTTTTTCATGGAACAGGCGGCAGAAATAGGCAGGGGTCAGGCCCAGAGAACGGCTCAGGTTCTGCTGGGAATAGGGCAGGGAGCAATCCGCCTGGATGCCGGCGATCACCCGGTCGATGGGTGCGGCGGTGGCGGCGGAGGGGCTTTGCCGCAGGAGCGTAGGCAGGGCGTTGAGCCAGGCCATCAGGGCATCCTTGGGGCGGCGGGCCATGTCGTTCAGGTTCAGGCTGCCGGTGAGTGCCTGCAAGGACAGATCGGCGTGCTGGCTCCAGATGGCCTCGATCACCAGCGGCACATAGGCGTAGCACATGCGCCCGGGCTCCTGCTCGGCGCGGAGCTCCCGGCTGACGTAGCCGCCCAGGGCCGTATACTGGCGGCGTTTGATAATGGTTTGCAGATGGGTGCGGCGGCTGCGGGCCAGGCTGCCCGGCATGGGCGACACACTTGCCCACCAGTCGGAGATCTCCTGCATGGCGGCAAGGTGGCTGCTCCCTTCGCTTTCCTGGCTGAACTCCTCGCTGACGGACATGGTGCCCACCTGATCCATGGTGAGGGAAACGGTTTCCATCAGGTTCTGGGCGCAGAGCCACAGGGCCATGTCCCGCTGGATGGCGGCGGCGAACCGGGTGTGATGCAGGGAGATGGTCAGCACATCGCCCTGGGGGGCAAAGCTGGCGGATGCTTCGCCAATGGGTTGCATGGCTTGAACCGCAGCGGATGTAAGCGCAGTGCGCTGGTCGTCGGTCAGGGGCATATCGGCTTCCCACAGAAGAAGCCGCCAGGCGTCCACAGGCTGGGTCATAGAAGAGGCCTCCTATCGGGGGGCAGATCATCAGTCAATAAAAGCGGACAGCCGCTGCTGTCCGCAAAACAAGCCTATTATATTGTACCTTTTTTTCAAGCCCTTGAAAAGAGAAATACATCAATTTGTTGTGTTTTGTTGAATATTGATAATTATGCACGAATACCTTTGAAGAAATCTGCCGAAGTTGGGTGGATGCGGCACTGGCCGATCTTGTCCAGCACGATCACATTCAGGGTTTTGCCAGCGGATTTCTTGTCCATGCCCATGGCAGCGATCAGGTCATCCTCCGGAATATCCGGCAGCTGCATGGGCATTTCCAGGGCGGAAAGCAACGCATCCAGACGGGCTGCGGTGCCGGGAGCCGTCATGCCCCGGCCTTCGGTGAGGTGCGTCATCACCGTCATGCCCAGGGCCACCGCCTCGCCGTGGCGCAAGCCATCGTAGTGCTGGCAGGTTTCCACCGCATGGCCAATGGTGTGGCCGAAGTTCAGCGTCATGCGCAGGCCGATGTCGCATTCGTCCTGGGCCACCACGTCAGCCTTGGCCTGGATGCAGTGCTGCAGAATGGTGTCGATCTGCTCCATCAGGGCCTGGCGGCCACCGGGGGCGCAAGCCTCCAGCAGGGCAAACAGTTCAGCATCGTTGATGCAGCCGTACTTCACCACCTCGCCCAGACCATCACGCCAGTAATCATCAGTGAGGGTGTTCAGCGTCATGGGATCGCACAGCACCGCCGCAGGCTGATAGAACGCACCCACCAGGTTCTTGCCCTGGGGCAGATCCACCGCCACCTTGCCGCCCACCGAGGAATCCACCTGGGCCAGCAGCGTGGTGGGCACCTGAATGAACCGGATGCCCCGCAGGAAGGTAGCCGCCGCCAGCCCTGCCAGATCGCCAATCACACCGCCGCCCAGAGCAATGATGGCATCCTTGCGGGTGATGCGGCTCTCGCACAGGAAATCATACAGGCGGCTGAGCTGCGCCAGGCACTTGGTGGGCTCACCGTGAGGCAGCACGATGCTGGTGTGCCGCAAGCCCGCAGCATCCAGCGAAGCCTCCACACGGGCAAGGTACAGTGGTGCCACATGGTCATCGGTAATGATGGCCAGGGCGCACTCGCCCAGCACCTCGCGGGCCTGTTGCCCGACGCGATCAATAAGACCAGACTCAATATGGACAGGGTAGGTGCGATCCCCAAGAGAAACGGTGATGGTAGGCATGGAAGGCCTCCTTGAAGAATTCGGAATTCGGAATTCGGAATGCGGAATGGAGTGTGGGCTGGGCGCATGAGGGGAATTGCAGCAGGCAATCCCTCCGGCAGCCCTGCGGGCTGCCACCTCCCTTTGCACAAGGGAGGCTTTGCGCCTTGCTCCGCGTCGCGGCGCGCCCGTTGCGCGCCGGGACCCCAGCTCGGAGACCGCCAAGCAACGCTCTCCCCGCATGGGTTTCGAAAGGGCCGAAGGCCCTTCGTGGGGTGTCCAGAGGGGCAAAGCCCCTCTGACAGGGGATCCCTAAGGGTACAGAGTCCCCTTAGGCCTCGCGGCCGACACAGGCGGCGATGGTGCGGATGTCCTTCATGACGTCGGCGAAGAGGTCGGGCTTGATGGATTGGGCACCGTCGCACAGGGCGTGGGCGGGGTCGTTGTGGACTTCGATCATCACGCCGTCGGCACCTACGGCGATGGCGGCGCGGGCCAGGGGCTCCACCATCCAGAACTTGCCGGTGGCGTGGCTGGGGTCAACGATGACCGGCAGGTGGCTCAGACGCTTCACGGCCAGCACGGCGGAAAGGTCCAGGGTGTTGCGGGTGTAGGTTTCGTAGGTGCGGATGCCGCGCTCGCACAGGATCACGTTGGGGTTGCCACCGGCCATGATGTACTCGGCACTCATGAGCCACTCTTCGATGGTGGAGGACAGGCCGCGCTTGAGCAGGATGGGCTTCTTGCTCTGGCCCAGCAGGCGCAGAAGGTCGAAGTTCTGCATGTTGCGGGCACCCACCTGGATGCAGTCCACCTTTTCATCGAAGATCTCGATGTCGTAGGGGCTCATGATCTCGGTAACAATGGGCAGGCCGGTGGCGGCGCGGGCCTCTACCAGCAGATCAAGGCCGTCGTACTTCAGGCCCTGGAAGGCATAGGGGGAGGTGCGGGGCTTGAAGGCACCGCCGCGCAGAATGGTGGCACCGGCCTTCTTGACCTCCTGGGCCACATAGGTGATCTGCTCCTTGCTCTCCACCGAGCAGGGGCCTGCCATAATGGCCAGCTTCTTGCCGCCCACCTCGGTATCGCCCACCTTGATGACGCTCTCGCCGGGGTGGAACATACGGTTGGCCTTTTTGAAGGGCTCTGCCACCTTCATGATGCGTTCAACGCAGCGGAAGGACTCGATCTGGGCGGGGTCGACCTGGCTGGTGTCGCCGATCAGGCCCAGAATGGTCAGATCGGAACCAAACATAGGATTCACATTGATGCCCTTGCTGACGATAATGTTTGTCAGCTTGTCAATCTCCTGCTGGGAAGTGCCTTGCTTCAGAACGATAATCATGGGTGGTTGCCTCCTTTAATGAATGCAAATAAAAACCGGGGGCCGTTAAAGGCCGCCCGGATCGTGCCGCACGATGGCGGCAGCAAAAGGTGCTGCTTCAACGGTACGCTCAGACACCCGGCACGGCAAAGCCGCCCGGGACGCTAAACGTAAAGTAGAAGCAATGCAGCATGGTGTTTCCTCCTGCGGATACTATCTGTATCCATGGCTGGATTATACGCCCGGAAAAGGATGAATGTCAAGCGAAGTACACAAGGAGAACAATCGAATATGAATGAGAAATAATGGAGTGCGTATGCCACAAATGCCGCATGCTCCGCGTCGCGGCGCGACCGTATTCGCGCCGTGACCCCTGCCCGCAGACCACTACGCCGGCCACCCCCGAGCGGGAGTCCAGAGGGATGAAATCCCTCTGGTCGGGATTCTTAAGGGCTGAAAGCCCTTAAGCGACTTTTTTCGCGTGTTCCCCTTGCAAATGCGAACAGGCCGTGATACGATAGGTCTATCGAGTTGAAAGGACGTGTTCAACATGGCAACGAAGAAAGCGGCAAAGGCCGAAAAGACTGCACCCGTGAAGGACGGGGCGCAGGCAGAGAAGCTCAAGGCGCTGGAGCATGCGCTGGCTGATCTGGATAAACAGTTTGGCAAGGGTTCTGTGATGAAGCTGGGCGAGGCCAGCACCCAGAATATCGAGGTGATCCCCACCGGCTGCCTCACCCTGGACGCAGCCCTGGGCGTGGGCGGTATTCCCCGCGGCCGTATCGTGGAGATCTATGGCCCTGAATCCTCCGGTAAGACCACTGTGGCCCTGCACATCGTGGCGGAGGCCCAGAAGGCTGGCGGCATCGCGGCCTTTGTGGACGCCGAGCACGCGCTGGACCCCGTGTATGCCAAGAAGCTGGGCGTGAACATCGACGAGCTCTATGTTTCCCAGCCCGACACCGGCGAGCAGGCCCTGGAAATTGCCGAGGCTCTGGTGCGCTCCGGTGCACTGGACGTGGTGGTGATCGACTCCGTGGCGGCCCTGGTGCCCAAGGCGGAAATCGACGGCGAAATGGGCGACAGCTTCGTGGGCCTGCAGGCCCGACTGATGAGCCAGGCCCTGCGCAAGCTGGCCGGTATCATCAACAAGACCGGCTGCGTGGCGGTGTTCATCAACCAGCTGCGTGAAAAGGTGGGCGTGATGTACGGCAACCCCGAAACCACTCCCGGCGGCCGTGCGCTGAAGTTCTACGCCTCTGTGCGCCTGGACGTGCGCCGCGGCGAGCAGCTCAAGAACGGCACCGCCATCGTGGGCAACCACACCAAGGTGAAGGTCGTGAAGAACAAGGTGGCTCCGCCCTTCCGCGTGGCCGAGTTCGATATCGTGTACGGCGAGGGCATCTCCAAGGAAGGCACCCTGCTGGATATGGCCGTGGAGCGCGACATCATCCACAAGAGCGGCGCGTGGTTCTCCTACAAGGATCAGCGCATCGGCCAGGGCCGCGAGAACACCCGCCTGTACCTGCGCGACAACCCCGAGATCACCGACGAGATCGACGCTATCCTGCGCAAGGAGCTCTTCGCTGAGCCCGCCCCCGAGGACGAGGCTGCCATGAAGCTCCAGGCCGAGGAGGAAGAGGACGATCTGGCCCTGCTGGAAGAAGAACTGGCAGACGAATAAGAAAAGCAGCCGCAGCGCTTTTGCTGCGGCTTTATGTTTCAAAAAAGTGGCAGAGCCACTTTTTTGAGGAAGCAAATCCAGCCGACCAGAGGACGGCTGGATTTGTAAGGAATTGATTTTGCAAGCAAAATCAACGACCCGCGAAGCCGGCAAAGCCGGCTTACATGATTTTAGTCCTGCGGACAGCTGAATTAGTCGAACCCAAATCAGCCTTTGGGCAATCTGAGTTTACATGGAGGATTTATGAAAAAGTGGTATGACGAGGAGTACGCCTGGACCATCGAGGTGGTGGGGTTCCTCCAGGGCGACAAGACGGAGAACTACTGCCGCAATGGCGAGGAGATCGGCGACAAGTATACCTGCACCTACGGCTGCCCGGTGAATGCGCAGGGCCAGGGCATCTGCTCCAAGGTGATGCTGCAGATGTTCCCCATTATGGAGGCGGTGCGCGCCGGGGGCGACCTGCGGAACATCGGCGGCGACGGGCAATATAGCAAGACCATCGTTTGCCCCGACGGCTGCGTGATGTTCCGCATGACGGCGGAAAAGCTGGAGGGGGAGAACTTCCACACCGGCGGATTCTGGCGGCCGGAGTGATCGTGACCGGTGGCTGAGAAAGCGGGGCCCCCCATGGCACCCGTTTGTACAACTTCTTATACAAACGAGCGTCCGACCTTGTGCCGGATGCTCGTCTTTTCTTGCTGCTTGATTATTTTTCCATGGCAAAGGGGATGAACTTCTTGATCTCCCGATCCCAGAAGCCCCACTCGTGCACTGCGTCGGGCTCCTCGTAGTGGGTCACGTCCCAGCCGTACTTCTTCAGCGCAGGGATGAACTTCTCATGCTGGTGATACAGGAAATCCGCCGTGCCGCAGGAAACGTAGAGTCGGGGCGCGTTCTCGGGCTTGTTCTTCATCAGGTGGAACAGGTCGTGCTGGCTGCCCTTCATCTTGCTCAGGGGGCCGAACACCCGGCGGAAGCCATCCAGCCGGTCCTTGCTGCGGCCGGTCATGTCGCAGATGTTCACTGCACCGGAGAAGCTTGCTGCCGCGCCGAAACGCTCCGGGTGGGTGAGGGCCAGCTTCATGGCGCCGTAGCCGCCCATGGACAGGCCCGCCACGAAGGTATCCTCGGGCTTGTCAGACAGGCGGAAGAACCGGTGCATGGCCCGGGGGAGCTCTTCGCTCACATAATCCCAGTAGCGTTCGCCCTGCACCTCGTTGGTGTAGAAGCTGTGGTTCACCGCGGGCATGATCACCGCCAGGTTGTGCTGGGCGGCGTAGCGCTCCACCGAGGTGCGGCGCATCCAGATGGAGTGGTCGTCGCTGTAACCATGGAGCAGATACAGCACCTTGGGCAGCTCGTCGGCCTGGGCGGCTTCCATGCCAATGCCCTGGCTGGGCTCGGGCATAATAACATTGACGGTGGATGCAACGTTCAGTGTTTCAGAAAAGAATTGTACTTGAAGAAAAGCCATACCGGCACCTCCAACGAAACTTTTTTTCAGTATACCATACCCATGATGGAAAATACAAGAAAAACCCGAACCCTGAGTATACCTTTCCCCAAAACAGCCAGCAGCCCCGCCCCCCTCAAGCCCCTGCGGCTGTCGCTCAAGCCGCAAAGGAACAATGCGGTGACTTTGCAGAGGATTGCTTCCGCTGAAAGCGGAAATTCAGGCAATCCTCTGCAACGGAGCCGCCCCGCTTTACAGCCGCTCGACTTGCCCCAAAAGGAGCGAGGGGGTCCGGAGGGAAGCGTAATCGCTTCCCCCCGGCGGCTTTGCGCCGCTTTCGACGCGCGAAAGCGGCCCCTTGCTGCAATATAAACCTGCTTGCAAAAAACCGCAAGCCTTGACCAGCTTGCGGTTTCTGTTCATTTACTTCAGCAGAATTTCAGCGGCCTCTTCCAGGCTTTCCACAATATAGGTAGCCTTGTCGCTCTGCCCCTTCCCCTTGCGGGTGAGCCAGATGCTGTCGATGCCCGCATTGCAGGCGGCGGCAATGTCAGCGGAGTGACTATCCCCCAGGAAAACGGCCTCGCGCTTGTCGGTGCAGCCCAGCATTTCGAGGGCTTTTTCCACCATCAGAGGATTGGGCTTGCTGACGCCGATCTCCTCGGAGATCACCACCGCGTCCAGCAGGTAAGTGAACTCGCACACGCTCAGGCGGTTGCGCTGGGTGAAGCTGACGCCGTTGGACACCAGGGCGATCTTCATGTGGGGCTTCACGGCTCGGAGGAAATCCATCGTGCCGGGGATCAGATCGGCATGGGTGGCCAAGTCGTTCTGGAAGGTGGCGGCCAGCTGCACCGGGTCAATGCCCGGCCATCCGTAGTGGGCGATGAGCTGGGCGAAGCGTTCTACCTTTAGCTTGGCCTGGGTGGTTTCGCCGCGCTCAAGGGCCTCCCACAGAAGCTTGTTGATGTGGTGATAGGTGTTAAAGGTTTCATCGTCGCAGCTCTGGCCGAAGGCAGCCAGGGCGTTGCGCAATGCCTTGCGTTCGGCGGCATCGAAGTCCATCAGGGTGTTGTCGTTGTCAGCCAGGAGATAGCGGTACTTCATGGCGCACCTCACTTGTTCTGCACACGGGTGGGCAGCATGTCCACCACCCAGATGTTGCCATCGGTGCGGAAGCGGATGATGCCGTACCAGGTGCTCAACCCCGGCACGCCCATCTGCTGGATGAAATCAAAGCCGTCGTCCGCCGGGAACTGGTGGGCTGTGATCAGCACCAGCTCGGGGTCGATCTGCTGGAATAGCTCCCGGTTCATGGGGGCGTGGCCGTGGTGGGGATACTTCAGGATGTCCGCCTTCACGCCACAGGCCGGGGGATTGTCCAGCAGGGCCTGCTGGCCGCGGTTCTCGATATCGCCCACGGTGAACAGGCTGCGCTGGCCGTAGCGGATCATCAGCAAGGCGGACTTGTCGTTGTCGGTAAAGCCGCCGCCGAAACGCTGCACCACGTCCATGGTCACGCCGCCGTCGCCCATGGTGAGGGTCTCGCCGTCGGCGGTGTGGGCCACAGCGGTACCCTTGTTCTTCAGGCGATACACGGTGCGCTTGATGATGTAGTTGTAGTCCTCGGGGAAGGCCACCATCAGCGTGCCGATGCTGGCCTGTTTGTCGATGAACTCAAAGCCGGTGATATGGTCGTCGTGGGGGTGACTGTTGAAGGCCACGTCGATGTGGGTGATGCCCAGATCCTCCAGGGCAGGCACCACCAGATGGGGGGCCTGGTCGTCGGTGGAGCAGTCGATCATCCATACTTCGTCCTGATACATGAGGATCGCCGCATCGGAGCCGTGAATGTTGGGGTACACCACGGAAAAGATGTCCTTGCCCTCTTCAAAGGCAAACTCCGTATCAGGATCGTCGATCAGGTTGACGATGCAGCCCTCCGCCACAGCGGTGGACAGGAGCAGCATCAGGGCCAGGAACAGTGCCGCCAGTTTCTTCATGTTAGCTATTGCACTCCTTCGTGTAGTTGAGGAGGCCGCCTGCCAGGATCATACCGCGCTGGCGCTCGGTCAGGGGGAGAAGCACGGTGTAGTCGTGTCCCTTGGTGACGTTGCGCAGGGTGAGCTTCTCCTCGCCAGCCTCGATGGCGGCGCGGATGCCCGGCAGAGCCAGCTCATCCATCATGTCGATATCATCATAATCCTTTTCATCCTGGAAGGTCAAGGGCATAATGCCGTTGTTGATCAAATTTGCCTGGTGGATGCGGGCGAAGCTCTTGGCAGCCACCGCGCGGATGCCCAGGTACAGCGGCACCAGGGCGGCATGCTCACGGCTGGAGCCCTGGCCATAGTTGCTGCCAGCCACCAGGAAGCCGCCCTTTTCTGCCTTGGCGCGGGCAGGGAAGGTTTCATCCACGGGGGTGAGGCAGAAATCGCTCAGGTAGGGCACGTTGCTGCGGTAGGGCAGGAGCTTGGCATTGGAGGGCATGATGTGGTCGGTGGTGATGTTGTCCTCCATCTTCAAAAGGGCCTTGCCAGCCACGTCGGCTTCCAGGGTGTGGCCCAGGGGGAAGGGCTGGATGTTGGGGCCGCGCACGACTTCCACCGTGTCCTCGGCACCGGCTTCCACGGGGGGAATCACCAGGTTGTCGTTGACTTCGAATTCTTCGGGCTGGGGGATGGTGAGATCCATATCCAGGCAGCGGGGGTCGGTCAGCACGCCGGTGAGGGCGGTGATGGCGGCCGTTTCGCAGCTGGTGAGGTAAATGCCGGCAGAGGCGGTTCCGCTGCGGGCGTAGAAGTTACGGTTGTTGGTGCGGACGGACACTGCGTTGGTCTTGGGGCTCTGGCCCATGCCGATGCAGGGGCCGCAGGCAGATTCCAGGATGCGAGCACCGGCACCCAGCATATCCGCCAGGGCACCATTGCGGGCCAGCATGGTCAGCACCTGCTTGGAGCCGGGGCCGATGACCAGACTCACGTCGGGATGCACGGTCTTGCCCTTGAGGATCTTCGCCACGCGCATCATATCCTGATAGGAGGAGTTGGTACAGCTGCCGATGAACACCTGATCCACCTTGATGGGGCCCACGTTCTCCACGGTTTCCACATTGTCGGGCATGTGGGGACGGGCCACCAGGGGCACCAGGGTGCTCAGGTCGATCTCGATCATTTCGTCGTAGGCGGTGATCTCGTCGGCAGCCAGGGGCACGAAGTCCTCTTCGCGCTTCTGGGCCTTCAGGAAGGCGCGGGTCACCTCGTCAGAGGGGAAGATGGAGGTAGTGGCGCCCAGCTCTGCGCCCATGTTGGCGATGGTGGCGCGCTCGGGCACGGTCAGGGTGGCCACGCCGGGGCCGATGTATTCCATCACCTTGCCCACACCGCCCTTAACGCTCAGGCGGCGCAGCACTTCCAGAATGATATCCTTGGCGGCCACGCCCTTCTGCAGCTGGCCCACCAGCTTGATGCCCACCACCTTCGGGCAGGTCATGAAATAAGCACCGCCGCCCATGGCCACGGCCACGTCCAGGCCGCCCGCGCCGATGGCCAGCATGCCGATGCCGCCGCCGGTGGGGGTGTGGCTGTCGGAGCCCAGCAGGGTCAGGCCGGGCACGCCGAAGCGTTCCAGCTGCACCTGATGGCAGATGCCGTTGCCGGGCTTGGAGCAGAAAATGCCATGCTTCTTGGCCACGGTTTGGATATACTGGTGGTCGTCGGCGTTTTCAAAGCCGGTCTGCAGGGTGTTGTGGTCGATATACGCCACGGACTTGCGGGTCTTGACCCGGTCAACGCCCATAGCCTCGAACTGCAGATAGGCCATGGTGCCGGTGGAGTCCTGGGTGAGGGTCTGGTCGATGCGGATGGAGATCTCCGTGCCGGGGACAAGCTCGCCGGAAAGCAGGTGAGCAGCAAGGATTTTTTGTGTCAGGTTCATGCTTATTTCCTCCGAAATTCCTTTGATTTCGCATTGTATACAAAGTTGCTCATTCATCATAGCGGTTCCAAGGCGGCTGTGTCAACCGATTGGGAGAGAAAGAACATCAAAAAGGCATTCCACAAAAAAACGAAACTTTCCCTTGACAAAGATCGTTATTTGTCATATAATCATTCCTGTTCCGTGCGGGAATGGCGGAATTGGCAGACGCGCTAGATTCAGGTTCTAGTGAGGGCTTTCTTCATGCAGGTTCAAGTCCTGTTTCCCGCACCAAAATCCGGACGAATATTCGTCCGGATTTCTTTTTTGTTCGTTTTTTATACCGAACATTTGTCAACTCTGTTTTGGTGAAACGTTCGGATTATGTCGCTCAAATGGAC